>JAXHON010000002.1:0-35977 GCA_034519315.1 Cypionkella sp. | reverse complement strand
AGCACTTCGTTCAGTTACGTAATTGCCCCCAAACCCCAAACCCCAAACCCCAAACCCCAAACCCCAAACCCCAGTAGGGTGAGTTGAATTATTTAGCCAGTACTGCTGTTTAAGAAACTGGGTGTCATGATGCTGACTTTTCATAGGTATGCTAGTTCTGGACCCGAAAAGCAATCTAGTATGTTTGTAAAGCAGACAACAACTACAGAGAGAGATTACAACATAGCAGGTTAAGTTTGGGACAACAGGATCAATCTGAACTTAGAGGAGAGCATAAAATCTCGGCGTAAACTGAAGAGAGCTTTTTCAAACAGAAACTTCTGCTTTCCAAGGCAGTTGGATCAGAAAATCGAAATACCATCGACCAGAATACTCAAACAAGGGGTTTGAGAGCCTGTATCGAAACCAGACCATTCGTCATACTCCTCAGAGTGACCAAGGATGTCTGATAACTGACCCAACTCTAGAAGTGGTTCCACCAGAGAGCAAGATCGATTGAGAACCTTTTCACCAGAAGCGCCGCCTCCAACAGCTCCAACCTCAATCCCTCTAACAGGTCGTTGGAATCGCCATCTAAACCAAGGAAACTTACCTCGACGTCTCCCAAACCCCCAATCAAGTCTCGGCATCTCTGTCTCGCCGATGACCAGAACCCCTGAGCTGCCCGTCCCAGGTTCGATCGTAGCTCCTTCGAAAGCACGAATCACCGACCTGGCAACGCCTTCGGGTATCACAAGAAACGAGTCAGTCATAATATCCAAAACGGTGATTTGAACACCATCATCCGAACCAAATCCAGAGAAACACCGAAATTCCGAGCAGAAGAAACAAATTGGTACCAAACTGACAATAGTGGCAAAACAGCGCTCAGACATCAGCGATGGAACACAAAGGGTACGAACAACGAGAGCAGCAGACTGTCGGTCGAGTTATCTGAATGCGGACAAACGGCGGCAACACTCGCACATGTCGGGTCCGTCGGGTGAAGTATTTAAGCAGTCTGTCGGCGGTGGTTTGATGAAGGTCAGGCAAGTCTTGCGAGACGAGAAGCGCTGGGGCACATGAGATCTCTATCGAATGAAGCAAGGACTGTCAGGGTGAAAGACTAGGCGTCTTTCAGAAAATGTACTTTTGGTCGAGAGGCAAGGACAAACTTCAGAAAGTATTCATAGGTAATCTGTTGGCTCAGCCTATCAATCGAAAGAAGGAATTGTTAGAGAAAGTAAGTCTCAATCCTGATGATTTCATCGGTGGAGCCCACAAAAAAGAGCTTCTCTCAACGCCTGAGAAACGAACGAATGGTGGTGAAGTTCGTCCAGTTTGCCAAGAGAAAATCTCTTTCCAAAGTTCTGAGAGGACCCAAAAGAATAGATTTCGGAGACGGCCAAGTAGTAGAGCTCTATCCAAGCGAGCAAAGTATGAACTTATCAGCGAGAAACAACATGAGCCAGTATGCTGTTCAAAATCATCATTCAACGCTGCTGCATTCAGGCAATCCGATTCGAGGGGCCATCAACCACTCTTTGCGGAGCTTTGCTGGACAACCCAAGCTTAAAGGAAATGTATCTTTCCAAGACATCAATCTAAAGGGAAGTCATGCCCACTCATGCAGCAGTGACAAGAAGCTTTTTGGGTGATTTGAAAGCAGAAACGACTAGTTCGAAATTAGAACTTCCTGCACAGATGCTAGATCAACCCCCAAGAATCTCTCCGGTCAGCAAACACTTTTGGGATTCTGTCATGCTTTATGTTATCAGTGTCGGCAAAATTTTGCTCCTGCTTTATGACTTCTACCTGAGAAACATGAAGAATGGAGAATCAAAACTGCAGCACACCATTGGAGAGGTTCTTCAAAAAACGATTTGCCCTACGCAACACGGATAAAGGATTTCTTCTTTACCAAAGAAACCAACCTGGTGAAACCGCTGCAAGAACTCACGGATATCAAACTATTCGAACTCATCTGCAAAAACCAGAAAAACTCTAGCCAGTTTCCGTCACGAACCTCCACCTCGCCAGCATGTCGAACATGATGCTCATGAACCTGCTGGGTCCAGCTCCAGTCCACAGCACAGGAGCACTAACCTCGGCTTTCCTGAAGTCAGTCGGACGCCTGCGGCTTGCAGGAACCAAAAGTCAAAGACCGCACGAGGTGGTCCGGATCGAGCCTCGGCCGGACTGGTGAAATTTCGGTATTTTCCGGAGTGCGGACATCAGCACTCTTCAGCAGACTCGACTCACTTGCCAATGAGGTTACTTGATGAAGAGACGCTGTCTCAACTTAGGGACTTCAACCGAACTTTGGGGCCTTCCATAGCTACAGGAGAGGAGATGGAACAAAGTGTCGCCCAGATCCAAGGGTGCGTCGATGGTGTATCCAAGTTGCATACGATGTTATCTAGAAGGGAACACAAGAAAAATACACCTATTTCCGGAACTTGCCGATGTGAAAGAGATCCCTGAAGTCAAGTTGGTCCACGATAACTTCTTGATACAACGCCTCAGAGAAAAGAAGTTTGTCAACTAACTGGTAAAGACGGGTATTGGAAGAAACACTAAGAGGTAGGATCAGCAACAAAAGTTGCTTTCCAAGAATCACGGGAGAGAAAATGAGGTAGCCAGGGACACCATCAAACAGATTGAAGATGAACTAGCCAAAGATAGGAAATCACAGAAGAATCTCTTCCATACTGATTAACCCAGAGCCGATTGCTTTAACATTGACAAACTGTGAACCTGTGTTATATTCTGAAGGGGTTTGGGGTTTGGGGTTTGGGGTTTGGGGTTTGGGGTTTGGGCACCAGCAGGATCAGCATGAAAACGACAGAAAATTAGCGGCTTGGGACGATACCTACCTGTTCTCAGCCATCTTCCAGAAACCAATGATCCTTTCAAGCGATCTCGTGTGGGTCCCGACGGTGTTCACTAAGAACCGCGACCGGCTGCTGACGACCGAGATGTCGCGCAGGTGATGTCCGCGATCCTGGCACATCGCGAGGTAGCACCACTTCTGTCGGATGAGCAATTCTCGGTGGATGGCACGCTGGTGAAGGCCTGGGCATCCATAAAGAGTTTCCAGCCAAACCCTGAGGTTGCCCCGCCCGATGACGGTGGGCCGGGCGATCCACCCGCACCAAACACCGCCGCCGAGAACCAACCTGCAGAAACCCGACCCGAGACCACCCTGATGCCCCGCCCCACCCACCAGAACCGCAATGCCGAAGTCGATTTCCGGGGCGAGAAGCGCTCCAACGCCACCCATGCCTCGACCACCGACCCGGATGCGCGGCTCTACAAGAAATCTCCCGGCACCGGCGCGATGCTGTGCTTCATGGGGCATGCGCTGATGGAGAACCGCTGCGGGCTGATCGTGCAGGGCGACCTGACCCAGGCGGACGGTCATGCCGAACGGCGCGCCGCCCTGGACATGATCCATCGCCATTCGCCCGGATCGACCCGGCGGCTGACGCTGGGGGCCGATAAGGGGTATGATGCGGCAGGGTTCGTCGCCGATCTGCGCAAGGCCTGCGTCACGCCCCACGTCGCCCAGAAATCGCGATATTCAGCGATCGACGGCCGAACCACCCGACACGAGGGGTATGCCCTGTCGATCAAGCACCGCAAACGGATCGAAGAGGTTTTCGGCTGGGCGAAGACCGTGGGCCACATGGCCCAGACCGTCTATCGCGGCGTTGAGAGGGTGCGGTCCCGCTTCATTTTGACCATGGCTGCCAACAACCTCGCCCGACTGCCCCGCTTGCTGCCCGCATGAAGGCGAATAACGCACAGCGGGCGGAAATACCTCTCGCGCCAACTGGCAAGACACGCAACCCCCTCAGTCACTGCCGAGGGAAGCCATTCCGGCTTTTGGACTATTTCCGCAGCCTGTTAATGACCCTCGCGGTAACGTTTTCTGCATTTTGTTGATATGATTTGCGAACTGGAGGCCGAAATTTGCGGTCATCGAAAATGTAAGGGGCTTGCTTTCGGCATCACTTGCACACCGTCCCCACACGATGCGGGGGATAGGTTTTGAACCGTTGTCAAGTGATGAGATGCCGGGCGGCGCGTTGAAAGAGATCATAAAGCGTTTGAAGGCGCTGGATTTTCCGTTTCTTTCAATTTGTATAATGCGGCGATATTTGGAACACCGCAAATACGGGAACGGGTTGTGAGCTGATTTGCGCGCGTGATATCGAAGAGGTTCCATTTATTTCGCCGACACATTCACAAGACGAGCAGCACAAATTACCGAAATTCAGAACCTTTCGGGATGTCGTGAGCTACCCCCCGAAAATCGGACAGTGACGTAAGCTACGATCTGGAGGTTTGCTGATCCCAAATTTAGGAGATCAGAACATGTCGAAACGCAGAAACCATGATGCGGCGTTCAAGGCCCGTGTTGCGCTGGAGGCGCTGAAGGGCGAACGCACGGTGTCGGAGTTGGCGGCCGCCTATGAGGTTCATCCGACCATGATCCACCAATGGAAGAAAGCATTGCTCGAAGGCGCGGCGGGGATTTTCGAGCGTGGCGGTCAGGCGTCAGCCAATGCCGAGATTGCCGAGGAAACGGTCCGTGCCCTTCATGCGAAGATCGGAGAACTGGCAGTCGCCAACGATTTTTTGTCACGAAAGCTCAAACCTTGGATCGGGAAGTGAGGCGCGGCATGATCGAACGAGCCCACCCCAATCTGTCAGTCGGGGCACAATGTCAGTTGCTGTCGATCTCGCGGTCGTCGTTTTATTACGCGCCGCAGGGCGAGACAGCGCTGAACCTCGAGCTGATGCGAACGGTCGACAGGCAGTTTTTGGACACGCCGTTTTATGGCGTCCGGCAAATGACATGGCATCTGCAGAACGAGGGATATGCCGTGAACGAAAAGCGCATCCGACGCCTGATGCGCCTTATGCGGTTGATGCCGATCTACCAGAAACCCAATACCAGCAAGCCTGCCAAAGGGCACAAGACCTACCCTTATCTGCTCGCTGGGCTGCGGATTGACCGGCCAAATCAGGTCTGGTGCGCGGATATCACTTACATTCCGATGCGCAAAGGCTTCCTTTATCTCGTCGCCATCATGGACTGGTTCACACGTAAGGTGCTGGCTTGGCGCATCTCGAATACTCTGGAGGCCGAGTACTGCGTCGATGCGCTGAACGAAGCCATCCACAAATTCGGACGGCCCGAAATCATGAACACCGACCAGGGGTCGCAGTTCACGTCCTTCGACTGGACCGACCGGTTGAAGCGGATCGGCACCCGGATATCGATGGACGGCAAAGCCCGGTATCTGGACAACATCTTCATCGAGCGCCTATGGCGGTCACTGAAGTATGAATGCGTCTATCTGCACGCTTGGGAAACCGGATCGCAGGCTCGGGCCGGCATCGGGCGATGGATGACGTTCTACAACCACCAACGCCCTCACACTGCCCATGGCGGACAACCGCCCGCCGTGGTCTACTTCAACGCAACCCAAACTGATCGGCAGGTCCAGGCAGTAGCTTAAGTCACCCGGAAATCTGTCCAAGAGTTGGGGGAGTAGCTCAGACGCATTGTTTTCCTGATTTGCCATTGGCCTTTAACCGTGCGGCGAAGTCGCGGATTTGGGGGCAATGGCGCATGGCCGAGAGTGCCGCAAGGTAAAGTGCATCGCGCAGGGGTTTGCGCCTCGCCGCCGATGCGTCGCGTCCCTGGATCGCAGGCCGTTGTCGCGCGCCATCGGCGCAAGGCCCGCCAGCGCTGCCGCTGCACCCCCGTCGATTTGGCCAATCTCGGGCAGCTCGGTCAGCAGCGCGGTGGCCACCACAGGCCCCACGCCTGGGGCGCTGCGCAGCAGATCAACCCGCGCGCACGCTCAAGGGCTGGCCTTGATCTTGGCTGCGATTTCCGCCTCAACGGCGGTGATTTCCGCGTCGAGCAGCGCCAGCACCCGCGCGATCGAGGCCCTTGCATAGGCCCCTTCGGCCTGCCCCGCGCGCACCACCTCGCGCGTGCGATCTTGCACCAACTGGCGGCGGCGCACCCGCAACTGCCTGATTTCGCATAAGTCTTCAGGCTCGGGCGCGCAGATCGACAGATCCAGCCGCCGCCCCATCTCGCGCAGAACAGCGGATCGACACGGTCCGTCTTGGCCAGCCGCCCCGTGCTGCGCGCAAAAGCCCGTGCCCGCGCGGGGTTAACCCGATAGGCCGTCACCCCCGCCTCGGGTTACCGCAAGCGGCGAAGCGGGGCCTCTAGCCCCCCTGTCGCCTCGAAACACAACACAGCCACCCTGCGCAGCCACCTTTGCCGAATAGAATAAAATGTCAGCCGTCGCCACCTGATCATGACCGTAGCGCCCAAAACTGTCGATCCAACCTTTTGCCACATCGACACCGAACACAATCTTTGCCATAATCCCTCCTGTTCCTGTCGCACGGGTCGTGCACCATACCGCCCCAATCAAGTGTGCAGGACAAAACTAATGCGGGCGGGGCTTAGGCCCGAGGACGACGTCAAGCGTCGGGATATTTTTAAGCTCCCGCCCGCAACAACTATCGCAGGTTTTTGACGGACTGGATAATTTCTGGCAATCATGGTTAACATGGCGCGATGCCCGTTACCCTGCTTCGCGCTTAGCACCTGAACTGCTTCCCTCTGGCAAGCGCGCCCTGCCCGGCAGCAGCGTCCCATGACAGGCGGGAGAAAACCATGACATTCGGCAAGGGCAGCCATCTGCATCTGATTGACGGATCGGCCTTTATCTTTCGCGCCTATCACGCGCTGCCGCCGCTGACGCGCAAATCGGATGGGCTGCCCGTGGGCGCAGTCGCGGGGTTTTGCAACTTGCTTTGGGGCGAGATTACCGCAACGCGGCGCGAGACCGCCCCCACCCATCTGGCGGTGATTTTCGATGCGGGGTCAAAGACCTTTCGCAACGATATCTACAGCGCCTACAAGGCCAACCGCCCCGATCTGCCCGAAGACCTGCGCCCCCAGTTCGCCTATACCCGCACGGCGTCCCGCGCCTTTAACGTGCCCTGTATCGAGATTGACGGGTTCGAGGCCGACGACATCATCGCCACCTATGCCCGTATGGCGCGGCAAGCGGGGGGGACGGCCACCATCATCTCATCGGACAAAGATCTGATGCAGCTGATGGGGGATGGCGTCGATATGCTAGACCCGATGAAAAACAAACGTCTTACCCTAGACGATGTGGCCGAAAAATTTGGCGTCGCGCCCAACCGCGTGGTCGATGTGCAATCGCTGGCGGGCGATTCGGTGGATAACGTGCCCGGCGCGCCCGGAATTGGGCTAAAGACCGCCGCCTTGCTGATCAACGAATACGGTGATTTAGACACGCTTTTGGCCCGCGCGGGCGAGATTAAGCAGCCCAAACGCCGCGAGGCGCTGATGGAAAACGCCGAGCTGATCCGCATCTCGCGCCAGTTGGTCAGCCTTGATGCGCATGTGGCTGGCCTGCCGCCGCTAGGAGGATTACGCGCTGGCCCAGCCCGATCCTGATACTGTGATGGGCTTTTTGCGCGAGATGGAGTTTAACACCCTGACCCGCCGCGTGGCCGAAAAACTGGGGGTCGAGGCGCCAGCGATCACCGCCGCGCAGGGCTATCAAGTGCTAGGCGCGCATGACGAGACCGAGACGCAAAGTGATCAGCCCCCCTTTGACCACGCCGCCTATGAGTGCATCACGACGATGGAGCAATTAGCCACATGGATCGCGGAAATTCACGCCATTGGCCATGTCGCGGTGGATACCGAAACCACCTCGCTGGACGAGATGCGCGCCGAGCTGGTGGGCATATCGCTATGCGTCCATGCGGGCCGCGCCGCCTATATCCCGCTGGGGCATAAGGCGGGGGGCGATGATCTGTTTGGCGGCAACGATCTGGTGGCGGGGCAACTGCCGATGGCCGATGTTTTGGCTGCGCTAAAGCCCGTTCTGACCGACCCAAGCGTTTTGAAAATCGGCCAGAATATGAAATACGATTGGAAGATTTTCGCCCGCCACGGGATCGAGATTGCGCCCTTTGATGACACAATGCTGATGTCTTACGCCATGCAAGCGGGGCTGAACGGCCATGGGATGGACGCGCTATCGGAAAAGTATCTGGGCCATAATCCCATTCCGATCAAAGACTTGCTGGGCAGCGGTAAATCGCAGATCACCTTTGACCGCGTGCCCATCGACAAGGCGGTGGTCTATGCCGCCGAGGATGCCGACGTGACGCTGCGCCTTTGGTCAATGTTCAAACCGCGATTGCCCCGCGCCCGCGTAACGCGGGTCTACGAGACGATGGAACGCCCGCTTGTCCCCGTTCTGGCCCGCATGGAAATGACAGGTATCGAAGTGAACCGCGATACCTTATCGCGCATGTCCAATGCCTTTGCGCAGAAAATGGCGCAGCTAGAGGACGAAATTCAAACCGCCGCAGGCCAGCCGTTTAATGTAGGCAGCCCCAAACAACTGGGCGAGATTTTGTTTGACAAGCTGGGCCTTCCGGGGGGCGAAAAGGGCAAAACGGGGGCTTACGGCACAGGCGCGGATATTTTAGAGGATCTGGCAACCGAGCATCACTTGCCCGGATTGGTGCTGGATTGGCGGCAACTGTCGAAACTGAAATCCACCTATACCGACGCGCTGCAAGACCACATCAACCCCGACACGGGGCGGGTGCATACAAGCTATTCGCTGTCGGGCGCGGTGACGGGGCGGCTGTCGTCGACTGATCCAAACCTGCAAAACATCCCCATCCGCAGCGAAGAGGGCCGCCGCATCCGCGAGGCGTTTGTGGCGCCGCAGGGTAAGGTTCTGGTCAGTCTTGACTACAGCCAGATCGAGCTGCGCATTCTGGCGCATATGGCGAACCTGCCCGCCCTAAAGGCGGCCTTTGCAAACGGCATCGACATTCACGCGATGACAGCATCGGAAATGTTTGGCGTGCCGCTAGACCAGATGACATCGGATATTCGCAGGCGGGCCAAGGCGATTAACTTTGGCGTGATCTATGGCATTTCAGGCTTTGGCCTTGCGCGTAATCTGCGCATCCCTCGCGCCGAGGCGCAGGGCTTTATCGACCGTTATTTTGAACGTTTTCCGGGCATCAAGGAATACATGACGGCGACGGTGAAATTTGCGCAAGATCATGGCTATGTGCAAACCCTGTTTGGCCGCAAAATCCACACGCCCGAGATCAATGCCAAAGGGCCGGGCGCGGGCTTTGCCAAACGCGCGGCGATCAACGCGCCCATTCAGGGCACTGCGGCCGATGTGATCCGCCGCGCGATGGTGCGGATGGAGGGGGCTATCGCCCATCTGCCCGCCAAAATGCTGCTGCAAGTGCATGACGAACTCTTGTTCGAGGTGGACGAGGGCGCCGCTGCGGACTTGATCGCCGTCGCAAAAGACATCATGCAAAACGCCGCCCACCCCGCCGTGCAAATGGATGTGGATTTGATCGTCGAGGCAGGGCAGGGGCCAAACTGGGCGGCGGCGCATTGATGATTTCGACTTGGCCAGCGCTGCGCGATTTTGCCCCAGGGCTGAACTTGCCGCAGGTGGCGATTGATTACCCCTTTGGCAATGAAACCCTAAAGGCGCATGGCAAGACGTGGTGCTGGTGGTCGCCCTATGCCGATGCCGCAGTGATCTACGCGGACTTTGACGAACGCGAGGCGTTGATCGCCGCCGACTCCGCCACGTTTTTCATCCATCCCCATTACCAAAAGCACCGCCTACTTTTGCTGCGCGCAGGCCATATCGCGCCCGATTGGATAGCCGCGCGCCTAACCGCAAGATGGCGAGCCTTGGCCCCCAAACGCTGGCTGGCGGAATGGGAGGCGCGCGAGACGATCCTTTAGCCCTTTCATTTTGGCCCAAATACCTGCGCCGCAGGCACCTTGACGCAAACGCGGTTATGCAGGTTCCACCAGCCGCCCCAGCACGCGCCCGCCCAAAATGTGCAAATGGTAATGCGGCACCTCTTGCATGCCATGCGCGCCTGCATTCGTGATGGCGCGGTAGCCGCCCACCTCTAGCCCCAACAGATCGCAAACGCGCGCGCAGGCGCGGTGAAAGTCCACAATTTCCGCCTCGCTGGCACGGGCAGAGAAATCAGAAAAATCCACATAAGGCCCCTTGGGAATGGCCAAAACATGCACGGGGGCGGCGGGGTTTATATCGTGAAAGACCAGCGTATGATCGGTGTCCAGAACGGTTTTATTGGGAATTTCACCGCGCAGGATGCGGGCGAAGATATTGGTGGGGTCATATGTCTTTGGCATGATCAATCCGAAAATAGGTGGTCTAGGGCCAGTATTTCGTGCGCAGTGGCAAGGTCTATATCCAAAAATGCGGCAAGTGGGCGGGCGTTGTCTTCGCGCGGGGCGGCTTCGCGCAGTTTGTGGTAATTGTCAAAACCTACCTCTTTTATCCGGTCCGCTTCAAAACGCACATCACATCGGATCGTCGGTAGCAGCCGCGCCAAGGTCTCGTTCGGGCTTTGGTCGGTTGCAAGGCCCACGCGTTTGGCATGACCGATCAGATAATCGTCGGTAAATTCGCAATCAATTTCCAATAGCCGCGTGGTGCCCGACTCGTCGTAGAAATCCTTGATCAGATCCACATTGGCGGGGTCTATGCAGATGATCAGTTTGTCGGTTTTCCAATTGGAAAACAGCATCTGCACCAGCGCGCGGCGGTGGCGGGTGCGTTTGTCCAGTGTGGATTGGATACCCCCCAAATCGGGCAGTTCGGTGGAGGCTTCGTTGAACAAATATTCAATCGCGGGGATCGCGGTGGCCACGCGAATGCGCCCCAACAGCCGTTTGGCCACATGCCATTTCTTGCAAGTGACGATCATCAGGCTGTGTTCGCGCCTCAGACCTTGGTCGATTTCCCAAAAACGGGGGGCAAAGCGCCGCCCAATCCGCCCGCGCGCCGTCAGGAAGTTGAACAGCGCCTTACCTTCGTTGGAAATCGCAAAGCGGCGGCTGTGATCGCCGTAAAGATCACCCAATTTCGTCTTTAACTCTTTGGCCAAGGGGCTGATTTTACGGGCGAAAAGATAGTCTTGCGACAGTAGCAAATCGTAATGATCGTTGTAGAACACCGCGGGCATACCGTAATCGGTGAACAGCAAAAAGGTCAGCGTGCGGGTGCGCAATTCGTGATCGGGCACCAGATGGCGGGTGATGGTTTGAAAAAACGTCTCGTCAGGAATCCAAGTCGTGCGGAAAAACGCCATGACATCGCGGCGCTTTTTGGTGAAATCCAAGATCCATTCAATGGTGCGCCGCCGCAGGCACCACCACTGGCTGCCGATTTGCATGGCAATATCGGCGGGCACCTCGCGCTGCAAACCAAGGCGTTTTTGCAGGTTCATCGAAGCGTAGAACAGGGATTTACTGTTCCGCTCGTTGAACCAATGGCGATAAATCAGGCGCTCTTCCTTAAGCCCGATTTTGATCCAATCCGAGGCGAAAAAATCGAAACTTTCGATATAATCCACATCCTCGCGGTCAAGAAAATCGCGGATATGGCGAGCCGATTTGATCGGCATGCAATCGCCCGAAAGCATGTAGAAATGGCTGGCGCTGGGAAAGCGCGCCTCGGCGGTTTTCACGGCCTCTAGCGTCGCCTCGACAAGGCTCCATTCGCCCCAGCCGCATTTGATGCGGCGTTTGGTGAAGGCGACGTTCTTGTTGTCTTTCAGGGCGGCATGGATTTGGTCATAGTCAGACTTTCGCGCGCGCCCGTCAAAATGGATGGCGATGAAATCGCCCTGCTCGGTCAGGCGTTGGGCCTGCCCGATGATGCCAGCGGGGTCTTTGTGGCACAAAAGTATATATGCGATTCGCGCCATGTCGTTGTTTTACACCTAATACCTGCCAATTGTTTCCAAAATAGCGCCAAAGCGCATTGAAAAGACAGAGGTTGTTTGCAATTTTGTGCGCAAACGTGCCAAGAGACGCTACTTTGCCCTGATCGGAGTTAACAATGCCCTTCCCAGGAACATGGATGACGCATAGCGAAAGCATGGTCTACCGCGTGGTGCCCAAATGCGCCTGCTCGAGCATTGGGCAGATCATGTATTACTCTGACAATGGGCGGTTCTTTGATGGCGACATCCATGACGCCCAAGACGGCATGCACAAATGGTCGATGGAGGCGAGCCAGCCCTTGATCGACCGCAACGCCAAGGAACACGCCAGCTATGCCTTTACCTGCGTGCGCAACCCTTACACGCGGGTTTTGTCCAGCTTTTTCGATAAAATCTGCGGTATTCAGCGCAATGGGCGGCGGTATCGCGGCAATCTGGTGCCGCTGCTGATTGCCAAATACGGCGTGCAAGTGGGCGGCGATGATGGCAAGGGCGAGTTTGACCAGATCGCCAGCTTTCGCCGTTTCCTTTTATTCGTGCGCGATACCATCCGCTTTCGCAAGCCGATGGATCCCGATATTCACTGGTCGGCCATGTCGGGCCATGTGTCCACCTTTGTGGTGAATGGCGGGCGCTATGACCATATTTTCTTTACTGAAAAGTTTAACGAAGGCATGCAGGTGGTGCTGGATAAGACCAGTCAAAAGCACAAGGTTGATCTGGCCAATATCCCGCGTTTCAATGAAAGTTCGGGCCACGGGCCAGAACGGCTGCACCCCGTTGAAGATTACTTTGACGATATGTCGATGCACCTGATGTGGGAAATCTACAAACGCGATTTCCAGCTGTTCAAATATGATTTCGACAATCCCGCCAACAAAATGCCCAAGGGCGAGGTGGATTTGGCCGAAGTGCATGCCAAGCTGGGCGATTAGCGCGCGTCAGCCAAAACCATTTCTGCCCCGCGCCAGCCGATCATCATGGCGGGGGCGTTGGTGTTGCCCGCGATCAGGTTGGGAAAGCTGGCGGCGTCGATCACGCGCAAACCATCCACCCCGCGCACGCGCAGGCGGTTGTCCAGCACCGAGATGCTGGGATCATCGCCCATCCGCGCGGTGCAAGACGGATGATAGACCGTGCCCGAACGGCTGCGAAAATCGTGGGTCAGTTCCTCATCGCTTTGCAGGGCAGGGCCTGGGCGCAGTTCGGCCTTGATCAGACTGGCGATGGGGTCTTGCGCGGCGATATGGCGCAGAAACTTCACCGCCGCCAGCATTTCGGCAACATCGTGATCGGTTGAGAAGGCATTGGCCGTGATCAGGGGCTGCGCCAGCGGATCGTTTGAGGCAAGGCGAATAGTCCCGCGCGAGGTGGGGCGGCAGTTCGACAGGCCAATAGACATGCCGTTGAACGGGTCGGGGGTGAGCAAGGGGCGTTCGCCTGCGCGGGGCAGCAAGGTGGAAAAGGCCTGAAAATACAGCTGCATATTGGGGCGCGGCATATCGGGATGCGTGCGGAAAAACCCGCCCGCGTGATTGATAGATTTGGCCAGCGGCCCGCGCCCGCCCGCCAGATATTGCAGCCCCGCCCAAGCCTTGCCCCACCAAGGCCGCAAAATGGCGTTATAGGTGGGCACCTTCATCTCGAATGTGTAGTTGATGCCTTGATGGTCGGTCAGATGCGCGCCGACGTTGGGGTTGTCGTGAAGAACGTCAATGCCAAGGGCGGCCAAATCTGCACCCTTGCCAATGCCCGACAGCATCAGCAGTTGCGGGCTATTGATCGCCCCGCCCGAAAGGATCACCTCGCCGTCGCAGCGCAGAGTTTGGGTTTGCCCCGCGCGGATATATTCGACCCCAACAGCGCGGCGGTTTTCAAAGATCACGCGCGTGACTTGCGCCTTTGTGATCACCCGCAAATTCGCCCGCCCCATGGCGGGGCGCAAAAACGCCCGCGCAGATGAATTGCGCCGCGCTGATTTGATCGTCATTTGGTAAATGCCTGCACCCTCTTGGGTTTGGCCGTTGAAATCGGGATTGGTGGGCAGGCCCGCCGCCGCGCAGGCCGCCAAATACTTGGGCACCAGCGGGTGCAGCCCTTTGGTATTGGCGCTGATGAACAAAGGCCCGCCCGCGCCGCGCCAATCGTTGCCGCCCGCTTCGGTATCCTCGATCGCCTTATAGGCCGCTAGGCAGTCCTGCCAGTCCCAGCCTGCCGCAGTCACGCCCCATTCGCGGTAATCATCCGCATGGCCGCGCGTATAGACCATAGCGTTTATCGAAGACGAGCCGCCCAAAACCCGCCCGCGCGGCCAATGATCGCGCTGCCCGTTCAGGCCAGGGTCAGCTTCGGTTTGATACATCCAATTGACGGCGGGGTTGTAGAACAGCTTGCCATAACCCAGCGGCAAATGGACATAGGGGCGCGCATCGCTGCCCCCCGCCTCGATCAGCACCACGCGGTGCGCGCCGCTTTCAGACAGGCGATTGGCCAAAACGCAGCCCGCGCTGCCCGCGCCCACGATGATATAGTCTGGCTGAAAATCCATATCGCCCCCTTGGGACAGTTTAGCCAATGGGGGCTTTTCCGCCCGATATTGCACGACATGAAATGTCGCTTCCATGCAGGGCATTTGCGGTAGTGGATTTCCTTTTGGCAAAACAAGGCGCGCAATCCACGACTTAGCAAGTAAAGCGGGGTCGCCCCAGCCGATATTTCTGATCAAACACTGGCTAAATTTGGCCAGATTTTGGTTTGAGGTGTCGCCGCTATTTACCCTTCCAAATGGGGTCGCGTTTTTCGGCAAAGGCGCGTGCGCCTTCCAGTTGATCTTCGCTGGAATACAGCCGATCCACCGAAGGCAGTTGGCGTTTGGTGATGCGGCTTAGCGCGTCCTGAAAGCGCATATTTTCAGCCTCGCGCACCACCTCTTTGATCGCGGCGTAAACCAATGGCGGGCCAGATTCCAGCAGACGCGCCAAATCCCACGCCTTATCTACCAAGGTTTCAGGGGTGCAGATTTCCTTGACGATGCCCCATCGGTGGGCCTCCTCTGCGTCAAACCAGCGGCCTGTCAGCAGCAAATCCATCGCCACATGGTAGGGAATGCGTTTGGGCAATTTGATGCTGGCGGCATCCGCGACTGTGCCCGACCGAATTTCGGGCAGCGCAAAAGTGGCGGTATCGCTGCACAAGATCAAATCAGCCGACAGCGCCAATTCCAGCCCGCCGCCGCAGCAAATCCCGTTGACCGCCGCGATCACGGGTTTGTTCAAATTTGGCAATTCCTGCAATCCGCCAAACCCGCCCACGCCGTAATCGCCGTCTACAGCATCGCCATCTGCCGCTGCCTTCAAATCCCAACCGGGACAAAAGAACTTGTCCCCCGCCGCGCGCAGGATGCAGACGCGCAGGCTGTCATCGTCGCGAAAATCGCGAAAGGTCAGGCCCATCAGGCGGCTTGTCGCCAGATCAATCGCATTGGCCTTTGGGCGATCCAGCGTCACCTCCAAAATTGCCCCCTCGCGGCGGGTTTTGATAGGGCCGTCTTGTGTCATCTGCATTGGCATAGCCTTAGGCCTTTCTGATCAGCGCATCCACCGCCACCGCGCCAACCTCGCGCAGTAGGATGGGATTTATTTCAATTTCCTCAATGCTTTGGTCGGCAGCCATCAGCGCAGCCAGTTTCAGCGCAGCCTCGGTCAGCGCCGCCACATCCGCCCTTGCCCGCCCGCGATAGCCGTCCAGCAGCGGCCACAAACGCAGTCGGCGCAGCGCGGCGGCAATGTCATCCGCCGTGGCGGGCAAGACCAAAGTGACGGTATCGGCCAAAACCTCAGCCGTCACCCCGCCCATGCCAAGGGTCATCGTCACGCCATAAATCGGATCGCGCGCCAGGCCCAGCAGCACCTCGGCCACCGCGCCCGTCACCATTTCCTCGGCCAAATAGCCCTGCGCGCCTGACATTTCGGCCTGCCCTTCAAGGCTTGCAAGATTAAGCCGCACCGCGCCGCTTTCGGTTTTATGGGCAAATCCAAGCCCCTTCAGCGCCAAAGGCGGGGTCAGTGCCCGCGCCTTTTGTGCCAAATCTGTCAAATTCGCGCCAGTTTCCGAACGCGGCACGCAAATTCCAGCAGCGCGCAGAATACCCTTAGCCTCCGCTTCGGTCAGCAGGCGCGTGTTGCGGGGGGGAAGCGCTGGCAAAGGCCGCCAGCCCTGCGGCCCCGCAGGGGTTTGCGCCGCGCGGATGGCCGCCAGCGCCGATTCTAGCCCCATCAAGGTGCAAATGCCGCGATCCATCAGGTGCAAAGCCATGCCTTCATCAAAATTCTCGGGCAGCGAGGCGACAGGAAAGGCAATTTTGCCTGTGGTTTGCTGCGCCGCCTCAATCGCATCCAGCGCGGGCTGATAGCCCGACGGGTCGCAGCGATCGCCACGCGGTGGGTCGATGATGTAAATCCCCGCATCATAGCCCGCCAGCATCGAGGTGAAAACATCCCTGGTGCGCGGCCCATCGCCCCAGATAAAAGTATGATAATCCAATGGGTTGGAGATTGTCACAATCGGCCCCAGCACCTCG
Organism: Cypionkella sp.; assembly: GCA_034519315.1. Lineage (GTDB taxonomy): Bacteria > Pseudomonadota > Alphaproteobacteria > Rhodobacterales > Rhodobacteraceae > Cypionkella. The sequence continues at coordinate 19,512 of JAXHON010000002.1, read as the reverse complement.
CCCAAATGCGCATGGATGGTGGGCGGCACGGGGGGGAAGTCGATGCCAAAGGGCGCTGCAAGGTCAGCAACCAGCCCCGCCTCGCCGCCCGAACAGGACAGCGAACAGATGCGCCGCCCCAAGTCGGGGCCATGGGAATGGTAGATTTTCAATGTCTCGATCAGCTCGGCGGGGCTGTTCACCTCTGCCACACCAATCTGGCGCAAAAAGGCCGAACTGGCCGCCCCGCCCCCCGCCAGCGATGCCGTATGCGAGGCGGCGGCATTGCGCGACATTTCGGTTTTGCCTGATTTGATCGCGACAATTCCCTTGCCCGCCGCGCGCGCCGCCTGCGCCAGTGCGGCGAAACCCGCCGCATCATCAATGCCTTCGATATAAAGTCCCAGCGCCGTGACACGCGGATCATCCAGCAGCGCGCCCGCCAAATCGGCCAGCCCCACCATGGCCGCATTGCCAAGGCAGGCGACATAGGCCACGGGAAGGGCGCGCTTTTGCATGCCCAAATTGATCACGATATTGCTGGATTGGCTGACCAGCGCCACGCCCCGATCTACCGCCACGCCGCCATGCTGATCGGGCCAAAGCAGCGCGCCGTCCAGATAATTGATCACGCCGTAGCAATTTGGGCCAAGGATCGGCATGTCCCCCGCCGCTGCGACAAGCTGCGCCTGTAGCTCTGGTGCGCCCGCCTCGCCCCAACCCGAGGCAAAGCAAATCGCGCCGCCTGCGCCCATGGCAGACAGCTCGCGCACCACGTCGATGGTGGCATGACGGTTCACGCCGATGAAAGTGGCATCGGGCGCTTGGGGCAAATCGGCAAGGCTGGCATAGGCGGGCAATCCGCCGATGTCGGGTTTGGTTGGATGCACGGGCCAAATCGGGCCGTCAAAGCCCATTTTGCGGCATTGCTCGATCACATTCAGCGCCCAACCCGCGCCAAGGACGGCGATGGATTTGGGCCGCAGCAGGCGAGAAAGGTCATGCATGGTGCGCCGCCCGATAGGGGGCGCCCCCGCCGCTGAAGCAGGCTTCAGCGTCCCCCCCTGAGGATATTTTCAAAGAAAAGAAGCGAAAAAGCGCAAACCCCACCTTCGTCTCCAAAGGCAGGGCCGCTTCTCCTCTTACGGTCATCGGCTTCCCAGCCTGTACCGTGATCCCTTCATCGCCCATTAAGGTTAACATTTCGTTTCTTTTCTTCACAAATATCCTCAGGGGGTGAGCGCAGCGAGGGGGGCGAGCCCCCTCATCCGCCGACGCTCCGGAGCAGCTCTCGGCTGATGATATGGCGTTGAATTTCCGATGTGCCTTCCCAAATACGCTCGACGCGGGCATCGCGCCAGATGCGTTCCAGGGGCAGATCGTCCATCAGGCCCATGCCGCCGTGAATCTGAATCGCCTCATCCGCGATCATCGCCAGCACTTCGGTCGCCTTCAGCTTTGCCATGGCCATATCGCCATCGGTCACTGTGCCTGCGTCATATTTCCATGCCGCCTCGCGCGTAAGCAGTTCGGCCGCTTTCAACTCCATCGCCATATCGGCCAGCTTAAACGATACGCCCTGAAACTTGCCGATTTGTTGGCCAAATTGTTTGCGTGTCGCCGCATAGGCAATCGCCAGCGCCAGCGCGCGGTCGGCGCGGCCAAGGCAGGTCGAGGCGACTTGCAGACGGGTGGCCCCCAGCCATTTGCCCGCCACGTCAAAGCCCTTATGCACTTCGCCCAGCACGTTTTCGGCGGGGATGCGGCAATCGTCAAATTCCAAGATGCAGTTGGTATAGCCGCGATGCGAGACATTTTTATACCCGTCGCGCACCGAAAACCCTTTGGTGCCTTTGTCCACAAAAAACGCGGTGATCAGTTTTTTCGGGCCGCGCGGGGTGTTTTCCTCGCCCGTAGCCATGAAGGCGATGGTAAAGCCCGCGATGTCGGCGTGGCTGATGAAATGTTTGGTGCCGTTCAGCACAAAATCGCCGCCATCCGCGCGGGCCGATGCCTTCATGCCGCGCAGATCGCTGCCTGCACCCGGTTCGGTCATGGCAAGGCAATCCCATGTCTCGCCGCGCATACAGGGCATCAGGTATTTTTCGCGCTGCGCCGCGTTGCCAGCCAGCAGAATGTTTGACGGGCGCGCCACGCATGTCCAATGCAGGGCATAATTGGCGCGGCCAAGTTCCTTTTCATACAGCAGCCATGCAAGCGTATCTAAACCCGCGCCGCCCACTTCGGCAGGCATATTGGCGGCATAAAGCCCTGCTTCCATAGCCTTTTTCTGCACGTCGCGGATGATGTCCATCGGCAGATGGCCCGTGCGTTCCACCAAAGCCTCGTGCGGATAAAGTTCCGTCTCGACAAAGGCGCGGGTGGTGTCCGCGATCATTTGTTGTTCTTCGGTCAGGCCAAAATGCATCGTTTATCCTTTCGCTTGGCCAATGGCGCGGCCTGCGGTTTCGGGCGCGGGCAGGGCGGCATGGGCGTGGGCCAGCGGCATCAGGCGGGCCAGCATCGGCAGGCGCGGCGGGGCAGGTTTTGCCCTGCGCCATATCCACATGCAGCAGCATTTGTTCGATGGTGGCCACGCAATCCTCGCCGCGCATCAGGCGCACAAAGAGGCGGATGCGCTTTTCGTCGGCGGATAGAATTTGCAGCGTGCCTGTCAAACGCGCGCCCAGCTTTGCCTCACCCAAGTGCTGAATATGGGTTTCGGCGGTGTAATAGCTGTGCCCGCCTGCGACATAATCCATATCCGCGCCGATCAGGCGCAGGAAATTATCCACCGTTTCGCTGCTGGCAAACAGATAGCGGCTTTCGGTCATATGGCCGTTATAGTCGATCCAAGATGGCAGCACTTGCAGCTGCGCCATGACCAAGGGCGCGGATTTTGGCCCCGTGTCTAGGCTGGCGTGAAAGCTGGCGGCGCGGGCCTGATCGTGTTCGCGCAGAACCTTGCCCGCGCCCCAGTTGCGGTCTTTCAGCGTGCGCAAAAAGCCCACCAGATTCTGATCGCGGATACGTTCCAATTCGCGGATGGAATACATGCCAGACTGCGCGTCCGATTGGCCCGCCACCAGATCAACCAGCTCTTCGTTAAACTCTGGCACGTCCATCAGTTTTGACCATGGCCATTTCAAGGTGGGGCCGAATTGCGCCATAAAGTGCCGCATCCCCGCCTCGCCCCCCGCGATACGGTAGGTTTCAAACAGGCCCATTTGCCCCCAGCGCAGGCCAAAGCCCATGCGGATGGCATCGTCGATTTCGGTCGTGGTGGCGATGCCGTCTTTCAGCATCCACAGCGCCTCGCGCCAGACGGCCTCTAGGAAGCGGTTGCCGATAAAGGCGTCGATCTCGTGGCGGATCACCAGGGGAAACATGCCGATGTCGCGCATGATCTGGACCGTGCGTTCGACGATTTCGGGTGGGTTGGCAGGGCTGCCCGAGATTTCAGACAGGGGCAGCAGGTAGACGGGGTTGAAGGGATGGGCCACGATGATATTGGCGGGGGTTGGCGCGCCTGCCTGCAAATCCGTCGCCTTAAAGCCCGATGTGGACGAGCCGATCAGCACATCGGGATTAGCCTGCTGAAGTTGCGCATAGACGCGCTGCTTTAACTCGATCCGTTCGGAAACGGATTCCTGCACATATTCCGCGCCCTCCACGGCCTCGCCAATCGTGCCGTGAAAGGTCAGGCGGCCCTCGGGCGGCATGGGCACATCCGATAGGGCAGGCAGGGCCAAGCGGGCATTGGCCATAACGGCAGAGATCTTGCGCTCGGCCTCTGGGTCGGGGTCGAAAACGCCCACGTCCCAGCCGTTCAGCAAAAACCTTGCCGCCCAGCCGCCGCCAATCACCCCGCCGCCAATAATCGCCGCTTTACGCGCCATCGCCTGCCTCTATTGTACCTTCATCGCCTATTCCAGCGGCGGTAAGGCGCGTTCTTGCCAGCACCCTTTAGCGCGTTTTGTCTGCGCCGCCAAGCTGCGGCTTTCGCGCCAGTATCCAGCCAAAGCCGCCTTTAGGCGCGCCAGCGGCGTCGCACGATAATCAGAAAAAAAACTGTCAACCCAGAAAAGCCCGTTTCCAAACGACAGCTGCGGCAGTTCTGCCCCGCCAAAACGCGTGCACCGCCCCCGAGCAAGCCGCCCAAATAGGATTTTATTATTCAGTGACGCCCTTTGATCCCTTTCAGCTCACCTCCGCCAGAGCGTGTCCGCCCGCCCAGTTTATAATGCCACGACCCTTCAAAGCTGGGCTGGGGCGAGACGCGCCACTTGCCATCCTCCACGCCAAAGAAACCGATGCGGCGACATAGGGCATTTCATTGCGGCCCAAGGCAAAGGCGCTCCATATCCAATGGCTGGGCACGTTGTTTACCATCGCCAAAAAGGTGTTCAGATCATCGGGTGCGCCCCACGGCACACCCATACACAGTTGCACCAAAACGGGATCGGGGATGATGCCGCACTCGGCTCATTGCACCAAGCAGTGCGCTTTGGCGCAATGACCACAAAGAGTATATGTACGCCCGTTGTCAAACGCCTCGATTCCTCAATGCGCGTGCCACGATGCCACATCATCGCGCCGCGCCCATATCGCGCAGCAGGCCGGGCGTGTTGACCATCACATAATCGGCCTCGTTGAAATTCATCGTGCCGCAATCAAGGGTGCAAATTTCGGGGCGGCAATCCACGATATGGGCCACGCGTTCGGTGGCCCCCGCCATGTCGGATTTCGCACTCATCTGGCCCATAGCTTCGGTGCCATCAAACAGCATATCACCGCCCATGCCTGCGGTTAGGTTCAGCACCACATCGGTGCCGCTGTCGCGGATGCGCTCGGTCACTTCGCGGTACAGCGCGCCGTCGCGGCTGGGCTTGCCTGTTTCAGGGTCGCGCACGTGGCAATGCACCACTGCCGCCCCCGCCTTTGCTGCATCAATCGCGCTGGCGGCAATCTGCGCAGGGCTGCGCGGCACATGGGGGCTACGGTCTTGGGTGCCGCCCGACCCTGTCACAGCGCAGGTGATAAAAACATCGCGGTTCATCGCAAGTGGCATGTGTTTCCCCATTTTCGGCCAGACTACGGCGCGCCCATGGCCCCGCTATCCCAATTCCGAAGCGAAATGACGCAAAAGCGCAAGGCGCATCTTTCATTTTGGCTCAAATACCTCGGGGGTAGGCCGTCAAAGCGTGCTTTGACGGTCAGGGGGCAGCGCCCCCTGTTAGCCCCTATCCGCCATCACGCCTCTAGCAATCCGCGCCCTTTCAGCAGCGGCGTCACATCGGGCATTTTGCCGCGAAACTTGGTATAAAGAACATCCGCCTCTTCGCTGCCGCCCGCCGACAGGATGAACTGTTCCAGCCGCTGCGCCGTTGCGGGATCGAACGCATCGCCCGTTTCTTCAAATGCGGCAAAGGCGTCGGCGTCCATCACCTCTGACCACATGTAACTGTAATAGCCCGACGAGTATCCATCCCCCGTAAACACATGGGCAAAGTGCGGCGTGGCGTGGCGCATGGTGATCGCGCGCGGCATGCCCAGATCGTCCAGCACGCGGGCCTGCATTTGCAGGGGATCGGCGGGCGGATCGCCTGCGTGAAACGCCAGATCAACCATGGCAGATGCGATGAATTCCACCGTGGCAAAACCTTGGTCATAGGTGCCCGCATTCAGCACGCGCGCCAGCATATCGGCGGGCATCGCCGCGCCCGTCTCCACATGCCGCGCGTGTTTTTCCAAGACTTCGGGCACGTCCAGCCAGTGTTCATAAAGTTGGCTGGGCAGTTCGACAAAATCGCGCGCCACCGATGTGCCCGAAATAAATCCATAGGTCACGTTGGACAGCATCTGATGCAGCGCGTGGCCAAATTCGTGAAACAGGGTGCGGGCATCATCGTGGCTTAGCAGGGCGGGCGCGCCCTTGGCAAAGTTGCACACGTTGATGACAACGGGGCGCTGATCGCCGCCCAGTTTGCGCTGAGATCGCAGGGCCGAGCACCACGCGCCAGACCGTTTCGACGGGCGCGCGAAATAATCGCCAATGAAAACAGCGATATGCTGGCCTTTGCGCGTCACCTCCCATGCGCGGGCATCGGGGTGGTATAGCGGCAGATCAAGGGGGGCAAATTCCAGCCCGAACAGGCGGGTGGCACAATCAAACTGCGCAGCCAGCATCGCATCCAGCGAGAAGTAAGATTTCAGCGCCGCCTCGTCCAAATCGTGCATCTGCGCCTTGCGGATGCGCGAATAATAGCGCCAATCCCAAGGCTCTAGCGGGCCAGCCAGCCCATCCTCGTGCAGCATTTGTTCCAGTATCGCAGCATCCGCCAGCGCCTTGGCGCGGGCGGGTGTCCAAACGGCATCCAGCAATTCGCGCACGCGGGCAGGGGTTTTGGCCATTTCGGGGGCCAGTTTGAAATCGGCAAAACTGGCATAACCCAAGGCGCGGGCACGCTGGTGGCGCAGGGCCAGCATCTCGGCAGCGATGGCGCGGTTGTCGTGCGCGCCCCCATTCGCGCCGCGCAGCGTCCATGCGGTAAAGGCGCGCTGGCGGGCGGCGCGGTCGGGGCAATATTCAAGGAACGGCACAATCAAGGATCGGTTCAGCGTGATCACTGGCCCATCTGCGCCCATCGCCTCGCCCGCCGCGCGGGCGGCGTCGATCAGGTAATCGGGCAGGCCAGCGGTATCTGCCAGCGGCATCGACCAGCCGCGCTCCTCGGCCAGAACGTTCTGGGCAAACTGCGTGCCCAGAACGGCAAGGCGGGATTTGACGGCTGTTAGCGCATCCGCCGCCGCCCCCGCCAGCTGCGCGCCAGAACGGACAAACATCTGATGATAGAGGTGCAAAACGCGGGCCTGCTCGGCGGTGAGGCCAAGACCATCGCGCGCTGCCCATAGGGTTTCAATGCGCGCAAACAGGGTCTTATTGTTGGTGATTTCCGATGAAAAGGCCGAAAGGCGCGGGGCCAGATCGCGCTGCAACGCCTCGCGCATGTCGGTGCTATCGGCGCTGGCCAGATTGTAGAACAGGCCCGAGACGCGGTCTAGCAGCCCCTCGGCCAGTTCCAGCGCGTCGATGGTGTTTTCAAAGCTGGGGGCATCGGCATTGGCCGCAATCGCGGTGATGGCCGCGCGCGCCTGATCCAGCGCCAGATCAAAGGCGGGGGCGAAATCGCTATCTTGAATTTCGGCAAAGGGGGGCAGGCCAAAGGGGCCAGTCCATGGGCGCAAAAAGGCGTTCATCTGTTACCTTTCAGGGGCGAAACTTTCGACATAGGCGACCATTTGCGGCAGGCAATAGCTGCGCAGATCGTAGAAATTCACCGCATGGCGCTGGGCCGCTCCCGCGCAGGAGGCGCGTATTTATCGGGATTGGCCAGCGCGTCGATCAACGCCGCTGACCAGCCTTCAACGTCAAAGAAATCGACCAGAGTCGCGGTGTGGCCATGGGTCATCGCCTCGCGCGACGGGGGCGGTGTCGGATGCGACGATATGGCAGCCCGCCGCCATCGCCTCGATCGACGACCAGCTAAGAACAAAGGGATAGGTCAGGTAGGCATGGGCGCGGGACACGTGCAAAAGGTTGACAAAATCGCCATAAGGCACTTTGCCCATGAAATGCACGCGCGATAGATCAAGGCGGTCTTTCACCTCGTCCAGAAAAATATCCTTCCACTTTTTACCGTTGGGGGCGGGCTGGCCATAAGACACATCATCGCCGCCGACCAAGATCACTTGGGCATTTGGGCGCGCGCGCAACACCATTGGCAGGGCGCGCATCAGAATGTGATAGCCGCGGTAAGGTTCAAGATTGCGGTTCACAAAGGTCAAAACCTCGTCGCCCACGGCCACGGTTTGGCCATTTGGCAGGGTGAATGTCGCATTCGGATTGGGGGTAAGAACGCGCGTATCCACCCCGTCATGGATGACGGTGATGCGCTGGCGCAAAAGGTCTGGGTGGGTATCGGCCTGAAACTGCGTTGGGGATAGGGCGGCATCGGCATGGACGATGCTTTGCGTCAAATAGGCCGCGCGCCCTTGCGAGATCATTACTTGGTCAAAGCCAGATTTGGTAAATTCGGGGTCAAAGCCGACGTCTGCGCCACTGCCGCGATAGTAAAATTCGGCATAAACGATCAGCTTGGCATTTGGCCAAACCTCTTTCAAAAACAGGCTTTCACCCCAGCCTGAATGGGCAAAGATCACATCGGGGTAATACCCTTTATCATCGCGCATATTGATGGCGGCGCGGGCGACAACAACGGCGCGGTCGGACATCACGGTATAATTGCGACCCAGCCGCGTGGTGGCTGGGTCAACGGTTTGCGCCTTGAAGGTATATTTCACATGCGGGATGGAAATTTTGCGCGTGTTGGCGGCGTCGGTTAGGGCCATCACCTCGTGGCCGCGCTTGGCCATTTCGGGGGCAAGGTGCAAAAACTGCGCGGGAAAATTTTGGTGAACGAAAAGGATTTTCACGTCGCATCTCCAAAGGCGGCCTGCATTAGGGCGCGGGTATAGTCGGTTTTTGGTGCGGCAAAAACGGCCTCGGTGGGGCCGCTTTCGAGAATATCCCCCTCGCGCATGACCATCACTTGGTGGGCCATGGCGCGGATCACGCGCAGATCATGGCTGACAAATATATAGGCCAGCCCCCATTTTTGTTGCAAATCGCGCAAAAGATCGACGATCTGCACCTGCACCGTCATGTCTAGGGCCGAGGTCGGCTCGTCCAGCACCACCAGTTTGGGGCGCAAGATCATGGCGCGGGCGATGGCGATGCGCTGGCGTTGTCCGCCCGAAAATTCGTGCGGATAGCGGGGGGCCATAGCGGGATCCAGCCCGACATCGGCCATGATTTGCGCAACCATTTCAGCGGCGTTTTGTCCGCCCGTGCCATGCACGCCCAGACCTTCGGCAATAATCTCGCCCGCCGTCATGCGCGGCGACAGGCTGCCAAACGGGTCTTGAAACACGATCTGCATATCGCGGCGGTGCGGGCGCATGTGGCGGGGGGGCAGCTGGGCCAGATCCGTGCCCTGAAACACGATCGCGCCCGTGGATTGCACCAGCCGCAAAATCGCCAGCGCAAGGGTGGTTTTGCCGCTACCAGATTCGCCGACCACGCCCAAAGTTTCCCCTGCGCGCAGGGTCAGGCTGGCGTTATTCACAGCCCGAACATGGCCCGTAACGCGGCGCAAAAGGCCCGTTTGAATGGGGAACCACACCCGCAAATCGGCCACATCCAGCACGGGTTTCGCCCCCTGCGGGACGGGCGGGGCGCTGCCCTTGGCTGATGCGGCCAGCAGTTTTTGCGTATAGGGGTGCTGGGGGGCAGCGAAAACTTTGGCGGTGATGCCCGTTTCCACAATCTGCCCGCCCTGCATGACGCACACACGGTCGGCAATGCGCCGCACGATGTTCAGATCGTGGGTGATGAACAGCAGGGAAAGCCCCTCGCTGCGCTTCAGATCGGCCAAAAGGTCTAGGATTTGCGCCTGAATGGTCACATCCAGCGCGGTTGTGGGTTCATCCGCGATCAACAAATCGGGGCCATTTGCCAGCGCCATGGCGATCATCACCCGCTGACGCTGCCCGCCCGACAGTTGATGCGGATAGGCCGATAGGCGGGTTTCGGGGTCGCGAATGCCGACCTTGGTGAGCAGATCAACGGTGCGGGCGCGGGCAGCCTGCCCCGTTAGGCCCTGATGCAGCGTCAGGCTTTCCCCGATTTGGCGGGCGATGGTGTGCAGCGGGTTCAGCGAGGTCATCGGCTCTTGAAAGATAAAGCTGATGTCATTGCCGCGCAGGCGTTGCAGGGTTTTGGCATCCGCGCCGATCATTTCATCGCCGTTATAGCGCACCGAACCCGAAACGCGGGCGTTGTCGCCCAAAAGGCCCACGGTGGACAGGGCCGTGACAGATTTGCCGCTGCCCGATTCGCCCACAATCGCCAGCGTTTCGCCACGTTCCAAATGAAAGGACACGCCTTGCACGGCGGGCAGCAGGCGGCCCTCTTGCGCGAAACTGATCGAAAGGTCAGAAACCTGCAAAAGCGTCATGAGAATGTCTTTCGCGGATCGAACGCATCGCGCACGCCTTCGAATATGAACACAAGTAAAGAAAGCATGATGGTAAAGGTGAAAAAGGCTGTGAAGGCAAGACTGGGCGTTTGCAGGTTCTGCTGCGCTTGGCGCGACAACTGCCCAAGGCTGGGCAGGCTGGCGGGCAGGCCGTAGCCCAGATAATCCAGCGCGGCCAGCGATCCGATCGTGCCCGATACGATAAAGGGCAGCATGGTGAGGGTGGCAACCATGGCGTTGGGCAGCACATGGCGGAACATGATTTTTGCGTCAGACACGCCCAAGGCCTTGGCCGCGCGCACATATTCGAAATTGCGGGCGCGCAAAAATTCCGCGCGCACCACGCCGATCAGCGATGTCCAACCAAAGGCGACCATCAGCGCGACCAATATCCAAAAGCTGCGCGACCAGACGGAAAACACGATGATGATGACGTAAAGCGATGGGGTGCCGCTCCAAATCTCAAGAAATCGCTGAAAGATCAGGTCAACCCAGCCGCCGAAATAGCCCTGAATTGCCCCTGCGATGATCCCGATGATCGAGGTCAGCGCGGTGACGATCAGCGCAAAGCCGACCGATAGGCGAAAGCCGTAAATCACCCGCGCCAACACATCGCGGGCGGTGTCATCCGTGCCCAAAAGGTGGGCTGCATCTGGCGGCGAGGGCGCGGCGCGGCCCTGTAGATTGTTGATTGTGTTGTAAGAATAGGGGATCGGCGCCCAAAGAATGCGGCCTTGAACAAAACCCTGTGCGCCGTCAAAACTACCCGATTGAATGGCGGCGATCATGCCACGCGGATCATCAAAGCAGGCGACCAACCCGCCAGAACGAATAAGGCATTCCACCTCGGGCGATTTGTAATTGGCTTCGGTGCGAAAATCGCCGCCGAAGTCTGTTTCTGAATAAAAGGTTAGAAACGGCGTGCGCCATTCGCCGCGATATTGCACCAGAAGGGGTTTGTCATTGGCCAACACTTCGGCAAACAGCGACAGGCCAAACAGAATGGAAAAGATGATCAGCGAGTAGAAGGCGCGTTTGTTGGCGCGAAAATTGCGCCAGCGGCGCGCATTCAGGGGGGATAGCTGCATCATCCCCGCCTTTCGAAATCAATGCGGGGATCGACCCAGACATACATCAGATCCGAGATGATCCCCACGACTAGGCCCATCAAACCAAAGGCAAAAAGCGTGCCGAAAATCACGGGGTAGTCACGCTCGACTGCGGATTTATAGCCAAGCTGGCCCAGCCCATCCAAACTGAAGATGGTTTCAATAATCAAACTGCCGCCAAAGAACACCGAAATGAACAGCGCGGGAAAGCCTGCAATCACGATCAGCATCGCGTTTCTGAACACATGTCCATATAGAACCCGCCCCTCGGGCAGGCCCTTGGCGCGGGCGGTCATGACATATTGCTTTTTGATCTCGTCCAAAAAGCTGTTCTTGGTCAGCAAGGTTAGGGTGGCAAAGCTAGAGATGGTGCTGGCCAGCACGGGCAGGGTGATGTGCCAAAGGTAATCGGCCGCTTTGCCAAGGGGCGATAGCTCCGCCCAGTTGCTGGATGTCAGCCCCCGCAGCGGGAAAATCTGCCAATAAGACCCGCCAGCGAACAGCACCAGCAGCATGACGGCCACGAGCAGGCCCGGAATGGCGTAGGCGGCGATGATCACGCCGCTTGTCCAACTGTCAAAGCGCGAGCCGTCCCGCACCGCCTTGCGAATGCCAAGGGGGATGGAAATCAGATAGGCAATCAGCGTTGACCACAGCCCTAAGGTGATGGAAACGGGCAGTTTTTCGACGATCAGTTCCATCACGCTTGCGCTGCGAAAATAGCTTTCCCCAAAATCAAAGCGCAGGAATTTGCCCATCATGATGAAGAACCGTTCGGTGGCCCCGATCGTTTCTTTTTCGCAATCTTTCGCCTGCTGGGTCAAGTTGCCCTCATACCCCGCAGGGCAGATGAAACGGGCAAAGCCGAACTCTACCTCGAGTTTGGCGCGAAATTCGGGGGGCAGGCCGCGCGCGCCGACGTAGGTGCCGCCGCTCTTTCGCCTGCCCGTGGCTCCGGATCGCCGCTGCCGCGCACGGCGTCCAGTGCGTCCCCCTCGCCTTCCAGCCGCGCCTCGATCTGATCAAACGGGCCGCCTGGAACAAACTGGGTCAGCGCGAAATTGATCAGCATGATGCCAAACAGCGTTGGGATCACCAAAAGCAACCGGCGGAAGATATAGGCGATCATGCTATTTCAGCACGCCATCGGCTTTTAACTTGTCTGCTTTGGCCACGTCAAACCACCAGAAATCCAAATAACCTAAATCATAGCGCGGCAAGGTTTCGGGAAAGGCGTATTGGTCGTAATAGGCCACGGTATAAACGTCCTTATACCATTGCGGCACGTTCAGTTGGATGGTGCGCAGCACGCGGTCAAAGGTGCGCGCGGCGATGTCCAATTCTTCGCGGGTGTCTGCCGCCTCGATTGCATCCAGCAGTTTATCGACAGCAGGATTTGCCAAACCCATGCGGTTGCGGGTGGAATTGTCGCGCGTGGCGCTGGCATAGCCTTGCTTCATCTCGCCCCCTGGCTCGTATCCATTCACGGGGTTGGCGGTGATGCATGTCGAAATCAAACGCAGGCGGATCGACGCGCTGGCTGAATTGCGCAAAATCGACCGTGGTCAGAACAGCGTCCACCCCCAGCGCGCGCAGGTTTTCGATAAAGGGCGCGATGATGCGTTCAAAGGCGGGGCTGGCGTTCAGAAATTCGACCGTCAGTTTTTCGCCCGCCGCATTCGCGCGCATACCGTCTGCGCCCGCAACCCAGCCTGCCTCGTCCAGCAAGGCAGAGGCCGCGCGCAGGTTTTTGCGGTCTAGGTTTGCGCCGACGTCGGATGCGGGTGGCAGGATGGCATCGGCGGTCAGGATGCTGGCATCCAAAAGACCCTGATCCACAAGGGGTTGCAGCAGGGCTACCTCTTCGGGGGTTGGCGCGCCCTTGGCCTCCATTGCTGTATTGGCGAAAAAGGAGGGGATACGCGCATAAAGATCATAGAATAAGGTTTGGTTGGACCATTCAAAATTGAACATCAAACCAATCGCTTGGCGCACGCGGATGTCTTGGAATTTTTCGCGCCGCAAGTTGAAGATGAAACTTTGGGTGCTGGCGATAGACCCATCAGGCAATGCGGCCTTGATCACCGAGCCGTTGTTCAGGTTTTCAAAATCATAGGCTGTGGCCCATTGTTTAGAGGATGATTCATTGTGAAAGGTGAACACCCCTGATTTGAACCCTTCGAAGGCGGCGTTGCTGTCGCCAAAATATTCGACGCGGATCGTGTCGAAATTGCTGCGGCCAACCATCAGCGGGTGGTTTGCGGCCCAGTAATCTGGGTTGCGCTTGAGGATAATCTGTTGGCCGGGGCGCAAAGATCCCAGCACATAGGCGCCTGTCCCCAGCATTGGGTCTAGGGAACTTTCCTCGAGATCGCGCTTGTTCGCCTCGTAATCGGCCTTTGACACAATCGTCAGACCGCCCGCGGTGCTGGGCATATCGCGCATCGCGGTTCCGGGGGTGAAAGTGAATTTGACGGTATGATCGTCAATCGCCTCGACCGATTGGAATTTTTCATTGGCGACGGTGCGAAATTCGGCAATGCCTTTGTCGCGGAAAAGTTCGTAGGAAAAGACGACATCGGCGGCGGTCATCGGGCTGCCGTCCGAAAACTTGACATCCTTGCGCAGGTTGAAGATCACCCAAGAGCGGTCGGCGGGATATTCCATCGTCTCGCACATCAGGCAATAGGCCGCGCCGATTTCATCCGCTGTGCCCGTCAGGATCGATTCGTAAAAGACCGAGCCCATGCTGCTCGCCGTGCCCTTAACCGAATAGGCGTTTAGGCTATCAAAGGTGCCTAGGGCGGCAATTGAAATCTCGCCGCCTTTTGGCGCCATTGGGTTGACATAGGGCAGGTTGGCGACATCGGCAGGCAGGTTCAAATTGCCAAATGTCGAAATCCCGTGCGAGATGATCGTGTCTTGGGCGCGCAGGGGCGCTGCGGCGCATAGTGCGATGAAAGTTGCCGCAAGGGCCAAGCTGGGTGCAGAACGTGTTTGGGCGGGATTCATACATGCCTCCTGTCGGGATGGTGCGCAGTGATTTGGCCTGCGCCGAACATTCTAATTGGTGCTAAACTTAATTCCGAAAAGGGCCGCGCTACAAGCGATGTTTGCCACACAAAGGCGCGAGCGGGCGCGCAAATGAAAAAGGCCGCGCCATTGGCGCGGCCTTTTGGCGAAAACTGGGGCCAGATTACTGCGTCGCAGCCAAATAAGCGATCAAGTTGGCGCGATCATCCACCTTTGGCAGACCTGCAAAAGACATTTTCGTACCCGCCACATAGGCCTTTGGGTTGGTTAGGAAGGCGTTCAGATTTTCAGGCGACCAAACATCGGCGGCCATGGCAACCAAGCCTTCGGAATAGGCAAAGCCAGCAGATGCAGCCTTGGCCTTGCCAACGATCCCGTTCAGGTGGGGGCCAGTGCCGTCGCTGCCATCCAGCTTGTGGCAAGCTTTACATTTGCTGAATACTTTTTCGCCAGCGGCTGCATCAGCCGATGCCAGAACCGTTGCGAAATCTGGGCCTTCTTCTGCCGCCTCGACGGGGGCAGCCTCGCCCGTGTCGATCGTATAGGCCTGTGCCACCTCTTCGCCGCCATGACTGGGCACGCCCGTGGAATACAGCGTATCAGCAGCCCAGCCGCCCATGAGATAGAACAGCAGCGAGCCACAAACCGCGGCGGTTACCTTGGTCAAAGTCATCGTATCGAACATGTCTTGCCTTTCTTATCGCCCACAGGCGTCGCCGCGGGCCACATCGCGGGTTGTGGCTATCTACCCGCTTCCCACATAGTCTTTCAAGGTGTAGTAGCGCGACCAAACGCCTCGATTCAAAGATTTTCTAGCGGAGTTGAACCAAATGGCAGGAAAAATAGCCTTTCAGGGGGAAATGGGGGCCTATTCGCATCAGGCCTGCGTGCAATCGCGGCCCAATTTCACGCCCGTGCCCTGCGCCACCTTTGAAGAGGTGGTCGAGGTCACGCAGCGCGGCGATGCCGATTTGGCGATGCTGGCGGTGGAAAATTCGACCTACGGGCGGGTGGCGGATGTGCATTCGCTGCTGCCCCGCGCGGGGCTGCATATTGTGGACGAGGCATTCGTGCGGGTGCATGTGAACCTTTTGGGGGTGAAGGGCGCGCGGCTGGATCAGATCACAGAGGCGCATGGCCATGTGGTGATCTTGCCGCAATGCGCGGGTTTTTTGCGTGCCCATGGGATTAAGGGCAAGGTATCTTCGGATAACGCCCGCGCGGCGCGCGAAGTGGCCGAGGCGGGCGATGTGACCCGCGCCGCGCTGGCCAGCGAGTTGGCCGCGCAGATTTACGGGCTGGACGTGATTGCGCCCCAAATCGAGGATCAGAAAAACAACACCACGCGGTTTTTGGTGATGGGGCGGGTGGCGGATCACGCGCGGCGGGCAGATGTGATGATGACAACATTCACCTTCCGCGTGCGCAACATCCCCGCCGCGCTGTACAAGGCGCTGGGCGGGTTTGCCACCAATGGCGTGAATATGACCAAGCTGGAAAGCTATATGGTGGGCGGCAGTTTCACCGCGACCGAGTTTTACGCCGACATCGAAGGCCACCCCGAAGACGCGCCAGTGGCTAGGGCGTTGGAGGAGCTGGGGTATTTTACATCGGCGGTGAATATTCTGGGGGTTTATCCAGCGGATCGGCAGAGGGGGTAGGGGTTGACGTGTATATACGTTTTGTGTATACAAAGATGCAATACTGAAATAAAGGGAAAGGTTAAGAGTCACCAGAGTACAGACATCGACAGAGTTAAGCACAACAGGAATGGCAAACACAGAATGGGCCACACATGAACAACATAAACCTATTTCTGGAGAGCATGAAACATGTTCGAATGTGGACGAAGAAAAACGTCAGGCCAGACCTCCGAGCAAACGCGGGATTGATTTCCTATATGCCGCGCTGAAATTTTCGAAGGTGAAACGATTATGATAGCGGACAGACCGGCGCACAGATTATGGCGAAGCGCGGTATCTGGCGCTGGGCATGGTGGGCGAGGCGATTTTCGCCGTGGTCTACACCATGCGCGGCGAGAATATTCGCCTGATCTCGGCGCGCAAAGCCAGAAAGAAAGAATATGAGCGATATCAGAACCGCAACATTAGACGACATTAAAGCGATGATCGCGCGGGGCGAGGTGTTGCCCCCCCGCGATGACGCGCCCGAATATGACCTGCCCGATGATTTTTGGGAAAAGGCGGTGGTTCAGCCGCCCCTTGCCAAATCCACCATTTCCATGCGGGTTGACCCCGATATTCTGGCGTTTTTCAAATCGCAAGGGGCTGGGCATTTGACGCGGATGCATGCGGTTTTGCGCGCTTATGTTGATGCGCAGCTGGCCAAGCAGAAACGGTGATCTATTCCCCGCGCGGGAAACGCTTGCTTTCCTCTAGCACGTTCAAATCCATATGGTTGCGCATGTAGCGTTCGCTTGCGGCGCGCAGGGGTTGGTAATCCCACGGGTAATAGGCGCCTGATCGCAGCGCCTCGTATACCACCCAGCGGCGGGCTTGGGAGGCGCGCACCTCTTCGTCATAGCGCGGTAAATCCCACCGTCTCCTGCCACCATGGTTTGCGCTACCTGCACTTGAACTGTTAGACAACGAGAATGCCCTTTATTTTCTAATTAACTGGATAAATAATACCAAACCCCAACTCGATGAAAAAGAGATTCGGATTACGCAGGAAAATATTGGAAAACTGTATTTTTACCGAATGCAATTTTTAGAAGTAAAAACTCAGGAACGCGGCGACTGGTTCGATTTGCACGCCCTGGTCACTTTTGGAGAGTTTACTTTTCCGTTTATCAAACTCAAAAAGTACATTCTCGAAGACATTCGCGAATTTGTGCTTCCAAACGGTGAAATAGCCATTTTACCCGAAGAGTGGTTTGCCCGTTATAAGGGGCTCTTTCCATTTGCAAAAATTCAGGGCGATAAACTTCATTTCGAAAAGTATTATTTTTCGTTGTTGAAGAATGCTTTGCACGACACACTTAAATCGGTGGCAGAGCGGTTAAACCAGTTCGAAAGCCCCGAAAAGGCTGAAATTTTGTTACCTGCCGATTTAAAGGCTCAATTGCGAAGCTATCAATTGGAAGGCTACCACTGGATGCATCAGTTGCATAAAAACGGGTTTGGCGGTTGTTTGGCCGACGATATGGGATTGGGAAAAACCCTGCAAACCTTGTCGCTTTTATTAAAACTGAAAAGGTTGAAAAGGCGGTGTTGTAATCCACAATCCAATGGCAGCGAGTGGTCAGCTCGATTTATTTGCACCCGAGCCAGTGAATATTGATTATCAGTGCGACCAGTTTGATTGTTTTGCCTACATCGCTGGTTCACAACTGGGATAACGAGATAAGAAAATTTACACCCTTTGTTCAAATTGTAAACTAATTTTTATCAATTTTGAAATATGCCGAAAAAATAACTTCGCTATAATGGAGGAGTTTATTTATGTTCTGTTACTAAGTTGTTGAAATTGAGGTTCACATTTGAAATTGAGGTTTTACTATATTACTTTTGTGATTCTAAAAATAAAAAAATTGTGTTAATGAAGATTTTTGAATTGATAAGTAGGTAAGTATAAATAAACAACACTTTTGAGTAGCCCATTTTTTTTGTTAGTTTTTCTCAAAAAATCGTTGAATAGTAGTTCTATTGAACTATTTTTTGAGGGAAAATAACGGAAAAAGGCACCGTCAAAAGTGTCGTTTATTTGTGCTTACCTACTTACAATCAATTTTTGAAATACTTTGTTATAAAAAAATTATTCGATTAGTAATCAATCATAAAAAAAATTTATCCTATGGCTCAGGTAATGTTGATGCCCCTTTTGAGTGATACCATGACAGAAGGTACCGTTGCCGCTTGGCATAAACAAGTTGGCGACCAAGTCGAGATTGAGAATTATCCTAGAAATTGAAACGGACAAAGCAGTAATGGAACAGGATAGTTTCTTTGATGGTACACTTTTATATATTGGTGTCCAAGAAGGAGAAACTGTTGTGGAAAATAAAGCGGTTTTGGCAGTTATTGGCGAAGAAGGTGAAGATTATAAAGCTGCAATTGCGGCAGCGTTATCCAATTCGGGCGATGCTCCAGTAGAGGCATTCCCGTAGAAGAGGCCGATGCCAGAAGCACCAACCGAAACGCTTCGCTACAACTGAAGTAACAACTTCAAACGAAAACAGTAGAGTGCAAGGCTTTTCCTTTGGCTCGTAAAATGGCAGAAGAGGAAGGTTTGGCTTTTTAGCGAACGTAAAAGGAAGTGGTAAAATGGACGCATTGTAAGACGTGATATTGAATCAGCATTAGAAAATCGCTCCGTACCTACGCCAGTTGCAGTGTTGTCAGTGTCTACGAAATAGTTGCCCCAGCAGTTAGCTATCACCAGCGGCAACTCCTCCACCTCCAGCAGCGGCTTACGCCATGGAAGGAGCAGCTTATGAAGAGGTCAAATTGAGCAATATGCGCAAAACTATTGCACGCCAGTTTGGCAGAATCCAAATTCACTGCACCACATTTTTACCTGACGATTGCGATTAATATGGATAATGCTATTTGGACGCGCAAAAAATTAAACGAACTTTCTCCTGCGCAAATTTCATTCAACGATTTGGTCGTAAAAGCAACAGCGTTGGCATTGCGTCAACACCCTGCCATCAACGCAAAGTCCTGGCTGGGCGATAGCATCCGTTACAACAAAGTTTACAATATCGGCGTAGCCGTAGCAGTTGAGAAGGTTTGGTCTGTTCCTGTCATTCGCAACGCAGATACGAAATCGCTATTTCAAATTTCGTCAGAGGTAAAAGATAAAGCGAAAAAGGCAATGGGTACCGCAAATTACCAATCGACGAAATGCAGGGCAATACGTTCTCGATTTCCAACCTGGGGAATGTTCGGCATCGAAGAGTTTACCGCTTTATCATCAATCCGCCTGATTCGTGTATTTTGGCAGTCGGCGGTATCAGTCAAGTTCCTGTGGTAAAAAACGGCGAAATTATCATTGGCAATGTGATGAAAATAACACTTTCTTGTGACCACAGAGTTGTAGATATTGTCCTTTGGTGCTAAATTTTTAAACGACAAAAAGCATTGTTGGAAGAGCCAATGCGTGCGATGATTTAATTTTTTAACGGTTAAATATTTTTAGACTTTGGACAGAATTAATAAATGTTCGCCACCAATTTTCACGAATTTCACGAATTTTAAAATGTTGAATATTAATGCTTTAAATATTTTTACGTAATGAATAATTAGTGAAATTCGTGCAAATTCGTG
>JAXHON010000043.1:0-12753 GCA_034519315.1 Cypionkella sp. | reverse complement strand
GTGGTTGGGTGTCGATGGTGGTGCTGAATTGGACGTGGTTGGAAACCCCGAAATATCAGGCCATGATCGGCAAGGGGATTTGGAACACGATCTGGATTTTGGTCGTGACCATGGGGCTCGGGTTTATTCTGGCCATTCCCATTGGTTTTGCGCAGGCCGCTGGCCCGTGGTATCTTGCGCGCCCTGCGCGTAGCCTTTTGCACCGTTATTCGCGGCACGCCGCTGTTGCTGCAACTGTGGCTGCTGTATTATGGCCTTGGCAGCCTGTTTCCTTTGTATCCATGGATCCGCGAGTCCGATCTGTGGCCCATCCTGCGCCAAGCATGGCCCTATGCGGTGCTGGCGCTGACGCTGTCGGTGGCGGGGTATGAGGGCGAGGTGATGCGCGGCGCGTTCAAGGGCGTTCCACATGGCCAGTTAGAGGCCGCGCGCGCCTTTGGCATGTCGCGCTGGGGTATTTTCCGCCGCATCTGGCTGCCCCAAGCCGTGGCGCGCGTCCTGCCAACGATTGGCGGTGAGACGGTGCTGCAGACTGAGGATCCACGCCTCTGGTGGCCACTATCACGGTGATCGACATCTACGCGGTGGCTTCGCGCGTGCGTCAAGATACATTTATCATTTACGAGCCGCTTTTGCTGCTGGCATTGGTATATTTGATCATCGCAGGCGTGATTGTCGCGCTGTTTTCGTGGTTCGAAAGCCGTCTGCCCAAGCGCGCGGCGTAAAGAACTTGCATGCCAGGAAAAGAAAGGGGCTTTGCCCCTCTGGGCCGTTATTGACATTACCCCAGGCGTGCGCTTCCGAAGAAAGCAAGCGCGTAGGGCTGTGGTTTGCCCTGCTTCCGCTTTGAAAGCCATCGCGAGATTAATATAACACGCTGGCGAGGGCTATTTTTAATGCCAGCCGTGAGCGAGCAGCGTGCCAAAATCTGCCTTGCGCGGCACGGCTTTGGTGGCCCCGTCCGAGGTTTTCACCACGTCTGCACCGCCGCCACCTATAAAATCGCTTTCCCCAGCGGCGAACAGTGGAAGATTCTGCCCCATGCCAAAGCCGCCATCCACCACGAAATCTAAACCGAAAAGACCCTCTTCCCCTTCGCGGAAGAATTCGTTGATCACATTGGGGCCAGATGCGTTTGGCCCAAGGCGCGCGCCCGAAAAACGGTCAACCTTTTGGAAATAGCCGCCTTCGGGCACCGCAAATTCGGTGCCGCCGAAACGTTTGACAGCCTCGGTCATAAACTCTTGGAAGATCGGCACACACAGCGTGCCACCAAAAGCCCCAGGCCCAAGGCTGCGCGGCTGATCATACCCCATATAGCAGCCCGCCGCCATGTTCGATGTATAACCAACAAACCATACGTCTTTTGCATCGTTGGTTGTGCCTGTTTTGCCCGCCACAGGCACGGGGAGACGCACGCCGCTGCCCGAGCCGCGCAGGATCGCGCCTTGCAGCATGGATGTCAGCTGATAGGCGGTGACGGCGTTCATCACGCGCTCGCGGTTGGTCGTAATCGTCAGCGCGGCGCTTTTGGGCAGATCGGCTGCGCTACAATCGGCGCAACTGCGTTTGTCGTGGCGATAGATGGTTTTGCCAAAGCGGTCTTGCACGCGGTCCACCAGTGTGGGCTCTACCCGCTCGCCTCCATTGGCGAACATTGAATAGGCGGCGACCATTTTGAACAAAGTGGTTTCCTGCGCGCCCAAGGAATTGGCCAAGAACGGTTGCATGGGGCTGTAGACCCCAAACCGTTCGGCATATTGCGCCACGGTTTCCATGGTGATTTCTTGCGCAATGCGCACCGTCATCAGGTTGCGCGACTGCTCGATCCCTGTGCGCACGGGCGTTGGGCCATAAAATCTGTTCGACGAATTCTTGGGTGTCCACAGCCCCTGCGGTGTGTCCACGACGATGGGCGCGTCCACAACAATTGTCGCGGGGGTAAAGCCGCTGTCCATCGCCGCGGCATAGACAAAGGGTTTGAAAGACGAGCCGGGCTGGCGCGTGGCCTGCGTGGCGCGGTTGAACACGCTTGACTGATAGGAAAACCCGCCCTGCATCGCCATCACGCGGCCTGTGTTCACGTCCATCGCCATAAAGCCGCCCTGCACTTCGGGCACTTGGCGCAGCGAATAGCGATCAAAGCTGCCGTCGTCGTTCAGCAGCTCTTTGACCATCACAACATCGCCCACCGCCACCAAATCGGCAGGAACGCGCGCCTTGCGCCCGCGCGAGCCATCGCTGTTCAGCTTGCGCGCCCAAGTGACGTCTTTGGCGGGGATGATTGGGTCATTCGCGGCCTTGCCCTCGATCCCAAGCCTGGCGGTATCTTTGCCCAATTCCAGCACCACCGCAGCTTGCCATCCCGCAACGTCACGGGGCAGATCGGTAACGTCGGACAATGCCTTTCGCCAAGCCGCCTCGTCGCCCAGCACATCGGCAGGCAAAGTCTTGCCCGTGCCGCGCCACAGCCCTTGATTGCGGTCAAATTTCTCCAGCCCGCGCTGCAATGCGCGCGCCGCTATTTTTTGCAATTCGGGGTCGGCGGTGGCGCGAATTGTCAAACCGCCACCGAAAAACTCCTGCTCGCCAAAGCTGGTGGACAGCTGGCGGCGGATTTCATCGGTAAAGTAATCGCGCGGCGGCAGGGATTGGCGATAGGCAGGGTAGTCGCCATTTTGAACCGACAGCAGCGGCGCATTCACGGCGGCATCATAGCTGGCTTGGTCAATATAGCCGTTCTGGGCCATCTCGCCCAAAACATAATTGCGTCGTTCAATCAGCTTGTCGCGGTTGTTCACGGGGTGAAAATCCGACGGCGCCTTGGGCATTGCGGCCAAAGTCGCGGCCTCCTGCGGCGTCAGGTTTTCCAGCGATTTATTAAAGTATGTTTGTGCAGCAGCGGCCACGCCATAGCTGTTTTGGCCGAGAAAAATTTCGTTCAAGTACAGCTCTAGGATTTTGTCTTTGGACAGGGTTTCCTCTAGCCGAGAGGCAAGGATCAGTTCTTTGACCTTGCGCTCGATGCTGCGCGATCCATCAAGCAAAAAGTTCTTCATCACCTGCTGGGTGATCGTCGAGGCACCGCGCAGGTTTTGCCCGCGCGAGGTGACAGCATCGCGCAGCGCCGAGGCCATCGAGGTGACGTCATAGCCAGCGTGGCTGAAAAAATGCTTGTCCTCGGCGGATACAAAAGCGTTTTTCACAACGTCAGGAATATCTTCGATGGGCACAAAAAGGCGGCGTTCCTGCGCGAATTCGTCGATAATGCGCCCTTCGCCCGAATAGATGCGGCTGATGGTGGGAGGGGCGTATTGCGCGAGGCTTTCATGGCTGGGCAGCCCATCGGAATAGACCCAAAACACCCCGCCCAAGGTCATCGCGCCAAAAATCACTGCCAGCGTGATATTGCTAAAGATTGACCCGATAACACCCAAAAGAAATTTGATCACGTTGCCCCCATGGCGCAGCTATGGCTGTGGCAGAAATGCTAAAGCCGCCCCCCGCCTTTATAGGGTGGGCAGGGGCAAAGGTCAAAGCACTATCAAGTGGCAATGTGCCCGCGCGCGAGGAATCGCGTATGGGAAAAAACCCAAGTTTACGGCGCGGGCGGTGCGGCGCGTTCGGCATCGGCCCAGTTCAACAGGCCCATTTGCAGCGCTGCGATCATTTGCGCGCGCCATTCTGGATTTGTCAAATTTGCCAAATCGCTGGGCGAGGATAAAAACCCAAGTTCGATTAACACAGACGGTATATCTGGCGATTTCAAAACGGAAAAGCCAGCCGTTTGACGGGCAAAACGGTGCATTTTCAGGCCCTTGCCTTTGATCGCAACCTCGAGTGCGCGGGCAAGACGGTCGATCTTTGGACTGGTTTCTAGCCGCGCCATATCTATCAACACATTGGCGATCAGGTCATCTTGTGCCGTCAGATCCACCCCCGCCAGAAGATCGTCGCGGTCGTGCCTCTCGGCCAAGGTTTGCGCCGCTTTGTCCGAGGCGTCGGACGACAGGGTGTAAAGCGTTGCCCCTTTCGCCGCGCCTTCGGCCAGCGCGTCCGCATGTAGCGAGAGGAAAACATCCGCCCCCGCAGCGCGCGCGGCGGATACGCGCCCCTCTAGGGGCACGAAAGTATTATCCTCCCGCGTTAAGACCACGACGGCTTCGCCCGTCCGCAGCAATGATTCTTTGAATTCGCGCGCGAATGTCAGCATTAAATCGGCCTCGGAGATATTGCCTTGCTGTGCGCCTGGATCAATGCCGCCATGCCCTGGGTCCAGCATCACGATCAACGGCCCTGTTTTTTGCGACAAAGGCAGACGGGCAGGGGGCAAATCGGCGGATTTAGGCAGTTGCCATTCGGGTGGTTCGGGCAGGGCGGCGGCGTCGGCAAATTCGGCATCGGTTGCTGCGCGCAGCGTGATATTGACCGCCGCGCCTTGCGCGCCCGCTGTGACCATCTCGCTGCGGGCCACGACCATTGGGGCGGCCAGTTGCACCACAAGGCGCGACCATGTGGGACGAAACACGCCTGCGCGCAGGCCCAAAATTGCGTCAGCCGTCACGGGCATGTCGGGTAGGGCCGTGAAATCCACCTCGCGAAAATCAATGATCAACCGCGCGGGATTGCCCAGCACCCGCAGCCGCCAAGGCACTGGTTGTGATAGGGCCAAAGTGACCGACAACTGATCGACGCCGCCTGCAATTTCAGACGCCGCCCCATCCAGCCGTGCAAGCGCCGATAACGGCGCCTCTTGCGCGCCCGCAGCAAGGGCTTGCAACAGCAGGGTGCATAGGCAAAGGGCATGAAACAGGCGGGCGAACATGGGCGTAGTATTGCCGCCATTTAAGAGGGATGTAAATCAGATTGCCGCCGCGCGCTGGCGGGGCAAATCTGTCACTTTGTCGCGAGACCTCTGCGCAGGGTTGATCTTCGCACGCGCCCCCTTATGATGCCCATAGTTTTAATCGTTGAAACAGGTATTTCATGCGCTCGATCCTTTCAGCCGCTGTCTTCGTTGCCCTAACCATGCCTGCGCAGGCGCAAATGAGCGACGCAGAGCGCGAAACATTTCGCGCCGAAGTGCGCGATTACCTGCTGCAAAACCCCGAAGTGATTGTCGAGGCCATGCAAATCTTGCAATCGCGTCAAGAAGAGCAGGCGGGCGCGCAGGATTTGGCACTGGTTCAGGCTAATGAAAAGATGCTGTTTGACGATGCCAATTCGTTTGTGGGGGGCAATCTGGACGGCGATGTCACCATTGTCGAATTCATGGATTATCGCTGTGGATATTGCCGCAAAGCCTATACCGAAATTGAAGAGTTGCTGAAGAGCGATGGTAATATACGGTTTGTTGTCAAAGAGTTCCCAATTTTGGGGGATGCGTCGGTGATCTCATCGCGCTTTGCCATTGCCGTGCTACAGCTGCATGGCGATGATGCCTATAAGCGCGCGCATGACGGCCTGATCACCTTGCGCGGAGAGCCCGACGATGGCACGCTGACAGCGCTGGCAGGTGAATTGGGGCTGGACGCCGCGCCGATTTTGGCGCGCATGGGCGCGGCAGAGGTGGACGCGGTGATTGCAGCGAACCACGCGCTGGGGGATGCCATGAAAATCACTGGCACACCGACCTTTGTGGTGGGTGGGCAGATGCTGCGCGGTTATCTGCCGCTGGATGCCATGCAAAAAGTCGTCGCGGACGAGAGGGGTTAGTCACTCCGCCGCTTTATTCGCCGCCTCATCCGCCGCAATTTGGGCGGCCTTCGCCTCGACCAACTCGACGATATGGTCAATCATTCCGTCATTGCCTTGGGTATGGTCTTGCTTGCCAGCCAGATAGATCATCCCCTTGCCCGCGCCGCCGCCTGTAAACCCGATGTCGGTCAGCAGCGCCTCGCCCGGCCCATTCACCACACAGCCGATGATCGACAGGCTAAGTGAGGTGGTGATATGCGCAAGGCGGTCTTCCAGCGCAGAAACGGTTTTGATCACGTCAAAGCCTTGACGCGCGCAAGAGGGGCAGGAAATGATCGTCACCCCGCGATGGCGCAGGCCCAGCGATTTTAGAATCTCAAAGCCAACCTTCACTTCTTCCACAGGGTCAGCCGACAGCGAGACGCGGATGGTATCGCCAATCCCGCCCCACAGCAGCATCCCCAGCCCGATGGACGATTTGACTGTGCCAGAGGTCAGCCCCCCCGCTTCGGTAATCCCCAGATGGATGGGCGCGTCGGTGGCCCCTGCCAGTTGCTGATAGGCAGCGGCGGCCATAAAGACATCAGATGCCTTGACCGAAATTTTATATTCGTGAAAATCACTGTCTTGCAGCAGCTTGATATGATCCAGACCCGATTCCACCATCGCATCGGGGCACGGCTCGCCGTATTTGTCCAAAAGGTGCTTTTCCAGACTGCCCGCATTCACCCCGATGCGTATGCTGCACCCATGATCTTTTGCCGCGCGCACCACTTCGGCGACACGCTTGGCATCGCCGATATTGCCGGGGTTGATGCGCAAGCAGGCCGCGCCTGCCTCTGCCGCCTCGATGGCGCGTTTGTAGTGAAAGTGAATATCCGCCACAATCGGCACGGGGCTTTCGGCGCAAATCTCGCGCAGGGCGCGGGTGCTGTCTTGGTCGGGGGTCGACACCCGCACAATATCGGCGCCCGCAATGGCGCAGCGCTGTATCTGTTCAATCGTCGCGGCCACATCGGTGGTCAGCGTGTTGGTCATGGTTTGCACCGAAATCGGCGCATCCCCGCCCACCAATACGCGGCCCACGCGGATTTGCCGTGACGGGCGGCGATCAATGTTGCGCCAAGGGCGAATGGGATTGTGGGTCATACTGCGCCTATTCCTATGTGGGGCAAAATAGGCATTGCGGCGCAAAAGGCAACGGAGAAAGGGTTAGGGCGTGCTGGCTTGGGCAACAAAGCTGGTCAAATCAGCATCACGCGCCATATCAGCCAAGGCAAACGCCTTTTGGACGCCCTCGTTCGAGAGATCAACATTGCGCACAACTTCGGGGCCCGTCGCCGCTGGGCCATAGGTTTTATCGCCCAGCACAAAGTAAATCGCACTGGAATTGCCCGCCTTCAGGCGCGGAGCAACTTCAAGCGCGGGGACGGCATAACGCTCGCCCGCGTCTAGAATTTTTTCAAACAAAACAGTGCCATCGACAGCCGTGACCGAAATCCAGCTGGGACGGACGGCCAAAACCTCGACCACGCGCGCCTCTTGCACCACCTGAACCGAGGCTTCGGGCGCGGCCTCGGCAATCAGCCCCGCATCGCGCGGGTCAATGGCGGAAATGGGGCCATCGCGCGCGATCAGAACAGGCACATCCAGTGCCTGAGGCTGGGCCGCGCGGGCGGCGCGCTCGTCCATATTCGCTGCGGGGCGCGCCAATTTCGGCGCAGTGCCAGCCAGCTGGACAGGGTCAAGACCCGCCTCCGCTGCGCCACTGGGCAGGCCCAGCGCAGGTGGCGCATCGGCGACAATGGCAGGCGCTTGGTCAATCGGCGCAAGTTCTACCTTTTGCACTTCGCGCAGCAAGGTATAGCCGCCAAAACTTAGCCCGCCGACAACAGCCAACAAAACCGCCAATGACCCCAAAGCGCCCGGTTCAAACCCGCCAAAACCACTGCGAGGCGCGGTCAAGCCGATGGGATTAAACGCCGCGCTGCCATTGGCCGCCGCCTTCGCCCGCACGGCCACAACAGCCGCCGTAGATGCAGCAGGCGACAGGCCATGCGCGGGAACAAAACCCGTCTCTGCGCAAAATTGTATAAAACAATCATCTGGGTTCAGCCCCAAATAACGCGCATAAGAGCGCACGTAACCTGCGATAAAACTGGGAGCGTCAAAGGCCGATAGATCACCGTCTTCGATGGCCGCCAAATGGGGCGCTTTGATCCGCAGCTCTCGCTCGATGTCCAGCAGCGATTTGCCCATGGTTGCCCGCTCGCCGCGCAGCATATCGCCAAGGCGCAGCTCGTAATCGTCAAACCCCTTGGGCTTGGCGGGAATTTGGTCTGGATCTGCGCCAAAGCGGCCAAGCATAGGCTGTTCCAATTAAAGGGCGAAGTGGGATGTCCCGTGCCGCTATTACACTGCGACTAACGCTGTTGTTGTGGAAAACCTTGTCAGAATCAAGCAGATTTCGCAGCGCAGGGCGGAATAGGCCGATAATTCACGCCTTTCGGCGGTATTTTGCGCACCGCCTCTGGCCCAATTCAGAATTGGGCGCAAAAGTATCTACTTCGGGTCGATTTGCAGCACCACAACACAGGGCTGTTTGCTGCTTGCAGCTTTTTGGCAGGCAGCAATGGAATCAGTGGCTGCGGTCTGCGCATCTGGCAATCCACCCAAGGCAACCACCGAAGGCATCGGTGCGCCGCCTTTGACAAACCCTTCGTCGGGCGACACAGCAATCGCAGCATGACCCGAAGCCGCTGGGGAGGAACAACGCAAGCGCATCTTGCGATGTGGAAACAAAACGCAAGACCGTCAGATCTTCGTCGGTCAAGAATGGATGCAGGTGCAGCGTGACGGTGTAATCGCCTAGCGCGGCGGATTCTTGCGCAACATCGGCGTGCAAGGGCGCGGTCAGGGCAAACGATGTGGCCAATCCCATTGCAATTCCGCGCGCCTTAACCCCTTTGAATACTTGCATATCCTACGCCTCCGACCTAACGATTGCACATATGGCAATTCCCAATTTGGCCCTGCTCTTACCAAACCAAATTCGACAAGCATAGGGGAATTGCACAGCCTAAACGCACCCTTGGCCATAATGAAAGAGAAGAAATGACCCAGACCCCTGATCTGAATCCCGTTCTGGCCCATATCGACGCGGCGCTGCCTCAGGCGCTGAATCGGCTGCTGGATTTGCTGCGCATCCCGTCAATTTCCACCGACCCAGTCTATGCGGCAGACTGCGCAGCGGCGGGGCAGTGGCTGGTGGATGATTTGACGACATTGGGGTTTGATGCGGCGCTGCGCCCCACGCCTGGCCATCCGATGGTGGTGGCCACAGGCGGAGATGGCGGCCCGCATCTGCTGTTTTACGGCCATTATGATGTGCAGCCCGTGGATCCCTTGGCCCTGTGGACGCGCGACCCTTTTGACCCCGCGATTGAAGATACGCCACAGGGCCGTGTCATTCGCGGGCGCGGGGCATCGGATGATAAGGGCCAGCTGATGACCTTTCTAGAGGCGCTGCGGGCGTGGCGCGCGGTGCACGGCGCGCTGCCCTGCCGCCTGACGATTTTTCTGGAGGGGGAGGAGGAATCAGGCTCGCCATCGCTGATCCCGTTTATGCAAGAAAACGCCGATCAGCTGCATGCCGATCTGGCGCTGATCTGCGACACGGGCCTGTTTCAAAGCCGCTCGCCCGCCATTGTCACCATGCTGCGCGGGCTGATGGGCGAGGAGGTGACCATAACAGGGCCAAACAAAGACCTGCATTCGGGCATGTATGGCGGTCTGGCGATCAACCCTATTCGTGTGCTGACGCGCATTCTGGCGGGGCTGCATGATGATAGCGGGCGCGTGACGCTGGAGGGGTTTTATGACGGCGTGGGCGATCTGCCAGAGGACATCGCCGCCCAATGGCAGGCGCTGGCCTTCGATCATGCGCGGTTTTTGGGAGATGTCGGCCTGTCGGTTCCCGCAGGCGAGCATTCCGCCACGCCGTTGCAAATGATCTGGTCGCGCCCCACGGCAGAGGTGAACGGCATTTGGGGCGGTTATACGGGGGATGGGTTCAAAACCGTGCTGCCATCACAGGCCAGCGCCAAGGTGTCGTTCCGCCTTGTGGGCGCGCAAGACCCTGCGCAGGTGCGGGAGGCATTCCGCGCCTACGTCCGCGCGCAGTTGCCTGCCGATTGCAGCGCCGAGTTTCATCCGCATGGCGCGTCCAGCGCGGGACATATGGCGGTGAATCACCCCGCGTTCGAAGCGGCGCGCGCTGCGCTGGCGGATGAATGGGGCCAGCCTGCGGCCTATGTTGGCTGCGGCGGTTCAATCCCGATTGCGGCCTATTTCAAGACATATCTGGGCATGGATGCGATGCTGGTCGGCTTTGCCAAGGATGACGATGCAATCCATTCGCCCAATGAGAAATACGATGTGGAGAGCTTTCACAAAGGTATTCGCAGTTGGGCGCGGTTGCTGGCACGGCTGGTGTAGGAGGGGCTAGCCCCTCCCGCCGCGCAGGCGCGGCTCCCACCCCAAGGTATTTTAGCCAAAGTGAGAAGGGCTGCGATAAGGGATTGCGGGCCGCAGGACTATCCGATTTTTGGGAGGACTATCTCCTTTTCGGGTGGCCTGCCCGGGCAATCTTAACTTCCTATGGGGCCCCCCTTAACTTTTTGGGGTTGGGTTTCCATCCAATCCCCCCCTCCCTTTGGTTTATTGAATTTTTTCCCGGGCCTTATCTTGTTTATTTTATCGCCTTAGGCGCGGGAGCGCCATGCGGGCGAGTTTTGGCCGCCAGCAGGGCGAAGGGGGCGGCGTGCATTAGGAAATCAAAAATGTCGACGGGCTTGGACAGGTTGCCCGCCATTAGCATGCGGATTTTTTCGGTGATATGGGGTTCGGGGAAGAATGGGGCGAGGCCGAGGGTGAGGGCGGCGATGATGACCAAATTCAGGGGGATTTGGTCGATCAAATCAAGGACAGGCTGCATCGGGGTGCTTTCATGTAATTAAATTCATATATTTGTATATATTTTGTGGGCTAGGGACAAGGTCGTAATCGGTCGCCCAGCCCTAAAACCAAAAAGCCGCCCCGCGAAGGGCGGCTTTTTGTTCAGCACGTGGCCGGGGACGGGGGTCGTCGAACCCGCGACCCCCGGCGTGACAGGCCGGTACTCTAACCAACTGAGCTACCACCGCGCGTTTGCCGTATCCGCTCATTGCTGCGGCGTGGGGGGTATTACGCGGGGGGCTTTGCCGCGTCAAGCGGGGTTTTGGGGTTTTTTGCAGGCAAGGCGAAAAAGATAGTTGGGCGCACTATCTTTCGGGCGCGGGGATAAACTCGCCGTTGTCATCGGGGGGCAGTTGGAACCGCCCATGCGCCCAGTCGCCCGCGCGCCACGCCTCGCGCGCAGCATCGATCCGCTCGCGCGTTGATGCGACGAAATTCCACCACAGAAAGCGCGGCCCGCCCAGCGTTGCCCCGCCCAAAAGGATCAGCCGCGCGCCTTGCGCGCCTGCCTGCACCGATAAGTGATCGTTTGGGCGAAAGATCAGCATCGCCCCTGCGTCCCAATCTTGCCCGCCTTGGGAAATGCGGCCTGATAACACATAGACGCCGCGATCTTCGGCGTCATCGGGCAGGGGCAGGGCGGCATACGGGGCAAGGGTCGCATCAGCATAGAAGGTCTCGGACGGCAGGGGGGTGGGGGCCACTTCGCCCCAAGCGCGGCCCAAAATCAGCCGCACGGTTTTACCCTCGGCTTGCAGCACGGGCTGCGCCTCGGCGGGGGCGTGATGATAGCTGGGGGAGGCATCTTCCAGCGCCTCGGGCAGGGCCAGCCATGTTTGCAGACCAAACAGGCGCTGAGGGGCGCGGCGCGCGGTGCCGTCCATTCGTTCGGAATGGGTTATGCCGTGCCCAGCGGTCATCAGCGCCACCTCGGCGGGTTTGATCCAAGTGTCACTGCCCAGACTGTCGCGGTGGTGCATCGCCCCGTCGATCAGATAGGTGACGGTGGACAGGCCGATATGCGGGTGCGGGCGCACATCCACGCCTTGACCCGTTAGAAATTCGGCAGGCCCCATCTGGTCGAAAAAGATAAATGGGCCAACCATTTGCCGCCCCGGCGCGGGCAGGGCGCGGCGCACCTCGAAGCCGCCCAAATCGCGGGCGCGGGCGATATGGTGGGTTTCAATCGCATCGACCATATTTCCGATCGGGATATGGGCATCCAGCAGGGGGTTCCAAGACATGGCATTCTCCTTTGCCCAAAACTGGGGCAAAGGGCAGGCAACGACAAGGCGCATTTGCGCACAGATGTTGTGAGGAGGAGGGGATGGTGGGTCGTGACGGACTCGAACCGCCGACATTCTCGGTGTAAACGAGACGCTCTACCAACTGAGCTAACAACCCGTAGAGCTGGCCATAACCATCTGGCGCAGGCCTTTCAAGTCCAAATACAAAAACGCAGCCTACCTAGTGAACAGGGGGCGCGTTCCATGGTGGGTGATAAGGGATTTGAACCCCTGACATCATCGATGTGAACGATGCGCTCTACCACTGAGCTAATCACCCGATGAGCAGGCTTTTAGCCATCCTCGCCGTCATCCGCAAGGGTGTCTTTTGCGCTATTTCCCCCGCCCATGCGCAGTTTCAAAACCATCATCTTCACGTCACCTTTGTCTTGTATTTTGGCGACGCGCAAATTGCCCAAAGCGGGTAGGTTCAGCGATTTTCCTGCGTTCAACGCGGCCGAAATTTCGGCTAGAACGGCGTCCACGACATCTTTGGCGTCTTTCTTCTTGGCCCCCGTCTTGGTGATCACGCTGGTCAGCAAATCCTTCATCTTCAGCGCGTCACCTTTGGCGGCGGGGCGGCTATGATCGCCATCTTTATCGACAATCGTCAGGTCTGGCGCGCGCACCGTGATTTCGGCGGTGTCAACATCTGCGGGCGAGGCGACAGCGGCCAGTTTTGGTTTGGCCGTTTTGGTGGATTTCGCGGACTTGGCTGCCATTCTGGCCCCCTACATGCGGTGAATTTCACCAG
>JAXHON010000029.1:0-64207 GCA_034519315.1 Cypionkella sp. | reverse complement strand
GCTTGGTAACCGACAGCAACATGTCGATTTCCTCGACCTCCGCCTCGCCCTTCACCAGCCTGTCCATGACCCGCATCATCCAGCCTGTGCCTTCGCGGCAGGGCGTGCACTGGCCGCAGCTTTCGTGCTTGTAGAATTTCGACAGCCGCCAGATCGCCTTGATCACATCGGTGGACTGATCCATCACGATCACCGCCGCCGTGCCCAGACCGCTGCGCTGTTCGCGCAGCCAGTCGAAATCCATGATCGCCTCGTCGCATTGCGCGGCGTTCAGCATCGGAACAGACGACCCGCCGGGGATCACCGCCTTGATGTTCTTCCAGCCGCCGCGCACCCCGCCGCAATGCCGGTCCAGCAGTTCGCGCAGCGGGATCGACATCACTTCTTCGACCACGCAAGGGTTATTCACATGGCCCGAGATGCCAAACAGCTTTGTGCCCGCATTGTTGGGGCGGCCAAAGCCTGCAAACCATTCGGGGCCACGCCGCAAAATGGTCGGCACAACGGCGATGGATTCCACGTTGTTCACCGTGGTCGGGCAGCCATACAGGCCCGCGCCCGCCGGGAACGGCGGCTTCATGCGCGGCATACCCTTTTTGCCCTCTAGGCTTTCCAGCAGGGCGGTTTCCTCGCCGCAGATATAGGCCCCCGCGCCGTGGTGCAGGTATAGATCAAAGTCATAGCCCGACTTGGCCGCGTTTTTCCCCAAAAGTCCTGCGTCATAGCATTCGTCGATGGCGGTTTGCAGGGCCTCTTTCTCGCGGATGTATTCGCCGCGAATGTAGATATAGCAGGCGTTCGCATTCATCGCAAAGCTGGCAATCAGCGCGCCTTCGATCAGCGTGTGCGGATCGTGGCGCATGATCTCGCGGTCTTTGCAGGTGCCAGGTTCGGATTCGTCGGCGTTGATCACCAAATAGCTGGGACGACCGTCCGACTGCTTTGGCATGAACGACCATTTCAACCCCGTGGGAAAGCCCGCCCCGCCGCGCCCGCGCAGGCCAGAGGACTTCACCTGCTCAATAATCGTATCGCGCCCGCGTTTGATGATTTCGGCGGTGCCATCCCAATGCCCGCGCGCCTTTGCGCCTGCAAGGCTGCGGTCGTGCATCCCGTAAAGGTTTGTAAAGATGCGATCTTTATCTAGCAGCATTAAAACAGCCCTTCCTTAGGCACGGTCAGTTTTGCGGCGCGCGCGCCAAATTTGGAACACCAAGCTAAGGGCCCAGATCAGCCCCGCCAAGGCGAATAAATCCACCAGCAACGCATATTTCGG
The DNA here is from genome assembly GCA_034519315.1 of Cypionkella sp. Classification (GTDB taxonomy): domain Bacteria; phylum Pseudomonadota; class Alphaproteobacteria; order Rhodobacterales; family Rhodobacteraceae; genus Cypionkella. Next base: position 62,931 of record JAXHON010000029.1, on the reverse strand, counting down.
CGGCCAGTTGTAATCGGCCCCGATCAGTTGCAGCAGCATCCAGACCAGCATTGTGCCCGCAATTCCAAGGCCCGCAATGCGGGATTTGCGCGCCAAGACCCGGTCTGTTTCGGTGGGGGCCATCAGTGATGGCCCCCACCATGTCCATGCTCATGCGTATCGCCCGCGCCTTGCGCGCCGCGCTCTACCCCGCCAGAGCCAAGCAAAGCGCCAAAGACGCCAAAGCTGACAAGTCCGATCACAAACCCCGCCGGCGCACTGGCCCCGCCAATCGCCGTGACCAGCAGCGCAGCAATCACACCTGCACCCGCCGCCACAGCCCAGCCCATTGGCCAAGGCCCCGTTTCATCGTCAAAATGCCCGTGATCCATGGGTTAACCCTTAGTAGTTGTTGGTTTTCGCACGTTCGAGAAAGGCGGGAACACCCTCTTTCACGATCAGCTTGGCTTGCGCGACCCATTTGTCACGCACGATACGCCCGCGGAAGGTTTTCATGTGGCTGTCCACCCACGCGATCTCATCGGCAGACCAATTGGCGATCTGGTCAAAGTGATAAAAGCCCAAGGAATTGACCAGCTGCTCTAGTTTAGGGCCAATGCCTTCGATGATTTTCAGATCATCAGCCTTGCCACCCTTGGGGGCCTTCAGGGTTGCGGGGGCTTTGCCCACGCTGCCTGGTGCGGGCGCATCATCCTTTGCGGCAGCGGCGGATTTAGCAGCTGATGCTTTTGGCGCAGACGCAGCTTTTGCGGCTGCTGGCTTGGCTGCAGCATTGGCTTTTGCAGCATCACCCGTTGCAGCGGCGGGTTTTGCAGCGGCAGGTTTCCGAGGCAGCTGCCGTCTTTGCGGTGCGGTTTTGCGCCGTCCGTCTTTGCGCGCGGTTCTGCACTGGATGCCGCCTTTGCAGCGGCAGGTTTTGCGGCCGCCGTGTCCGCAGCTTTGTCAGATTTAGCGCCGTGATTCAGCGCCGATTTTACGCTTGCTGCTTTTGGGGCAGCTTCAGCTTTTGCAGCGGCAGGTTTTGCCGCCGCAGGTTTTGCCGAGGCGCTGGTTTTCGCCGCGCCTGCAACTGGTGCCGAGGCAAGGGCTGCTGCGGGGGCCGCCGAGGCTGCGGCAGAACCTTGGGCCGAACCTTGAGCCATTCCGGATGTTGAGGCCGCGCTATATCCCGCACCAGACGCCGATCCAGATGCAGATCCTGCGCCCGCTTGAGCCGCCCCAAAGCACCCAGAACAGGGCGAAAACAACGCAACCGAAAAGGGCCGCGCCCCAGAAAATCACCCCAACCATCCAATAGAACAGTGCAAAGGTGAGGATACCCGCCGCAAGGGCAACCCAAAATCGTGTCGTTGAAGTCATAGCGTGTGAACTCCTTGTAAGATGGGCCACTTGGGGCCGCTGTTTCTATCCCTGTCAGTCTTGCGCCGCCTTTGCTTTTGCCTTTGGCTTTGCGGTCGCAGTCTTTTTCCCCAACCAGGGGGTTACCAGCGGAACCTCGGTTCCGTCGATCCGTTTGATGGTATCGCCAATGTCCATGGCCGCCTGAACGCTGGCGTTGTGCGCCGCGCGCCCTGCCGCGTGATCTTTCAGCGATGTCAGCCCCGCCAGCGGCTCGGCTGCATAGCGCCCGTTTTGCGGGCCAGCCACGGGCACCTCGCCACCCGAAAAGCGGGCGATCAAATCGCGCAGCTTGTCCGCGGTCAGGTCTTCGTAATAATCCTTGCCGATTTGGGCCATGGGCGCGTTGGAACAAGCGCCAAGGCATTCCACCTCTTCCCACGAAAAATTGCCATCTGCCGATAAGGCATGGGGCGCAGGTGCGATCAATTCGTGGCAGACGGCAACCAATTCCTCGGCCCCGCAAATCATGCAAGATGTCGTGCCGCAAATCTGGATATGGGCAATTTTTCCAACGGGTTGCAGTTGGAACATAAAGTAAAACGTCGCGACTTCCAAAGCGCGGATATAGGCCATGCCCAGCATCTGCGCCACATGTTCAATGGCAGGCCGTGTCAGCCAGCCTTCCTGTTCCTGCGCGCGCCAGAGTAGCGGGATGATGGCGCTGGCCTGCCGCCCTTCGGGATACTTGGAAATCTGCCCCTGCGCCCAAGCTAGGTTCGCAGGGCTAAAGGCAAAACTGTCAGGCTGGTCTTTGTGCAGGCGGCGTAGCATCAGCGATCAACCTCTCCGAAAACGATATCCATCGTGCCGATAATGGCGGCCACATCGGCCAGTTGGTGGCCCTTGGCCATGTGATCCATCGCTTGCAGGTGCAAGAACCCCGGCGCGCGCAGTTTGGCGCGGTAGGGTTTGTTGGAACCATCAGATTTCAGATAAACGCCAAACTCGCCCTTAGGAGCCTCGACCGCCGCATACACCTCGCCTGCGGGGACGTGGAAGCCTTCGGTGTAGAGTTTGAAGTGATGGATCAGCGCCTCCATCGAGGTTTTCATATCGCGGCGGCTGGGGGGCGTTATTTTGCCGCGCGCCAGCACTTCGCCGCCTTCCATGCGCAGTTTTGCGATGGCTTGGCGGATGATCAGGATCGACTGGGTCATTTCCTCCATCCGCACCAAATACCGATCATAGCAATCACCGTTTTTGCCGACGGGGATTTTGAAATCAAACTCGTCATAGCATTCATAGGGCTGGGCGCGGCGCAAATCCCACGCCATGTTGCTGCCGCGCACCATCACGCCCGAAAAGCCGTAGTTCAATATATCCTCTTCGGTCACCACGCCGATATCGACGTTGCGCTGTTTGAAGATGCGGTTTTCGGTCAGCAGGGTGTGCAGATCGTCCAGCACTTTGGGAAAGGTCCATGTCCACGCTTCGATATCGTCCAGCAGATCATCGGGCAGGTCTTGATGCACGCCGCCTGGGCGGAAATAGGCCGCGTGCAGGCGCGCGCCGCAGGCCCGTTCATAGAACACCATCAGCTTTTCACGTTCTTCAAAACCCCAAAGCGGCGGTGTCAACGCGCCCACGTCCATCGCCTGCGTGGTGGTGTTCAAAAGATGGTTCAAGATGCGGCCAATTTCGGAATACAAAACGCGGATTAGGCTGGCGCGGCGCGGCACAACCGTGCCCGTCAGCGTTTCAATGGCCAAGCACCATGCGTGTTCTTGGTTCATGGGCGCCACGTAGTCCAACCTGTCGAAATAGGGCAGGTTTTGCAGATAGGTGCGGCTTTCCATCAGCTTTTCGGTGCCGCGATGCAAAAGGCCAATATGGGGATCGCAGCGCTCCACAATCTCGCCGTCCAGTTCCAGCACAAGACGCAGCACGCCATGCGCCGCAGGGTGCTGGGGGCCGAAGTTTAGGTTGAAATTGCGGATGCGCTGCTCGCCCGTCAGGGCATCGCCAAAGGCATTCGTTTCCAGCTTTCCGTCCATCATATCAATACCTTCTGGGCAGTTGGGGCGGTGTTCATCTCGGCCATAGCATCCCGCCACGCCTGCGGGAGGGCGGGAAATGTTTGGGCGATATAGTCGTATTGCGGGCGCAAAAAGCGCAAAGCCGCAGCGCGCAGCGCGGCAGGCATCGGCAGGGCGCGCCCTTCATGCACGCGCTTGGCCATATCGGCGGGCATTGAGCCAAGGCCAAGGAAGCCGAGCAGGCGGTCAAAGCCTGCCTTGGTGAACAAATCTTCGGTGAACATCACCAGCAGCTTATCCCCAAAAATCCGCTGCAATTTGGGCAGATTGCCAGCGTAATCGCCGCGCCGCACGATGCCGCGAATGCCGCCCTCTTCCTGCCCCAAAACCGTGCGCTGCACCAAATCTTCGCAGGTTTGGGCAAAGGCATCTGGCGCGGCGCGGTCGGCGGTCATGCGAATATGGCTCCACAAACGGGCCAGCGGATCGCGGATCAGGTAAACCACTTTCAGCGCGCGCATATTCAGCATGGGTTCCAAATTCTTGCCCGCAATCACCGAATAGGCGGGGGTGAAATCGCCGACAAGTTTGGCCGATGACGGGGCCGAGGCGCGCAAATAATTGGCAAAACGCGTTGCATCAATGCTGCGCGGGGTGATCAGCGGCAGATAGCTGGCCAAATCATCCAAACGCCGCACCTGATAGGCACTGCGCGCAGCTGCGGGAAGGGCGGAAATTTCGGCAATCTCGCTGCGGGTATCGGCGATCATCTTGGCCCATTGCGCATCGGCATTGGTCGAAAAGTAGTGATATTCCTTGATCGTGCGCAAATAACATTCGGGATGGGCTGACAGCTGGTCATGCAGCCAAGTCGTCCCCGCCTTGGTTGCCCCCACGCACATCAAGATCACTGGCTCATCGCCCATTTATCAGGCCTTTTTCTCATCGCCCGGCAGCACGTATTGTGCCGATTCCCAAGGGGAGAGGAAATCAAACTGGCGGTATTCTTGCACCAAAGAAACCGGCTCGTAAACCACGCGCTTTTGCGCCTCGTCATAGCGCACTTCGGTATAGCCTGTGGTGGGAAAATCCTTGCGCAATGGGTGGCCCCGAAAACCATAGTCGGTCAGCAGGCGGCGCAGATCGGGATGGTTTGAGAACAAAAGGCCGAACATGTCGAAAACTTCGCGCTCGAACCAATTGGCCGAAGGGTGAATGGCGCAAATCGACGGGGTGATCGCGCCGTCGGCTACGCCGATTTTCACACGGATACGCTGATTTTGATGCATCGACAAAAAGTGATAGACCACCACAAAACGCGGATCATGGTCGGGATGATCGACCGCCGTGATGTCCACAAGCGAGGTGAAACGGCAAGCCGCATCCTCTTTCAAGAAATGGACAAAATGCTCTAGATGCGCAGGCTGGATTGTGACCGATACTTCGCCAAAGGCGACTTCGGTTGCAATCACCGCCGCTTCGCGCTTGGTGGCGATATAGGCGGCCAGTTCGTTCAATGCGTCAATATTTGCCATTGCCATAGCGCCCTACCTTACCAATGTTCCCGTGCGGCGGATTTTGCGTTGCAACTGCAAGATACCGTATAGCAGCGCCTCAGCAGTCGGAGGGCAACCGGGGACGTAAATATCCACGGGAACCACGCGGTCGCAGCCGCGCACCACGGAATAGCTATAGTGGTAATAGCCGCCGCCATTGGCGCAAGAGCCCATCGAAATCACATAGCGCGGCTCGGGCATTTGATCGTAGACTTTGCGCAGCGCGGGGGCCATTTTATTGGTCAGCGTGCCCGCGACAATCATCAAGTCTGATTGGCGGGGGGATGCGCGCGGGGCCGTGCCAAAGCGTTCCAGATCATAGCGCGGCATCGAGGTGTGCATCATCTCTACCGCGCAGCAGGCCAGACCAAATGTCATCCAGTGCAGACTGCCGTTGCGCGCCCAGTTGATCACATCCTCGGTCGAGGTCAGCAAAAACCCCTTGTCTTGCAACTCTGCATTTAGGGCCTGCGTGGCAACCTCGCGGTCGGGGCCAGCCATGTTTGCACCCGTCATCACGCCCATTCCAAGGCCCCCTTTTTCCATTCATAGGCAAAGCCCACAGTTAGAACGCCTAGGAACAGCATCATGGACCAGAACCCAGCCATCGACATGTCGCCAAAGGCAACAGCCCATGGGAACAAAAAGGCCACCTCTAAATCAAAGATGATGAACAGGATCGAAACCAGATAAAACCGCACATCGAATTTCATCCGCGCATCGTCAAAGGCATTGAAACCGCATTCATAGGCCGATACTTTTTCAGGGTCTGGGTTTCGCACGGCGATCACTGCAGCGGCCAGCAGCAAAACAAGCCCAAGACCAATGGCAATTGCTAGGATGATAATAACGGGCAGAAATTCCCGAAGAAGGTTGTCCACGTGGCGCTCCTTTACGGCGAAACGCTGGGCCAGTTGTGGCGTACCAGCGGTAGCTGCGTGACCCCTCGTTTAGCCCTATGGCCGCGCGGGGTCAACCAACTGCTCGGCAAATCTAGGGCAAATTGACTGCTTTTCTAGTGCGCTTTGCGCCAAAGCGCGCGGCGCATTGCCCCCTCTTACCAACAGCATTGCCAGCCCCTATATCAGAACCGTGAATCACCGCACAAAAAAGGATAAACACGTGGTCAAAATCCCAACCGATCGCAGGCCCAATTTTTCGTCTTGGCGCGCCGCTGTGGCCGCGATGATGATTGCGGCAGCCAGTGGCCCCCTACAGGCGCAAGAGGTGGGGCGCGTGGGCGTGGATTGGGTGGGCAATGACATCGTGATCGAGGCATTGGCCGACCCAAAAGTTCAGGGCGTCACCTGTCATATCAGCTATTTTGACAGATCTTTATGGGATCGCATGTCCAAGGGAAATTGGTTCGAGGACCCGTCCAATTCTTCGATCGCCTGCCGCCAGACGGGGCCAATAATTTTGGAGGACTATTGATTGCCGGGGCGGACGGCGAAGTGGTATTTTCCGAAGGGCGCAGTTTGATCTTCAAATCCCTAAAAGTCACACGCATTTTCGACCAAAAAAACCAAGTGCTGATCTATCTTACTCATGCCAATGAGGTGACGGATGGCAGCGCGAAAATGTCGATCTCGACGGTGCCATTATGGCGCGAATAACGGTGCACTAATCGCACCAATCGCGCCGCGCAGCGCCTGCATAGGGTTCGGCCAAGCCGCGCGCGATCATGGCATCTGCAACAGCTGCACCGCCCACCGTGATCACCACCAATTCGCGGCCATATTTGTCATGGCCTTGCGGGTAGATTTGCACCTGACCACCGCGCAGAATTTCGCGCAAAGCGCGTGGCCTGTTCGCCCAGTGCCGCCTCGAACGTGCAGGCGGCGTCCCGAGTTTCAGGGGCGTTCAGCCCCACGATCCGCGCCGTCACCGCGCGCCCGTTGCACAGCATTTCAATCGTAGCCATCGCCGTCACGGCCATAGCCAACGCGGCAAGTGGCATCGGGCGCCCCGTGGTAGGGGGCAAACTCATCCGCCAATCCCCACAAGATCACCAAAGTCAGCGCGATATAGGCGGCTAAATCTGGCGTCAGGCGCGGCAGCAGACGCATTATTGGATAACGGGCAGCACCAACGCCTCTGGCTCTGGCCCCTGCCCTACGGCCAAAGCCTCGGCACGGATGATCCGCGCGATCTGGGCCGCATCCTCAGGCGTGAAGGTCAGGGGCAGGCGCATATCAATCAACCCAGCCAAAACGACATCGGTTTTGGGGCAAGATTGCGCCCCCGCATAGGCCCAATGGTCATAGCGCGAGGTAAAGGCCACAGGCTGATCTGCGCCAAACCATTTCAGTTCCACCCCCCGCGCAAGGCAGCGCGACAAGAACGCGCCAATACGCGCCGACGACCAGTCAGGCAGGCGGAATTGAAACGATGACGGCGCATAAAATTCCCGGCCCGGGCGTGAGGCAGCACCAGCCCCGCAACGCCCATCAGTCCCGATTCTATGACGTGGTAAAGCCCTTGCCAGCGGCGGACGCGATCTGCGAGGAGCGGCAATTGCGGGCGCAAAATGGCGGCGCGCAGGTTGTCCATACGGCCCGAAACATTGGGTGTCATCAGGCGCAAATCTTCGTATACAGACGGCTCTGGCCCCGCCAAGTGTTTGGAATACAGCATATAACTGCCAGACAGTAGAACCGCGCGGGCCATAATCTGGGCATTGTCCGAGATTAAAAAACCGCCCTCGCCCGCGTTGATATGCTTGTAGGTTTGCATCGAATAGCAGCCCACAATCCCATGCCGCCCCGATGGCACACCGTTCCACGCGGCCCCCATCGTATGGGCGCAATCCTCGATGATTTGTATGCCAAGATCCTCGCAAAGGCGCACCAGCGCCTGCATATCGCAGATGTGGCCGCGCATGTGTGACAACATCAACAGACGCGCGCCCGTGGCCTGCGCCTTGGCGACCAGATCGTCAAAATCTATCGTCAAATCAGGGGTGGTTTCCACGAAAATCGGCTTGCCCCCCGCCGCCGCAATCGCCCCAGGCACTGGGGCAAGGGTAAAGGCGTTGGTCAGCACCGCGTCCCCCGCCTGCATCCCCACAGCGCGCAGCGCGCAGCCCAAAGCATAGCCGCCCGAAGCGAGGGCAAGGCAGTACTTTGCCCCCACAAAAGCCGCGAATTCCTGCTCGAGCAAAGCGGCCTCGGCCACCTCACCCGCTGCGGTGTTATAACGGTGCAAACGGCCATGCCGCAGAACGGCGATGGCCGCCTCGATCCCCGCCTCGGGGATGGGCTCTTGCTGGGTAAAGCTGCCCTTGAACACCTCGCCAATCATGCGCGGGGCTTTGCGCGCAAGGCGTGGGGCATAACCCAAGCAAACAGCAGGGCCGCCGCGCCAACAATTCCCCCCGCAATCCAAAATCCCACATCGGGCGAGGACATCGGCGCGGCGCCTGACATAAAATAGCCAAAGACCTGCCCGAAGAAAACCGTGCCAGCCAACATGGACAGCGACATGATGCCCGACAAACCGCCCTGCAATTCGCCTTGGGCATCTTCGGGGGCAAGGCGGGTCAGGATTGCGGTGATCATTGGGTGCACAAATCCTTCGGGCCCGTGCACGACCATCAACGCAAACACCATCCAAGGGGCGGCCACAAGGCCATAGCCGACCAGCACCGCCGCCCCAAGGCATAGGCCGATCAGGACAAGGCGCGCCTCGCCAAAAACTCTTGCCCCCAGCCCAGACAAAGCACCCTGAAACACCGCCGTCACAATGCCAAAAGCCGCCAGAGACAGGCCGACCATTGCGGGCGACCAATTAAATTTCGCAATGCTCCAAAATGACCAAATCGCCTGATAGACCGACGTGGCAAAGAAAAACAGCGCCAGCACAGCCACCAGCGGCAGCACCCCTTTGTAGGTGGCAAACACACCAAAAACGGCAAAAGGGTTGGCGCGCCGCCAATCGAAGGCGCGGCGATTTTCCAAAGGCAAGGATTCGGGTAAAATGAAATAACCAAAGGCGAAATTTAGCAGCGAAATTGTTGCTGCCGCATAAAATGGCACCCGCGCGCCATATTCGCCCAGCAGCCCGCCGATTGCAGGGCCAAGGATGAACCCCAAACCAAAAGCCGCGCCAAGCATCCCGAAATACCTGCCCCGCTCCTCAGGCTGGGTCACATCGGTGATATAGGCGTTGGCAATCACCCAAGATGCGCCGCAAAGCCCCGCCAAAATACGGCCGACAAACAGCCAGCCAAGGGTCGGTGCCAGCGCATGCAATAAATAGTCAAACCCCAGCCCCGCCACGGCCAGCAACAGCAGCGGACGGCGGCCAAATCGGTCGGACAGATTGCCCAAAAACGGACCAAACGCAAAGGCGGCCAAGGCGTAGGCCGCAAACATCCAAGCCCCCATCTTCGCCGCTTCGGCAAGCGGCATTTGCCCCACGCTTTCGATCAACAGCGGCAAGACAGGCATGATGATGCCAAACCCGATCATATCCAAAACAACCGTTACAAAGATGAAAACGATGGCAGATTTTGACTTGGCGGGGGCAAGTGCGGCGTCTTGGGACGCATCGGATGGGATGGCGGCTGTCATGGCACCTGTCTATGCCTTTGCCAGCGTTGCGTCAAACGGGCAAATGCAGGGATCACCCAATCAAGCGGGCAACCAAATCGGGCAGATCATCAAAATGCTGCAATACCGCATCTGGTTTCAGGGCCGCGACACCGTTCCCATTCGGGCCAAAACCGACCAAAATGGATGGCACACCCGCCGCGCGCGCTGTGTCGTGATCCGTCACAGTATCGCCCACCATGACCGAGCCCGTGCCCCCAACCGCAGCAACCGCCGCAAAATAGGGGGCAGGATCAGGTTTTACCACGTCCAAACTGCCCGCGCCAATCAGGGCAGCAAACAGATCGCGCAGGCCCAAGCTTTGCAGCAGAGTTTCGGCCAAATAGGTGGGTTTATTGGTGCAGATCACGCAGGCATACCCGCGCGCGCGCAGGGTTTTCACAGCGTCCAGCGCCCCATCATAAAGGCGCGTATGCACGGCAACAGCGCGTTCATAATGGGCCAAAACGGCAGGATAATGAGCTGCAATTTGCGCCTCAGTTGCGACGATATTCAGCCGCGCAAATCCAAGCCGCAGCATGGCGCGGCCGCCTTGCAAAGCCACGCCCGCATCTTGCGCGCCAAGCGGCGGCGCATGGCCTAGGGCGGCAAAGGTGGCATTGGCGGCAGCCAGCAAATCGCCCGACGTATCGGCCAATGTGCCATCCAAATCAAAAACCACAGTTTTCATCTTTGAAACCTTTCGTGACGGGCGGGGACTTGCGGGCCAGTGCCCCCCTCGCGTAAATGGCGCGGCAGAATTAGGAAAGGGGCAAAATGCCTGTGTCTTCGCAAAACGCCGCATCTTCGAAAAACGCCGCGCCGCCAATTTCGCTGATCGTGCTGGCGGCGGGGATGGGCACGCGGATGAACTCTGACTTGCCAAAGGTGCTGCACCATATCGCCGCCGCGCCCCTGCTGCATCACGCGCTGGCCGCTGGCATGGCACTGAACCCCGCCCGCATTGTCGTCGTCACCGGCCATGGCGCACACGAGGTCGCCGCCTGCGCCGCCGCCTTTGAGCCAAGCATTGAGACGGTCTTGCAAGAGCCGCAGCAGGGCACGGGCCATGCCGTCGCCATAACTGCGCCGCAGCTGAAAAACGCCACGGGCGATGCCTTTGTTTTATACGGCGACACCCCCTTTATCCGCCCCGAAACACTCGCCGCAATGCAAGAGGCGCGCGCGCGTCATGACGTGGTTGTGCTGGGCTTTCATGCCGCCGATGCTGGTCGTTACGGGCGGCTGGTGGCAAAGGGCGACGCGCTGGAGCGGATCGTTGAATTCAAGGATGCAACGGATCAAGAACGCGCGATAACCCTATGTAATTCTGGCGTTATCTGCGCAGATGTTCAGCTGTTGCTACGGCTGGTGGCAGACTTGCGCAACGACAACGCGGCGGGCGAATATTACCTGACTGATATCATCGCCGCCGCCCGCGCAGAGGGAAAGTCGGCGGGCGTTGTGCTGTGCGATGAGGCCGAAACGATGGGCATCAACACCCGCGCAGAACTTGCTCGCGCGGAAGCTGCCTTTCAATCCCGCGCCCGCGCCGAGGCGCTGGACAATGGCGTGACGCTGACCGCGCCCGAAACCGTCTTTTTCGCCCGCGACACCTATATTGGGCGCGATGCGATCATCGGCCCAAATGTCCTGTTCGGGCTTGGCGTGACCATTGAATCGGGCGCCGAGGTGCGCGGGTTTTGCCATCTAGAGGGGTGCCACATCTCGCGCGGGGCCAGCGTTGGCCCCTTTGCCCGCCTGCGCACAGGGGCGGAATTGGCCGAAGATGTGCATGTTGGCAATTTTGTCGAAATCAAGAATGCCATTTTGGACGAAGGCGTAAAGATAGGACACCTGTCCTATATTGGCGATGCCGATATTGGCGAGCGCACGAATATCGGCGCAGGAACAATCACTTGCAACTATGATGGCGTGATGAAGCATCGCACGACGATTGGCCGCGATGTGTTTATCGGCAGCGATACGATGCTGGTGGCCCCAGTGCGGGTGGGCCATGGCGCGCTGACGGGATCGGGCAGCGTGATCACCGAAGATGTGCCAGAAGGCGCGATTGCGCTGGGACGCGCGCGGCAAATCAACAAACTGGGCCTCGCGCCCAAGCTGTTTGCCAAACTGCGCGCAATCAAAGACCAGATGAAAAAGGGATCGTAGCATGTGCGGCATTATTGGGGTTTTGGGCAACCACGAGGTTGCCCCTTTGCTGGTGGAATCGCTGAAACGGCTGGAATATCGCGGCTATGATTCTGCGGGTATTGCCACGGTGAACGAGGGCCGCCTAGACCGCCGCCGCGCCGTGGGCAAACTTGTTCATCTGTCCGATATGCTGGTGCATCAGCCGCTTGCGGGTCATGCAGGTATTGGCCATACGCGCTGGGCCACGCACGGGGCGGCGACGGAAAACAACGCTCATCCCCATGCCAGCGGCCCCGTTTCGGTGGTGCATAACGGCATCATCGAAAACTATCGCGCTCTACGCGAGAAATTGGCCCCGCTTGGCCTCTTGCCCAGCACCGACACAGATACCGAAACCGTAGCGATGCTGTGCGCGCATTATATGGCCCAAGGCATGGACGCGCGCGCCGCCGCCACCGCCACAGTGGGCGATTTGGACGGGGCCTTTGCCTTGTTGTTCCTGTTTGACGGCGAAGAAGATCTGATGATCGCCGCGCGCAAGGGCAGCCCTTTGGCCATCGGGCACGGGCAGGGCGAGATGTTTGTGGGCAGTGATGCCATAGCGCTTGCCCCGATGACCGACCAAATCACCTATCTGGAAGAGGGCGACATCGCCTTTGTCACCCGTGCAGGCGCGCAGATTTTCGATGCACGCGGCACCTTGGCCAACCGCGCCAAGCAGCGGATCGAGACGCAAAGCACTGTCATCGACAAGGCAGGGCACAAGCATTTCATGACCAAAGAAATCCACGAACAACCCGTGGTTATGGCCGAGGCGCTGGCGCGCTATGCGCCCAGCGGTCTGCCCGTTTTTCCCGATGCGCTGGATTTCACCCGCTTTGACCGCGTGGTGATGGTGGCCTGCGGGACGGGTTATTATTCTTGTCTGACGGCGAAATATTGGTTCGAACAGATCGCCCGCATCCCCTGCGAAGTGGATGTGGCATCGGAATTCCGCTATCGCGAGCCGCCCATCGCAGCGCGCACCTTGGCAATTTTTGTCAGCCAATCGGGCGAAACAGCGGATACTTTGGCCGCGCTGCGCTATGCGACGGGGCGCGCCGAGATGGTTCTGTCTTTGGTCAATGTTGGCACATCCAGTATTGCGCGTGAAAGCGATCTTGCACTGGCGATTCTGGCGGGGATCGAGGTATCCGTCGCCTCGACCAAGGCCTATACAAACCAGCTGACCGTGCTGGCCTTGCTGGCGCTGCACGGCGCGCGCGCCGCAGGCAACCTTGATGAGGCGGCGGTGCGCGCGCATATCGCCGATCTGCGCGCTGTGCCTGATTTGATGCGCCAAACACTGGCGCTGGATGGGCAAATTGCGGCGATGGCCAGCGTTTTGGCCCCTGCCCCATCGGTGCTGTTCTTAGGGCGGGGCGTGATGTTTGCCACGGCGCTGGAGGCGGCGCTAAAGATGAAAGAGCTGTCCTATATCCACGCCGAAGCCTATGCTTCGGGCGAGTTGAAGCACGGCCCCATCGCCCTGATCGACCCCAGTCTACCTGTGGTGGTTTTCGCCCCGCATGACCGCCTGTTCGACAAAACCGTATCGAACATGCAAGAGGTGATGGCGCGGCATGGGCGGGTGCATTTGATCACGGATAGCGCGGGCGCGGCATCTGCCCGCGCTGGCACGGCTGGGGTCTTGGCCCTGCCCGCCGCTGGCGATTTGTCCGCCCCCATTCTTTACGCCCTGCCTGCCCAGCTTTTGGCCTATCACACCGCCATGGCCAAGGGCACCGATATTGACCAGCCGCGCAATCTGGCCAAATCGGTCACGGTGGAATGATCCAGCCACTTCGCGCCGACGTATCCTGAAAAAGGAGAACGCGATGAAAAGACGGCTATTACTGGGCGGGGCGATGCTTGCGGGCGGGATGGCTTTGGTGGGCTGCGCCAGCGTGCCGCCAGCGCCAAAAACCAAAGCCGCGCCCCTGACTTTGCTAGAGGCGTTTACGGGCCGCGCCACGGGCACGGGGCTGTTTCGCGTGTGGCTGACGGGCGATCAGCGCAGCTTTACCGCGCAGCTGAACGGCACCGTTACGGGCAAAGCAGGCGCGCGCCGCCTGACGGTGGTGGAGGATTTTCTGTATGATGACGGCGATGCCAACACGCTGACTTGGGTGTTTGACGAGGTGGGCGCCAGCGCCGATGGAGCTGTCCGCTGGACGGGGCGGCGCGAGGATACTGTTGGGCTGGCCGAGGTGGTCGAACAAGGCGGCGTGATCCGCCTGACCTATACCGCTGATTTCGTCTCCCCTTCAGGCACCACGCGCCTTGGCTTTTCCGATGTGATCTATGATGCAGGGGCTGGATTGATCGTCAACGATGCGATTGTGACCCGCTGGGGCATTCCCGTGGCGAAGGTGCAGTTCAAAATTCAGCGCTAAGCTCTTGCGCGTGCGGGCGCGGGGCGGCATGACGGGGCAAATAGGAAAGGCCACGCCATGACTGACGTAACCGCGCTGCTGCCCTGCAAGCTGCCGCTCACCCTGCCAAAGCCGCCGAAATGGCCGCCTATCACAAGGTGGATCGCCCCTATTTGGGCATTTCTGTGCCGCAGATCGAAGACCTTACCGACGCATGGCGCGGCGAAATGGACGTGCGGGCGCGGGTGGATCTGGCGCGCGGTCTATGGGACAGCAATATCCACGAGGCGCGGGTTGCTGCCTGCAAATTGCTGACCCAAGCACGGATGAAAGAAGGCGACACCCCCGCCTTTGATCTGATCTGCACATGGGCGCCGCAGTTTGACGCTTGGGCGCTGGCGGATCACGCCTGCATTGCCCTGCAAAAGCGCCTTGTGGCGGACCCCGCGCGGCTGGACGTGATCGAGGAATGGACAGCGTCCCCGCTGATGTGGATGCGCCGCGCCGCCTTGGTTGCAACCCTGCCATGGGCAAAGCTGAACAACCTAAAACCCCATGACCACGCCATCCGCGAGCGGGTTTTGGATTGGGCCGCGCTTTATGTGCCCGACCGCGATTGGTTCATGCAAAAGGTGGTGGCATGGTGGCTGCGCGATTTGTCAAAACATGACGCGGCCCGCACAGCGGCGTTCTTGGCCGAACATGGCCTGGCGGCAACTTTGTTCAGCAAGTATGCCGCACAATATTCGTTGTTATCAGGAAAGCGCGCGCCTTTAAAATAGGCGCGCTCGCCCGCCTGCTGCTGCATCGTCATTCGCCTCGGCCAAAGCCAAGACGGGGTTTGCATTTCGTCCTCGCGCTGGCGATTGACGAAGCTGCGGTGAGAATGGGCATGTGATCACCGAGCCTATCACCGCGATGGGCCGCGATCGCGACCACGATAGCGCCGTCGTCTGCGCCGCGATCGTCGCGGGTGCGTCGCGGTGGTGGGGAATTCATTATGCGGTTTTCGCTGCGGCGGCGTCGCCGCGCTGCCTGCGGCTGCCTTTGCGCTCGCCTTGCGCTGTCTTTCCGCTCGTCTTTGTGCCTGTTCTTTCTGGGCCCGCGCTCACGCGCAGGTTCGCTGACCACGGGCGGCGCTGAAACTTCGGCAACGACCACAGGTTCCGCCACAGAAACGCTTGGCGCTGCGAAGGTTTTGTCGCGCCCGCGCCCGCCGCGCGATCGGCGGGGACGTTCGGTGCGCGGGCTGTTCGTTTCGCGCACAGGCGGCTGGACGGCTTTCGCCGCCGACAAAGCCTTCGCATCACTACGTGAAATGGGGCTGTTTGATCAACGCCTTCATTCGTCCAGATATTTGCGTCATCACCGCGCTGCTGGCGAAAACGCTTATCAACGTCACGGCGTGCCCAGTGCGGCCGATGCGGTGAACGTAATCATCCGGGTGCACGGCACGTCAAAGTTGAACACATGGACAGCAGCCGGAATATCAAGGCCCCGCGCGGCAACATCGGATAACCAGCAGGCGCACCGTGCCATCGCTGAACCCGTCCAGCGTTTTGGTGCGCAAGGATTGGTCCAAATCGCCATGGATCGGGGCCGCATTAAACCCGTGCTGTTTCAATGACTTGGCCAAAGTGTCCACATCCATTTTGCGATTGCAAAAGATGATGGCATTAGTGCAGGCCTCGCCCTCGGCGCGGATCAGCGCGCGCAAAACGGCACGCTTTTCGGCAAAGCTCTTGTCTTTGCGCGTGGGGGTGAATTGGAACAGCTTTTGTTCAATCGTGGCCGACGTGGAATTTTGCCGCGCCACTTCGATTTTCACAGCGCTGGACAGGAAAGTATTGGTGATACGCTCGATTTCGGGGGCCATCGTGGCCGAATAAAAGAACGTCTGCCGCGTGAACGGGGTCAGCGAGAATATTTTTTCAATATCGGGGATGAACCCCATGTCCAGCATACGGTCGGCCTCGTCCACCACCATAATCTGCACGCCCGTCAGCAGCAGCTTGCCGCGCGAGTGGTGATCCAGCAGGCGGCCAGGCGTGGCGATCAGCACATCGACGCCGCGATCAATCAGCTTGTCCTGCTCGCCGAACGCCACGCCGCCGATCAGCAGCGCCTTGGTCAGTTTGGTATATTTGGCATAAACGTCAAAGTTTTCAGCCACTTGCGCGGCCAGCTCTCGCGTGGGGGCCAGCACAAGGCTGCGCGGCATCCGCGCCTTGGCCCGCCCCTGCCCCAAAAGGGTGATCATCGGCAGAGTGAAACTGGCGGTCTTGCCGGTGCCTGTTTGGGCGATGCCCAAAACATCGCGGCCCTGAAGGGCATGCGGAATGGCCTGCGCCTGAATCGGGGTTGGGGTTTCATAGCCAGCGTCAGCCACGGCTTGCAATACGCGCGGGTCCAGCGCGAGGTCGCTGAATTGGGTCATCTACGTCCTTTGTGTGCGGGTATCGGCGCCATGCGCAAACGTGACGCGGACGCAAGGGTGCCAGGCTGCCCCAGCGTATAGCAGGCCGTTTGCGCATAAGCATCGATCTGAGCGAGAACGGTCAAGGAAACAAAGGGTCAGCTGCCTGCAGGTGGGGGTTAACCGCCATCATCTCCTTGGTCGCCGTCAGCCGCAGTTCGGGATGATCGCGTTCAATGCGATCAATGTCCCATTTCAGGCGCGTCAGGTACACCATGTCGCCGTCGTTATCGACGGCAATATGCCCTTTGTTCACGTTCACGAATTTTTCCACATCCGCCTTGGCGCCCTGCCACCCAGCGGGCGGAGGTGAATTGCGATGGTTCAAACCGCACGGGCAGCGAGTATTCCTGCTCGATCCGCGACGCCAGCACTTCGAATTGCAGCGCCCCCACCACGCCCACGATGAACCCCGATCCGATCATCGGTTTGAACACTTTGGCCGCGCCTTCTTCGGCAAATTGCATCAGCGCCTTTTCCAGATGTTTGGCCTTCATCGGATCGCCCGCGCGCACCACTTGCAGCAGCTCAGGCGCGAAAGATGGGATGCCCGTAAAGCGCAAAGCCTCACCCTCGGTCAGCGCATCGCCAATGCGCAGCTGGCCGTGGTTGGGGATGCCGATGATATCGCCAGCCCAAGCCTCTTGCGCGAGTTCGCGGTCAGCGGCCAGAAACATCACGGGGCTGGCGATGGCCATTTGCTTTTTGCTGCGCACATGGGTCAGCTTCATGCCGCGTTCAAAATGCCCCGAGGCAAGGCGCACAAAGGCCACGCGGTCGCGGTGTTTGGCGTCCATATTCGCCTGCACTTTGAACACAAACCCCGTCACGGGCGCCTCGGACGGGGAAATTGCCCGCTCGGCCGCGTTTTGCGCCTGCGGGGGCGGGCCGTATTCGGCCATGCCATCCATCAGATCTTTTACGCCAAAGCTGTTGATCGCGCTGCCAAACCAGATCGGCGTCATCGACCCGTTCAGGAAGGCGTCGCGGTCAAACTTTGGCAGCAATTCGCGCGCCATTTCCAAATCGATCCGCAGCTTGGACAGCAGGTCGGCGGGGACAAAATCGGCCAATTTAGGGTCATCCAGACCCGTTATTTTCACCGATTCCGCCACGCGGTTGCGATCGGCCCTGTCCATAATTTCCAGACGATCGTGCAAGATGTCATAAGCGCCGATAAAATCGCGCCCCACCCCAATGGGCCAGCTGGCGGGGGTCACATCAATGGCCAAGTTTTCTTGGATTTCGTCAATAATCTCGAATACATCGCGCGATTCGCGGTCCATTTTATTGCAAAATGTCAAAATCGGCAAATCGCGCATACGGCAGACTTCGAACAGTTTTTGCGTCTGCGATTCCACCCCTTTGGCCCCGTCGATCACCATAATCGCCGCATCCACCGCCGTCAGGGTGCGATAAGTGTCTTCGGAAAAATCGCTGTGGCCGGGGGTGTCGACAAGGTTGAACCGATAGCTGCCAAATTCAAACGACATCGCCGACGCAGACACCGAAATGCCGCGATCTGCCTCGATCTTCATGAAGTCCGACCTTGTGCGCCGCGCCTCGCCTTTGGCGCGCACTTGGCCCGCCATTTGGATGGCACCGCCAAACAGCAGAAATTTTTCAGTCAAGGTCGTCTTGCCCGCATCTGGGTGCGAGATGATGGCAAAGGTGCGGCGGCGGGCGATCTCGGTCGGCAGGCTTGTGTTTTCCATGCCGGGGTTGCGCAATACCGATTAATTCGCGGGCGGTAAAGCGGGGGGCGCGGCCGCCCGCCCGGTACGCGGGGGGGACATAAATTATGGATTTGGGAATTGCAGGCAAGCGCGCGCTGGTTTGTGCCTCTTCCAAGGGGCTGGGGCGCGGCTGTGCGCTGGCGCTGGCCGAGGCGGGGGTAAATTTGGTGCTGAACGCGCGCGGGCATCGCCGCCCTAGACGCCACGGCAGCCGAGGCGCGCGCGCATGGCGTTTCGGTGACGGCAGTTGCGGGCGACATTACAACAGAGCAGGGGCGCGACGCCGTTTTGGCCCATGGCCCCTATGATATTTTGATCACCAATGCGGGCGGGCCGCCTGCGGGGCAATGGTCTGACTGGTCGCGCGATGATTTCATTGCGGCGCTGGATGGCAATATGCTGACCCCCATCGCGCTGATGCAGGCTTGTCTGCCGCATATGATTGCCAGCGGCTGGGGCCGCGTGGTCAACATCACCTCGCAATCGGTCAAAGCACCGATCGCGGTATTGGGCCTGTCCAACACGGCGCGCACGGGGCTGACGGGGTTCGTGGCGGGCACAGCGCGGGCCGTGGCGCAGCATGGCGTGACGATCAACAACCTGTTGCCGGGCAGTCACGATACCGACCGCATCGCGTCCCTGAACGGGGCCGAGGCCGCAAATCGCGGCGTGCCGCTGGATCAGGTATATGCCGAAAAGGCCGCCCAAATTCCCGCCCGCCGCATTGGCACAGCCGAGGAATTTGGCGCGATGGCCGCGTTTTTGTGCAGCAATAAGGCAGGGTTCATCGTGGGGCAGAATATCCTGCTGGATGGCGGCGCTGTCAACGCAACCTTCTAAATCTTGCGCTCCCATGTTCGTCGGCCTGCCAGGCAGGGTTAAATGTTTACCAAAACTATAGGGATCATGCCCCAAGCCCCAAGTCCCCCCGCACCGCGCCTTGTCGTCGATAACTTGTCGCGCCGCTTTGCTGGCGCGGGGGCGGCGGCGGTGCTGGGCGTCTCTTTGCGCGTGGTGGCGGGGCAAGTGACCTGTCTGCTTGGCCCTTCGGGTTGCGGCAAATCTACAACGTTGCGCATGATTGCAGGCGTGGAGACACCCGATACGGGGCGCATCGAAATGGATGGCCGCGTGGTGGTCGACAGCCGCATTAACCTGCCCCCCGAAGCGCGGGGCGCGGGGCTGATGTTTCAAGATTTTGCGCTGTTTCCGCATTTGACCGTGGCAAAGAATGTCGGATTTGGCCTGTCGCGCGGGGATAGCGCGCGCGCCCAGCGCGTGGGCGAGCTTTTGGAAAAGGTGGGGCTTTCGGGATTTGACGATAAATACCCCCATCAGCTGTCGGGCGGCGAGGCGCAGCGTGTGGCCCTTGCCCGCGCGCTGGCCCCCCGCCCGCGCGTGATGCTGATGGACGAGCCGTTTTCTGGGCTGGACAACCGCCTGCGCGATGGTATCCGCGATTTCACACTGCAAATCCTGAAAGAGGAAGGCGCGGCGGTGCTGCTGGTGACGCACGAACCCGACGAGGCGATGCGCATGGGCGATGAAATTGCCCTGATGCGCGCGGGCCAAATCGTGCAGCGCGGCGCGCCCTATAATGTCTATAATGCGCCCATTGACCGCGCGGCTGCGGCATTCTTTAGCGATATCAACGTGATACGCGGCACATCGCGCGGCGCGCTGACCGATACGCCCTTTGGTGCCGCACCCTGTGTCATGCAAGTATCAAAGCGTGACGGATAGATGGTGATCCGCCCGCAGCACCTGAAAATTGACTTTGATCGTGCAGGGCGCGGCCCTAACCCAACGGCGCAAGATGGAACGGCCGCACGCGGCACGGTGCAGCGTGCGCGGTTTTTGGGGCGCGAAAGCCTTGTGGAATTTGCGATGGACTATGATGGATCACGGCTGACCGCCTCGGTTCCCGGGGTATTTTTGCCAGCCCAAGGCACGGTGCTGTGGTTGATGATCCGCCGCGACCGATGCCATGTGTTTGCATCCCAAACGGCCTAAACCTCGCCGCACAGATTGGCGCTTAGGGTTGCGCGCCCGCCATGGGCCAGCGCATGGGCCAGCTTGGCATAGGCGGCCTCTGGCGTGATTTCGCCTCCGTCCACCACGCCCGCGCGCGCCAGTGCAGCGCCCGCCGCATAAGCGCTTCCAAGGCGACGCCCTCCGTCTTCTCGATTGTGGAGAAGACGACAATCATCGGCGCGCCGCGCGCATGTGCGGCCTCCAGCGCGGTGGCAATGGCGGGGTCATTGGGGATTGTCCCCGCCCCAAACACCCGCAGCACCGCCCCATCGCAAGCGCCCAGCGCGGCATCAAAGGCGCGAGCGGACATGTTAGGGGCCATGGTCAACACAGCAATTTCGGGCGCGCCGTAAGGCAAATGCGCAGCATCCCCCCCCCTGCGCGCAAGATCGGGGGCAGCACTTGCCGTAAAGGCATCATGCGCGTGCGAATGGGCCTTGCGCACGCGCGCGCCCTGCATCAGCCGCCCTGCAAATTGAACCCAAACCCCTGCGGGCGCGGAAAACGCGGCGATCAACGCATCGCCCAAATTGCGCCGCGCATCGGTGCCTTCTGCCCCCAGCGGCAGCATCGAGCCCGGTCACAACCACGGGGCGCAGCGGTTAAACCGCTAAGGCAGCATAGCGCGGCGGCGGTAAAGCGTCAGCGTACTGGTGCTGCGATGACAACAAACCCCGCATAGCGCCCCTGCCCTGCCGCAATCACCGCCGCTATGCGGTTCCAATCGGCAAAGCGGATATTGGCGCTGTCGATCAGCGGGTCTAGTTGGACAATCTCGGTCTCGCCGCGCGAAATACCCGCGCGGGCCAGTGGCAAGCCCCGCCTCCAGCACGCCCTCGGCAGGTGTTAGGCCATCAGGGCCGTTTACCCGCAATCAAAGCGCCTGTATGGATGATGATAAATCGCTCATGCGCTTCCTGCTTGCCTTTGGCACAGTTATGCCCCGCCGCGCCGCGCGTTGCAACAATACAGTGTTGCAAGAATATCGGTATGCCATCGTGTGCCTGCAATCGCTCTGTTCATCGCCACTGCTTTGGGTATTTTCAGCGCAAAAAGGTCTGTGCCCATGCCTCTGCCCGATCATCCTTTGCGATATGCCTTAGTGAATGAATTGCACGCGCGCCCGTTTCCCGCGCTAGAGATGCCCGCCCAAGTTGTCTACATGGCGATCAAAGAGCCAGTGGCCGCCCACGCCCGTGATCGGGGCCGCGACCGCGCGCATCTGCTGCAATTGTTGGACATGCACGGTGCGGCGCACCCTGCCCCCGATGCAACCCATCACACGGCCCGCCTTGGGCGCATGGATTTGAAATGGGAAAGCCACACCGAATTTGTGACCTATTCCGCCTTTACCAAGGGCCTTGATGCGCGCGCCTTTGACCCTGCCTCGGCGGCAGTGCTGCCCGCGGATTGGTTAGAGGCCAGCCCCGGCAACGCGCTGGTCGCAGCCCTGATCCGTGTCGAGGTTCTGCCCGAAGACGAGGCAGCCATCATGCCCCTGATCGACGATTGGTTCGTGCCCGAAAGCGTGGCTGCGGCGCGCGTTGTGGACGGGGCGGCCGTGGTTGCCGCAGATTTCCGCATTGATCCTGCGGGGTTCATGCGCTTTGCTGTCTTTGTGCGCAAAGGCACCGGGGCGCGGCGCATTGGCCGCATTGTCCAGCGATTGTGCGAAATTGAAACCTACCGCGCCATGTCGATGCTGGGCCTTGACCGCGCGCGCGACTTGTCGGGGCAGCTGAATGCGCTGGACCCGCGCCTTGCTGCGCTGGTGGCGGGTCTGGACGGGCGGGGAAAAGATGCGCGCGCGGCCGATGTCGCCCTGCACGAGCTGTTGTCCATCGCGGCGGAACTGGAAACCCTTTCGGTCAACTTGAACTTTCGCTTTTCGGCCACCAAAGCCTATGAGGCCCTGGTGGCTCAGCGCATCACTGCCTTGCGCGAAGAGCGCACCTTTGGCCGCCAGACCTTTGCCGAATTCATGATGCGCCGCTATGATCCCGCCATGCGCACCATCCGCGCGAGCGAGGCGCGCCTGCTGCCATGACCGACCGCGCCGCCCGCGCGGCCGAGCTGCTGCGCACGCGGGTGGATGTGGAACGATCGGCGCAAAACCAAGCGCTTTTGCAAAGCATGGACACCCGCGCCGAAGCGGCCTTGCGGCTGCAACATACCGTCGAGGGGCTATCGGTGGTGGCGGTGTCCTATTACGCGCTGGGGCTGGTGTCTTATCTGATCACGCCCTTGGGCGAGGCGCTGCAGCTGCCAAAGGCGGTCATGATGGCGGCGGCGGTTCCCCTTGTGGTGGGGCTGGTCTGGTGGGGCTTGCGCCGTTTGCGCGCGCGTGTTCTGTAAGGCCCGCAGCGGGGCCGCGATGCGTCGTCGGTAACCATGAATCGCCGCGCGCACTGGAGGGCCACTGCCTAGTGGACTGCGACGTGGTGGTGATCGGCGGCGGCGTGATGGGCGTGTCTGCCGCGCTAGAGCTGACAGCGCGCGGCCAAAAGGTTGTGCTGTGCGAAAAGGGCCGTATCGCGGGCGAGCAATCGTCGCGCAACTGGGGCTGGATCCGCCAACAGGGGCGCGACTTGGCCGAACTTCCAGTGATGATGGAAAGCCTGTCTTTGTGGAAATCCCATGCGGCGGCGCTGCCCAAGAATTTGGGCTTTGCGCAGACGGGCGTGATTTATCTGGCGCGCAGTGATGCCGAAATGGCCGAGTTTGAAACTTGGGCGCAGGCGGCGCGCGCGCATGGGCTGCAAACCCATATGCTGTCCCGCGCCGAGGTTGCCGCGCGCTTTGGCAATGGCGCGTGGATCGGCGGGCTGGAAACCCCGTCGGACGCGCGGGCCGAGCCTTGGGCAGCCGTGCCGCTGCTGGCCGATATGGCTGCGGCAAAGGGGGCCATACTGCGCGAGGGCTGCGCGGTGCGCAAACTGGACGTGACGAACGGCGCGGTGACAGGGGTCTATACCGAGGCGGGGCGCGTGGGCTGCCATCATGTTATCGTTGCAGGCGGGGCATGGTCGTCGCTGTTTTTGCGGGGTGAAGGCATTGATATTCCACAGCTATCCGTGCGTTCCTCGGTGGGGATCATCGCGGATCAGCGCCAAACCTATACAGGCAACGGCGCCGATGATCGCATAGGCTTTCGCGCGCGAATGGACGGGGGCACCTCGCTGGCCCCCGGTTTTGCGCATGATTTCTATATCGGCCCCGATGCGCTGCGCCATTTTCCCCTGTATTGGCCGCAGTTCAAAAAAGACCACCGCGCTACCACGCTGAAACCCAGCGCGCCGCGCGGCTTTCCCGATGCTTGGGGGACAAGGCGGCGCTGGCGGGCAGATCAGGCCACCCCGTTCGAGGCGATGCGCATTCTAGACCCTGCGCCCAACACAGGCGCACTGGCGCAGGCGGCGCGCGATTTTGCTGCGGCCTTTGGCGGCGATGTGCCCGCGTTTACCCATCAATGGGCTGGGATGATCGACATGATGCCCGATGTGGTTCCCATCATCTCAAATACGCCCATCGCGGGACTGACGATAGCGACGGGCCTATCGGGCCACGGGTTTGGTATTGGCCCTGGATTTGGGCGCGTGGTGGCCGATTTGGCGCTGGCGCGCGCAGTGGGGCATGATTTGACCCGCTTTCGCCTGTCGCGGTTCACCGATGGCAGCATCATCGCACCAGGGCCCAGCCTATGAGCGCGTATTTCGGGCTGGATTTCGGCACATCCAATTCCACCCTTGCCATGGCGGACGCCGCTGGCCTGAGGCTGATCGCGCTGGAAGGCGCGGCGCAAACTCTGCCCTCGGCGGTGTTTTGGCCCGATGATCGCGGCCCGCTGTCCTTTGGCCGCGCGGCGCTGGACAACTACCTGCAAGGCGAGGAAGGGCGGCTGCTGCGCGGTTTGAAATCCACGCTGGGCAGTGCCCAATACACCGAAAAAACCATGCTGGGCGGGCGCATGGTGGGGTTTTCCACCGTGATCGAGGCGCTGATTGCCCATATCAAAACCCATCTGGACGCAGCGCGCGGCGATGCGCCGCTGCGCGGTATCGTGTTGGGGCGGCCTGTGCATTTCCACGATGGCGATGCGGCAGCGGACGCGCGCGCCCAAGAGGCGCTGGCGGGCATTGCGAAATCTTTGGGCTTTCATCACGTGGCCTTTCAGCTAGAGCCCATCGCCGCCGCGCTGGAATACGAGGCGAGGCTGACGCGCGAGCAGATTGTTTTGATCGTCGATATTGGCGGTGGCACATCGGATTTTTCCATCCTGCGCCTGTCGCCACTGCATGCCCAAAGCGCGGACCGCAGCGGCGATATTCTGGCCACGGGCGGGCTGCGATTGGGCGGCACGGATTTTGACCGCGCCCTGTCGCTGATCCGCGTGATGCCCGATTTGGGCTATAAAGCCAGCACCAAGGGCGGCGCGGGGATCATGCCGAACCATTACTATCTTGATCTGGCAACATGGCACAAAATCAACGCGCTATACACGCCGCGCGTGGCTGCCGACATCAAGGCCATGCGGCACGAGATTGATCGCCCCGAATTGCTAGGCCGCCTTGCCCGCGTTATCGGCGCGAAATCTGGCCATGCGCTGGCGATGCGCGTGGAAGGGGCTAAGATCGCACTTTCGGATGCCGAAGCTGCCCGCATTTTGCTGTCAGACCTGACAGGCGGGCCGAACCCAATGGCCACGCGCGCGGATTTTGCGGCCGCCACCGCTGCGCAAATCGCGCGCATCAGCGCTGTGATGGACGAGACGATCACCCGCGCGGGCCTAAGCGCGGCGCAAATCGGCGCCGTGTTTCTAACAGGGGGCGCGGCCCATATGCCCCACCTGCGCGCGGCGGTTGCCGGCGCCTTGCCGCAGGCGCAGCTGGCGACGGGTGATATGCTCGGCTCGGTGGGTATGGGCCTTGCGCGCGAGGCGCAGCGGCGATTTGGTTGACCGCTTGCCCAGCTCAGTCGTAGCGTAGCGCCCGCGATTTTCCGCGAAAAATCACATAAGACAGGGCCGAATAGGCGATAATGATCGGCAAAACGATAACCACACCCCATAGAATGATGATCAGGCTTTCAGGGGCAGAGGCCGCCTGAACAATCGTCAACTTTTCGGGCACGATATAGGGATAAAAACTAAAGGCCATGCCCGCAAACCCAAGAGCGAACAGCGCCGAGGTGGCAAAAAACGGTGTCCAATGGGTGTGGCTGTCGGGCGCGGCGCGCAGGCGGCGCAGGGATAAGAAGATCACTGCCATCAGCGCCGCCGAGGCGATCGGCAGCGGCGCAAGATACAAGGATTGGGGCCAAGCGAACCATTTGTCCGCAATGCGCGTGCTGACAAAGGGCGTCGCCAGCGACACCGCCCCCAGCCCCAAAACCGCGCCCCAAATCCCGCCCTGCGCCCAGATGACGGCGCGCCCCAGCAGCGCACCCTCGGATTTTCCAACCACCCAGACTGCGCCGATAAAGCTGTAGGCAATGGTCAAAAGCGCGCCAATCAGCAGCGCGAAAGCAATGTGCCAGCCCGTGTAGTTCAGCCCCATGATATAGATCCCCAGCATAAACCCTTGGGATGCGCTGGCCATAAGACTGCCCGTAAAAAACGCGCCGTCCCATAGCGGCTTTTGCACTTTTGGTGCCTTGGCGCGAAATTCAAATGCAACGCCGCGCAAGATCAGGCCAATCAACATGACAAAGACAGGCAGATATAGCGCGGTTAGAATGGCGCCATGCGCGGCAGGAAAGGCGACCAGCAAGATGCCCACCGCCAGCACCAGCCATGTTTCATTGGCATCCCAAAACGGGCCGATGCTGGCCACCATTTGGTCGCGCTGATCGGGCGTGGCAAAGGGAAACAGCAGCCCCACCCCCAAATCAAAGCCGTCCAGGATCACGTAAATCAGGATCGACAGGCCCATCAGACCCGCAAAAATCAGTGGCAAATTATCAAAGATCATCTCGCGCTCCTATTCGGCGGGGGCCAGTTCAGGGCGGTGCGCAGGCAATGCTTCGCCGCGGGCGGCTTTACGTGCCAGCGCGGTGATTGTCAGCATATAGGCCAAAATCAGCGCACCATAGACGACCAAATACCCAATCAACGTTGACAAAACCATTCCCGATGGCACGGCTGCGACCGCCTCGCGCGTGGTCAGCACCCCCTGCACCAGCCATGGCTGGCGGCCAATTTCGGTGGTATACCAGCCTGCCAGCGTCGCCACCCAGCCGATAAAAGTCGCCCCCGCCAGCGCACCCAGATACAGGCGCGGCAACCCATCAACCCCGCGTTTGCGTATCATCGCCGCCCCCGCCCAAGACAGGGCCAACATCGCGAAACCTGCCCCCACCATAATACGGAACGACCAGAACACTGGGGCGACGGGCGGGTGCATCACCGTGCCATCGGCGGCGACAAAATCATTCAGGCCCGGCACGACCCCATCGGGCGAATGCTTTAGTATCATCGAGGCCATGGCGGGTATACCAATTTCAAAGCGGTTCTCGCGCGCCTCTTGATCTGGCAAGGCGAAAAGCAGCAGCGGCGCGCGGCTTTGCGTTTCCCAATTCCCCTCCATCGCGGCGATCTTTTGCGGCTGATGTTCAAGTGTGTTCAGCCCATGCATATCGCCCGCGAAAATTTGGATCGGAATCAGCAGCGCGGCCAGCATCACGCCAAAGCGCAGGGTTTTGCGCAGCTCTTCGCTGCGCTCGCCCCACAAATGGCGCAGGGCAGAAATGCCTGCAATCAGGAAGGCGACCGTCAGGCCCGAAGCCAGCAGCATGTGCACAAAACGATAGGGCATCGACGGGTTAAAGATGATCGCCAGCCAATCGGTTGCATGAACCACGCCGCCGCGCAGCTCATACCCTGCTGGCGTATGCATCCAAGAATTCAGCACGATAATCCAAAACGCCGAAACCGTGGTGCCAAAGGCCACCAAGAATGTCGCCGTGGTGTGCACCCAAGGCGCAACGCGCGATGCGCCAAACAACATGATGCCAAGAAAGGCCGCCTCTAGGAAAAAGGCCGTCAAAACCTCATAGGCCAAAAGCGGCCCCGCAACATTACCGACTTTTTCCATGAACCCTGGCCAGTTGGTGCCAAATTGGAATGACATGGTGATGCCAGACACCACCCCCAGCGCGAAAGACAGCGCAAAGATTTTTACCCAAAACATATAGGCCGCCATCCAGGCGGGGTTGCGCGTCGCGTTAAAGCGCAGCTTAAAGAACAGCAGCGCCCACCCCAGCGCGATGGTAATGGTGGGAAATAAGATGTGGAAAGAGATGTTTGCCGCAAATTGTATGCGCGAGAGCACAAAAGTATCCATAGGTCACCCTTTCTGTTGACCTAATTATGGCATCTAAAATGTGAAAAAACAGTGGGCGCGGCGAAGTGCCACGCAGGCCGCACAGCCCTAGCCGCCCGTATGGCTCATGTGGCGGGGCATTTGGCCTGCAATTTTGCCCAGCGCAGCGGCACGGGAATAGTCGAAATCATGGCCCTTGGGTTTGCGCGCAATGGCGGCGCGGATAGCGCCGATAAGGGCGATGTCATCAATACCCGCACGCAAAGGGCTGCGCAGATCGGCGCGGTCTTCTTGGCCCAAGCACATATATAGCTCGCCCAAGCAAGTCACCCGCACGCGGTTACAGCTTTCACAAAAATTATGCGTCATGGGCGTGATAAAGCCGATCTTCTGCCCTGTTTGCCCAAGCTGCACGTAACGTGCGGGCCCGCCCGTGCGCTGGGGAATATCTGTCAAAGTATAGCGTGCGGCAAGCTGTGCACGCAGATCTGTCAGCGGCCAATATTGGCCGTGGCGGACGGCATCGCCCAAATCCTCGCCCATCGGCATCACTTCGATAAAGGTCAGGTCAAGGTCTTGGGCTGCGCACCAATCGACCAGCGCGAACAGCTCGTCCTCGTTCACGCCCCTCAGGGCGACAGTGTTGATCTTGACGCGCATACCCGCGGCCTGCGCCGCCGCGATACCGTCCAGCACGGGGGAAAGTTTGCCCCAACGCGTGATAGCGGCGAATTTATCGGGGTTCAGCGTATCCAGCGAGACATTGATCCGCCGCACCCCGCAGGCGGCCAAATCTGCGGCATAGCGCTTCAGCTGGCTGCCGTTGGTTGTCAGCGTCAACTCCTCAAGCGCGCCGCTGGTCAGGTGGCGGCTAAGGGATTGAAACATGGTCATAATCCCTTTACGCACCAAAGGCTCGCCGCCCGTGACACGCAGCTTGCGCACACCAAGTGCCACAAAGGCGCTGGCAAGGCGATCCAGCTCTTCAAGGCTAAGCAAATCGGCCTTGGGCAGAAATGTCATAGATTCAGACATGCAATAGGTGCAGCGAAAATCGCAGCGATCTGTCACCGACAGGCGCAGATAGGTGATCGGGCGGGCGAATGGGTCGATCAGGGCGGGATACGTCATCACCGCAACCTAGGGCGTGAGGTAAGCAAGGGCAAGCACTTGCACAACCACGTATCACGGCCTAGGTTTGGCGCATGAAAAGCATCGGTCTTGCCCTTTTTATCTGCCTGCCCCTGACGGGATGCGCGGGGATGTTTGCACCAAGGCAAGTGGCGCAGCCAATGCCCGCACCACCGCAAAGCGCGCTGCAAAGCCTGACCACAGGCGGGCAAAGCGCCGCCGCACTGGACAGTGTCAGCGCCGCGCAAAAAGCCGCCGCCGTTGCCGCGCCGAATGCAGGCGCGGTCTTGGGCACAGTGACTGTCGGTCTTGGCAGTCCGACAGAGACAGGGCTGTGGCTGAAATCAGAGTTGATCAACGAAGGGGCGCGCGGTGCTGGCGAATGGCAAAGGTGTGAACGTTGACTTGCTACCAACGGTCCAAGGGGCAACCCTGTCCTTTTCCGCCTATCGCGCACTGGGTCTGGGCCTGACCGACCTGCCTCAAGTGCAGGTTTTGCGTTTTGCCGTAAAAAAGGGGGCTTTCCGCCCCCTCGCTGCGGGTATGTCATTCCCCCGAGGATATTTGTGAAAAAGAGAAGCGCATAATTTTAATCAAATTTTCGCTTCTTTTCTTTGAAAATATCCTCAGGGGGTGAGGAGCATTTGCTCCGAGGGGGCGCGAGCGCCCCCTTATGGTTAGTCGATCATAGGAAGCAGCGCATCCAAGGATTTTTTGGCATCGCCATAGAACATGCGGGTATTGTCCTTGTAGAACAAGGGGTTCTCGATCCCCGAATATCCCGTGCCTTGGCCGCGTTTGGACACGATCACCAGTTTCGCCTTCCAGCATTCCAGAACGGGCATGCCTGCGATGGGGCTGTTGGGATCTTCTTGGGCGGCGGGGTTTACGATGTCATTGGATCCGATCACGATGGCCACATCGGTGGATGGGAAATCTTCGTTGATCTCGTCCATTTCCATCACGATGTCATAGGGCACCTTCGCCTCGGCCAGCAAAACATTCATATGGCCAGGCAAGCGGCCCGCGACGGGATGGATGGCAAAGCGCACGTTTTTGCCGCGCGCGCGCAGCTTGCGCGTCAACTCGGACACCGCTTGCTGCGCTTGCGCCACGGCCATGCCATAGCCTGGAATTATAATGACCGATTCTGCGTCATTCAAAGCTGCGGCCACACCATCGGTGTCAATCGCCACCTGCTCGCCCGTGATTTCCATCGCGGGGCCTGTGGTGCCGCCAAATCCGCCAAGAATCACAGAAATAAAGCTGCGGTTCATCGCGCGGCACATGATATAGGACAAGATTGCGCCAGAGCTGCCGACAAGTGCGCCGACCACGATCAGCAAATCATTGGACAGCGAGAAGCCAATCGCGCTGGCGGCCCAGCCCGAATAACTGTTCAGCATCGACACAACCACAGGCATGTCCGCCCCGCCGATGCCCATGATCAGATGATAGCCGATGAAAAACGCCAGAAGCGTCATCAACATCAACGGCCAAATCGCGCCCGTGGACACATACACGCCCAGAAGGACCAGCGATCCAATCGCCGCGCCTGCGTTCAACGCATGCCCGCCCGGCAGTTTTTTGGCCTTGCCATCCACTTTGCCCGCAAGTTTGCCAAAGGCGATGACAGACCCAGTAAAAGTGACAGCGCCGATGAAGACGCCAAGGAAAACTTCAACCCGCAGAATGTTCTGCTCGACAGGGGTTTTATGCGCCAATAGCGCGGCAAAACCCGTCAGCCCCTCGCGCGCGGCATCATCCATCGCCAGAACGCGGGTCAGTTCCAGATCGGCGTTATAGCCGATGAACACGGCGGCAAGGCCGACAAGGCTGTGCATGGCCGCAACAAGTTGGGGCATTTCTGTCATTTGCACGCGCTGGGCTACGATCCAGCCGATCACACCGCCCGCGCCAATCAGCACTGCAGCCAGCACCGCGCCCTGAGATGCCAACAACGTAGCCAGCACCGCCAGCGCCATGCCTGCAATACCATACCACACCGCGCGTTTCGCGCTTTCTTGTCCCGACAAACCGCCCAAGGACAAGATGAATAGAACCGCAGCAATCACATAAGCCGCTGTTGTGAAACCCATTTCCATCATTCTCTCCCTACGACTTTTGGAACATGGCAAGCATACGGCGCGTGACCATAAAGCCGCCAAAAATATTGATACCCGCCATAAACACCGACAGACCCGCCAGCACCATCACCAGCCATGACCCCGAGCCGATTTGCAAAATCGCCCCCAAAATGATGATCGAGGAGATTGCATTCGTCACCGCCATCAGCGGCGTGTGCAAGGAATGCGCGACGTTCCAGATCACCGAAAATCCGATGAAACAGGAAAGGACGAAGACGATAAAATGGCTCATGAAACTGGCAGGGGTGAAGAGGCCTGCCAGCAACAACAGCGCGCCAAAACCTACCAGCATAACCACTTGATCGCGGGTCTGACGCTTGAAGGCGGCGGTCTCTGCCGCACGCTTCTCCTCTGCCGTGAGTTCCTTGGCCTTTTCTTTGGGCTTTTGCGCGGCGATGGCCTGAATTTTTGGCGGCGGCGGCGGATAGGTGATCTCGCCCGCGTGCGCCACGGTGGCCCCGCGGATCACGTCATCTTCCATATTATGCGCAATCACGCCATCTTTTTTGGGCGTCAGATCGGTCAGCATATGGCGGATATTGGTGGCGTATAGCGTCGATGCCTGCGCGGCCATACGCGATGGAAAATCGGTGTAACCCACGATGGTCACGCCATTGTCGGACACGATTTTTTCATCAGGCACGGTCAAATCGCAGTTGCCGCCACGCTCGGCCGCCAGATCGACAATCACGCTGCCCGTTTTCATCATGGCAACCATATCAGCTGTCCACAGCTTGGGTGCAGGGCGGCCCGGGATCAGCGCCGTGGTGATGACGATGTCCATTTCTGGCGCAAGTTCACGGAATTTCTTCAGCTGCGCCTCGCGGAATTCGGGGCTAGAGGGGGCGGCATAGCCCCCTGTCGCCGCGCCATCCGTCTGCGATTCCGCAAAATCAAGGAACACGAAATTCGCGCCCATGGATTCGATCTGCTCGGCCACTTCGGGGCGCACGTCAAAGGCATGCACGATTGCCCCCAGCGATACCGCCGTGCCCGTGGCGGCAAGGCCAGCCACCCCCGCGCCCACGATCAGCACTTTGGCGGGGGGCACCTTGCCCGCTGCCGTCACCTGCCCCGTGAAGAAACGGCCAAAGTTATTGCCCGCCTCGATCACGGCGCGGTAGCCTGCGATATTGGCCATCGACGACAGCGCATCCATTTTTTGCGCGCGCGAGATGCGCGGGACCATATCCATCGCCACCACAGTTGCGCCAGCGGATTTGACCGTTTCCAAAAGTTCGGGGTTTTGGGCAGGCCAGAAGAACGAAATCAGGGTTTGGCCAGACCGCAGGGCCTTGGCCTCTTTTTCATCAGGGCCGCGCACTTTGACGACGACATCAGCGGCCTTGACCACGGCGCTGGCGGTTTTCAAAACCTCGACGCCAGCTGCGGTATAGGCCGCATCGGAAAAACCCGCCTTTTGCCCCGCGCCTGACTGGATCACGCAAGAATGGCCCAGTTTGGCCAGCTGTGTGGCGGAATCGGGCGTCATAGCCACGCGATTCTCGCCGATAAAAGTCTCTGTCAAAGCGCCAATTTTCACTGCAAATCCCCCAAAATTTGTGCCTTTACCGCGCGGGCCAACGCGCGAGACACCCTTTTCGCTGGCAATCGCGGCCAGTGCAACCTCTTTTGCGATACTTACAAAATCAGCGCTGTATTTAACAGATTGTTGCGCGCGTAAAAGCACAAAGAACCGCTGCGGTGAATTGACCAAGACTTGCGCAATGCCCAAAAAACAGGCAGCGTGGCGCAAAATCATAGGACTAAGAATGACCGATTTCGCTGCCACCAAAGCGCTGTTTGATCTGCCTGCGGGCGTGAC
Source organism: Cypionkella sp. (assembly GCA_034519315.1). Lineage (GTDB taxonomy): Bacteria > Pseudomonadota > Alphaproteobacteria > Rhodobacterales > Rhodobacteraceae > Cypionkella. The sequence goes on along the minus strand of JAXHON010000029.1, from coordinate 30,167 downwards.
CTATCTGGATGGCAACTCGCTGGGCCCGCTGCCGCGCGCGGCGATGGCCCGCGTGGCGCGCACGGTGACGCAAGAATGGGGCCAGATGCTGATTGGCGGATGGAACCGCGCGGGCTGGATGGATTTGCCCCGCAAACTGGGCGATCAAATCGCTGATCTGATTGGGGCCGAAGCGGGGCATGTCGTTTTGGGCGATACGCTGTCGATCAAGGTCTATCAGGCGCTCGCAGCGGCTGTCGAGTTGGCCCCAAAGCGGCGCGTGATCTTGTCGGACACGGGCAATTTCCCGTCTGATTTATACATGGCAGACGGGCTATGCCGCACCTTAGGCGATGGATACATGCTAAAAACCGTGGCCCCCGAAGGCGTGGCCGCCGCCATTGACGACAGCGTGGCGGTTTTGATGCTCACCGAGGTGGATTACCGCACAGGCCGCCGCCATGATATGGCGGCGCTGACCGCCGCCGCGCATCAGGCAGGGGCGATTGCGGTGTGGGATTTGGCCCATTCGGCGGGGGCTTTTCCCGTGCATTTGGCCGACTGCGCGGCAGATTTTGCAGTGGGCTGCACCTATAAATACCTCAATTCGGGCCCAGGTGGCCCTGCGTTCATCTATGTCGCCCCGCGCCATGCAGATAGCGCCCGCCCTGCCCTGTCGGGCTGGCTGGGGCACGAGGCGCCTTTTGCCTTTGATCTGGATTATCGCGCAGGGGCGGGCATTGACCGTATGCGCGTCGGCACGCCGCCCGTGCTGCAACTGGCCGCATTAGAGGCGGCGCTGGATGTTTGGCACGGCGTTGATTTGAATCATCTGCGCGCCGCATCCCAATCGCTGATGGACCAATATATCGCGGGGGTCGAGGCCGCCTGCCCCGAATTGCAGCTGGCCACCCCGCGCGAACATGGCGCGCGCGGCAGTCAAGTGTCGTTTCGCCATCCGCAGGCCTATGCCATCATGCAGGCGATGATCGCACGGGGCGTTGTGGGTGATTTTCGCGCGCCTGACGTGATCCGATGCGGCTTTACCCCATTATATATCGACAGCGCAGACGTGGCCCGCGCCGTGGATGTGCTGGCCGATATTATGAAAAACCGCCTTTGGGATAACCCCGCCTATCAAACGCGGGCAGCGGTGACATGATGGAAAACCGCCGCCACTTGCCCGCCCTGTGCCGCCCTGCGGCATGGGCGGCGCTATGGCGCAAGATGGGGCATTTCGCGGTGCAAAATGGGCAAGCGGGCGGCTGAACCCGCCATTTCCCCCATTGTTCCCAAGAGGCTGTCCATGACCACCTATGACCCCGCCGCCGAGGGCGCGCAGACCGATTTTCGCGCCCGCATGTCCTATGGCGATTATCTCCACATCGACCAAATCCTAACAGCGCAGCGCCCCCTGTCGCGCGCGCATGACGAGATGCTGTTTATCATCCAGCACCAAACCTCGGAATTATGGATGAAGCTGGCCTTGCACGAAATCGCCGCCGCGCGTGCGGCCATTTTGGCCCATAGCCTGCCCGAGGCGTTCAAAATGTTGGCCCGTCTGTCGCGGATTTTTGAACAGTTAAATTCCGCATGGGACGTTTTGCGCACGATGACGCCTGCCGATTACACCACCTTTCGCGATGATTTAGGCCAGTCCTCGGGGTTTCAATCTTGGCAATATCGGCTGATCGAATTTGCCCTTGGCAACCGCAATACGGCGATGCTGGCCCCCCATGCCCACCGTGCCGACCTCAGCGCGCTGCTTCAGGCCGAATTGACCCAGCCCAGCCTTTATGATGCAGCTTTGCGGCATTTGGCGCATGTCGGCTTGCCCATCCCCGCCGCCGTTTTGGCGCGCGATCCTCGCGAGGCTTGGGCGTATGATTCAGGCGTGCAAACGGCATGGGAGGCGGTCTATCGCGACCCCGCGCTGCATTGGCGCGCCTATGAATTGGCGGAAAAATTGGTGGATATTGAAGACTACTTTCGCCGCTGGCGGTTCAATCACGTCACAACCGTCGAGCGCGTGATCGGGATGAAACGCGGCACTGGCGGCACAGGCGGGGCCAGCTATCTAAAACGCATGCTAGAGATCGAACTGTTTCCCGAACTTTGGCGCTTGCGCACAAAACTGTGACAAAATAATCCAGTTATGCACAAGATATTGTAGTCGGGGCTTTGACCGCGCGATTGGGCTTGGATAACACTTACACTGTGATTCTGTGCTGATGACCCTGCGCTTTGCCGCATAGCTGATAATTGTAAAGGCCGCCCCATGTTCCCTGCCCGCCATACCCGCACCGCGTTTGCCATAGCATTGGCCTTTGGCCTTGCCGCCTGCGCGCCCGATCCTGCGATGATCGAGGCGGGGTTGGTGCCTGCGCCCGACCCAAAGTTGGTAACTGGCGTTTATGAAGGGCGGCAGGACGGCGAATTTGCCGTGGCCGCTGTGCCCGTCGAAAAAGTGCCGCAGCAATTCCAGCGCCAATCGGTCTACTACCCAACGGATGAGGCCGAAGGCACGATTGTCATCAACCCCGCCGAGAAATTCCTGTTTCTGGTCACGGGCAAAAATCAGGCGATGCGCTACGGCATTGCAGTTGGCAAAGCCGGATTTCAATGGTCAGGCACCGCGCTGATCACGGGGCGGCAAAACTGGCCCAAATGGACACCGCCGCCCGAAATGATCGAACGCAAGCCCGAGCTTGCCAAATGGGAAAAGGGCCAGCCGGGCGGGCCAACCAACCCCTTGGGCGCGCGCGCCTTGTATCTGACCACCAATGGCGTTGACTACGGCTATCGCATCTGCTGGCACGCCCGAATGGTTCTCGATCGGGCGCAATGCCTCGTCGGGCTGTATCCGGATGATCAACCAAGATGTGATCGATCTGCATGACCGTGTGGCTGATGGGGCCAAGGTTGTGGTGCTGAACGCCGATGGCAGCTATCCGACGAAACTCAGCTTGCCGCCGCCCGCGCCAAAACCCAAAAAGGCGGAAGTGACCGTTGCAAAAGCCACCACCTCGGGCGATGACAGCGAGATGAGCCTGAACCCCGCGCTATTGCCGAAAACATCCGTCCCTGATGCCAATTTGCCCGTGCTAAAAGCACTGCCAGTGCCAAACTTTGGCGCCGCGGGCACGGTAAGCCGCGCGGCTACGACGCCCTAAGGCCGCGATTGGGCCAGGTTTGCAACGTCCAAAGCGATCTGCGTCTCTTCCTCGGCATCAAGAATATGGATGGCAAAGGGGCCAAGAAAGGCCAGAGCTTCGGTGATATTGCGGCGCAAATCTGCGTCATTTTCGCCAATGCCGCCCGAAAATACCACCGCGTCATGCGCACCCATCACCGCGACCATGGCCCCTGCGTGTCGAATTGCGGCATGGGTGAATATGGCGCGGGCCTGCGGGGAGGCTGCGCGCATGTCATGGCTGCCCGACAGGGCCAGCAGGCCCGATTGACGGTTCAGCAATGCCTCGGCCCCGTCAATCCCGTGGCGACGGGCAAGGGCCAGCACCGCAGCGCTGTCGATGGTTCCCGCCCGCGTGCCCATGATCAGCCCATCTTGCGGCGAATGGCCCATCGTGGTGGCTACAGAACGACCGTCCAAAATGGCGCATAAAGACGCGCCATTGCCCAGATGCAGGCCCAGCAGTCGGCGCGGCAGGTTATCGGCCAAACGCCGCACCATCGAGGCATAGCTTAGCCCGTGAAACCCATAGCGGCGCAGGTTTTCTGCGGCGGGAATCGCATAGCTATATTCCTTTGGCGGGATCGTCGCGTGAAAGGCGGTGTCAAAAGCGGCGAATTGCGGCAAATTGGGGTGCATCTTATCGCATGGATGCAGGCCAAATTGGCAGGGTTGTGCAACGGGGCAAGCGCCACTGCATCGCTGATCTGGGCCAGCACATCGGGCGTGATTCTTTGTGTGGCGGTCAGCCCCGCGCCACCATGCACCACGCGGTGGGCGGCGGCGGTGATGGCAGGCGTGCCCAGCGCGGCCAGCCCCTGCGCCAATGCCGCGCCATGCCCGCCTGCGCCCAGCTGCGCCACGTTATGTGCGGCGCGCAGATCTGCCCCATCAAACAGCGCAAGTTTCACCGAGGATGACCCCGCATTGACCACCAGCAGCATCAGACCACCACCTTGGCCAAAGCCATCAGCGCCAGCACGGCCAACAACACAATCACAAAGCGGCGAAAATCTTGGGGGTCGGTCTGAAAGAACTGCCGCCCCCCCAGCCAATTGCCCAGCAAGGCCAGTGGCAGTGCAAGGACGCTGGCCCATATCGTGCCCCATGTCACCAGCCCCGCCGCCCAATACAGCGGCGCTGAATACAGATCAAGAAGCGGGAAATAGGCGATCAGCGTCGCGCGAAACACCGCCAGGGCCATTGGCTGGGCGGCAAAGAACGGGATCAGTGGCAGCCCGCCCATGCAGTACGCATTCACGCGCGACCAGACAGCAACCCAAACCCCATATTCGCTTCCGCACCAGCCGCATTTCCAAGAGCGAAGCGCCATCCCCTTAAAAGAACCAAGCACATCGACAATACCAATAGGGCGATCGCTGCGCGCACTGCATCCTCGCTGAGCGCGGTCAGCACGAAAAGCCCAATCGGCAGGCCAACAACAGCGCCGCCCATCAGCAGACCAACGCGCCGCCAATCGATATCGCGCCCAATTCCCCGCAAAGATTGCAGCGACATTGCGGTTTCCAGCACAACCACAAGGGCCACAAAATTCAGCGGGTTCGTCACCAGTGCCGAGGCTGTGATGATCATGGCCGAAAACCCAAACCCCGAATAACCGCGCACAAAGGCCGCCAGTAAAAAGACCGCGCCCATATAAAGCGCGGCCACCCAGCTTAGGTCAAACGGCAGGCTCATGCCTGCATATCAGCGGATGAAACACCCGCCACCGCAACGGGTTTCTTCATCGCATCACGGCGGAACGGCTCGCCCAATTCTTGGTTGATCATCGCCTCGATCAGGGTGGTTTTGCCGTTCTTTTGATCCTCGATCGCCTGTTTCAACGCGGCGGTCAATTCGTCCATTGTGCGGGCCACGACACCTTGCAACCCGCAGGCCTTGGCGATGCCCGCATAGGACACTTGGGTATCCAGTTCGGTTCCCACAAAATTGTCGTCATACCACAGGGTCGAGTTGCGCTTTTCCGCGCCCCATTGGTAGTTGCGGAACACAACCATGCGTCACCGCGGGCCATTCCTTGCGGCCGATGGCGGTCAGTTCCGTCACGGCAATCCCAAAGGCCCCGTCGCCTGAAAAGCCCACCACTGGCGTGTCCGGACAGCCGATCTTGGCGCCGATGATGCTTGGCAAGCCATAGCCGCAAGGCCCGAAGAGCCCCGGTGCCAGGTATTTCCGCCCCGCCTCGAACGACGGATAGGCGTTGCCGATGGCGCAGTTGTTGCCGATGTCGGAGGAGATGATCGCCTCACGCGGCAGCGCCGACTGGATCGCGCGCCAGGCCATGCGCGGGCTCATCCACTCGGGCTTGGCATCCCGGGCGCGCTGGTTCCAGCTGGTGCCGGGATCGTCCTGTTCGTGGTCCATCGAGGACAGTTCCTGCGCCCAGGCCGATTTCTTCTGCGCGATGAGTGCCTTGCGGTCCGCCCGCCCCGCATCGCCTGCGGTCGCCGACAGCCGCGCCAGCGATCCCCTCGGCCACCTTCTTCGCATCGCCCACGATGCCCACCGTCACCGGCTTGGTCAGGCCGATCCGGTCCGGGTTGATGTCCACCTGGATGATCTTGGCATCCTTCGGCCAGTAGTCCAGCCCATAGCCCGGCAGGGTCGAGAACGGGTTAAGCCGCGTGCCCAGCGCCAGCACCACATCGGCCTGCGCGATCAGCTCCATCCCCGCCTTCGACCCGTTATAGCCCAAGGGCCCCGCGAACAGCGGATGCGAGCCGGGGAAGGCGTCGTTGTGCTGATAGCCCACGCAAACGGGGGCATCCAGCCGCTGGGCCAGTGCCATGGCATCGGGGATCGCGCCCGCCAGCACCACACCTGCACCGTTCAGAATCACGGGAAACTTGGCACAGGACAGCAGCGCGGCGGCCTCGGTGATGGCGGCCTCGCCGCCCGAGGGGCGCTCGAATTCGACCACGGCGGGTAGGGTGATGTCGATCACCTGCGTCCAGAAATCACGCGGCATGTTGATTTGCGCAGGGGCGCTGGCGCGGCGGGCATTCAGGATCACGCGGCTTAGCACCTCGGCCACGCGCGAGGGGTCGCGCACCTCTTCTTGATAGGCGACCATGTCTTTGAACATTGCCATCTGCTCGACCTCTTGAAAGCCGCCCATGCCGATGGTCTTATTCGCGGCCTGCGGTGTGACCAGCAGCAGCGGCGTGTGGTTCCAATAGGCGGTTTTCACGGCAGTGACAAAATTGCTAATCCCTGGCCCGTTTTGCGCGATCATCATCGACATACGACCCGAGGCGCGGGTATAGCCATCCGCCATCATCCCGCCGCTGCCCTCGTGCGCGCAATCCCAAAACCGAATGCCCGCGCGCGGAAACAAATCGGAAATCGGCATAAAAGCCGATCCGATAATGCCAAAAGCATCGCAAATCCCGTGCATCTGCAACACTTTGATAAAGGCTTCTTCGGTGGTCATTTTCATGGGGGACACTCCTCTTTTCGCAGCACTTTAGGCGCAGGCTTGCCAGCCTGTTAGGGCCAGTGATGCAGGCGGAATAAGACCAGCTAACCGCGCATGGCTTTGGCAATGCGCGCGATCCCTTCGGGAATTTTGGCAGGGGTAATCGACGAATAGCCAAGGCGGTAGTATTCGCTTTTCGGGGCTGCGGGATCGAAAAAGGAATGGCCTGCCTCGATCAGCACCCCGCCCTCGCGCAGACGTTTGGCAAGCGTGCCCGTGTCCTGCCCGCGCGCGCGCATCCAAAAGCTAGACCCGCCAAAGCCGCCCTGCCCTGCCACCTCTAGCCCTGCATCCACAATGGCGTCCGCCATCACCTGACGGCGGCGTTTGTAGGCGGCGCGCATGCGGTTGATCAGCGCATCATAATGGCCAAGCGACAGGAAATAGGCGACGGTGCGCTGGATATGGCCAGGCGGGTGGCGCAGCAGCATCAGACGCAGGGCACGCGCCTCGCGGATAAAACTGGCAGGCCCCACCAAATAGCCCAGCCGCATCCCCGGAAAGACCGATTTTGAAAAGCTGCCCACGTAAATCACCCGCCCCTCGCTGTCCAAAGACTTCAGCGCGGGCAACACGGGCTTTAGAAAGGACATCTCAAATTCATAATCATCTTCGACAATAATAAAATTGTCGCGCGCGGCGCGGGCCAGCAGCGCCTCGCGCCGCGCAATCGGCATGGTGGCATTGGTGGGGCACTGGTGCGACGCAGTGGTGAAGACCACATCCACCCCGCTTGGAATGGCATCAGGGGGCAGCCCGCTTTCGTCCACACCAACCGAAACAACATCCGCACCCTGCCCCGCCAGAATGCCGCGCAGGCCCGAATAGCCAGGGTTCTCCATCGCGGCGCGGCGCCCCGTGCCCAGCAAAAGCTGCGCCGCCATCCACAACCCGTTTTGCGCGCCAAGGGTTAGCAGAACCTCATCTTCGCGCGCGGCAATCCCGCGCCGTGGCAAAATGGATCGCAGCAGATATTCCATCAACAGCGGGTCATCGCCATCATATAAATCCGATGTCAGCACCCCAAAATCGCGCCGCCCCAACGCGCGCAGCGCGCATTGGCGCCAGTTTTGGTGATCAAACAGGCTGGCATCGGCCTGCCCGTAGATAAAGGGATAGGGATAGGTTTCCCAATCGCGCGGGCGCTCTACCCCCGCAATTTGCGAAAAGCGACGCCCCGTCAGGGCGGCAAAATCCACTCCCTCGCGGCGCGGGGCGCGTGCGGTCAATTCGGGCGCGCGCGGCGCAGTTTGGGATACGAAATAGCCAGATCGCCCCCGCGCCTCTAGATAATCGGCGCTGACGAGTTCGCTGTAGGCCAGCGTGACGGTGATGCGCGAAATCCCCAAATGCTGCGCCAAACCGCGCGAGGATGGCATCTTTTGCCCCGCCACAAACCGCCCCGTCAACACCCCTTCGCTGACCACTTGGCGCAAGCGCTGCTGCAAAGTGCCGCGCGTGGCGGGGGGCAAAACAAAGGCTTCGGACGGAATTGGCATGTGGCCTCAAATCCAAATATATCTGGACTTATAGGCAAAGGGCGCCTGCTTGCGCAAGCCCCCCTATTCACTTTGGCCTAAATACCTAAAACCTATCCGCCAAAAACCTTGGTCAAGGCTTTGTCGATCGCGCCCGTGATGGCGTCTATATCATCCGCCGTGGCAATCAGCGCGGGCGAGAGGCACAAAGTATTGTTCAGCCCTGGCAGGCTGCGGTTGGTCATGCCAATGATCACGCCTTGCGCATTGCATTCGGCAACGACAGCGGCCACTTTCTTTTCATCCGCAGGCTCCTTAGTTGCCCGATCTGCCACAAGCTCGGCCCCGCAGAACAGCCCCTTGCCGCGCACATCGCCGATAACTTTGTGCTTGTCCATCAAGGCGTTCAGATTGTCCAAAACCCGCGCTCCCATGGCCAGAGTGTTGTCCAGCAACCCCTCATCCTCGATGATGCGCATATTTTCCAGCGCCGCCGCAGGGCCAGCCGTGCAGCCGCCAAAGGTGGAGATGTCGCGGAAATAGGACATCTTATCGCTGTCGTCCTTGAACATATCGAACACCGCCTCGGTGGTGACCGTGCAAGAAATCGCGGCATAGCCCGATGCCACGCCTTTGGCCATGGTCACAAAATCGGGCTTGATCCCGAAATGCTGATAGCCAAACCATGTGCCCGTGCGGCCCACGCCGCAAACCACTTCGTCGATATGCAAGAGAATATTATACTTGCGGCAAATTTCTTGCACCCGCTCCCAATAGCCAGCGGGGGGCACGATCACGCCGCCGCCAGCGGTGACGGGTTCCAACACAAGCGCGCCGATGGTATCGGCCCCCTCGCGCAAGATCACCTCTTCAATGGCATCCGCTGCGCGCTGGCCGTAGTTTTCAACCTCCCACTGCGCGCGGTATTCAAGGCAATGGGGAACCATCACGAACCCATCAGGATAGGGGCCATATTGCATCGCCCGTTCCGCTTGGCCCGAAGTGGCCAGCGCGCCAATCGTGGTGCCGTGGTAGTCGCGCTCGCGGTACAGGATTTTCCACTTTTTGCCGCCGTGGTGTTTGTGCGCGATCTGGCGCACCATCTTATACACCTTTTCATTCGCCTCAGAGCCCGAATTGGAATAGTAAACGCGGCTAAGGCCCGGCATTTTTTCAATCAGCCGCTGCGCAAATTGCGCGCCCGGGATAGACCCGCCAGAGCCCGCAAAATAATTCATTTTCAGCAATGTATCGCGCACCGCATTGGCGATGCTTTCGCGGCCATAGCCCACGTTCACCGTCCAAACCGCGCCCGAAACCGCGTCGATATACTCACGCCCGCGTGCATCCCAAACGCGCAGACCCTTCCCCTCGACGATGATGCGCGGGTCAATATCGGGGGACTCGTAGCCTTTGTGCTGGCTTAGGTGGTGCCACACATGGGCCTTATCGGCGGCCACGATTTTCGAAATGTCATTGGGGGTTGCATAGCTGTCCATGGCGGGCCTTTTGGGTTTGGATAAGTTGGGCGCAGTATCATCTGGCGCAAGGCGCGCCCTTATGTCCAGTAGATTTGCGCAGATAACGCCAGAACGGCGGGTGCTTGGCATGGCCTGCGCTTTGCTCTTGCAATTTGGAACGATCTAAATTGAAACTCTGCGTAAAAGCGAAAGACATTCATGGCCAATCCAACGATCATCGACGTTGCCGCCCGCGCGGGCGTGTCCAAGTCTACCGTCAGCCTTGTGCTGCAAGACAGCCCCTTGGTGCGCGCCGATACTCGCATGCGTGTGCAGGCCGCGATGCAAGATCTGGGCTATGTTTATAACGTGGCGGCGGCGGGGTTGCGCGGGAAAGCGCAAGCCTCTTCGGCGGCGGCGGCCCCTGATCGACAGGCCGTGCCGCTGTCTTGTGACTTGTCCGACCCAGCCAATGCGGCCTTTGCCGCGGCGGTGCAGGCGGCGGCCTTGGCGCGGGGAATGGGTCTGCATCTGCTGCGCGCGGGCGAGGCGGCGGGCGGGCGCAAAATCACCACGCGCCTCAGCGAGGCCGAGGATGACGGCGCGATTTTTGCCCTGCACCCCCGCGCGCCCGCCCGCCTGCAAGAGGGGATGGCCGCGCAGATCGCCACGCGCCACTTATTGCAGTTTGGCAGCAGCGTGGCCTTTATCGGGGGAAGCTACGCAGATGCAATTTATGCGCTGCGCCTGCGCGGGTATCATGAGCGTATGACTAAGGCATTAGCGCCCCCTTTGCATCTGGCGGGCGGGGATGATTATGCGGCGGGGCGCGGGGCAATACAGACCCTGCTGGACCTGCATCCCGATTGCCGCGCGGCGCTGTGCATCACGGATCAGGTCGCACTTGGCGTGATGGCAGGCTTGGCCGCGCAGGGCATTGCGCTGGGCGATGGATTTCGCGTTATTGGCTGGGGCGATACGCCCGCAGCGGCCGAGGCGGGCCTATCCAGCCTGCGCCCCGATTTGCCCAAACTGGCCGAGATTTGCCTAAATTGGGTGCAAAATGGGGGCGATAGGGCATGCGAAATTCCGCTGTCCTTGATCCGCCGCCAATCTACATGGGGCGGGGCATGACCTCACCCCAGCCGAATAGCGATATGATATATGATCTTTTCATCATCGGCGGCGGCATCAATGGCTGCGGCATTGCGCGTGATGCAGCGGGGCGCGGATTGACTGTGGCCCTAGCGGAAATGGGCGATTTGGGGCAAGGCACCTCGTCGCGCTCGACCAAACTGTTCCACGGAGGCTTGCGCTATCTTGAGTATTTCGAGATCGGGTTGGTGGCCAAGGCGCTGCGCGAGCGCGAGGTGTTGCTGCGCGCAATGCCCCATATTGCGCGGCCCATGCGGTTCGTTTTGCCGCTGTCCCCTGCGATGCGATTTGACACAAATACCCCCGCCGCGCGCCTTTTGGCACGGGTGATGCCTTGGGCTAAGGGACGGCGGCCAACTTGGCTGATCCGTCTGGGCCTACGCGCCTATGACAGCCTCGGCGGGCGGAAGATTTTGCCTGCAACGCGCAGCCTGAATTTGCGGCACGATGCGGCGGGGGCAACATTAAAGCCGCACTATACCCGCGCCTTTGAATATTCGGATGTCTGGGTCGATGACGCCCGCCTTGTGGCGCTGAACGCGCGCGACGGCGCGCAACGCGGCGCACAGATTATGGTGCAAACCAAAGTCACCCATGCCGCGCGGATGGGCGATGTTTGGCACATCACCACCCAAGGGCCGCAAGGCACGCAAACCCACCGCGCCCGCGCGCTGATCAACGCGGGCGGGCCTTGGGCGATCGAGGTGTTGCAAGACGCGCTGGCGCTGCAAACCCGCGCCTCGATCCGTTTGGTGCGCGGCAGCCATATCGTCACCCGCCGCCTGTTTGACCATAACCGCGCCTATTTCCTGCAAGGGCGCGATGGGCGGATTATGTTTATGATCCCCTATGAAGACGAATTTACCCTGATCGGCACCACGGATGTTGACCATCAGGGGGACGCGGTCACGGCTGCATGCAGCGACGCCGAACTCGCCTATATGATTGAATTTGCAAATCAATATCTGGCCAAGCCTATTTCCGCCGCCGATATTGTTTGGTCTTATGCTGGCGTGCGCCCCCTGTATAATGATGGGGCCGCCAGCGCGCAGGCACTGACGCGCGATTATGTCTTGCAGCTGGACGATCAGGGCGCGCCGCTGCTGAACATCTTTGGCGGCAAGATCACCACCTACCGCAAGCTGGCCGAAGAGGCGCTGGATATGCTGGGCGCAGCCGTGCCCATGGCCGAGGGTTGGACAGAGGCCACCCCCCTGCCCGGCGGCAATTTCCCCCATGATGGCATGCCGATCTTGCAGGCCGATTTGGCGCGCGATTACCCGTTTTTGCCTTTGGAACTGGCGGCGCGGCTGCTGCGCGCTTATGGCACGGATACTTGGGCCGTTTTGGGCGCGGCAAAGAGCGTGGAGGATTTGGGCCGACACTTTGGCGCGGGGCTATATATGACCGAAGTGCGCTGGCTGATCACCCATGAATTTGCCCGCGCCGCCGAGGACGTGATCTGGCGGCGCAGCAAATTGGGGCTGCATATGTCCAGCACAGAGGTGGCCGCGCTGGACGCCTATATGTCAGATATGCAGCGCGCGCCCATAGGCGTCTAGCACCGATTCATGCATCATTTCCGACAGGGTCGGATGCGGGAAAACCGTGTGCATCAGGTCTTCTTCGGTGGTCTCTAGGCTGCGGCCAATGACATAGCCTTGGATCAATTCGGTCACTTCTGCACCGATCATATGCGCGCCCAAAAGCTCGCCCGTTTTGGCGTCGAAAATGGTTTTGATCATGCCCTCAGCCTCGCCCAGCGCGATCGCCTTGCCATTGCCGATAAAGGGGAAACGGCCCACCTTGATGTCATATCCCGCATCCTTGGCCTTTGCCTCGGTCAGGCCAACGGATGCCACTTGCGGGTGGCAATAGGTGCAGCCTGCGATGGAATTGGGTTTGATCGGGTGCGGATGCCCGCCCGCGATCAATTCAGCCACCATCACGCCTTCGTGGGAGGCCTTGTGCGCAAGCCAAGGCGCGCCCGCGATATCGCCGATGGCGTATAGGCCCGCAACCCCCGTGCGGCAGAATTCATCCGTCACCACATGGGTGCGGTCGATCTTGACGCACAGTGCCTCTAGCCCCAACCCTTCGACATTGCCAATGATGCCCACGGCGGAAATCACCGTGTCAAATTCGGCGGTGGTGGTGCCCTTGGCATCTTCCAGATGCGCCGTCACGCCAACACCCGGCTTGCGATCCAGCTTTTTGACGGTGGTTTTTTCAAGAATTTTCATACCCTGCTTGACGAAAGCCTTTTTGGCAAAAGCGGAAATTTCCGCGTCTTCCACGGGTAGAACGCGATCCATCACCTCGCAGACGGTGACATCCGCGCCCAAAGTGTTGAAGAACGAGGCAAATTCAATGCCAATCGCGCCAGACCCGATAACAAGCAGCTTTTTCGGCATCCGTTTGGGTTGCAGCGCGTGGCGATATGTCCAAACCAAATCACCATCCGCCTCTAGCCCTGGCAATTCGCGCGCGCGCGCGCCTGTGGCAAGGATGATGTTTTTGGCCGTCAGCGTTTCCGCGCCCTTATCGGTGGCCACCGAAACCTCGCCCGCCTTGGCAAGGGTCGCCGTGCCCATGAAGACCGCTACTTTGTGCTTTTTCATCAAATGGCCAATGCCGCCTGAAAGCTGCTTTGCCACCCCGCGCGAGCGGGCGACGACGGCATTTAGATCATAGCCGATTGTGCCAGCAGACAGGCCGAATTCTTTGGCGCGGTGCATGAGGTGGAACACTTCGGCGCTGCGCAGCAAGGCTTTGGTGGGGATACAGCCCCAATTCAGGCAAATCCCGCCCAAATTTTCGCGTTCCACAATGGCAACCTTTAGGCCCAATTGGCTGGCCCGAATGGCGGCCACATAGCCCCCTGGCCCTGCACCAATCACCACAACGTCAAAGTTCTGCGCGCCCATGTCTTCCTCCCAGAAAAATTAGTTTGCCCTTAAACTAGTTTCAAAACCCAATCAATAAGGGCATTGCTGTGACCCTATGCGCCCTGTGCATGGCTGGACAAGGCGCGCAGGATGGCCCCGTAACCGCCGCGTGCCAAAAATTCCACTTCTTGGGCTGTGTTCTCGCGCCCGAGCGCCGCGTTGCGGAAGGGAAATCTGCCAAAGCGGCTGATCACCTCGCGGTGGGCGCGGGCGTGCAGGGCCATATCGGGGTGCGATGGCAGACGCTGGGTCAGATATTGCACGGCCAGTTCCTGATCGGCCATATCTTCGGAATGTTCCAGTGGCATGTAGAAAAACTGCCGCTCTGGCTCTGGCGCGTCCATATCCCAGCCCATTTCAATCGCGCGTTTAGCCGCCGCCCGCGCCCGCGCATCGGTGGCAAAGGCCAGCGCAGAGCCGCGATGGATATTGCGGGAAAACTGATCGCAAACAATCAGATAAGCCAGTGTGCCAGCCGCCCCTTCCGCCCAATGCTCCAGCGCGCCCTCATGGGCGGCCTGCCAAATGGGGCCAAAAATCGCGGCAATTTCGCCGTCCAAATCTTCGCCGCCCGCATACCATCCATCTGGCCCAACGGCGCCAAGCCAGTAATCCAGCACTTCGATCGGATCAGACATGCGCCCCTCCCCTTTTTTGCCAGCGTGGCGCGGGCAAGAGCAAAGCGCAAGCCCTATTGCTTGACGTCTTCAGCCTGTTCCAGCAGCGCGCCGACTGCCACGGTGGATGCAGTCGGCGACAGGCCCGCATAGACCCCCGCCACAGGCGCGGCGCGGCGCGTCATCCGCCATGCGGCATAGCCGCCAAGGGTTGCGAAAAAGGCGGCGATGATCAGAAAATACCCCTTGGCCCCGATCAAATTCATCACCCAGCCTGCCAAAAGCGGGCCGAAGATCGCGCCAAACCCGTTCAGGAAAATCAGCCCCGCCGAGGCGGCTGGCATCTCCTCTTTGCTTAGGTGGTCATTGGCATGGGCGATCAGCAGCGAATAAAGCGGGTTGATGACCCCGCCCAACGCACCAGCCGCCAAAAGTTCCAGCGCAAAGGGCAGTGGCAGCAGCCCCGCCAGTGCCATCACCCCCGCCCCCGCCAGCGACATCCACATGATCATCACGCGGCGGTCAAACCGATCAGACGCCCAGCCGATGGGATATTGCAGCACCAGCCCGCCAACATACATCGCCGCGACAAAACTCGCGATTTGCCCCACCGACATGCCCACCTGCGCCCCGTAAACCGAGGCCATGCCAAACATCGCCGCAAAAACCCCGCCCGTCAGCAGCATCCCCGCGCAACCCAATGGGGACACGGCGAACAGGGCGGCAAAGCTCATCGCTTTGGTGCGCTCGAACGTGGGGGCAGGCACATCGGCCAGCAGCAAAGGCAGAAAGGACAACGAGACCAAGACCGACGGGATGATGAACAGCGCATAGCCCGATGGATCGCCAAACCCAGCAGCCCCTGCGCCGCGATGATCCCCAGCATTTGCACAATCATATAGGCCGACAGGGTTTGCCCGCGCGTTTCGTTCGTGGCGGTGTTGTTCAGCCAGCTTTCGGCGGTGATATAGATGACCGAGAATGAAAACCCGATCAGCACCCGCATCAGCGACCATGCAGGCCATTCCACCAGCATCGGATACAATATGAAAATGGCCGAGATGATCGACCCCATCGCCGAGAACACCCGCACGTGGCCGACGCGGCGGATCATCGGGGCGGCCAGCTGCGCGCCTGCCAAAAAGCCGCAAAAATAGGCCGACATCACCACGGAAAGATGAAAAGTTGAAAAGCCCTCTGCCGCGCCGCGAATGCCCAAGAGCGGCGTTTGAATGCCATTGCCCAGCATCAGCAGCATCACACCCAGCAGCAGCGGCCAAGACTGGCGCAGAACAATCCGCATATCGCCTCACAATTTTTTCAAAGAATAGCACGCCCCGCCGCTAACTGCGTAGCAAAAGCGACGCATCACCGTAAGAAAAGAACCTATAATTTTGGGCAATTGCATGGGCATAGATGCGATCCATCCGCGCCTTGCCCATCAAGGCCGACACCAGCATCAGCAGGGTTGATTTGGGCAGATGGAAATTGGTCATCAGCCCATCGGTGATGTGGAATTGAAAGCCGGGGTAGATGAAAATATCGGTATCCCCGACCCAAGGGCGCAAATGCCCCCCGCGCGCTGCGGTTTCAATCAGCCGCAGCGCCGTGGTGCCCACGGGAATAATGCGCCCACCTGCCGCGCGCGCGGCATTGATTGCAGCGGCGGCTTGGGGCGTCACCTCGCCCCATTCGGCGTGCATTTTATGGGTGGTCACATCCTCGACTTTGACGGGCAGGAAGGTGCCCGCGCCGACGTGAAGGGTGACTTCGGTGAACTGCACGCCCTTGGCGGCCAAGCGCTCTAGCAAAGGGCGGTCAAAGTGCAGGCTGGCAGTGGGCGCGGCAACCGCCCCTGCATGGCGGGCAAAGACGGTTTGGTAATCATCCAAATCGCGCGCATCGGTGGGGCGTTTGGCGGCAATATAGGGGGGCAAGGGCATTTGCCCCGCCCCCGCTAAAGCCGCATCAAAATCCGCACCCGACAGGTTAAAGCGCAGATGGCAATCCTCTTGCGTTTTGGCGATAACCTCGGCGGTCAGCCCCGCGTCAAAGGTGATACGATCGCCCAGCGCCAGCTTGCGCAAGGGGCGCGCCATGGCCCGCCAATTGCCCGCAGTGTCGGGGGCCATCAAGGTGACATCCACCTTGGCCGCCAAATCACCCCGCAGGCGCGCACCCGCCAATTGGGCGGGGATCACGCGGGTATTGTTCAAAACCAGCATATCGCCCGCGCGTAAAATATGTTCCAAATCATAAACTTGGGCATCGGTGATTTGATCGCCTTGGGCATATAGCAATTTGGCACTGGGGCGCGGGCTTGCGGGGCGCGTGGCAATCAACGCCTCGGGCAGATGAAAATCAAAATCGTCCAGTTTCATGGCTTTGTGGTCTCTAATTGGGCAGGGGGCGCTTTGAAAATGTTGCGCAAAAACCCCGGCAGCAGCACTGACAGCGGGTTGACACGCACATCAGGCGCGTCTGCTGTGCCGCCCAAGCGGTAGTTAAACCCCAAGACCCCCTCGCCCCGTTTGGACACCGCTGCGCCCACGCCGTTGATCAAATAAATGGGCGAAATCACCCCCTGCATCTGCATCTTCTGCCCCGCAAAACGATAAACCCCCTGCATCGTCACCCCCAAAGAGGCCCCCGTGGCCACCCCTTCGCGCAGCTCGACCCCGCTGGGGGTAAGCAGGAATTGGCCCGACACAACATTGAACAAAATCCCAGTGCCGCTGAGCTGATCCAGCAACCCAATGACCGAGATTGCGTTCAACAGCTCGGCCAAAATGGAACTGCTTTGCACGCGCAAACCCGCCATTTCTACAGCGCCAAGGTAATGGCCCGCTGTTTTTTGCGGGGTCAGCACCAAATCCATTTGCCCCCCCCGCGCCGAGGCATAAATCCCCGCTTGCGCCAGCGCGGCCCCAGCATTTTGGGCAGTGACGCGAATTTGCGTGCCGTGGGCGCTGGGGGTTAGCTGGCCTTGGATTGCGGTGCCTTTGATTGCGGTGCCTTGGGCGATTTGCGCCGCATAATTGCCGCGCAGACCGCTGCCCTGACTGCGAAAATCACCCTGAAAGCCCGTCAGAGTGATCCCATCCGACACGCGCAAACGCTCTAGCCGCAGCGATATGGGCAGGCCATTGCCTGCACCGCCGCCCCTGCTTTGCGGCAAAAACCGCATGTCCACGGTGCCGCGCGGCACCGACAGCGCCAGCGCGCCGCCCTGCCCTGTTGTAAACACCACATCGCCCGCAAACCATTTGCCAATCGTCACATCGGGAAAAGATGCCTTGATCAGCGCTGACTTTGGGCCAAGGCGCACAGTGCCCTTGGCCGCCAAATCCCCCGCCTGCAGCACAAGCGATGTCACTTGCGGCGGGCTGGACAGGGCAATTTCGGCGCGCAAATCGCCGCTTGTTTCGCTCCCTTTGCGATATCCGATAGATTTGATCGCCAGATCCATCCCCCGCAACTTGGACGTGACAACCATCTGCCCCGCCTGGCCGCGCGGCAGGGTGAGCGTCACATCTGCGGCGCTACTGCCCAATACCATCCCCTGTGGTAATTTGACGCCAAAGCTGCGCAGCGCAGTGTCGCTGATTTTGGTGCGCGCGCGAACTTGCGCCACTTTGCCAGGCCCAAAGGGCTGCGTATAGACGGCGTCAAATTCCACGCCTGAAATATCGCCCGCACCTTTTGCGCGCAGACTTTCTTTGGTGACAAACACATCCAATTGGGGGGCGGTGATCACATGACCCGCCGCCAGCTGATCTGAACTGAACCCGTCAATCTTACCTGTGACTTGCAAGGAAATATCGGGCAGTTTGATGATCTTTTGCAGCGGCAGCGTGATATGAGTGGTCAGCCGCGCCGCGCCGTTTGCAAAATCCACCGCGCGGCCCGCCTTTTCCAAGAACCTGAACGGCGGCTGATCAATCAGTGACAGCGCGGCGGTCAGGCTGCCATGGCTTTGCAGCGTCAGCTTGCCTGTCGCGGGAAAGACACGAATATCGGGAATGGAAAAAACCGACCCCGCCAAATCCAACGCTCCACCTTGGGGCGGGGTGGTGCGGCCCTCGCGCAAGACCACGGAAAAGGCATTGCCCGTGATTGCGCCATAACCCGCGCCATTTGTGACAGGGGGCAAGCCGCGTATCGCGGTCATTTGTAGCCCGTCAAAATGGTAGCCAATCTCTAGTGAGGTGCGCGTCTCGGGCGATTGGCGCAGCGTCAATTGGACATCGCGCAACTGGGCTGCGTGCAAATTGGACGCAAGCCACGCGCGCGTGCCCTTGACCATGGTTTTGGGCCATAGCGCGCGCAAACTTTGCGCGGACAACTGATCCACTTGCATATCCAGTGCCGTTTGCCAGCCCGAGGCCCGCGCGTCGAGGCGGCCCGTGGCGGTGATATGCGCAGCTCCCTGCAGGGCGGCGGCGTTCATCTCGATGGAAAACGGCGCAAGGCGCAGGGTGACATTGGCAGTCCCCGACGAAAAGACAACGGGGGCATCAAACATTTCGGCCTGCGAAAACCGCAGCGCGTCCAGCCGCAGCTGCACCGCAAAGGCGCTGGGCCATTCGCCTGCCAAAGGCCCCATAATCACCGAACCATCGGCGCGCAAACTATCGGCATGCCCCCCCGCCTGCAGTTGTAAAACATCCGAGTCTACTTGTAGATCGTTCAACGTTAGGCGGCCATTTGCAGGGTTATAGGCCAAATCCAAAACTGCACTTTGAAAGGCAATGGGTGCGGGGGCCGCGCCATCTTGTCCCGCAGTTGGGGCCAGCGCACCTGCGCCCAAGGTCAGTTTTGCCTGCAAGGCGCTGAGACCTTGCGGGGTCAAGTTTGTGGAAACCTCGCCAGAAATCGGCGCATCAAGAACCGAGATAAAGGCCAAAGGCGGCACTTGCCTGCCCAAATCCTGCGCTGAAACGCCCGAAAGTCGCGCGGAAATCGACGCGCTTTGGCTGCCGCGCGCACTTGCAAGGCTGATCTCAACGCGGCCCAATCCTGCCGCCGCCCCCAGCCCGTTTTGCGCGGCCAATGACAGCCCCAAATCGGCCACCAAATCCCCCTCGGTATGGGTGATAGCCAGCGCACCATCGCCCAAAGCCCAGCGCTGGTTTGACCGCATATCATACAGCGACAGCCCCATATCTGTGACCGCAATGCTGCGCAAATTCCGCCCAAGAGGGCTGACAAAAAACTGATCTGACAGGGAAAATATTTGGCCCAATTCAAAACCCGCGCCTGCGGCGAAGGCGATATCCAGCTGACCGTTCATATCACGCGTCACGGCTACATTGGCCCCGCTAAGGTGCAGCTCTTGCAGATGAATTTCCCCCGTCAGCATCCCTTGGCGCGAAAGAACCACCTGAGCCTGCGGCAGCGCCATCACAGTCGCACCAGAGGTTTTGCGCAGATCTGCCCCCGCCAGAACCAATTGCGGCGCAAGACCCGCGCCAAAAGACAGGCTGATCCCTTTAAGGACAACATATGAACCGGGCAAGCTGGCCTGAACGGCTGCGTTCAGCCGCGCCTCTATCCGCTCGATCGCCCATTTGGGCACGGGCAGCGCACGTCCCGAAATGGCCAGCCCCGCCGCGCCGCCCAGCACCGCCGCCAGCGCAAGCCATACCCCCATCAGCGACCAGCGCCAAAGGCTGCGACGCGGCAATGTAGCGGCAGAAGAGGTGAGAGGATCGTTCAAGGGGGCGGCGTCCAAATTGCTGATCACTTCCGCTTGCCTTTATCTTGGCGCAAAGGCAACTAGATGACCAACATAAGCTGCGCTTTTGGCGTAGCCTTGCCGAAAATTACCAACCCAAAGGATATGCGCGATGCTGCAAATTGGTCACGATTTCCCCGATGTCGCTTTGCCCCGCGATGGAGGGGGCGAAATTCGCCTGTCGGACATACGTCCCAAATCATTGATTCTGTTCGCTTACGGCGCAGACGGCACGCCCAGTTGCACGAACGAAGTGATGGATTTCAACGCCTTAGCCGCAGACTTTGCCGCGAAAGGTGCGATAGTGGTCGGCCTGTCCAAAGACAGCCCCAAAAAACACGACAAGTTCATCGCCAAAATGGGAATTACGATCCCACTTGCCTCGGATGTGGAGGAATTTATGGAAAGCATTGGGGCGTTTGGCCCGAAAATCTTTTTCGGCAAACCTGTTGTTGGCGTTTTGCGCAGCACGTTTTTGATCGACGGCAGCGGCAAAGTGGCCGCAATTTGGAAAGTGGATAAGGTTAAGGGCCATGCCGCCGAAGTTCTGGCAGCGCTATGACCGCAAGTCTGACCCAACTGGCGGTGCAAGTGCTGACATGCGGCGATGGGCGGCAGAAATGCGCGCTCGCGCATAAAAATGCCGCCCTGTGGCGCGATGCGCGGGCGGCAGGGACGCCCCTGCCACTGGGCAATGCAACGCCGCCAAACCAGCCCGCCCGCCCCGCCAGCCCTGCCCTATTAGACCCTCGCGATGTGCCGCGCCGCCGCCCCAACACCCAAATTGGGCGCACGGCGCTGCTGCATGCGCTGGCGCATATCGAATTGAATGCCGTTGATTTGCACTGGGATATCATCGCGCGGTTTGCCCATATCCCGATGCCGCTGGGCTTTTACGATGATTGGGTGCAGGCCGCTGATGACGAGGCCAAACACTTTCTGCTGGTCGCTGATGCGCTGGAATTGCGCGGCAGTCATTATGGTGAGATGCCTACCGGTGCTGGCATGTGGCGCGCCGCCGAAGATACGGTATCACGACATTTTGGCCCGCCTTAAGCCGTGGTTCCCATGGTGCTAGAGGCGCGGGGGCTGGACGTCTCGCCTCAGATGATCGACCTGTTCGCTGCCCACAAAGATGCGGCAGCACTGGCGGCCCTACAGGTGATTTACCGCTGGCAGAAGTGTCAACACGTCGCCGAGCAGATCGAAGTGGTTTGGCTGGCTGTGCTGTGCAAAGATGGGATCGACCCGAAAGAGGCGTTCCACGATCTGGTGCGGCGCTATTTTCATGGCGCGCTAAAGCCCCCCTTCAACGAGGAAAAACGCGCAGAAGCGGGCATTCCGCCCGATTTTTACTGGCCGCTTACAGAAAAACTGGGCTAGCGCGCAGCAGTATCGGCAAAAATCTGCCCAAATCTGCGAGCGCGCGCACCCTTAGGTAGAAGCAGGCGCAAAGCGCTTGTCACAAGCGGCGCGCGCGCCTAACAGTTTGGCGGGTGTGGGCATCGAGACTTTCGCCGCCGCCGTGGTGGAAAGCAGAGAACGCCAGGCTGCATTCAAAGGAGGCTGCAGTTTGTTAGATGCAAAGATGATTGATAGATCAACGCCCATGCCTGAGTCTGATTTGCCCAGAGTTGCTTGTTTTTTGAAACTCATCTGATATGCACATTCTGCTCAGTGCCTGACCAAGCGCGCTGGCTTTTGTGCTGTCTTTGTTTGAATCATCTTTAGTCATTTAAGATTTTGTTTGATGACATCCCATTCCAGCTATGTCCCCAGCAGGGATTCCAGGCAATCCCTTTAAAGTAAGAATGGCTGAATTGCAAGGTCTGAAGACCTTATCTGTGCAGCTGAAGCCAGTGGCAAGGAATTGCTTTGGTCTGTCCTGCAAATTGGGGTGAGCTGAAATGCAGGTGCCTGTTTATATCAGGAATGAAGGAGAAAGAACTGAAACCAGGTGACTGATTACCATCTCAAAACACGGCCACACGGATTTGCACTGATGCTGCAGCCCAGAGCTAGAAAGAATGCCCTGCCGGTGTCTCCCAGTCCCACAAGATACCTAGAAGTTGCGCTTCATCAGGTTGAGGGGTCCAGAAAGCAAGGCCTCACACGGGCAGGCATGGGATACAGCAACCAGCTGCCGTGCCGTGATTCAGGTACCATGTCCAATAAGAAAAACGTGCCAAGAAACACAACATGTTATTTTGGGCCAACCTAGATGAGGGTGCTGAAGCGTAACAGTGAGCCTTTGATCAAATTGCTCAAGATGCTGAGATTTTAACCCAGGTTCCACGACGGCAAAGCCAAAGTGCAGCACATTCTGGCTGGGTGGCCCACGATCCTAACCTGCCCGTCCACCCCAGACAGTTCCTCATTCTGAAGAAATGCTATAAAAGATAGGTCAACATATTCCAGAAAGGTCCGAAGAACGATCCAGCCCCATGTTCTGCCTGAACCCCTCAACAGTGCTGCTCAGAAACCAGGCAGCAGCCAAGGACCTTCAGATTTGAGACCTGGAGGCGGATCCCTGAGACGGCAGACTGCATACGAGGGCCGAAGAGGCAGGCAGGCGGGTGCGTCGACCCCAGGCCACAAGGACGGCAGCAGGTCTGCCTGGCAGAAGCTGGCAAAGCGTGTCAGGGCGACGCCAGAACTGCCATGAGTGACCGATGCCAGAGTGTCATTCAAAGGCGGCGTTTAGTGCTGGGCAGGGGAAAAAGTGCCGCAGATCGACGTCCAGGAGAAGGGGAATTTGGCCGCCTGACGGCACGAGCCTTACCACGAGGCCCACCAATGGAAACGCAAAACCAACGACTTCGATAAGGCCGACGGGGCCAAATCCGCACGAATTGAACCGCAAACCAATCGAAGGCGATCTGCTCCAAGAACAGCCGAACCAAAGCCGAAATCCCGCTATGATCAAATGTACCGGCCCCAAGGCAGTACCAGTACTTCTTGTGGCCATCGTCCGACTGACCACTACGGCAACTTTAAGACCACAAGACATTCAAGTGGTGGCACCATCGAGGTATTCGCGTGATTGCCGATGTTGATTGGCAAAACCGCGACCGAGCCTGCAAGAAGTCGTGGCCGAGGATAATGGATCAACGGCGGCGTGCAGGTACGGTGGCAAAGTCAAAGGAAAAGCCTTAACATCTTGGGCGCAAAGAAGAACATTCATGAAAACCATCACCACGAATTTGCCAAGAAGTCGAAGGTACCGTTCACGCCAAGATGATCCGCTTGCACTGGTCAGAAGTACCAAACAAGCTGGTAAGTCAGCCGCAGCAGCCCAAGAAGAAGGATTTCGTTCCACTGATTAACAAGGCCGTTGAAAGTCATCGAATCGTCAATCCACCGCCCGCAAGCAATGCTATACATGACCCAAACACCAGAACGACGAACAGGCCGAAACTACAGGAGACCGATCTGTGGGAACCTGCGCCAACTATCAGCCCCATTTTGAAAAGGACAACATAGGGGCCTTACGTAACCAGCGCCTGAAATCGAGGGGCCAAAATTCTGTCGCATAAATCAATTCCTGTGCACACTGGGCTTACTTGGGTTTATGGCTGGAGGAATCGGCTGGTGTGAATAGAATGTAAGATTCGCCCCACAAAGAAAGGTATATTAAACCGAGTAGAAATAATCATTATACTGAGATGAGATGGTTGTCACCGCATTAAACAAAGAAAAACAATGAGGTGAAAAGGAAACCAGAATGAAAGGAGCATCAGGAACGGTACACCTGTGGAATTTGGCGGTCCGGCGTGGCGCTCGAACGCCCCAGCGGAAGCGCTGTGCTCAAAGGATCCTGCCACCATGGTGAATACTCCCATTCCATAAAATGACGGCGGTCTTATTTTTCCGTCATATCCCAGCGAAGGCGCCATGCGAAGAGAACGTGGAAGAGAATTTTGGAGGTCGACGAGCTGAAAGGACTATCCCCACATTGCCCGGCGGATCGGCTCACAGAACCGGCCAGTGGCCGCAAATAACCTGTCCAATCACCATCCAATTGAGGTATCGAGGTCAGGTGCCCCAGGCCTTTCACCAACTATAGCCGTATATTAATGAGCGGACGAGCCGCCCCGGCCTGCATTCTTCCCAGCTTTTCATGGGCAATTGATCGCAATAAAGCCAGTCCGGTCCCAACGATATGTTTATGCAGCGCGTCCATATGTCCTGTTTGCGCCGCAGTGACTTAATCGAGGATGTCATCATCACCATTGGTGCGCGAAGATGTGCGACCGCTCGAATCGGAGAAGTCCATCGTGCTGTCTTAACCGGTTTCGAAGCTGTGTAGGTCAATAACACAAGCATCGGAATGTCGATGTCGAGGAGTTTCGTCCGCCCGCTGGGAGGATCAAAACCTGACGAAAAATCGAAGAGGAAAGGCAAAGCGTTAACGATGAGGTACCAGCCGATGCGGCCTCGGCTTTGATTTAGCCAAACGGCGACCTGAAACGGCATGGCACTGCATCGCTTTCGCCAGCGCTTTATTTATCAACCTTGTAGCCTTTTTCAGTCAGCGCGTTAGCGTTAACGGCGTCGAAGCCAGTTTTCCGTAAGCGCTCGCGCCAGCGATTTTGCAGTAAAGCCGCTGGTTACTGGCTCTCGCTTATTTAGTGCGCCTTCCGGTCTTTTGCGGTGTTAGTCTGACGAAGCCTTCAGTGGCGTTTCTGGGCCGGGCTACGATCTGGCGTCAGCCTGCTCGCCCATTGATGAAGGTCAGGCGCTGGCGCCCAGTTCGCCTGACGGCGTAGACAGTTGATCTGGCAACGCCTACGCCGCGCACGCTGCGCGCGTTAGTCGCCCTGGCGATTAATCTTCGATCATCGCGCCAGTCTTTCAAGACGATCGGTTATTAAAATCTGTTCCGCCAGCCTGTGCAGGCGCGTATCGGGCGATTTGGTCAAATGCCTGTTTCGGCGCGTGATCCTTTGAATCATCTCCCCATTCAATGCGCGCGCAGCACGGCGCGGCGTGAAGAATTTTGCTGCGCGCGCCCCCAAGATACTTAGGGAGCAAGGAAGACAATTTTACTAAAATTGCGCCTTCCTTGCTCTGCAAATATCCACCGGGGTGAGCTTTTGCGTGCAAAAGCGAGGGGCGCGTGCGCCCCTTAGCTGCCGCCAAGACGCATTTTGGCAAATAGAGCACAGGCGTCGATGGCGGCGTCGATGCCTTCGATATCGCCATTGCGCATATGATCCAGCCACAATCCATCCAAAGTGGCCATGACGAAAGCCAAGACCTGCGGGATTCGCCCTGTTTTCCAGGGATCGCTGATTGCGGCCAGATGCGTTTCGATCTTGTCGCGTAGATCATCCGTCAAGCGCGTCTCAATCCTGCATTGCCATCAGCAGGGTTAGCATAGGGCCACTGCACTAAATCCACCCGAAGGCGGATGTTTTCGGGTGTCAAGGTTTCGGGCGCATAAACAGATTGCAAAAATTGGGTCAAGCGTTCGGTGGGCATACCAGAAGGCGCGCTTTGCGGCGCTGTCAATTTCAATCGCTCGGCAACCTTGCGGTAGGTTTCCACCAATACCTCGTCCATCGAGGCGAAATGATAAGTCAAATGACCCAGCGAAATCCTCCGCCCACGCGCCACCCCGCCGCAGGAGCTCGGGCCTGGGCGAAAGCCGTGTTCGATCAGGCAATCCAGCGCCGCAGCCGTGATTTGCCCGCGCCGATCAATGCTGCTTTGACGTTTAGAAGTGCTGTTTTCTTTCACGGCAAAACCCGGTACCTCCCCACGAACCTTAATCACCAGACATTATCCTTAAATGCAACGAAAAACCTAGAGGGATATGTGACGCCCTCGTTCACGCGCTGTTGAGTACCACGAGAAAGGCGCGGCGCACGAAGAGGCCGTTGACACACCGCGCGGCGCAAAGCTCACCCCGCGTTTGTGCTCTGTAAGCGGCGGGCCACCGCGTCAAAGGCGATGTTGCCAGCATCCGTGCGCGCCACGGGGGCAGATATTTTGCTGGGCAACACCTACCATTTGATGCTGCGCCCCACAGCCGAGCGGATCGCAGCCGCCAGCGGCGGGATCTGCACCGTTTTAGTGAATGGGATAGACGCAATTTTGACCGATCAGAGCGGCTTTCGATGATGTCTGGCCTCTGGACGCCGTGACGCGAAGAAGCGTGCGGGTTTCCTCACTATTACGGCAGCTTAACCATGCTGGCAACGCCTGAACGCAGCATGCAAATCCAGCGCCTGGGCCCGGCGATATTGTGTAGCCGCTGACGAGTACGCCCGCCAGCTGCGCCTCGCCGATGATGTTGCTCGAAAAATCCATGCTGATGATGCCGACTAGGCGAAGACGCTCGCCGCCACCGCCTGGCGACAGGCCGGGCCATGCGCTGTTTGGCATTATGCAAGGCGGCGTGAACCGCGAGTTGCGCGAGGCTTCGGCGCAGGCGTTAAAATCCATCGAATTTGACGGCGTACCGCAGTTGACGCGGCGCTGGCTGGGGCGAAGGGCAGAGGCGCGGTGTTTGACGTTTTGGACTATGCCCCTGCCTTTTTGCCCCATGACAAACCCCGCTATCTGATGGGCGTGGGCAAGCCCGATGACATCGTGGGCGCGGTGCAGCGCGGGATTGATATGATGGATTGCGTGCTGCCGTCCCGATCGGGCCGCACGGGGCAGGCGTGGACAGCGATGGGGGCGATCAATCTAAAGAATGCCCGCCACAAAGACGATCCCCGCCCTCTGGAGGAAGGCTGCGCTTGCCCCGCCTGCACGGGCTATTCGCGCGCCTATCTTCACCATGTTGTAAAGGCGGATGAGATTATCGGATCCATGCTGCTGACATGGCATAACTTGCATTATTATCAACAGCTTATGGCGGGATTGCGGGGGGCGATTGCAGCCCAGACGCTGGATGCCTTTGCCGCGAATTTTCATGCTCAGCGCGCAGCGGGCGATATAGACCCGCTGTAATCGTCACAAAATGGCCCAAATTTGCGCCTTTTTCGCCCTTGCCCCTGCCACGTCACGGGCGCATGATGCCCGCCAGTAAAGGTTGACAAGGCCCCATTGGCGCACCAGATACGGTTTGCCCACAGGGGTGTGAGGGAAGGTTTGGCTGCTGATCGGCGGGGCCACATCTTTCGCCAAATAGGAATATGATATGA
This sequence comes from Cypionkella sp., assembly GCA_034519315.1. GTDB lineage: Bacteria > Pseudomonadota > Alphaproteobacteria > Rhodobacterales > Rhodobacteraceae > Cypionkella. The sequence goes on along the minus strand of JAXHON010000029.1, from coordinate 2,944 downwards.
CAAAATCCAAATCCCCCAGCTATCCCGTGTTGCCGCTGCGCGACATCGTGGTGTTTCCGCATATGATTGTGCCGCTGTTTGTGGGGCGCGAAAAATCTGTGCGCGCGCTGGAAGATGTGATGCAAGATGACAAACAAATTTTGCTGTCAGCGCAGATCGACCCTGCCGCTGATGACCCTGCCAGCGATGGCATCTATGAGGTTGGCGTTTTGGCCAATGTGCTGCAATTGCTGAAATTGCCCGATGGCACCGTCAAGGTGCTGGTCGAAGGCAAATCGCGTGTGCGCATCACCCAATACCTTGACAACCCCAACTTCTTCGAAGCGCGGGCTGAGGTTTTGGACGAAGTAGAGGGCGATGACGCGGCTGCGGGCGCGCTGCTGCGCACGGTGGCGGACGAATTTGAACGCTATGCCAAGATCAGGAAAAACATCCCCGAAGAGGCGCTATCCGCCGTATCCGAGGCGCGCGAGCCTGCGCGCCTTGCCGATTTGGTCGCAGGCCATTTGGGCGTTGATGTCGCCCAAAAGCAAGATTTGCTAGAAACGCTGGACATCGCGGTGCGGCTGGAAAAAGTCTATGGCCAAATGCAGGGCGAATTGTCGGTTTTGCAGGTCGAGAAAAAGATCAAGACCCGCGTGAAATCGCAAATGGAAAAAACCCAGCGCGAGTATTATTTGAATGAGCAGATGAAGGCCATTCAAAAAGAACTTGGCGACGGCGAGGACGGCCAGAACGAAGTGGCCGAATTGGAAGAGCGGATTAAAAAGACCAAATTTTCCAAGGAAGCGCGCGAAAAGGCCGAGGCAGAGCTGAAAAAGCTAAAGAACATGTCTCCGATGTCGGCCGAGGCTACAGTCGTGCGCAATTATCTGGATTGGCTGCTGGGCGTGCCTTGGGGCACCCAAAGCCGCGTGAAAAAGGATCTGGGCGCGGCGCAAAAGGTGCTGGACGCCGACCACTATGGTTTGGAAAAGGTCAAAGAACGCATCATTGAATATCTGGCGGTTCAGGCGCGCAGTGCCAAACTAAAGGGGCCGATCCTGTGCCTTGTTGGCCCGCCTGGTGTGGGGAAAACCTCGCTTGGCCGCAGTGTTGCCAAGGCGACGGGGCGCGAATTTATTCGTATTTCCTTGGGCGGCGTGCGCGATGAAAGCGAAATTCGCGGCCATCGCCGCACCTATATCGGCTCGATGCCTGGCAAGATCATTCAGGCGCTGAAAAAGGCGAAAACCAACAACCCTTTGATTTTGCTAGATGAAATCGACAAGATGGGCCAAGATTTTCGCGGCGATCCCGCCAGCGCCATGCTAGAGGTGCTGGACCCTGAACAAAACGCCACCTTCACCGACCACTACCTAGAGGTGGAATATGATCTATCGAACGTCATGTTCATCACCACGGCGAACAGCTATAATATGCCCTCGCCGCTCTTGGATCGTATGGAAATCATCCCCCTTTCGGGCTATACCGAGGATGAAAAACGCGAGATTGCCAAGGGCCATTTGGTTCCAAAGCAAATCGCAGGACACGCGTTGAAAAAAGGCGAGTTTTCGGTCACGGATGACGCGCTGACCGAGGTGATCCGCAGCTACACCCGCGAGGCGGGTGTGCGCAATTTGGAACGCGAAATCGCCAAGCTGGCCCGCAAGGCTGTGACGGAAATCGTCAAGAAAACCGCCAAAGTGGTCGAGGTGACGGAAGATCGGTTGGAATCCTATCTGGGCGTGAAACGTCACCGCTATGGCCTGGCCGAACTGACCGATCAGGTTGGGGTTGTCACGGGTCTGGCCTATACGTCAGTCGGCGGCGAGCTCTTGCAAATCGAGGCGCTGCGCCTGCCGGGTAAGGGGCGGATGAAAACCACGGGCAAGCTGGGCGATGTGATGAAGGAATCGATCGAGGCTGCGGCATCTTATGTCCGATCTGTCAGCCCTGAACTGGGGGTAAAGCCGCCCAAATTCGAGACCATGGATATTCACGTCCACGTCCCCGAAGGAGCCACGCCCAAGGATGGCCCTTCTGCGGGCCTTGCGATGGTGACGTCGATTGTGTCGGTGATCACGGGCATCCCCGTGCGCAAAGACATCGCCATGACGGGCGAGGTGACGCTGCGCGGCAATGCGTTGGCCATCGGCGGGCTAAAGGAAAAGCTGCTGGCCGCGCTGCGCGGCGGTATCACCACGGTCTTTATCCCCAAAGATAACGAAAAAGACCTGACCGAGATTCCAGACAATGTGAAGGCGGGGCTAAAAATCATCCCTGTCACGCATGTGCGCGAAGTTTTGGCGCAGGCGCTGGTGCGTCAGCCCGAAGCCGTGGAATGGGACGAAGCCGCAGAAGAGGCCGCCGCCGCCGCCCGTCTTGCTGCGCGCGATGCCGCCAACATAGGGCAAACTGCCCATTAAAATGGGGGCCGCCATTGCGGCCCCGCCCTTTCGACAAATAAAAAAGGCGCGCCATAACGGCGCGCCTTTTCCATAGCCTTGGGGCCAAATCTTAGATCTTGCCAGCGTTCTTTGCAGCAACCAGCAGCGCCACCAACAGCAGGACAGGGATCACGATCCCAGCCGACGACGAAGACGAGTTTTGCTGCACAACTTCCGCTGGCATCAAAGGTTCTTGAATCATCGGCTCGACAACGGGCTGCGAAAAGCCGCCAGCGAAGGCAGACGAAGTGGCCATAGCGAATACGCTTGCCAGAATTAGGGACTTTTTCATGTTGCTCTCCTCAAGAGGTTTGGCGATTCCGCCTGTTTTCGGCACGATCTGTGCATGGTCACACTACCACGACGAAAACGGCCACGCCACAGATTTGACGTCCAATTGCGGCATTTATGTGGCAAAAGGTAAAATTTGGCGAAAATTCGCTGTGTTTTCAGAGCAAAGGTAGAGGTGCGTTTTGCATTTTTTCCATAGTATTGTTTCCAATTCAGGGCTAATC
>JAXHON010000020.1:0-5470 GCA_034519315.1 Cypionkella sp. | reverse complement strand
GCATCCGAAAGGCTGCGAGATTAGCCGACAAAAAATGCTGGGTGGCGATGTCGGAATAAAACCTGATATGCCGGGGATATACTTGATGCAGGCGCTATGGGACGTGGGGCCGACAAACGGCGACGGGGGGCCTATACAGTGGCAAGAGTTAGAGGCTTATGCTATAGGTCAGTGAAAGCCTGTCAGAGCCTTGGGAATTGTCGTGCCATTATGAGAATGTCAAGGGCATATGTCGAGGAATTTGCGTGAGGGGACAAGTCTGCTGCGCAGACAGCCTGTAAAGCGGAAGTAAAGTCGATGGTTGAAATAGCAACGCTTGAACTGACGGCGCGCACGGACGGGCTTTTGAAGGCCGAGGCCGCGCTTGATCGGGTCACTATGGCCGCAAGAAAGACTGACGCGGCGGCTGATCGAGTGACGGCTGGCACAGGACGCATAGTAATGGTGCCATGGCAGCATTGAACTCTCGCACGCAAGGGACGTCAGGCGGGTTTCAAAACCTTGGCTTTCAAATCCAAGACTTTGCCGTGCAGGTTGGCGCGGGAACTTCGGCCACGCAAGCATTGGGCCAGCAGTTGCCGCAATTGCTTTCGGGCTTTGGGCTTTTGGGAATTGCTCTGGGCACCACAGCCGCTGTTCTTGTGCCGTTGGTGGGATATTTATTTAGTGCAGGAAATGGCGCGGCTGAATTGCGCGACAAGGTTGATACGCTTGCCGATAGCGTATCAGCATATCAAGACGCGGTTGATGCTTCAAACCAATCTACAGCCGCAATGCGTATTGCCTTCGGTGACGCGGCGGGTGCAATTGATGGCACCTTGCAGCTTCTACAGCAGATTGCAGCAAGTGACGCGCAGGCGGCGATTGACGAAGTTACAAACTCGCTGGCACAGTTGCTAGGCACTGGTGGCGATGGTGATGCAAGGGCAGAACTTGCAAACTTTTTTGATGTCAACATCATGCTAGCGTTCACCGACGCGCAGCGGCAGGCGCGAGAAGAGGCACGGCTTCTGACATCGCAATTTCAAAGCCAACAGCAGGCTCTTGCATCATCGGAAGGCAATCTGGACGCGCAGATTGAGGCGCTTGCCAACTTGCTGCAAACCACACGACAGCTTGCGCAAGCGACCGATGGCGTAAACGACGAAGAAAAAGAGCTTATTCAATCCATGCGAGACGCATTGCTAGCGATGATTGACCAAAAGCGCGCTATGGGTGAAGTAAAGAGCGGAATTGACGCGGCAAAGGTGCGGCGGTTGCCTTGTTTGGAACAACGGCTGATCCGGGATGGCTTTCTAGCGCTATTTCGCAAGTTGATACGCTGTATAACAAGATTGTTGCGGCAGCGAGCGCTTATGCAACTATGCTTGGGAAAGGCGCAAACAATTATCAGCGCGTTGTTGAAAACGGCGGGGTTGATGCAATTGCGAGGGCAGGGAATGCGGCAACTTTTGGGCGGGCGATCCCTCGCGTAATTGGGATTGGCAACCCAAATTATGTTGCCTCCGGCGGCGGCGTCGGCGGCGGCGGTGGTGGAGGCGGTGGCGCAGGCGATGGCTTTGCAGGTCGCCTAGAAGCCCTGCAAGAAGAACTGATGACCGAACGCGAAGTCGTGGAGGCATGGCGCGCTGAAAACGACGCTATCCTTGCGGATCGGCGGGCGCTGGAAATCCTTGGCGAACAAGGCCACCGGGAAGCCTTGCTTGATCTGGAAATGGAGTATCAGCAGAGGCTTGTCGGAAATCCAAGGCGAAGGACAGAACAGCCGGTTGAATGACGCGACATCATTCTTTGGCGGAATGGCAAGCCTTGCGGCGGCTGGCGGTGCAAAGCTGGCAAAAGCTGCGCAAACGTTTGTGCTGCAGCGGAGGCGCTTGCTGAACAGCTATGTTGCGTTCACGGCGGTATTGCGAGACCCTTCATTCATTGGCAGGCCGTTTGCGCGTATTGATGCCAGCTCGGCGGCAGTGCTTGCACAGGGCGCTGATGCAGTTCGATGCTATCAAAAGCTGGCGGTGGCGGGTTCAATCGGCGGCAACACCATCGGTCAGCGCGTCATCAGTGCCTGAGGTGCGTCGTGATCGGGTTATCAGGTTCGACGTCATTGGCAACAGTTTAGAATCGGGCCGTTTGCCGAAATGCTGCTCGGTAAATGGCGAAGCTCTTGGCGACGAGCGCGATATCGGGGGGTTCACAGTCGCATGATCTACATGGCAACCATGGGGCCACAATGGACAAGCCCAAATATCCTTTGGCAGAATATCCTGCTGAATGGCACGGTAACGGCATCATCCGAGGCCGCTACAGGGCTAGGTGTGCAATGCCTCACGCAATCCACCAATGACGGTTGGATATGCCCCGACGCGTCGGGCACTCTTAGCCTTAGTGGGCCTGTGCAGGGCGCAAACATGGCTGGCTTTGTGGGGCATACTTTGGCAGGAAAACTGGTCAAAGTGCAGTATTTTATAGGCGGAACATGGGTTACAGCCGGATCATGCGTTCCGGCGATAATGAGCCGTTTATGATTGCGTTCACGCACAGATAGCGGCACGGAATGGCGAGTGCGAGTTATCGGGCGGCTCATTCAGCGTTGCCGTGGTATATCTTGGCGAAGGCCTTGAGGTTCCGGGCGTGGTGCAGGTTCCGCATACATCATTGCACATGGCAGAACGGGTGGAACTTGTCGGCGGCGATGAAAGCCGCAATGGTCAGTTTCTACAGCCTGAAATCGCAAGGTTCGCGGGGGCGGCAAACATCACGTTTCAGGTGCAGAAACCCCAATACGTTATTGATGAATTTGAGGCGTTTCGCAAATGGTATAACCGAGGCAACGCTTTTTTCATTGCGTCATGTGCAAGCGTTTGGCCTAAGGATATGGGCTATTGCTGGCGTGACGGGAATGAGATTGTTCCGATATGGCGCGACGCGGTTTATATGGATATCAGCATGGGGGTAAAGGTCTACCGTGGATAGGCAGCGTATCCAGTGGCTAGAGATTGATATCCCCTATTGCAGCCGCGTGTGGGGCGTAGGGGCTTGCACGGCTGCGCTATCGGTGCAAACGCCTTCCAAGTGCAGGCAGACCTTTGCGACGTGTGGTGCGCTTGCGGCGTTCAATGAGGGTACGCCTAAAACGCTTGTCTTGACGCCTTCGGTGTCGGGCCTGCCTTTGGGGGTGTGGCCCGTTCTGACAGGTGACGTGGATGAAACGGAAGCGACGGTAAACATCGCCGGGGCAGAGCCTAGCCTTTCGGCTTTCGGGCGGCTTGGCACGTTTTCGGTGCAGTGCAGTGATGCAAGGTCAGATGATCTATGGTTTGACAAGTATGTAAGCGACCGCCTGTCAGGGGCAGGGCGGTTTGATGCGGTAGCGTTCAAGCCTATCGAGAACGGCACGTTGTTCACAAAGTTGCGGGCATGGTGGCCAAACTTTTCGGGCCGTCCTGCACGGGTGTGTGATGGATGGCTGGAAAATGGCGTTCTGACGAAAGAGGCGCAACGGCATTACTTGCTCACCGACTTTGAAACGGATGCGCCGGGGCGGGCTACATTCAAGGGCAGGAGCAGGCTTGATCTTGCTGGAAACAATCGCGCGCTATGCCCAAAGCCAAACACGGGCAAGCTGGCCACTGATATAGGGCTTGGGATTGTTTCTGTCGCACTAACCCCGGCAACGGTAGGGGCTGAATACGCTACTGAGGGCCGCGCCAAGATCGGCGGGGAAATTGTCCGGTTTACGCGCGCTGATGATGTTGTGACACTGACCGGGCGGGGGCTATCTGGCACGCAGGAGAGTGAACCATAGCGCTCTTGCATCCGTGCAACAGACAAAGCGATGGGTCAAAACAACCTGCCTGATGTGGTAATAGCGGACCTGCTAACCAACTTTGCGCCTGTGCCAGCTAACGGCGATTGATACGGCTGCATGGGCGGCGGAACGCGAATTGGGTGCACCATCATTGCGATTGCAACGGAAATCGACGTGCGCCGGAAGATGTTGGAAAGCTGGTGGCGGAAATCAGTATTCTGGGCATTATCGGTTTATTCATAACGCCGATGATCAGGAAATCGGGTTCAAAACAAACCGCCCGATTTATGACGATATGACCTATGAGGTCACCGACATGCGGACATCATTGGCCCTAGGTGTCGGTCGAAGTCAGCGAGATGATCGTGCGGCTGACGAGAGTTCTTGTTCCAGTCGGTGCAGGCAGACCCTGACAAAGGGCACTGCGCGGATGATAACTTTCTGCGATACGAATACACCATTGATGGTGATGCAAAAGACCCGCGCAATTATGGCGATGTACCGCGCTTGAAGGTGGAAAAGACGACGGTGGATCCAATCAGGGCAAGCGACAGTCCGATCAGGGATTTTTGTCGCTGCGGTATTTGAAGCGGTTTGCTGTTGCCCCGCGCACTGTGGAAGTCACTGTGCGGCGTGAGCAATATAAAGAAGTCAGGCTTACTGATGTTGTTTTCCTGACTAACGTGGCAAATCCTTGGACGTGGACGGCTTTCCAGAGCGGCAAGCATTTCAGGTGATCAGCAGCGGCAAAGGCGGGTTCTGCATCAATATGAAGCTGTGATCCTTGCAAAGGCATCTATACACTGGCACGATTTGCAGTAACCGTACATGGCTAACGGAAGCGCCAGCATATAGCGGCTGGCAACGCAAGCACAACGCGATCGGGGCGGGAATTTATGTTGGCGGGGGCCAACACTGGCCGTTCCCGGATGGCACCGGGCCCATACGTATACATCTGCGCGGCAGAATGGCAGACTGGTTTCAGCCATAACCCAAGCCGAAACTGACCGGACCCGGAGCGTCTATCGAATCGGGCACTACATGAATGGCTGCACAGTCGGAAAAAACCCTGTTAGCCATTGCAGAAGGCGATGGGCGCCGGATGCGCCGCGGCAACATGGCAAATTCACACCCCTGACTTTCTTTGCGGGCGAACGGCTGAATATCATGAGGTGCCCGCTGGTACGGTAGCTCAACTCGGTCAGACACCGTTTCAAACTTAAATCGTGCTTATCCGTTTGTCGCCTACAGCAATGAAAAGCAGCACTTTTGCGGTTCTATGCATGGAATGGCGGACAAGCCGGCCCAACTGGATGTCGGCGGAAGCAAATATTCTTGCAAACGGTGATTTCTGTGGCCGGTGACAACGAGCCCACCTTTCGTCATTTGTTGTCCTGCATCAGCTCGATATTGCCGTTGACGCGCCTGTGATCAAATGGCGTTTAGTCTTTACGCCGTCAGCTGGCAATTCGTCGATCGAATGGCGTAACCTGCAAATCAGAAGCTAACCGTTAGCGCGGCGTGTATCGCATCCTAACCTTCACAAGCACGCGGCCGTGACCTGTTACAGTATAACAACAGGGATCGAGGCGGCACATGAATGACGGTTGTAACAGGTAACATCAGGACGCTGATTAATGGCCCCGCAGCAATACGTAACTG
>JAXHON010000058.1:0-23136 GCA_034519315.1 Cypionkella sp. | reverse complement strand
CTCGTGGGTATCGTCGCTGCGGCCAGTGGAGGAATGTCCCACGGGGTTGCGAAAGGTCGAGCCCGCCGAGCGGTCGCGCGTGGGCTGGCTGGCGTCGCGTTTGGCGATTTGCTCGGCCATTTTCGCATCCAGCGCGGCAGGGTTGGCGGCGAGAACCAGAAAGCGGGCGGGCGTTCTTTTTTCCGCCGTCGGGGATTTGGCCCCAGAACGATAGGCAAGGTGCAGATCAGCGGCGCAAAGGGTTTGCATCTCGCCTTGGCGGGTGATGATCTGCACGTCAATCAGATGATCGGCGACATAAGACCCATAGCAGCCCGCGTTCATGCGCACAGCGCCGCCAATGCTGCCCGGAATCGTGCGCAGAAATGTCAAATCCAGCCCCGCCTCTGCCGCCCGTTTGGCGACATGGGCATCAAGGGCGGCGGCCCCAGCGGTCACAATATCACCGTCGATTTGGGTGGTATTAAACCCCCGCCCAAGGCGGATCACGACGCCGCGAATACCCCCATCACGCACAATCAAATTGCTGCCCACCCCCATGGGAAAGGTGGGGGTATCGGGCGGCAGCGCGGCAGGAAGGCGGCAAGATCATCGAGGTCGGCAGGCTGGAACAGATAGTCCGCAGCCCCGCCCACCCGCAGCCACGTCAGGTCTGCAAGCGTGCGATTGGGGGTTAAAGTGCCGCGCGGGGTGGGGGTTTGGGTCATGGGGTGAGTGATACTGGGGAATGAATGGGAGCAAAATTAAGGGGTCAGCCCAACCCAAGCCATTTCAAAGCAGCGGCTTCGTGAAAGTTCGCAGCAATAGTACCAACAAAATAGACCTCTTTGTAAGCCGTTAATATTTTCGCCAATCGATTTGATCAGACTGTTAACTCGCAAAATCCTGCTGACAAGTTGGTGTGCGCTTCGTGCGCCGCTCATCACTGTTTGCATTATCATTCAGCATAACCTGCGCGTTTTTAAGGACGAACCCTTGCCAAAGCACCTTCCGAAACGATTACAATCTGCTCCTGCAATCTTGATAGCTGCAGCATGGTTTGCAGCGTTCCCTTCAATCGCTTTGCGCCGCGCGAGTGTATCTTTAGTAACCGCATCTGCCCCAAAATGAACTCAAAGGCTGTTTCTCGCAGAGATCGTGACAAATTCGCCAATCAAGAGATCTTTTTCAGGGGCAGGGATTGACCCATTTTGCACCAAAGTTGTCATCATGCGCGCAGCGCTAGCACAGAATCATTAACTCGACAGGCAGGTTCTCGCTGTCATCCAGCGCCTCTGCAACTACACGCATAGGATCGCTCAAAGCGCGATATTCGTTCGCAGACTCTCGGTCAAACAGCGCTAATGCCTTTGCCATCTTGCGCCGCGCGTATCGCCCGACATCGTCTGGCAAGGCAGCGTCGCCCACAAGACGCAGCTTGCGAGTTTCTGGAATTAACCTCTACTCGCTCGCCATTATGTGTGATGGTCAGGGCAAATTTTTCCTCAATCGCCGCAATCTCCCTCGCCACCGCCTGCGGGCCTGCTTGCCAGATCGCCTCGCCCAACAGCGCCACGTCGCGTTGCAAGTCTAGCGGGAGGGGTTTTCCGTTAATAACCCCATCCCACCAGCGCCGCCAAAAGGCCCAAGTGGCGGGGTCTTTGTCCCATATCGCGCGGGTTTGTGCATCGGCCTTGGTGAACCAATCGGGCGGGGGGGTGCCCTGCCAAAGGGGGATATGGGTGAGGTCTTGGCCAGCCTCCAGGGCGCGGGCGTCTTGGGTGATGGCTTGCCATGATTGGCCTTCATCAAAGCCTGCTGCGTAATAGTAAGACGCGGCATCCTTTACTTGATGAATGTTGCCGCTATCGACAATCGCAAGCACGGCTCCGAATGAAATGGCATTAGGCTGATTTATAGTAGTCAGCGAGTTAATCAGATTGCTAACTCCGCTTGCTGCATTGGCAGCGCCGTAATCTTCAACATTTGCCTTTTCATGAGCCGTCGCAGCAACAATCGAAGCATAGAACTGAACGCGATCAAGTTTAACAGTTTAGGGTCAGTTTTAGGCTCGCGAAGCACGCTTTGGCTTAAGAAGATCAGTTGCAAGCAATGCCAAACTGGCGAAGTTGTATTGCGTTGCCCATTTAAAACAGCCTATGCATGGCGCGACCAAACATCGGAAATATCCGCCCCACTGCGCGCCATGCAATGGGATAAACATCCCTGCGCGGCCTTGTTTCCAGCCACGCTCTTAGCCCCTCTTCATCGGTAATCTCAATCTGCGCCATCGCCCACCTTTTTCCCCCACAACTATGGCGGTGGGGGGATGGGTTGGCAAGGGTTTGGGGAGCGCGCGCCCCGAACTCATTGCTTAGCCGCAAGTGCGACGATTGGGTGCATGTTTCGCACCACATTTTTTGACCGAACCGACGGGAGCACTTGGGGTGCCGCAGCACTTGCGCGCCCGCCCCGTGGGGAGCAGTTTCCTGGCTTCGGTGAAATATGCTTAGTGCATATTTCAGGCAAGTCGAAGTGTTAAAGTCTATGAACAAATACTGCGGGGTAAACTCGTTTACTTCAAGCGGAAAGACTCCCCGCGCCAAGGCACACGAACATATCCCCCGCCCGCGTTTTCTCAAAGAACAGGCGTGCAAGATCGGCCTCGCCTTGCAAGTTCGAGGCATCCCTATGGCCGTGGGCGATCAGGCCTGCGACCAGATCATCCCGCCCTGCGCCTGCGATGGGATCCTCGCCAGCCGCATAAACATCGGTGATGGCGACGCTATCGGCCTCGTTAAAGCAGGTGCAGAATTCCTCGAACAAACTATGCAGGCGCGAATAGCGGTGGGGTTGGTGCACGGCAATCACCGGCCATTCGTGCCTGCGCACTACCTTGCGGCGCGCAGAACGGCGGCGATTTCCACAGGATGGTGGCCGTAATCGTCGATGATGGTCACGCCCCCCACCTCGGCCACGCGGGTAAAGCGGCGGTTCACCCCGCCAAATGCCGCGAGTGCCGCGCGAATATCATCAAGGCTCATCCCCAAATGCCGCGCCACAGCCACGGCGGTTAGCGCGACGTTAGAGACGTTATGATCACCCGGCATCGGCAGGGTGCAGCCCGTAATCACCGCGCCTTCGGCCTGCAAAGCGATGTCGAAATGCGCCACGCCCCCCGCATAGCGCAAATTCACCGCCCGCACATCGGCCTGCGCGTTAAAGCCAAAGGTCACAACGCGGCGGTCGGTCAAGCGTCCTACAAGAGCCTGCACTTCCGCATGGTCGGTGCAGCACACGGCCAGACCATAAAACGGAATACCCGAAGCAAAATCATAAAACCCTTTGCGCAGCGCGTCAAAGCTGCCCCAATGTTCCATATGCTCGGGGTCGATATTGGTGATGATCGCGATGGTGGCAGGAAGGCGGTTGAAAGAGCCATCAGACTCGTCCGCCTCGACCACCATCCACTCGCCCGCCCCCGCCCGCGCATTGCTGCCATAGGCATGGATCACCCCGCCGTTGATCACAGTCGGGTCAAACCCGCCCTTGTCCAACAGGGCCGAGACCATCGTGGTTGTCGTGGTTTTGCCATGGGTGCCAGCCACGGCGATATTGCTGCGCAGACGCATCAATTCGGCCAGCATTTCGGCGCGGCGCACCACGGGCAGGTTGCGCCGCCTTGCCTCGACCAGCTCGGGGTTACCCGCTTTGATCGCCGAAGACATCACCACCACTGACACATCCGCGCCGATATTCTCGGCCCGCTGGCCGATATGAAACACCGCGCCCAAATCCACCAAGCGATCCGTGATCTTGCTGGCTTTGGCGTCTGATCCTTGCACAGGGTAGCCAAGGGTGATCAGCACCTCGGCAATGCCAGACATGCCGATGCCGCCCATGCCGATGAAATGGATGGGGCCAAGGGTCAGGGGCAGTTTTGTCGGGTTCATATCAAACCTTGCGGGCTAAAGTTTCGGCCAAATCGGCCAGATCGCGGGCGGCATTGGGGCGGGCGTAGGACAGGGAGGCCGCCGCCATCGCCTGTGCGGTTTTTGGGTTGGACAGGATGCGGCTGATTTGTGCGGCCAAGGTTTGGGGGCTGGCATCGGCCTCGGCCAAAATCACGGCGCCGCCTGCGCCCACCAGTCCGCGCGCATTGGCGGTTTGATGGTTCCCCGTGGCGGCGGCATAGGGGATCAGGATTGCAGGACGGCCAACGGTGGCAATATCAGCAATGCTGGAGGCACCCGCGCGGGAGATCACCAGCTGCGCCTCGGACATGCGGCGGGGGATGTCGGAAAAGAATGGCTCCACCTCGGCGCGAATGCCTGCCGCCTCATAGGCGGATGCCACGCGGGCGATATCCTCGGGGCGGGCTTGGTGCGCGATGCGGATATAACCCCGCAAGCTGGGCGGCAAGGCAGCCAGCGCGGCGGGCAAAACATCGGAAATCACCCGCGCGGCCTGACTGCCACCAATGGCCAGCAGCGACATCGGGTAATCGCCTGGCGCGATGTAGTCCGCGCCTGCCCGCTCGGAAACGGCGGCGCGCACGGGGTTGCCGATGGGCTGGCCCGCAACCCCCGCAGGCAGATCGGTGGGCCAAGTGCCGCAGGCCAGCGCGCCCACGCGGCGCGCAAAGACGCGGTTGACGCGGCCCAGAACGCCGTTTTGTTCATGGATCATGCGCGGAATACGCAGCAGCCATGCTGCCGATAGCGCAGGGATCGACGGATAGCCGCCAAAGCCCACCACCACCGCAGGGCGCGCGCGCAGCATGCCCCAAACTGCGCCCAAAACGCCGCCCAAAATGCGAAACGGAACCAGCGCCTTGGCAGCCAGACCGCCGCGCGCAAATGTCGCCGCGCCCACAATCTGGCGCGTCACTGCATCAGGAAACCCGCCCGCATAGCGCGCGCCGCGCGTATCGGTGGACAGCACCACCCGCCAGCCGCGCGCCAGCATCTCCTCGGCCAAGGACTGCGCGGGGAACATATGCCCCCCCGTGCCGCCCGCCGCGATCACGACAAGAGGGTGTGATTTATCCGTGCCAGCCATACTTGCCCTGCCCTGCATCTTTGCAAACGCTATAGCTATGCCCCGCGCTGCGGGCAAGAGGCAGGCCCCACCTGCCAACGCCCGCGCTTCTTGCTAACGCCCGCGCCTGAAGATATCCGAAATCTGCCCCTGCGGACGGTTGCGCGTCAGCGCCAGCAAAAGCCCCATCGTGATCGAGGCCGCAATCACCGAGCTGCCACCATAACTGATAAACGGCAGCGTCATGCCCTTGGCAGGCAGCAGGCGCACCGCCACGCCCATATTGATCATGGCCTGCACGCCCAAAATGGCGGTCAGGCCCATGCCCGCATAGCGCACAAAGGGCTCGCGCTCGCCCGCCAGCCGCCAAAAGGCGCGCAGCACAATCGTCGCGTAAAGCGCGATGATCACCAGCACCAACATCAGCCCATATTCTTCGGCGGCAACTGCGATAATGAAATCAGTATGGGCATCGGGCAGCGTCCATTTCACCTGCCCCTCGCCCAGACCCACGCCGAAAAAGCCACCCTCTTGGATGGCATTGGCAGCATAGCCGATTTGGCTGCGCGGATCGACATCGGCGGCAAGATAGCCGTTGATGCGGCGCGCGACGTGACCCGACAGGTTATAGGCAGCATAACCAGCAGCGGCGACCAGCCCAACAATCCCAATGATCAGCCGCATCGGCGCGCCCGCCACGAAATAAATCACGCCCCAGCCAAACATCACAAGCATTGCCTGCCCAAAGTCAGGCTGCAAGGCCAACACAAAGGCGCAGCCCGTGGCCACCAAGAACGAGATCAGCTTGCCCGGCGGGCCGTTCAAATCTTGGGCCGCGGCAATCAGCCATGCGGCGAATACCATCAGACCCGGTTTCAGAAATTCAGACGGTTGCACTGTGGTAAAGCCGAAATTGATCCAGCGCACCGCGCCCTTGCCCAAATCCGTGCCAATAACGGGCAAAGACAGCACCAGGAGCGCCGCGATGGCAAAGCCCAAAACCCCCAAACGGCGCACCTGCGCAGGGTTTGCCAGCGACAGCGCCACCATCACCACCATGCCAAATCCGCCCAAAATGAATTGGCGCGTGACATAGGTATAGGGCGGCAGATTGTTCCGCTCGGCTAGGGGAACCGATGCCGCAAATCCCAGCAAAATCCCAATGCCGAACAACGCAAAGACCGCCATCAGTGATATTTTATCCACCGATCGCCACCAGCGCGGCAAAATAGGCTCGCTGCTAGGGCGCGGCAATGCGCCGTAAACCATTTCCGTCATGGGGTATCGCCTGTTTTGCTGTCATCACTGCTGATCTGCCAAGGTTTGCCCTTGATCTGGTGCGATGGTAGCGCAACTTTGGCGTTTAGGCCAGCGATATTGCGCGCGTAGTTTCGCGCGCCCGCCGCCTTAGGGCTTTTGCGTGTCGCCCACCATCTTGGCCAGCACACGGCGCGGCATAAAGGGGAATATCCAATTGATCATAAATCCCAATTTCGGATCGGTGATTTTCACTGCCCGCCCAGCCATCATGGCGTTATAACCCGCCAGCGCCGTGCTATGCGCGCTGGCCCCGCCCGCCTTGACCATTTTGGCATCTTGCAAATCGGCCCTTTGGGCGAATTCAGTTTCCACATAGCCGGGGGCCAGAAGGGATATAGAGACACCCTTGCCGCGCAGCTCGATGTCCAAGGCTTGGGTATAGGCATTGACGAAATTCTTGGTGGCAAAATAGACCGCCTGATTTGGCCCTGCCAAAAATCCCGCCGTTGATCCCACGTTCAAAATCCGCCCAGCCCCGCGCTGTGCCATGGCATGGGCATAGTGATGCGTCAGCTCGACCAAGGCCGCGACGTTCAACTGAATCATCGCCAATTCATCGGACAATGGGCGGTCGATATGCTGCCCCGCGCCGCCAAATCCTGCGTTGTTGATCACAATATCGGGGGCAAGGCCCAGCTTTTCCACGGCATTAATCAATGCGCGCGCCCCGCCTGCCGCGCCCAAATCCAGCGCGATGGTATGGGCGGTGATGCCATGTTTGGCCTGCAATTCCCCCGCCAGCGCGGCCAGCGCCTCGCCCCGCCGCGCGGTCAGGATCACGTCGCCCCCGCGCGCGGCATGAATGCGGGCAAATTCGCGCCCAATCCCAGCCGATGCCCCCGTGATCAATGCCAGCCCTGCGGATGATGCCTGCGCCATGTTTCGCCCCTTTATGTTTCCATTGGAAATATATGGGGCAAAGCCCCAATGTCAACCCCCGCCTGCCCGCGCAAACCCCTTGCGCGAGACATCATTTTCGCCATCATGCGCGATATGACCCAGCGCCCTGCCCCCCCGCCTCACTGGCCTCTATCAGATTTTGCCGCCAGCCTGCCGCAATCGGCCCCCTTTGTGGGGCCAGAGGCCATCGCCCGCCAAACGGGCCGCGCGCTGGATATTCGCCTTGGCGCGAACGAACAGCGCTTTGGCCCCTCGCCCCGCGCGGTGGCGGCGATGCAGGCGGCGGCGGCAGATGTGTGGATGTATGGCGACCCCGAAGGGCATGATCTGCGCGCCGCGCTGGCGGGCAAACATGGCTGCGCGCCCGCCCATATCGTGCTGGGCGAAGGGGTGGACGCGCTATTGGGGTTGATTGCCCGCCTGACCCTGTCGCACGGGGATAGGGTTGTGCAAGCGCAAGGCACCTACCCCACCTTTGGCTTTCACGTGCAGGGCTGCGGCGGGCGCATTTGACGGCGCCTGCCCTACAGCAAGTGACGCCCAGCCGATCTCGCCCGCTATGGCGCAGATGGCGCGGCAGGTTCGCGCGAAACTGGTCTACCTTGCCAACCCCGATAACCCGATGGGATCGCACCACAGCGCCGCCGATGTGGTGGCCTTTCTGGATGCCCTGCCCCAAGGTTGCCTGCTGATCTTGGACGAGGCCTATATTGATTTTGCCCCGCAAGGCACGGCCCCTGCCCTGCCGCCAGATGATCCGCGCGTGATCCGTTTGCGCAGTTTTTCCAAATCCTGCGGACTGGCGGGGCTGCGGCTGGGCTATGCGATTTGCGCCGCCCCACTGGCCCGCGCCTTTGATCTGATGCGCAATCATTTCGGCGTGGGGCGGATGGTGCAGGCGGCGGGGCGGGCGGCGCTGGACGATGACGCGCATCTTGCCGCCGTGCTGGCGGGCAGCGTGGCCGCGCGTGCAAGGCTAGCCCAGATCGCTGCCGATCTTGGCCTGCGCGCCCTGCCATCTGCCACCAATTTCACCTGCCTTGATTTGGGGCGCGATGGCGATTTCACCCGCGCCGTGGTGGCCGCTTTGGCGGGCGCGGGGGTTTTTGTGCGCATGCCCATCGCCGCGCCGCAGGATCGCTGTTTGCGGATCAGCCATGGGACGGGGGCGGATTTGGACGCGCTGGCCGCCGCCCTGCCCGCTGCGATTGCGCAAGCAGACCGCGCTTAGATTACTCGGCCGCCATGCGGGGCGGGGGGGCGTCGCCGTCCTCTGCCGCCGCCGTATCTGGCGCCAGAGGCCGCGAAACGGCGAGCATGGTCTGCAAAATCATTCATCCGCGCCGTCAAAATCGTCGTTCTCTGCATCATAGGTTTGCGTCTCGCGCACGATCACGCGGCGAAACACCAGCATATTCAGATAGGTGGTTTTCACCCCGCCCGTCAGCCCCGCGCGCTCGTCCATCGGCAAGGTATCGGTGCGCACATATTCCCAGCCCTCGCGCCCCATATCGTTCATCACAATCGACAGGGACAGGGCAAAGCGCTGCTCGGCATTGCCAGCCGCCTTTGATTTCACCGCACGGCGCGGCGCGGGAACAACTTTGTATTCGTAATTCAAACTTAGCATACCTGCCCCCACCAAGGTTGCGGGCAGTTTAACCAATTTTGCGTGTATTTCAAAAAGAATCGCCTTGCGAGTGCAATTTTGCACGCAAACGAAACAATAGGGCGAATGCCGCAGTGTTATGGGCGCGCCGAAACTGGGCCGCGCAGGGGATGGGGCAGCCCGGGGGGGCCCCCCACCCTTTTCCCTCCATCGGTCCTCTTCCCCCCCATTTGGAAGTGCCATCGTGCATAGATTCCCCCCCTCCAATCCCCTTCCCATCATTCTCCGCATGTCGATCCCCCGCGCTTCGGCCGGGCCGATCCTCCCCCATATCCCTCCCGAATAATTATCCCCCAACTATATGCATCTCATCCCATCCATTTCCCTTCTACCCATCATTTCCACCCCCAGCAGAGGCCCAGAGGCGCGCCCATGGCGCATCCCACCCCCTAAAGCCCCAGTTTCGCCGTCACCATCGCGCCCACCACGGCAGGGTTGGCCGTGCCGCCTGTGGCTTTCAGAACCTGCCCCGTGAACCAACCCGCGAGTTTGGCGTTTTGCTTGGCCTTTTCCACTTGCGCAGGGTTGGCGGCAATCAGCGCGTCCAGTGCCGCCTCGATTGCGCCTGTATCGGTGACGGCCTTCATCCCATGTTTGGCGGCTTGGCTTGCGGCGTCGCCGCCCTCGCTCCATAGGATTTCAAACAGGTCTTTGGCCATTTTGCTGGTGATCTCGCCCTTAGAGATCAGGTCGATCATCCCGCCCAGTTGGCCTGCCGACACCGGGCTGGCCTCAATCGAAAGACCCGCCTTGTTCAAACGTCCAAACAGCTCGTTGATCACCCAATTTGCCGCCAGTTTGCCATCGCGCCCTTCTGCCACCGCCTCAAAGAACCGCGCCTGTTCCAGATCGGCGGTCAGCACATTGGCGTCATAATCGGTCAGGCCAAAGTCCTGCATAAACCGCGCCTTTTTGGCATCGGGCAGTTCGGGCATATCGGCGGCGATGTCATCCACCCAAGCCTGTTCGATTTCCAGCGGCAAAAGATCAGGGTCGGGGAAATAGCGGTAATCATGCGCCTCTTCTTTGCTGCGCATCGACCGCGTTTCATTGCGGTCAGGATCGTAAAGGCGGGTTTCTTGCACAACCGTCCCGCCCTCTTCCAGTATCGCAATCTGCCGCCGCGCCTCATAGTCAATCGCCAGTTGGATGAACCGCATCGAGTTCATGTTCTTAATCTCGCAGCGCGTGCCCAAATGCGAAAAATCCCCCGTGGCAGCGTATTTCTCATACTGGCCCACAGGGCAGACCGACACGTTCACATCCGCCCGCAGGTTGCCGTTTTGCATATTGCCATCGCAGGTGCCAAGATAGCGCAAGATTTGCCGCAGCTTGGTCACATAGGCCGCCGCCTCTTCTGGCCCGCGAATATCGGGGCGGCTGACGATTTCCATCAGGGCAACCCCCGTGCGGTTGAAATCGACAAAGGACATGGCGGGGTCCATATCGTGGATCGACTTGCCCGCGTCTTGTTCCAGATGGATGCGTTCAATACGCACCAAACGGGCGACGCCGCCGCCCATATCGACCAGAACCTCGCCCTCGCCCACGATGGGGTGATATAGCTGAGAAATCTGATAGCCCTGCGGCAGGTCGGGGTAGAAATAATTCTTGCGGTCAAAGGCCGAGCGCAGGTTGATCTGCGCGCGCAGCCCCAGCCCCGTGCGCACCGCTTGTGCAACGCAAAATTCGTTGATCACGGGCAGCATGCCAGGCATCGCCGCATCCACAAAGGACACATTGGCATTGGGCTCGGCCCCCACAGCCGTCGATGCCCCTGAAAACAGCTTGGCGTTGCTGGCAACTTGGGCATGGATTTCCATGCCGATCACCAGCTCCCAATCCTGCTTTACCCCCGCGATAACTTTTGGTTTTGGTGCGGTATAGGTCAGATCCAACATGCGCATGCCTCTTTGATCAGCTGGCCCCTATCTATCAAGACGGGGCCGCGAGGCAAGGGGGCAGGCGATCAGCGGGCCGCCATTGCGCGGGGAAAGGGCGTGGAGGGCAAGATTTTCTTGCGCAAATCGGCCTGTAGCAGCGCGTCGATCTTATCGGCGCGGCGCATGACCCATGGCAGGAATACATCCGTATTCTGCGCGGTGAAAATGGCCGATTGCAGCCAGCGGTGTTTCTTTTTCATGGCTTAATTCCCCTATCTTAATGGGCCAGCTTGGCAGCAACCCGTAGACAAAGGATGCCAACCGATTGCGGCAGGTTTGGGGCGCAATTACGCCGAAAAAGAAAAAATTAACCAATTCCTCAGCGCGCGGCAAAATTGCGTGCGCCTTTAGATTTTTTGGCAGGCGATGGCGCTTTAGGCAAACAACGCGCGCATTGATTGCCCGCCCTTGCCACGCCATGGCCATATTTGGCCAGATCAACCTGCCGCCCTGATCCGTCCTGCCATTTCCGACAGGTTGCGCGACAGGTTTGGCGCGGCCAAAATGCGGTCTAGCGCCGCGCCTGCCTTTGCCCGCCGCCCCGTATCATAGCGCGGCCATGCCTCGAACGCGGTGGACATGCGTGCGGCGGTTTGCGGGTTGACCCCGTCCAGCCGTATCAGCCAATCGGCCAGCACGTCATATCCCGCGCCGCTTGCGTGGTGAAAACCTGCATGATTGGCCGTCAGCCCGCCCATCACTGCGCGGAAACGGTTGGGGTTTTTCATATCAAAATCAGGGTGCTGGGTTAGGCGCGCGGTCAGCGCAGCCGCTGCATCAGGCGCGCAAAGCGCGATTTGCAGCGTGAACCATTTGTCCAGCACAATCCGCTCGCCCCGCCAATTATCGTAAAAGGCGGCCAGCGCGGCATCGCCTGCCCCCACGTTCAACAAGGCCGATAGCGCCGCGATGGAATCGGTCATATTGCTGGCCGTATCAAAGGCGGCCTGCGCCGCCGCCCCACCGTCCAGCCGCGCCGACAGCGCCAGCAGCGCGCCGTGCAGCGCCCGCCGCCCCGCCTGATCGGCGCGCGGCGAAAACACCCCCCGAGGGGCATGGGCGGTCAGCAAAGCGGGCAAATCGGGCGCAAGGTGCAAGGCCATCGCCGCCTGCACCCCCTGCCGTGCGGCGTGGATCGCATCTGGGTCGGGCGTGATACCGCCTGCGTGCAAATGCCCCGCCATATCATCCTCGCTGGGCAGTTTCAGGCACAGCGCGCGAAAGGCGGGGGCCAAAGTTTCATCGCACAGCAAGGCCGCCAGCCCGTCCAGCAGCCCCGCATCGGGCGCAGCACCTTCGGTGATCGTCGCGCTCATGCTGGCAATGCCCAAGGCCCGCGCCGATTCCCAGCGGTTAAAGGCATCGGTATCATGGGCCAAAAGGAAGGCATGGCGGGCATTGTCCACCTTATGGTCCAGCACGACAGGCGCGGAAAACCCGCGCAGGATCGACGGCGTAGGCCGCGCGCCAAGGCCATCGAAATGAAACGACTGGCTGGCCTTGGTCATTTCCAGCACAGTCGTCGGCACAACTTCGTCGCCATTTGCCCCCAACAGCCCCACTGAAATCGGGATAACTTTGGGGTCTTTGTGCGCCTGTCCAGGGGTCGCGGGATTGTTTTGGGTGAAGGTCAAGGTAAAGCGGCCCGAATCTGCGTCCCAGTTTTCCGCCACCGTCAGGCGCGGGGTGCCTGCCTGAAAATACCAATGGGAAAACTGCGTCAAATCGCGGCCTGTGGCGTCGGTGAAAACCTGGAGCCAATCCTCGATGGTGGCGGCATCGCCATCGTGGCGGTCAAAATAGAGGTTCAGCGCGCGGGCATAGCCATCATCTCCCACAAGGGTTTTCAGCATCCCAATCACTTCGGCGCCTTTTTCATAGACCGTCGCGGTGTAGAAATTGTTGATCTCGATATATTCGGACGGGCGCGGCGGGTGGGCCAGCGGGCCTGCATCCTCGCGGAATTGGCGAGCGCGCAGGGCGATGACATCTTCGATACGGCGCAGCGCGCGCCCGCGCAGATCGGCGCTGAATTGGTGATCGCGAAACACCGTCAGCCCCTCTTTCAAACACAGTTGAAACCAATCGCGGCAAGTGATGCGATTGCCCGTCCAGTTGTGGAAATATTCATGCGCGATAATCGCCTCGATGCGCGCGAAATCATCATCGGTGGCGGTGTCTGCACTGGCCAAAACGACCTTGGAGTTAAAGATATTCAGCCCCTTATTTTCCATCGCGCCCATGTTGAAATCATCCACGGCGACGATGTTGAACACGTCCAGATCATATTCGCGCCCATAGGTTTGCTCGTCCCATGTCATCGAGGCAATCAGGCTTTGCATACCCCAATCGCAGCGCCCCTGATCGCCATCGCGCACAAAGATGTTCAACGCCACGTCGCGCCCTGACATGGTTTTGAACGCGCCCTGATGGGCAATCAAATCGCCCGCCACCAGCGCGAACAGATAGGCAGGTTTGGGCCAAGGATCGTCCCACTGCGCCCAACCCCGCCCCGCGCCCGCAGGGTTGCCGTTGGACAAAAGCACAGGCAAATCGCCTCGCACCTGCACCGTAAAGCGCGCCATCACATCGGGGCGGTCGGGGTAAAAGGTGATCTTGCGAAATCCCTGCGCCTCGCACTGGGTGCAATACATGCCATTTGACATATAAAGACCCTCCAGCGCGGTATTGGCGGCGGGGTTGATGTGCACCACGGTTTCCAGCGTGAACGGCCCGTTTGGCAACAGGCGCGCGGGAATGGTGAGGCCCGTATCATCGGGCGTAATATCGAGCGCCGCCCCGTTGATCGCCAGCGAGATCAGCGCCAAATCCACCCCGTCCAGCCGCAAATCTTGCCCCCCCTCGGCGGCGGGGTTAGGGGCCATGTCCAGCCGCGCCGCAACGCGCGTCGCCGTGGGATGCAGATCAAATCTGAGATGTACCTTTTCGACGCTATGGCTATAGGGGCGATAGTCGGACAGGCGAACAGTGCGCGGATCATGTGCGGTGATTGGGGCGGTCATTTGCATCTCCTTTGCGGCCAAGGTTTCGCAAATGCCGCGCGGGCGCAAGGGGGATTTGCCAGCCAGCGCACGCGCTTTATCTCTGGACGAATCATTTTACCCGCGCGATAGATGTTCTATGAATGTTCTAATCTGGTTCAAACGCGATCTGCGTATACACGACCACGCCGCCCTTGTGCTGGCGGCGGA
This sequence comes from Cypionkella sp., assembly GCA_034519315.1. Lineage (GTDB taxonomy): Bacteria > Pseudomonadota > Alphaproteobacteria > Rhodobacterales > Rhodobacteraceae > Cypionkella. Next base: position 9,073 of record JAXHON010000058.1, on the reverse strand, counting down.
TATGGCGCGCGATATGGGCGGGGGGGTGCTGCCCCTTTATATCGCGGAGCCTGATCTTTGGGCGCAGCCCGATGCCTCGGCGCGGCAATGGGAGGCGGTGGCCGAAGCATTGGGCGAATTGCGCGCGGATTTGGCCGCGCTGGGCGCGCCATTGATCCTGCGCACGGGCGGCGCGGTCGAGGTCATATCGCGGTTGTGCCAGCGCGCGCGCGCGACCCATATCGTCAGCCATATGGAAACGGGCACAGGCCCCAGCTATGCGCGCGACCGCGCCGTGGCGGCATGGGCGCGGGGCGCGGGGATTTCGTGGCGCGAAGTGGCGGGGTCTGGCGTGCGCGCGCGTGCGTGCGCGGGCGGGCGGGCTGGGCAGGCGCGCGCGATGCCTTCATGTCGCGGCCGGATGCTGACCCCTGCCCCCGCCGCGCTGCGCGCGGTGGACGGGGTCGAGGCGGGGCAAATTCCCACGGCCCGCGCGCTGCGATTGGGCGATGACCCCTGCGCGCACCGCCAAAATGGCGGGCGCAGCGCGGGGCTTGCGGCGCTAGAGAGTTTTTTGGCCCTGCGCGGGGCGGGCTATGCCAGCGGCATCTCCTCGCCCCTAACGGCAGAAAGGTCTTGCGCGCGCATCTCGCCGCATTTGGCCGTCGGCAGCCTGTCGTTGCGCGAGGTGTCGCACGCAGTGACCGCCCGCCGCGCGCAGGCGCGCGGCCCTTGGGCGCGCAGCCTTGCCGCCTTTGACAGCCGCCTTGCATGGCGCGACCATTTCATCCAAAAATTGGAAGATCAGCCCGATCTGGATGCAGGCTGCGATGCAACCCGCATCCGATAGGCTTGGGCGCGCGAGCACGGACGCCCGCCTGCTGGCCGCGTTCAGCGCAGGCCAAACGGGCCTGCCCTATGTGGATGCTGCTATGCGCTATTTGACCGCGACAGGCTGGATCAACTTTCGCGCCCGCGCGATGCTGGTGTCCTTTGCCACCTATCATCTGTGGCAAGATTGGCGCGCTGTGGGGCAAATCATGGCGCGTAAGTTTACCGATTACGAGGCGGGCATCCACTGGCCACAAGTGCAGATGCAATCGGGCGTGACGGGGGTGAATATCCCGCGCATTTATAACCCCGTAAAACAGGGGCTGGACTGCGACCCCGAGGGGCGCTTTACCCGCCGCTGGGTGCCAGAACTTGCCGCCGTGCCAGACGCGCATTTGCACAGCCCTTGGCGCTGGTCTGGGGCGGGGCAAGTGTTGGGGCGGCGCTACCCCGAACCGCTGATCGAGCCTATTTCAGCCGCGCGCGAGGCAAAAGCGCGCCTGTCCCTGCTGCGCGCCACCCCGCGCGCAAGGGCCGAAAAGATCGAAGTGCTGGAACGCCACACCGCCCCGCGCCCGTCAACAGCGCGCGCCTTGCCCGTCCGCAAATCCGCGCCAGATCAGGGGCAAATCGTGATGGAGTTTTGACATGCCCAAAATGCGCCGCAAGGGTGATTTACCGCGCAAAACCTGCGCGGCCTGCGGGCGCGAGATGGTCTGGCGCAAGGCGTGGGAAAAAGTGTGGGATGAGGTGAAATACTGCTCTGACGCCTGCCGCCATGGCAAGATGCCCGCCGCCAAAGGGGGGGCTCGCCCCCCCAGCCGCTAAAGCGGCCTCCCCCCGAGGATATTTTTGAAAAGAAGAAGCCGCTACGCGATGCTTTGCACGTATTCCTCTAGTTGGCTCGCCACCGTGCCCCAGCCGTCGAAAAAGTCCATGTCCTTGTGCTGGGCCGCCAAGTGCGCGCGCTGTGGTGGGGGTTTCCCTCCTCCCCCCCCTCCCCCTTCCCTCCCCCCTCCCCCTCCCCCTCCCCCTCCCTCTTCCTTTCTTTCTCCCCCTTTCCCCCCTCCTTTCCCCCCCTCTCCCTGCAGGGCAAAGCCTGTGGACTGCATCATCCCCCGTTTTGCCATTTGCGCAAATTGGGCGAAAGTGTTTTCATGCGGTCCCATCAAATCAAACTGCGCAATCATTTGCGCTTTTGCAGCGGCCATGTGTAACCTAGGGCCAACCCAAATCGAACGAGGCTTGCCATGCACGCACAGGTCACCCGATCCAATCGCCACGGTCTGGCCGTGGATATTCGCCTTGCTGATTTCATTGAAAGCCGCGCCCTGCCAGGCACGGGGATCGAGACGGATGCCTTTTGGGCAGGCTTTGCCGCGCTGCTGGCGGAATTTGCCCCGCAAAACCGCGCATTGCTGGCGCGGCGCGAGACGATTCAGGCGCAGATCGACGCGTGGCACGTTCAGCACCGCGCCCAGCCGCATGATCATGCCGCCTACCGCAAATTTCTGCGCGACATCGGCTATATCGTGCCCGAGGGGCCCGATTTCAAAATTGATACCGCAGGCGTTGACCCTGAAATCGCCTCTGTTGCGGGGCCGCAATTGGTGGTGCCTATCACCAATGCGCGCTACGCGCTGAACGCTGCCAATGCGCGTTGGGGCAGCCTTTATGATGCGCTTTATGGCACGGATGCCATGGGCAGCCCTGCCCCTGCGGGCGGGTATGAGCGCGGGCGCGGCGCGCGGGTTGTGGCGCGGGCGCGGGTGTTTTTGGATGACACATTCCCCATTGCGGGGGCCAGCCACGCCGATGTGCGCCGCTATCAGGTGATCAATGGCGCGCTGCTGGTCGATGATTTGCCGCTGGTGTCGCCCGAGAAATTCGCAGGCTACCGCGGCCACCCAAAGGCCCCTGACGGGGTTTTGCTGCGCAACAACGGCTTGCATGTGGAACTGGTGTTTGATCGCACGCATCCTGTGGGGTCGCGCGATCAGGCGGGGCTGGCGGATATTGTCATCGAAAGCGCGCTATCTGCGATCATGGACTGCGAGGATAGCGTCGCCTGCGTGGACGGCGAGGATAAGGCGCTGGCCTATGCCAATTGGCTGGGCCTGATGCAGGGCAATCTGACGGCGCATATGGAAAAAGGCGGGCGGGTGATGACGCGCGCGCTAAATCCCGACCGCGCCTACACCGCCCCCGATGGCAGCGCGATCACCGTCAAAGGCCGCGCGCTGATGTGGATCCGCAATGTGGGCCATCTGATGACCAACCCCGCGATCTTGCTGCAAGATGGCAGCGAAGCGCCCGAGGGGCTGATGGACGCGGCCATAACCACCCTGATTGCGCTGCACGATTTGCGCAAAGACGCGGGCGCGCGAAATTCGACCCATGGATCGGTCTATATCGTAAAGCCCAAAATGCATGGGCCCGATGAGGTAGCCTTTAGCGATGCCGTTTTTGCCCGCGTCGAGGCGATGCTGGGCCTGCCGGCCCATACGATCAAAATCGGCATCATGGACGAAGAGCGGCGCACTTCGGTGAACCTGAAAGAATGCATCCGCGCCGCCAAATCCCGCGTGGCCTTTATCAACACGGGCTTTCTGGACCGCACGGGGGATGAAATTCACACCTCGATGGAAGCGGGGCCATTTTCGCGCAAAGATTTCATCAAACGCAAGGCGTGGATCGGCGCCTATGAAAACCAGAACGTTGATATTGGGCTGGAATGCGGCCTGTCAGGGCGCGCGCAAATTGGCAAAGGCATGTGGGCGATGCCCGATATGATGGCCGCGATGCTGGAGGCAAAAATCGAGCATCCCCGCGCGGGGGCAAATTGCGCATGGGTGCCCAGCCCCACCGCCGCCACGCTGCACGCGCTGCATTATCATAAAGTGGATGTCTTTGCCGTGCAGGCCAAAATCGCGGCAGGCGGGCGGCGCGGACATCTGGAAACCTTGCTGGAAATTCCGCTGGCCTCTTATCGCAACTGGAGCCGCGATCAGATCATGCGCGAGGTGGACAACAACGCCCAAGGCATCTTGGGCTATGTCGTGCGCTGGATTGATCAGGGGGTGGGCTGTTCCAAAGTGCCCGATTTGAACAATGTCGGCCTGATGGAGGACCGCGCCACCTGCCGCATCTCGGCCCAAGCCTTGGCCAATTGGCTGCTGCACGGGGTGGTCAGCGAAGATGACCTGATGGCGGCCTTGCGCAAAATGGCCGCTGTGGTGGACGGCCAGAACGCCGCCGATCCCGCCTATCGCCCCATGGCCCCCGATTTCGACGGTATAGCTTTTCATGCCGCGCGCGATTTGGTCCTAAAGGGGCGGATGCAACCTTCGGGCTATACCGAACCTATTTTGCACGCGGCGCGCCTTGCGCTAAAGGCGGGAAATTAGGGGCTTTGCCCCTCGCGGGTGGGGGGCGCAGAGCCCCCCTAAGCTGCGTCGATCGCAATCGCATGGATACGGGTTGTTAAATCGCCAAGCGCGGCGTTCACGGCGCGGTGGCGCGCCAGCCGCGACATCGGGGCCAGTTGGGGCGCACGGATGTGAATGGCGAAATGGCTTTCGCCCGATCCATCATCACCCGCATGGCCCGCATGGCGCGATGATTGGTTTTCAATGCGCAGCGCGCTGGGGGCAAAGGCCGCCGTCAGGCGGGCGGCAATCTCTTGTTCAATTTGCATTTTATTGTGCTTGCCCCCTTCAATATGTCGCGTTTCAAGTCTATGCTCGTGGCCCCGAATAGGAAAGGCCCCACATGCCCGCTCGTCCCCCCTTTGAGTTTGATATCAGCGTCAAATCCGACAAGGCCAAACGGAAAACCACGCGGCGGGGCATGTCGGGCGCGTTTGAGACATCCAACAAGGGTTGCGATTTTCCAGAATGCCGCGAAAAGGGCGCTTACCGCGCGCCCAAGCATCCCGATTTGCTGGATCAATATTTCTGGTTTTGCCGCGACCATGTGCGCGAATACAACCTGAAGTGGAATTTCTTTGGCACGGCCACGGATGAGGAATTTCAAAAGCTGCTGGAAAAAGACCGTCTGTGGGAGCGTGAGACAAAGCCATTTTCGCGCAAAGATGACGGCAATGCTTGGCATCGTTTGGGAGTCGATGACCCCATGTCTTTGCTGGGTGAAAATGCGACGCGCAACCCCGCCAAGCCCACCAGCAATGCCACCCGCAAACTGCCCCCCACCGAGCGCAAAGCGATCGAGATTTTGGACGTGCGCGACACATGGACCAAGGCCGAAATTCGCAAGGCCTACAAGGGCCTTGTCAAAGATTTGCACCCCGATATGAACGGCGGCGATCGCAGCGACGAAGAGCGCCTGCAAGAGGTGGTCTGGGCCTGGGATCAGATCAAAGACAGCCGTTATTTCAAGGAATAGCGCACCCTGTGCGCGCCTAACCAGTTGCCCTGACGGCAAAGCCGTATTTCAGCAGCCACATGGCGATGCGCGGTGCATCAAAGGGTGTCACAGCCGCAGTGCTGCCTGCGCTTGCGTCGATCAAATCTTGCAAACTGGCCCCCTCCTGCCCCGCCGCCACAATAATGCCCAGCGCCAATTCGATCTGGGCCTGTTCGGCCAAGATGCGACCCAAGGCTTTGTAATTGCGCACGGCCAAAACATCGCCCACAGAATGGGGGTTGTGCCCTGCGATCAGGCGCAGGCGGGGCATATCCTCGATAGCCGTTGGATAGCCCGCAAACAACGCCGAGGGCGAAGGCGCGACGGGCACAAGATGCGCGCCATAGCGGCGGTGCTGGGCGGCGCTGGCCGCGCGCAGGCGCGTTTGCTCGGCCCACAGCTCTTGCATTTGCGGCACGACCACGCGCCAATCATACAGCGCCCGCACCCGCGCCTGCGCCGCCGCGCCCATGCGCGCGCGCAAGTCGGGATCCCGCGCCAGTTGCACGACACGCGCGGTCAGTTCGGGCAGATCAATTTCCGTCATCGCCGAGGTTGACCCGCAATATTGAATATAGCTGTCAATTCCGCCCTGATAGCGCAGCGCCTCGGGCGCAAGGGATGGCGCGGGCAGCATTTTGGTGGCAATGCGAAAACCAATATCTTCGCTGACCGTGTCTTTCATCCCGTCCCAATCAGATACCAAAAGCGGCAGGCCTGCGGCCATCCCCTCTAGCGGGGCAAGGCCAAAGGTTTCTTGAATGTTATCAATCAAAAAGGTGAAGACATCCGCGCCCGACAGGGTGGCGCGGCGATCCGCGGCCGAGGCCCCGTCCAGCAGGTGAAAGCCTACATCGGGCATCAGCCGCGCCGCGCCCTGTTCAAAGACGCGGCGCGAATAGTCATCGCGGAATTGGCCGCAAAAGACGACATGCAGCTTTTGCCCCGCCAGTTGCGCCTGCGCGGCCTGCATGGCCAGATAGATCGGCAAAGGATCGAATTTTTCGTGCGGGGTCAGGCGGGCGATGGTGGCAAAAACCACATCATCAGCCCCCGCGTTGATGCGCGCGCGCAGATCGGCGCGCGCGGCCTCATCGCGGGCGAAATCATCGCAGTGAATGCCCAAGGGGATCACGGGCAGCATCGGGCGCGGCGGCAGGTTTGCGCCAAAGCGCGTGCGCAAATGATCGTCAATCAGATCAAAGGTGAAAGTGGTCGAGTGCAGCACCGCGCGGCTGGTGCAAATCACCGCGTCCCATGGCTGGATCGGCCCTGTGCGCAGTTCCATCCAGCCTTGCATCACGGCGGCGGTAGAGGTGGTATGCGTGATCCCGCACAAAGACCACGCCCCTGTGCCATGCGGCGCGCGGCGCCAGCCCTCGGCAGTAAAATTGGGGCTGGGATAGAACACTGATCCCACGCCAATGCGGTGCGGGCGGATCAGCGGCGCGTGGCGCAGCGGCACATCGGGGCGCAAGGCGCGCGCCAATTCGCGCACGGGGTCTACCTCGCCCGCGTTTTTCGACAATATCACAAATTCGTCCACATCAGCGTGGCGCAAAAACCCCTTTAGGAAACTTTCCCCCGCCACACGGCGGCCATTGATGCCCTTGGCGGCAGGGTCAAACCCGTCTTGCGCATACCAGATGGCGGCGTTGCTGTTTGCTTTGCTCATTTCACACGCGCCCCTTTGGGTTTTGCTTTCATCCACAGCCATGGCGTCGGCCCAATGCGCCATTCCCATAGGGCGATCAAGCGGTCAAGATCGCTTAGCGTGTTCATCCAATCGGGCAAAGCATGTGCCGCTTCAGCGCGGTGGATGATCTGCACATCATGGCTGGCGGCAAAACGCTGGGCAAGGCGCGCCGAACAGGCGCAGTGGCAAAGCAATCATGCGCCTCGACCAGAATATCGGCGTGCAAGCAAGCCCGGTGCGCGCAAAACGGGGTCAAGCAGGGCATCCTCGCCCCCTTCAATATCGCAAATCACCAGAGTTTTCGCGTCAAAGCAGATGTCGAAATCAGCCATGCGCCACCGCGCCGCCAATGTCCATTTGGCCCGCCGACACCGTTCAGCGCAGCCAGCTTGCGCGCATTTTTGCGCGCGCAATAGGGTTGCTGTCGCGCGGCAAACACACGCGCGGCAGGCAGGCGCCGGGCAAGGCCGACGGCATAGTACCCCTCGGCACAACCCACATCGATGATCTGGGCGTAATCGCAGGTGCAGATGTCTTTGATCACAGGGTGCAGGCTGGCCTCATATGCGCCCAAAAGCCGCGCTGGGGATGATCCTTCGGCGGCGCTCGCCATAGTAGTGCATCCCTTGGAAGGGGCCCGACTGCACCACCAATCCGTCCCGTTTTCGAATGGTATTGCCCACGACAGTGCTGCGCCATTTCGCCAGCAACCGCAGGGCAGCGTTCCAGGTTTTGCGCCGAGGGCGACTGTTCCAGCATTGCCGCCAATTGGCGGTGAACCGCCAGCGTCACCGCAGTTGGCGGCGCTGGTGGCGGCAGTCGGGCGCTTTTGCGTCATTCTGACCTGCAATAAAAAGCGGCATAACTGCCACCTTTTCACCATAGCATGGCTACCCCGCCTGCGCGCGCGCCTGTCCACAACCAAGGCGCGTTGTCGATCAAACGTTAGGGATAAATTTCAGGCTGACCCCATTCATGCAATACCGCTTGCCCGTGGGCTGGGGGCCGTCATTGAACACATGGCCCAAATGCCCGCCGCAGCGGCGGCAATGCACCTCGGTGCGGATGCCAAAAATCGACACATCGCGTTTGGTGCCGACGGCGTTTTGCAAGGGCGCAAAGAACGAAGGCCAACCCGTGCCGCTGTCATATTTCTTCGCACTGTCAAACAGCGGTAGATCGCAGCCCGCGCAATTGTAGACCCCCGCGCGTGTTTCCTTATCCAGCGGCGAAGAAAATGCGCGTTCGGTGTCTTCCTGCCGCAGCACGGCAAAGGCCTTTGGGGATAGGCGTGCGCGCCATTCCGCTTCGGTGAGAGTGATTTCAAAACTGCCCTCGCCTGCGGCCATGGCAGGGCGGATGGCAAAGGGCATTGCGGCCAAAGCGGCAATCACGGTGCGGCGGTTCATGGGGTCTCTCCTTGGTGGTTTGGTCGGGTATACCACAGCTACGGGGCCGCGGGCGCAAAGGTTTCAACACCTCACCAAATCGGGAAGATGCGTGAGCGCGCGGCCTTGCAGGCGCGTCCATTCCCCGCCATAACGGTTGGGTTGGGGGCGTGCCCCGTTTGCGGATAATGGAATAGCTAGATGGCAGATACAGTGATACGGCCCGATGTCGAAATCTCGGTGCGCGACGTGTTTGGAATTGACACCGATATGCGCGTGCGCGGCTTTGCCGAACCCTCCGACCGCGTGCCTGCCATTGACTCCACTTATAAATTCGATCCCGACACCACGCTGGCGATTTTGGCAGGCTATGCCTATAACCGCCGCGTGATGATCCAAGGCTATCACGGCACGGGCAAATCGACCCATATCGAACAGGTCGGCGCGCGGCTGAACTGGCCTACGGTGCGGGTGAATTTGGACAGCCATATCTGCCGGATTGACCTGATCGGCAAAGACGCGATCAAGTTGCGTGGATGGCAAGCAGGTCACCGAATTTCACGAAGGCATCCTGCCTTGGGCGCTGCGCAACCCTGTGGCGATTGTGTTTGACGAATATGACGCAGGCCGCGCCGATGTGATGTTCGTGATCCAGCGCGTGCTGGAAACCGATGGCAAGCTGACCCTGCTGGACCAGAACGAGATTATCACCCCAAACCCCAATTTCCGCCTATTCGCCACCGCCAACACCGTC
>JAXHON010000060.1:0-24706 GCA_034519315.1 Cypionkella sp. | reverse complement strand
AAGCATGTGCCGCTTCGGCGCGGTGGATGGATCTGCACATCATGGCTGGCAGCAAATCTCTGGGCAAGGCGCGCCGAAAGGCCAGAGGCAAAGCAATCATGCGCCTCGACCAGAATATCGGCGGCAAGCAATCCGCGCGCCAAAACGGGGTCAAGAAGGGCATCCTCGCCCCCCTCAATATCGCAAAATCACCAGAGTTTTCTGCACCAAAAGCAGATACCGAAGAAAGCCATGCGCCACCGCGCCTGCCAATGTCCATTGGCCCGCCACGCCGTTCAGTGCAGCCAGCTGCGCGCATTTTTCCCGCGCGATAGGGTTGCTGTCGCGGGCAAACACACGCGCGGCAGGCAGGCGGCGGGCAAGGCCGACGGCATAGTACCCTTCGGCACAACCCACGTCGATGATCTGGGCGTAATCGCAGGTGCAGATGTCTTCGATCACAGGGTGAAGGGTCGCCTCATACACGCCCAAAAGGCGCGCTGGGGATGATCCTTCGGCGGCGCTCGCCATATAGTAGTCCCTTGGAACGGGCCCGACTGCACCACCAATCCGTCCCGTTTTCGAATGGTATTGCCTACGACAGTGCTGCGCCATTTCGCCAGCAACCGCAGGGCTGCGTTCAGGTTTTGCGCCGAGGGCGACTGTTCCAGCATTGCCGCCAATTGGCGGTGAACCGACAGCGTCACCGCAGTTGGCGGCGCTGGTGGGGGCGCTGGTGAGGGCGGGGCGCTTTGCGTCATTCTGACCTGCAATAAAAAGTGGCATAATGCCACATTTTAACACAGCATGGCTACCCCGCCCGCGCGCGCCTGTCCACAACCAAGGCGCGCTGTCGATCAAACGTTAGGGATAAATTTCAGCCTGACCCCATTTATGCAATACCGCTTGCCCGTGGGCTGGGGGCCGTCATTGAACACACTGCAGCCCAAATGCCGCTGCAGCGGCGGCAATGCACCTCGGTGCGGATGCCAAAAATCGACACGTCGCGTTTGGTGCCACGGCAGCGTTTTGCAGGGCGCAAAGAACGAAGGCCAACCCGTGCCGCTCTCATATTTCTTCGCACTGTCAAACAACGGCAGATCGCAGCCCGCGCAATTGTAGAGCCCCGCGCGTGTTTTCCTTATCCAGCGGCGAAGAAAAAATGCGCGCTCGGTGGCTTCACGCCGCAGCACGGTAAAGGCCTTTGGGGATAAGCGTGCGCGCCATTCCGCTTCGGTGAGAGTGATTTCAGATACTGCCTCGCCTTTGGTAATGGCAGGGCGGATGGCAAAGGGCATTGCGGCCAAAGCAGCAATCACGGTGCGGCGGTTCATGGGGTCTCTCCTTGGTGGTTTGCTCGAGTATACCACAGATACGGGACTGCAGGCGCAAAGTTTCCAACACCTCACCAAATCGGGAAGATGCGTGAGCGCGCGGCCTTGCAGGCGCCGTCCATTCCCCGCCATAACGGTCGGGTTGGGGGCGTGCCCGCTTTGCGGATAATGGAATAGCTTGATGGCAGATACAGTGATACGGCCCGATGGCAGAAATCTCGGTACGCGACGTGTTTGGAATTGACACCGATATGCGCGTGCGGGGCTTTGCCGACCCATCCGACCGCGTGCCTGCCATTGACTCCACCTATAAATTCGATCCCGACACCACGCTTGGCGATTTTGGCAGGCTATGCCTATAACCGCCGCGTGATGATCCAAGGCTATCACGGCACGGGCAAATCGACCCATATCGAACAGGTCGGCGCGCGGCTGAACTGGCCTACGGTGCGGGTGAATTTGGACAGCCATATCTCGCGGATTGATCTGATCGGCAAAGACGCGATCAAATTGGTGGATGGCAAGCAGGTCACCGAGTTTCACGAAGGCATCCTGCCTTGGGCGCTGCGCAACCCTGTGGCGATTGTGTTTGACGAATATGACGCAGGCCGCGCCGATGTGATGTTTGTGATCCAGCGCGTGCTGGAAGCCGATGGCAAGCTGACCCTGCTGGACCAGAACGAGATCATCACCCCCAACCCGAACTTCCGCCTGTTCGCCACCGCGAACACCGTCGGTCTGGGCGATACGACGGGCCTTTATCACGGCACCCAGCAGATCAACCAGGCGCAGATGGACCGCTGGTCGCTGGTCGCCACGCTGAACTATCTGTCCCATGACGCCGAAACCGCCATCGTTCTGGCCAAAACGCCCCATTACAACACCGAAAACGGCCGCAAGACGATTTCCCAGATGGTCACGCTGGCCGATATGACGCGCAAGGCGTTTATGGCGGGCGATCTGTCCACCGTCATGTCGCCGCGCACGGTGCTGTCATGGGCGCAAAATGCCGAGATTTTCCGCAACGTGGGCTATGCCTTTCGCCTGTCCTTCCTGAACAAATGCGACGAGTTGGAACGCCACACGGTGGCGGAGTTCTATCAGAGCTGCTTTGACGAGGAACTGCCCGAAAGCGCGGCCAGCATGGCGATGAAGTGAGTTCGAAAAGTTAACCGACATGGTTGCGCTGACTTAAATGGCAAGTGTTTATTTTGTCAGAACTGCCATAAATTATTCTGCCCTCATGTTCCCGTAGACCCTGCAGGTTTTCAACGAAATCAAACCATTTCCGTTTAGCAATCGGAATATTGGACGCAAAACCGGTAAATTGCCAAGCATGAACATCAATATATGAGCCATTGCTGTCACCAGTGAGTAGCAAGCGGTTACACGATCTTTGTGCAGTTCAAAGGGCTGCCCGTGTGGACGCAATACTCCAATGACGGGCAGGATCATTAAATAGTCGGCGCGGTGCTCAATAACACTTGCTAAATCGTGGTTTTCTTTTTCTTCGTGGGCCAACAAAATATTTGCAATGGTTGTTGTAGCTGAGAAGTAGATCAAAGTAATAGCGGCAATCTGGTATCATCAGGCATAGCAGCCGCCATCATCAAGAATAGCTTGAACATCAACTCAAATGGCGAACAGGTCTGGTGTGTCGGTGAAGCACACGATAAGTTTGAACTCAAAAATAACATATCCGCATCCTGCGAGTGGTAATCAATATATGAAACCGTATCCACAGCCTGATTCAGCTCTTTCGCGCTTGCGCAGGCCATCTTGATCTACACATCAAAATGCTTGACGTTTCGAACAAGTAAAGGCGCATCAAACGCCCCAATTTCCAATGTTGGGTGCGTATATGCTGCAACAAATTTAAAATCGGCCCTTCCGCACCAATTGCAAGCCCGCCGCCCTCTTTTCTTTCCAAATTCATTGTAATGCCCAATCAAATCCTCATCACTAAACTTTCTGCAGGTCAATGTGAGTGTCACTATTAAAATCATGCATCCCACCAGAATGGGAAACACATTCTTCTAAATTTTTTCATTTTGTCGCCCGCAGAGAACAATTTTCTTCATTTCGAAACCATGGATTGTATTTAGTAGTGTACTCACATTTTGTACCGGATGTCAAGTGAAACCAGCCTTACGTAAAATTCCCAAATGTGCTTTGCCCAAAAAATACTTTACGCTTTCACTTTCAGAGCTCAACCCTGGTATTTGGCAAGAATACGCTTTTCGTGTTATCTTTCTGGCCTTGACGGCCGATTTTGCAGATGTGCGCGCGCGCCAAAAGCGAATAAGCGCAAATTATTATGCTGCCACAGGACGGCGCTTTCGCGCTAAACCTATGGGTTGCCAAATTGATTGCTGCCAAACATAAAGGCAAACGAGGTCGCTGGGGAAGCTTTGTTCTGATAGTGAAAGCACAGCTTTCCCTCCCGCGTATTCTATATGATGCGCGCCCTAGGATGGGCAGAGGGCAGCAAGCCTTCGACTTACGAAAACCGAGCTGCAGCGCCAGTTTCCGCTCGCCCCAGGCCAGAGTATTAAGCACGCGCAGCCTTAGCGCTGTATCTGCCCACCAAACCAGATCATCCAGCGCCGCCTTGGCTGATGGCAGAATTGCCGCCTCGATATCGGCCAAATTTCCTGACCCGCCCATAGTGAGGGATGCACTTTCCAAAAATCGCCGCTGACGATGTGGACGATGTTGCGGTTGGACACCATCGACAATTCCGCGCCGATATTGCGCAGATGTTCCACCGCCCGCCCCCTTTTTTCGTTCGATTCTGCGCCCCCGCGCCCGAAAAGCGCACAATTAAACAGCGACGGCAAGGCGGCGCTGCCCCTTGCCGAAACCCTGCCCAAATGATCTAAGCATCCCTATGAACAAGCCCACCGACAACCCCGCCGATCCGTTCAAGAAAGCCCTCGCCGAAGCCACCAAGGCCCTGGCCGATGATGCTGACATGACGGTCACCTATTCCGTCGATCCGCCCGGGATGAACGCCGATGGCGTCCGCTTGCCGCAGGTTTCCCGCCGCATGACCCGGGACGAGGTGCTGCTGGCGCGTGGCACGGCGGATGCCTTTGCCTTGCGCCGCAAGTTTCACGACGCCGGCGTTTCCGCCCGCTATGCCCCACCAGGCCAGATGGCGCGCGACATCTATGACGCGATGGAAACCGCCCGCTGCGAGGCGGTGGGCGCGCGCGCCATGCCCGGCACCGCCGGCAACATCGACGCCAAGATCGCGCATGAGGCCGATCGCAAGGGCTATGCCGCCAGATCAACAAGGCCGCCGATGCGCCGCTGGCCGTCGCCGCAGGCTATCTGGTCCGCCATCTTGCCTCCGGCCGCGACCTGCCCAAGGGGGCGGCTAATGTCATGGACCTCTGGCGCGGCTTCATCGAAGATCAGGCTGGCGGCACGCTGGAAAATCTCGACCATGTCCTGTCCGATCAGGCCGCCTTTGCCCGGCTGGCCCGGCAAGCTGATTGCCGATCTTGGCTATGGCGACCAATTGGGCGACGACCCCGACCAGAACGCCCCACGAAGACGAGGCGGGGACGAGGCCGAGGAAAACCCCGACCAGCCCGACAGCGCAGGCGAAGAGCAAGAGCCGAGCAAGAGGCCGACGCCGAGCCGCGAGCGCTCCCAGGAGGATCAGCAGACGACCAGGCGCAGGCCGCAGGTCATCCATGGAAGATCAGCGCCGAAATGCAAGAGGGCGAGGAGGCCGAACTGCCCGAAGGCGAGGCCCCGCTGGAACCGCCGCCCCCCGCGCCCTATTCCGATGCCGACCCGAATTACACAGTCTACACCACCGATTTCGACGAAGAAATCCGCGCCGAAGATCTGGCCGAACCGGCCGAGCTGGAACGGCTGCGCGCCTATCTGGATCAGCAGTTGGAACCCCTGAAAGGCGCGGTCAGCCGCCTGGCCAACAAACTGCAACGCCGGCTTCAGGCCCAGCAGAACCGCAGCTGGGAATTTGATCTGGAAGAAGGCACGCTGGACGCAGGCCGTCTGGCGCGGGTGGTTGCCAACCCGACCACGCCGCTGTCGTTCAAACGGGAAAAAGACACCGAATTCCGTGACACCTGCGTGACGCTGCTGCTGGACAATTCGGGCTCGATGCGCGGGCGCCCCATTTCCATCGCCGCGATCTGCGCCGATGTTCTGGCCCGCACGCTGGAACGCTGCAGCGTCAAGGTCGAGATCCTGGGCTTTACCACCCGCGCCTGGAAGGGCGGCCAATCGCGCGAACGCTGGCTGGCGCAGGGCCGCGCGCGCAGGCCGGGCCGCCTGAACGACTTGCGCCACATCATCTATAAATCCGCCGATGCCCCCTGGCGGCGGGTGCGGCCCAATCTGGGGCTGATGATGAAAGAAGGGCTGCTGAAAGAAAACATCGACGGCGAGGCGCTGGAATGGGCGCACCGCCGCATGATGGCGCGGCCCGAGGCGCGCAAGATTTTGATGGTGATTTCGGATGGCGCGCCGGTGGATGACAGCACCCTGTCGGTCAACCCCGCGAATTATCTGGAAAAACACCTGCGCGATGTGATCGCCATGGTCGAGCGCAAGCCGCGCGGTGGAACTGATCGCCATCGGCATCGGCCATGACGTGACGCGCTATTACGAGCGCGCCGTGACCATCACCGATGTCGAGCAACTGGCGGGGGCGATGACCGAACAGCTGGCGGGATTGTTCGAGGCGGATGCCCGCAAGCGCGCCCGCACGATGGGGCAAGGCGGGCCCGGATTTCGGCGCGCGGGTTAGCGGCAACGGCGGGGGTTTCACACTCCACGCCGCGCAGGTGAGCGGTTCACCCGCTTCGGGATATTTAAAGAAGCAGAAGCGAGCGGTATTGGGACGGGGTAGAGATGTTTCAAACATTCGAGACAACGGCGCAGCCCCAGCTTGGCCCTGCGCGGCTGGCGGAGTTGCGCGGCGAAATCGCGCAGCGGGGCTGGCGTGGGTTTATCGTGCCACGCAGCGATGTGCATCAAGGCGAATATGTGGCGGCGCGTGATGCGCGGCTGGAATGGCTGACGGGGTTTACAGGCAGCGCGGGCTTTGCCGTGGTTCTGCCAGATGTCGCGGGCGTTTTTATCGACGGGCGCTATCGCACGCAGGTGAAATCTCAGGTTGATTTGGCCGCTTTTACCCCCGTGCCTTGGCCCGAGATGCAGGCGGGGCCATGGATTGCGCAGCACCTTCACGCGGGCAAGGTCGGCTATGACCCATGGCTGCATACCCGTGATGAGCTGGCCAAGATCGAGGCGGCCTTGGCGGGCAGCGGCGCGGCGCTGGCCCCTTGCCAGAACCTGATTGACCGCATTTGGGCCGATCAACCGCCCCCCCCGATGGGCCGCGTTTTTGTGCAAGATGTGGCGCTGGCGGGGGAACCGCATGCAGAGAAACGTGCCAGATTGGCGGCGGGTTTGCGCGAGGCGGGGCAGAAGGCAGCCCTGATTACCTTGCCCGACTCGCTATGTTGGCTCTTGAACATTCGCGGGGGGGATGTGCCGCGCAACCCCGTGTTGCATGGATTTGCGATCCTGCATGATACTGGAAAGGTTGATCTTTTTGCTAAGGCCGCGAAATTTGATGCCAGCGTATTGGCCCATTTGGGCGATGATGTGGCGCTGCACCCTCAAGAGCGATTTGCCGCGGCTGTGGCGACGCTGGCGGGGCCTGTGCGCGTTGATCCCGCCTCTGCCCCCATTGCGCTGGTGCATATTTTGGACGGCGCGGGCGCGTCCGTGGCTTGGGGCGATGACCCCGCCCGCCTGCCCAAAGCCTGCAAGAACGATGCCGAAATTGCTGCGACGCGGGCGGCGCATCTGCGCGATGGCGCGGCGATGGTCGAGTTTTTGGCTTGGCTGGATAGCGCCCAGCAAGATCCAAACCTGACCGAGATCGACGTTGTATGCGCGTTGGAAGGGTATCGCCGCGCCACCAACGCGTTGCATGACATCAGTTTCGAGACGATTTGCGGCGCGGGGCCGAATGGGGCAATCATCCATTACCGCGTGACCGATGCGACGAACCGCGCGATTGGAACCGATACGCTGCTGCTGGTGGATAGCGGCGGGCAATATCTGGATGGCACAACCGACATCACCCGCACTGTGGCGATTGGCGATGCTGGCGATTTGGCGCGCGATTGTTACACGCGCGTCTTGCAAGGCATGATCGCGATATCGCAGGCGCGCTGGCCTAAGGGACTTGCGGGGCGCGATCTGGACGCGCTGGCGCGCGCGCCGCTGTGGCAGGCGGGGCGCGATTATGACCATGGCACGGGGCACGGCGTGGGGGCGTATTTATCGGTGCATGAGGGGCCGCAGCGCATCTCTCGCCTGTCCGAAGTGCCCTTGCAGGCGGGGATGATCTTGTCCAATGAACCCGGCTATTACCGCGAGGGCGAATTTGGCATTCGGCTGGAAAACCTGATCGTGGTGCAGCCTGCCCCCGATCTGGCAGGCGGGGACGGCGGGCGGGTGCAGCTATGCTTTGAGACCCTGACCTTTGCCCCCTTTGACTGCCGATTGATCGACGCGGGCGCGCTGTCGCGCAGTGAAAAGGCTTGGCTGAACGCCTATCACGCGCAGGTTTTGGACAAGCTGGCGGATCGTCTGTCGCCGCCCGCGCTGGCATGGTGCAAGGCGGCCTGCGCGCAGGTTTAAGCGGCCTGTTCGCGGATGCGCGCCACCATCGCGCGCAGCCCGTTGGACCGTTGCGAGGACAGATGTTCATTCAGCCCAAGGCGGGCAAGCTGCGCGGCTGCGTCAATGGCGGCCACTTCGCCCAGCGGCACGCCGCTATATAGGGCATGCACAATCGCAATCAGCCCGCGCACAATTTGTGCATCAGAATCGCCTTGAAAATCAAAGGTATCCGCAACTGGAACGGGGCGCAGCCAAACTTGGCTTGCGCAGCCCTGCACCTTAAGACTGTCCACTTTGAAGGCCGCGTCCAAAGGCGGCATCGCGCGGCCCAGCTCGATGATATGACGATAGCGGTCTTCCCAATCGTCCAGAAATTCAAAGGTTTCGACCAGATCTTCAAAGGCAGGGGTAGGCATCAGCGTCTCCTTTACACATGATCTAGGCGCGCGGGCAGGCGCTGTCCAGTGCCGCAAAGGCTTTCCTTGGCGCGACAATTCGGCTAGCCCTGTTTCACAACAGATAGGAATCATCATGCTGCTGCCCTTGCGCCCGATCACCGCCTTGACCATTCTATCCCTGCTGGCGGGGTGTTCGGGGTTTTCGGGATCAAAGCTGAACCCAGTGAACTGGTTTGGCCCGCGCGAAAAGACCTATACCGAATTTTCCACTCAGCGCCCCGCGGATCCGCGCCCGCTGATCGAAACGATCATCGAGGCACGGGTTGAACCCCTGCCATCGGGGGCCTTGGTGCGCGCCACGGGCCGAGCGGCCACGCAGGGGTATTGGTTGGCCGATTTGGTGGTGAACCCTGTGGATGAGGCGGGCAATCTGGTGATTGATTTTCGCGTGATACCTGCGCAGGCAGGGGCGGCGATATCCTCCCCGCGTTCGCGCGAGATCACGGCGGCGGTCAGCCTGCGCGCCGATACCCTCGCCAGAGCCAAACGCATCATAGTGCGCGGGGCGGGGAACGAGAATATCCGCGCGGCGCTAAATCTCTACCACCCGCACGTTGTTTCCCTTGGCCCCCAGCGCAATCTCGCCTTTGCACAGGCGCAGCGCGTCATCACCAAAAGCCTGCGCGCGCCAGCCCTTTAGCACGGGCAGATCACGCTGACCTGCCGCAATCGCGTCCAACTCGCTGGCCGAGGCGATCAGGCGCGGGGCGACGCCAAGGCTTTCCGATTTTGCCTTCAGCAGCACGCGCAAAAGGTCGGCCAGCGCGGGGTTCACCTGCAACTGATCGGGGCGATGGTCGAGGCGCGGCATATCTTCGGGGCGCATCTCAAGACCGCGTTTGATCGCAGCCAGAATCCCATCGGCAATCTCTGCCTTGCGCCCCTCGCGCAAGAGCAGGCGCGAGCGACCAAGTTCTTCAACCGTTGCGGGGCGGGTCGAGGCCAGTTCCAGCAGCGCGTCATCCTTCATCACGCGGCTGCGCGGCACGTTGTTGCCTTGGGCGTATTCTTCGCGAAACCGCGCCAATTCCTTGACCACCGCCAGAAACCGCCCCGATGTGGTGCGGGTCTTGATCCGCAGCCACGCCTCCTCCGGATGCACGGTATAGGTGGCGGGGTTTGTCAAAACCTCCAGCTCTTCGGCGACCCATTCGCTGCGGCCATTGTCGGCAATCTGCGCCGAAAGCACTTCATAAATCACCCGCAAATGCGTCACATCGGCCAGCGCATATTCCTTTTGCGCCGTCGGTCAGCGGGCGGCGCGACCAATCGGTAAAGCGCGAGGTCTTGTCCAAATCTGCCTTGGCGATCTTCTTGACCAGCGTCTCATAGCCCACCTGCTCGCCAAAGCCGCAGACCATGGCGGCGACCTGGGTGTCAAACAGCGGGTTGGGAAAGACATTGCCTTCGACAAAGAAGATCTCCAGATCCTGCCGGGCGGCGTGGAACACCTTGACCGTCGCCTTGTGGCGGAACAGGTCATACAGCGGCTCCATCGACAGCGCCTCGCCCTCGATCGGGTCGACCAGCACGGCATCGCCGGTCTTGCCGGGCAGCGCCATCTGGATCAGGCACAGCTTTGACCAATAGGTGCGCTCGCGCAGAAATTCGGTGTCGATGGTGACATAGGGTTGGGACTTGGCAGCTTGGCAAAACGCGGCAAGGTCTTCGGTCGTGGTGATGGTGCGCATGGCAGCGTCTTTCAAGAGGCCGCGGGGGCATCCCGCAACAGGTGTCTTTCCGCTATAGGCGGGTGATGGCGGCGTAAAGAAAGAAGCCCCGGTCATAGCAAAAAAAAAATCGGGCCGCGCGTATCCGCGCACATGGCGCAAAGCGCGCGCAGCACGGCGCGGGTAAAGCCGGTGTTCCTGCACCAAGCACCCGGCGCGGCCA
The DNA here is from genome assembly GCA_034519315.1 of Cypionkella sp. Taxonomy (GTDB): domain Bacteria; phylum Pseudomonadota; class Alphaproteobacteria; order Rhodobacterales; family Rhodobacteraceae; genus Cypionkella. The sequence goes on along the minus strand of JAXHON010000060.1, from coordinate 14,361 downwards.
GGCGTGCTTCGCGGTGTCGCCCGGCAGCAACCGCGCACCGCGGCGCCTGCCCCAAGATCGGCCCATGCGTCCAGGCTCGGCCGTCACCTCATGCACGGTGCAGCCCGCCTCGGCGTCGCCCGCATCCAGCGCGCGCTGATGGGTGTGCAGGCCCGGATATTTCGGCAACAGCGACGGGTGGATGTTCAGCATCCGCCCTGCAAACCGGCGCACAAAATCAGGCGTCAGCACCCGCATGAACCCCGCCAGGCACAGGATATCGGGGCGCGCGGCGTCAGAGCGCGCGGCAAATCGCCGCCTCGAACGCCGCGCGGTCGCGGCCAAAGCGGCGATGGTCCACCGCTGCCGTCGGCACGCCCAGCGGCCCGGCCTTCGCCAGCCCGCCCGCCGCGGGGTCGTTCGACGGCCACCAGAACCGGCCGCGCCGGGAAATCCCCGGTCATTGCGCGCACCAGCGCCAGCATGTTCGAGCCGCCCCCCGAAATCAGGATGGCGACGCGCTTCACAGCAGGCGGCCCTTGTAGATCACGCCCTCGCCCGGCACCACCTGGCCCATGCGCACCACACGGTTTCGCCCTGCGTCTGCAACAGCGCGGTCAGCGCATCGGCCCGGTCGGCCGGCCACCACCAGCATCATGCCGATGCCGCAGTTGAAGGTCTTCAGCAGTTCGGGCTCGGACATCCCCGCCGTTTCGGCCAGCCAGCGGAACACCGGCGGCAGTTGCCATGCGCCCAGGTCAATCTCGCAGGCCAGCCCTTCGGGCAGCACGCGCGGCGGGTTTTCGGTCAGCCCGCCCCCGGTGATATGGGCCAGCGCATGAACGCCCCCCGCCCGCACCGCCGCCAGCGCCTGCTTCACATAAAGCCGCGTCGGCGCCAGCAGCGCCGCGCCCAAGCGTGCCCTCGCGCAAAGGGCGAGGCGCATCCCAGCCCAGGCCCGACAGCTCCACCACCTTGCGCACAAAGGAATAGCCGTTGGAATGCACCCCGTTCGACGCCAGCCCCAGCAGCACATCGCCCTCGGCCACGCCGGCGGGCAGGTCGCTGCCGCGTTCCATCGCGCCCACGGCAAAGCCCGCAAGATCGAAATCGCCCTTGTGATACATGCCCGGCATTTCGGCCGTCTCGCCGCCGATCAGCGCGCAGCCCGACTGCGCGCAGCCCGCGGCAATGCCGTTGATGATGCGGGTGGCCTGATCCACATCCAGCTTGCCGGTGGCGAAATAATCCAGGAAGAACAAGGGCTCGGCGCCCTGGCAGACCAGATCGTTGACGCACATCGCCACAAGATCGATGCCGATCGTATCGACATTGCCGGTGTCAATCGCGATGCGCAGCTTGGTGCCCACGCCGTCGGTGGCGGCCACCAGGATCGGGTCGGTATAGCCCGCGCCCTTCAGGTCAAACAGCGCGCCAAAGCCGCCCAGGCCCGACATGGTGCCGCTGCGCGTGGTGCGCTTGGCCGCAGGCTTGATCCGTTCGACCAGCGCATTGCCCGCGTCAATATCCACGCCCGCATCGGCATAGGTCAGACCGTTCTTCGGCCCGTGGTCATGTGCGGCCCCGCAGCTGGGCAACGCGGATTTGCGCCCGCATAGACGATAAACGCCGCACAGGCAACGCCCCCGCTTGACCACCCCGCCCCCAGCCCCTAAGCCTGTCCGCGATAGGCAAGGTCCGTGGGCCTGTAGCTCAATGGTTAGAGCAGGGCGCTCATAACGCCTTGGTTGGGGGTTCGAGTCCCTCCGGGCCTACCATTTTCTCCACATCATGCGCTCTCGGCAAATTAATGCCCGGCCATTTGTGAGGCCATGAAATCAACTAATTTCAATGAATCGCCCTCTGAAACTACAAACCCATCCCCTGCTTTTTCGGAAAGATAGTCAAAAGCGTTGTTAAAATTCCTTTGTAGTTCATTCAATCTAGGCGCGCCAACTATAAAATGGGTCTTTGTGCTTTCGCCATTAGCCCTTCTAATTGCCTCAGCATACGCCCCCCATTTGGCGGTCTTTTCCATTATTCCGCTGTCTGTCGTCAAATCAAAAGACAGCGGTTGTAGAACGTTCAAACTCCCATTCACATAAGAAGCTTGGCACTTGATCGTGCCGAGTGTGGTGGAAAAAGATGGCTCGTCGCGGATATACTGCGACAGTCCACGCTGTACCAGGGTGACTGAACTGCTGCCAAACTTGCGGTCAGAACGAGAATCGCCTTTTTCAGCATCGTAAACCGCCACAAAACGGTTAAACAACTGTTCCAACTTTTCGTCTAAATCGGCGCACAGGCCCACTCCACCTTCTACCCACCGATAGCTGAATCTGCATCTGACGCGATTTTTTCGGGCAAGCGCTGCGCTGGATTTCCACTGTAATAGATCCGAAAACATGGAACAAGTTGAAAGGTTGCTTTGCGCAACATTCTGTTCTAAAAATGTGAATAGCCCGTTCAATTTGAGATAGGTCTTCGACAAAGCTTGAAGCGTTAAATACGAGCGTAAGCTCTGGATATGCGACCACGTGAACCACGCTTTTTGATCTTCAAGAACTGCCCTTCGGCACTAAATAGCAACACGCCGACATTCAGACGCTCTTTCAGCCAAGGGTTGTGCTCGTATTGCAAAATGCTGAAAGTAAAAGGAAATTTTTTCATCTGATCAACACCTCCTTTGCTCTAGCCGCGAACTCGCCCGCATTTTGCCGCGCCTCTAACAGGTAGTCGACGATTCTGCACGCAGTATCTTGACCCCATTCCTCTGGAACCACTCTAACATAATGAGCTACCCCCCGAAAATCGGACAGTGACGTAAGCTACGATCTGAGGTTTTTTGATCCCAAATTTAGGAGATCAGAACATGTCGAAACGCAGAAACCATGATGCGTCGTTCAAGGCCCGTGTTGCGCTGGAGGCGCTGGAAGGGCGAACGCACGGCGTCGGAGTTGGCGGCCGCCGATGAGGTTCATCCGACCATAGATCCACCAATGGAAGAAAGCATTTGTTCCCGAAGGCGCGGCGGGGATTTTCGAGCGTGGCGGCCAGGCGCCAGCCAATGCCGAGATTGCCGAGGAAACGGTCCGTGCCCTTCATGCGAAGATCGGAGAACTGGCAGTCGCCAACGATTTTTTGTCACGAAAAGCTCAAACCTTGGATCGGGAAGTGAGGCGCGGCATGATCGAACGAGCCCACCCCAATCTGTCAGGTCGGGGCACAATGTCAGTTGCTGTCGATCTCGCGGTCGTCGTTTTATTACGCGCCGCAGGGCGAGAGAGCGCTGAACCTCGAGCTGATGCGAACGGTCGACAGGCAGTTTTTGGACACGCTGTTTTATGGCGTCCGGCAAATGACATGGCATCTGCAGAACGAGGGATATGCCGTGAACGAAAAGCGCGCATCTCTGACGCCTGATGCGCCTTATGCGGTTGATGCCGGATCTACCAGAAACCCAATACCAGCAAGCCTGCCAAAGGGCACAAGGCATATCTTACCCTTATCTGCTCGCTGGGTTGGTGACGACTGGCCAAATCAGGTCTGGTGCGCGGATATCACTTACATTCCGATGCGCAAAAGGCTTCCTTTATCTCGTCGCCATCATGGACTGGTTCACTCGTATCCCCCTGGCTTTTCGTTAACACCTCGAATTACCCTGGAGGCCGAGCAATGCGTCGATGCGCTGAACGAAGCCATCCACAAATTCGGATGCCCCGAAATCATGAACACCGACCAGGGGTCGCAGTTCTACGTCCTTCGACTGGACCGACTCGGTTGAAGTGGATCGGCACCTCGATATCGATGCACGGCAAAGCCCGGTATCTGGACAACATCTTCATCGACGCCTATGGCGGTCACTGAAGTATGTGAGCTACCCCCTGAAAATCGGACAGTGACGGAAGCTACGATCTGAGGTCTGCTGATCCCCAATTCGAGGAGATCAGAACATGTCGAAACGCAGGAATCATGACGCGGCTTTCAAGGCTCGCGTGGCGTTGGAGGCGCTGAAAGGGGAGCGGACGGTGTCGGAGTTGGCGTCCGCCTATGAGGTCCACCCGACGATGATTCATCAATGGAAGAAGGTGCTGCTGGAAGGTGCCGCAGGCATCTTTGAGCGTGGCGGTCAGGCTGCGGCGACAGCTGAGATTGCCGAGGACACAGTTCGTGACCTGCATGCAAAGATCGGGAGGTGAGCCCATGAACGCCATTGGTCCGAGAGAATGGGCGAACGCCGTCGCCAACGATTTTTTGTCACGAAAGCTCAAGCCCTGGATCGGGAAGTGGTGAGGACGCGGCTTAATATGATTGAGCGAAGCCATCCCAAGCTGTCGGTCGGGGCGCAGTGCCAGTTGCTGTCGATCTCGCGGTCGTCGTTTTACTACGCGCCGCAGGGCGAGACGGCGCTGAACCTTGACCTGATGTTGAAGGTCGACAAGCAGTTTTTGGAAACGCCGTTCTATGGTGTCCGGCAGATGACATGGCACCTGCAGAATGAGGGCCATGCCGTGAATGAAAAGCGCATCCGACGGCTGATGCGCCTTATGCGGTTGATGCCGATCTACCAGAAACCCAATACCAGCAAGCCCGCGAAGGGGCACAAAACCTACCCCTATCTGCTGGCTGGGTTGCGCATCGACAGGCCCAACCAGGTCTGGTGCGCCGACATCACTTACCTGCCCATGCGCAAGGGCTTCCTCTATCTCGTCGCCATCATGGATTGGTTCACCCGCAAGGTTTTGGCCTGGCGGATATCGAATACGCTGGAGGCCGAGTTCTGCCTTGAGGCACTGAACGAGGCCATCCACAAGTTCGGCGCGCCTGAGATCATGAACACCGATCAGGGAAGTCAGTTCACATCCTTCGACTGGACCGACCGGCTGAAACGGGCCAAGACCAAGATCTCCATGGACGGCAAAGCCCGCTACTTGGACAACATCTTCATCGAGCGCCTTTGGCGATCCCTGAAATACGAATGCGTCTATCTCCACGCCTGGGAAACCGGATCGCAGGCTCGGGCCGGCATCGGGCGCTGGATCACCTTCTACAACCACCAACGCCCTCACACTGCCCATGGCGGACAACCGCCCGCCGTGGTCTACTTCAACGCAACCCAAACCGATCAGCAGGTGCAGGCAGTAGCTTAAATCACCCGGAAATCTGTCCAAGAGTTGGGGAAAGAGCTCGCTTCTAAAGTCATGCCGGATACTAGAGGTTGGGGCTGTAATTTCCCTGTCCCTGCTTTTCACGATAGTGTCGAACAAATACAATTCAAGCGCTTGGTCAAGCTGGCTTTTACGAACCAAGTCCGTTGCACCCCAACGCCGAACCCCGTGCTTAAATGCTATAGACCTGAATGCTAAGCTTGAAGAATTTCAAAGTGCATCACAGATGCGCGGACCATCCTTTTCCTGACCAAGCAGGAAAGAACTCGCGTAACTCCTCAACAACGCGCAAGGTGGCCGGCAGGAAGACCTAGAGCACAAACTGGTTTGCCACCACCTCGTGCACCAAATGATCATAGCTTAGGTCAGCCCAAAGCCACGCCCCCGACGAATACTTCGTGCTGCTGGCCCTCAGCATCATCACAGAGGCATCGTATAGGATGAGAGCGCCTGATTCAGCCGTCTTCATATTCGCTTGCCGTTAGCGTTAGGACTGCCAAACGTAACTCGCTGTCGATTTCAACTCTTGCGAGATTCACATTTAGTTCGTTAAAAATCGAAGCCCACAAAAGCGCGGGGTTTTCCCGCGCTTTTGGTTTTTAAGGCCCAGCCTTCACGCCGCCATATCATACCGATCAGCGTTCATCACCTTGGCCCAAGCGGCGACAAAGTCCTGCACCAGCTTTTCGCTGGCATCATCGCCTGCGTAAACCTCGGCATAGGCGCGCAGGATGCTGTTGCTGCCAAACACCAGATCGGCGCGGGTGGCGGTGAATTTCACCTCGCCGCTGGCGCGATCTAAGATGTTATAGCTATTGCGGCCCGTGGGCACCCATTTATGGGCCATATCGGTCAGCGCGGTGAAAAAGTCATTCGTCAGCGCGCCCGCGCGGGTTGTGAAAACCCCATGCGCAGCGCCGCCATGGTTTGCCCCAATCACCCGCAAGCCGCCCAGTAGCACGGTCATTTCGGGCGCGGTCAGCCCCATCAATTGCGCGCGGTCTAGCAGCATTTCTTCGGGCTGCACGGCGTAGGCTTCCTTTTGCCAGTTGCGAAAACCATCCGCCACAGGTTCCAGATACTGAAAGCTGTCGGCATCCGTCGCCTCTTGGCTTGCATCGCCGCGCCCTGCCGTGAACGGCACAGTCACGTCAAAGCCTGCCGCTTTCGCCGCCTGCTCAACACCGAGATTGCCCGCCAGCACGATCATATCGGCCGACCCAGACGCACCAACCAGCCGCTAATCGATTTCAGCGCCTGCCAGCACGCGGGCAAGGCGGGCAGGCTCGTTGCCCGCCCAGTCTTTTTGCGGGGCAAGGCGGATGCGCGCGCCGTTCGCGCCGCCGCGATAGTCGGACTGGCGGAAAGTGCGCGCGCTGTCCCACGCGGTGGCGACCATATCGGCCACGGATAGGCCCGCGCCCGCGATCAGCGCGCGGGCGGCGGCGACATCATAGCTGGCATTGCCAGCGGGGACGTTATCTTGCCAAAGCAGCAATTCGGCGGGCGCGTCGGGGCCGATATAACGCGCCTGCGGCCCCATATCGCGGTGGGTCAGTTTGAACCACGCGCGGGCAAAGGCATCGTCAAAGGCGGCGGGATCGGCGATGAATTTGCGGCAAATCGCGTTGTAAACGGGGTCAACCTTCATCGCCATATCGGCGTCCGTCATCATCGGCATGTCGGCGCTTGAGGGGATCTTCCACATCCACGGGCATATCTTCGGGTTTGATCCCAATCGGCTGCCATTGCTGCGCGCCTGCGGGGGATTTTGTCAGCTCCCACTCATAGCCAAACAGCATCGCGAAATAGCCCATATCCCATTTGGTGGGCTGGGCCGTCCATGCGCCTTCGATCCCCGAAGTAACCGTATCGCGGCCCACATCGGGGGTTTCGTGGTTCATCCAGCCAAGGCCGCCCTCGGCCATATCTGCGCCCTCTGGCGCGGGGCCAAGATTGGCGGCATTGCCGTTGCCATGCGCCTTGCCCACGGTATGGCCGCCAGCCGTCAGCGCCACGGTTTCCTCGTCGTTCATCGCCATGCGGGCGAAGGTTTCACGAATGTGATGCGCGGTGCGGGCGGGGTCGGGGTTGCCGTTCACGCCTTCGGGATTGACGTAAATCAGGCCCATGTGGACGGCAGCAAGGGGGTTTTCCAGCGTGCGCGCGTCGTTCAAATCGCCATAGCGGTTTTCCGACGGGGCCAGCCATTCGGTCTCTGATCCCCAATAGACATCCTTCTCAGGCGCCCAAATGTCATCGCGGCCCAGCGAAAAGCCGAATGTTTTCAGCCCCATACTTTCATAGGCCACCGTCCCCGCCAGAATAATCAGATCCGCCCAAGAGATTTTGTTGCCATATTTGCGCTTGATCGGCCACAAAAGGCGACGCGCTTTGTCCAGATTGGCGTTATCGGGCCAGCTGTTCAGCGGCGCAAAGCGGATATTGCCATGCCCTGCCCCGCCGCGCCCGTCCTGCACGCGGTAGCTGCCCGCCGAGTGCCACGCCATTCGGATCATAAGGCCGCCATAATGGCCCCAGTCGGCGGGCCACCAAGGCTGGCTGTCGGTCATCAGCGCATGGACATCGGCCTTGAGCGCGCCGTAATCCAAACCTCGCACCGCCGCGCGATAATCAAACCCTTTCAACGGGTTAGATTTGCCATCATGCTGGTGCAAAATATCTAGGTTCAGCGTCTTTGGCCACCATGCCTGCACGGCGTTTTGGGTTTGGGTGGCCCCGCCATGGGCCACGGGGCACATGCCTTCGGGGGTGTCGCGTCCGTCCATCTGTCGCTCTCCTTGTGTTGGATGATGTCGGGCGGTTGTCCGTGCGGTGCCCGATTTGGAATCGTTCTAGCACGGCGATGTCATAAGTATTAGTTGAAAAATCTGATACTGTTGTTAAGTTTTCCTTATGAAAAGCCTCACCCTAAAACAGCTACGCTATTTTCACGCCTTGGCCCGCCTGCGCCATTTTGGACTGGCTGCGGATGCCTGCGCCATCTCGCAACCTGCCCTGTCGATGCAGATCAAAGAGCTGGAGACGGGCCTGCCCGCCCCCTTGTTCGAGCGCAGCCCCAAGGGCCTGCGCCTGACGCGCTTTGGCACAGAATTTGCCGCCCGCGCCCACGCTATTTTGCGCGAGGTCGATGCTCTGGGCGATTTTGTGCGCGCTAGGGCCGAGGCCAGCGGTCTGGGCGGGCGGCTGGCGATGGGGGTGATCCCCACGGTCGCGCCCTATTACTTGCCCCGCATGATGGGGGCGCTGCATCACAGCTTTGCTGGGCTGGACGTGACGCTGCGCGAGGCGATGACCCAAACCCTATTGGCCGATCTGGACGAAGGGCGGCTGGACTGCGCGATCATCGCGCTGCCCCATGCCGCGCCCAATCTGACCCAAACCCCCCTGTTTTCCGAAGATTTCGTGCTGGTGCGCCCTGCTGCGGATGCGGCCCGCCCTATCCCCAGCCCCCGCGATCTGCGCCACATGCGCTTGCTTTTGCTAGAAGAGGGCCATTGTTTTCGCGACCAAGCGCTAGCCTTTTGCGCCGCAGCCCCTGCCGCCCGCCCGCGCGAGGTGATGGATGGATCGTCGCTCACCACCCTTGTGCAGATGGTTGGCGCGGGCATGGGGGTGACGCTGATCCCCGATATGGCCGTGACCGTCGAGACCCGCGCCGCCGCAGTCTGTATCCAGCGCTTTGCCGCCCCAGCGCCAAAACGCCAAATCGGCATGGTCTGGCGCAAATCGGCACCCTTTGCCTCTGCCCTCACCCAAGTTGCCGCCGTGCTGCGCAGCGCTGCGGCCTAAGTTATCAACAGATTTGCGCGCCCAAAGCATTGCGCGGCGCGAAAACTGCCGCCAGTATGTGACAAATTTTCAAAGGGTTTCCCCTATGCATTTCGCGCCCCAAACCGCTGCCCGCCGTCTTATTGCCGTCTGCGCTGCTGCGCTGATGCTGCCCCTTGCCGCCCATGCCGCACCCTGCGGCAACACCTCGGCGGGGTTTGACGCATGGAAAGCCGATTTCGCCGCGCAGGCCGCCGCAGAAGGTGTCGGCAGGCGCGGCTTGGATGCGCTGGCAGCAACGAGCTATTCCAAGGCCACGATCAGCGCCGACCGCAACCAGAAAAGTTTCAAATACCCGCTGGATAAATTTTTGGCCGTGCGCGGGGCCAATGACATCGCCAGCATCGGCCGCGCGCGCCGCGCCAAAAACGCGCCGTTTTATGATAGCCTAGAGGCCGCCTTTGGCGTGCCCGCAGGTATTTTGATCGCCATTCACGGCATGGAAACGGCCTTTGGCAAATTCATGGGCGATACCAACATCGTCTCGGCCATCACCACGCTCACCTTTGATTGCCGCCGCAGCGATTTCTTTCGCCCGCACCTGATTGGCGCGCTGAAATTGGTCGATCAGGGCAGCATTTCGTCCAAAAGCATCGGCGCAAAACATGGCGAGTTGGGCCATACCCAATTCCTACCCGGCAATGCGCAAAAATACGGGGTGGACGGCAATGGCGACGGGGTGGTTGATTTGAATTCTGCCGTGGATGCGCTGGCCTCGACCGCAAATTATTTGCGCGCGAAGGGCTGGCAGGCGGGGGCGGGCTACGCCGAAGGCCAGCCCAATTTCCGCGTGCTGAACGAATGGAACGCGGCCACCGTCTACCAACAGGCCATCGCGCTGATCGCCGCCAAGATCGACGGCTAGCGCGTGGATATTCGCTGGCTGCAAGATTTCCTCGCGCTGGCAGAGATGCGCAATTTCACCCGCGCGGCAGAGTTTCGCGCCATCTCGCAGGCCGCCTTTTCGCGGCGTATCCAAAGTTTGGAACATTGGCTGGGCACGGCCTTGGTTGTCAAAGGCACTCAGCCCGTCCGCCTGACCGAGGCGGGCGCGCAGTTTCAAACCGAGGCGGCGGCGGCGGTGGAACGTCTTTTGTCCAGCCGCGCCACCATCCGTGCGGGCCAGTTTGATGTGATGAGCCAGATCCGTCTGGCCATGCCAAACGCGCTGGCGCGGTCAGATTTTCGCGGTCTTTTGGGGGCGATTGGCGGGGGCAAAACCTCGTTTTCGGTGATTGTGGGCACGACATCGGATGTCACCGCGCGCTATTTGGCGGGGGATGCCGATATTCTGATTGCCCACCATTGCCCTGCGCTTGCGGGCAGCGATGGGCCGCAGGAATTGGCGCTGCACGAAAGGCTGACCTTGCGGCAGGAAAGTTTTGCCCCCTATGCTGCCATCGGCGCGCAATTTGACTTTCCAGGATCGGGGCGCGCCAGCTTTCCGCTGATCGCCTATGCCCAGCGCGCCTATTTCGCCCAAGTGTTCGAGGCGATTTTGGAACGCAACGAAGGCGCGGCGGCCTATCGCATCGCGGTGCAGTGCGACATGACCGATGTCTTAAAAGAGGTGATCGCGGCAGGGCGCGGTATTGGCTGGCTGCCGCAAAGTGCCGTCGAGGCGGGGGCGCAGATCGCCCCCATCGGCGGGCCGGAATGGGCGATGCAATTGCAGGTCTGCGCTTGGCGTCCCGCCCGCGCGCCCAGCCCCGAAGTGGCGGCGTTTTGGGGGGCGCTTGCCGCGCAAAGGTCCTAAACCCGCCCTAAATGGCCCGCGCGCGCCCTGTCGGGACGGATGCCATACGGATGCCATACGCAAACCATACGCCCGCCAGACGCCAATTTGCGCCGCGCATGGCCCATGCAATCCTTGCATTGGACGGCGGCGCGCGCCCCGTGGCATGTTTGGGCCAGCAGCTTTGAAGGGGCCAAACATGACCGCAAAAACCCGTATGGAAACCGACAGCTTGGGCCAAATGGAACTGCCCCTAGATGTGCTTTGGGGCATTCATACCCAGCGCGCGATTGAAAATTTTCCTATATCTGGCATCAAGTTATCGCTTTTTCCCGAGGTGATCCGCGCCCTTGCCGCCGTGAAAATGGCCGCTGCCCGCGCCAACTGCACCCTTGGCGTTTTGCCCGCTGATAAGGCCCGCGTGATCGAAACCGTCTGCGCCAATCTGATGGCAGATCAGCACCACGAGGCCTTTGCCGTGGATATGATCCAAGGCGGCGCGGGCACCTCAACCAACATGAATGCCAACGAAGTTATCGCGAATTTATCCCTGCGCCGCATGGGAAAATCTTTAGGCGATTACAGATACTTACACCCCAATGACGATGTGAACAAATCGCAATCTACCAATGACGTCTACCCCACCGCGATGCGCCTTGCGATTGTCGGCGGGTGCGAGGCGTTTTGCGCGGCGCAGACCCGTTTGATCGAGGCCCTGCGCGCCAAGGCGCACGATTTTGCGGGGGTGAAAAAGATCGGCCGCACCCAGTTGCAAGACGCGTTGCCGATGACCTTGGGTCAAGAATTTTCCAGCTGGGCCAATACGATAGCCGAAGATGTGCAGATCATCCAGCGCCTTAGCCAGTTGCTGCTAGAGGTGAACCTTGGCGGCACGGCGATTGGCACGGGCGTAAACACGCCCGCAGGCTATGCGCCGCTGGCGATTGCCGAACTGGGCCGCATCACGGGCCTGCCCGTCACGCTGGCCAGCGATCTGATCGAGGCATCGTCCGACTGCGGGGCCTATGTCACTTTTTCGGGCGTGCTCAAACGTATCGCGGTGAAATTGTCCAAGATATGCAATGATTTGCGGCTTTTGTCCTCTGGCCCAAGGTCGGGTTTTGTCGAGATATATTTGCCCGCGATGCAGGCGGGATCCTCGATCATGCCCGGCAAGGTGAACCCCGTTATTCCCGAAGTGGTCAATCAAATCGCCTTTCAAGTCATCGGCAATGATCTGACCGTCACCATGGCCGCCGAGGCGGGGCAATTGCAGTTGAATGCGTTCGAGCCGGTGATCATGCTGAACATTCTGCAATCCATGCGGATGTTGCAAAACGGCATGGACACGCTGGCGACGCGCTGCATTGCGGGGATCACCGCCAATGTGAAAGGCTGCGAAGATACGCTGGAAAACAGCCTTGTGTTGGCCACAATGCTGGTGCCCCATATCGGCTATGCCCGCGCCGCCGATGTGGCCAAACGCGCGCTGGCCGAAGGGGCGTCGGTGATCTCCACCGCCGAGGCGATGGGGATCGGCACACAGGCAGAAATTGCCGCGATGATCGGGGCGTGATGCCCCGCCGCAAGAGACTTGCGAAGAGGACTTAAACTGCCTAGGTTGCGGCGATTAGAAATAGATTATTCAACGTATTTCATTCGGCGTCACCTGGATCGTCCATGCCATATTCGCACAGTTTTACCGATCAACCGAAGCGCGGGGCCAAAGGCGATCGGCACCGTATCGTGATTATGGGGGTGTCTGGGTCTGGCAAAACCACGGTCGGCCAAGCCTTGGCGCAGGAGTTGGGCATTCTGTTTCGCGATGGTGATGCTTTGCATAACGCGGCCAATGTTGCCAAAATGCGCGCGGGCCATCCTTTGAACGACGAAGATCGCTGGGGCTGGCTAGAGCTGGTGGCCAATTCGCTGCGCCGCGATGCGCCTGTGGTCATCGCCTGTTCGGCCCTGCGCGGGGTTTACCGCAACCATATCCGCGCAGGCGCGGGCGGGGATGTGGACTTTATCCACCTTTCTGGCCAGCCCGAGGTGATCGCCGCGCGGCTGGCCACGCGCCAGCACGACTATATGCCCACCCATTTGCTGGACAGCCAGTTCAAAACGCTGGAACCCCCGCCGCTGCACGAGGCGCTGCACGTGCCCATCACCCTGCCCGTTTCATCGCAAGTTAAGATGATCACCAATGCGCTGGCAGCGCGCTAATTGGCCGCGCGTCAGCGCCGATCTGGCAGCACACACAGCATCTCATACAGGTAGTTGGCCGCGATCATCGCCGTATTGCCCGATGGGTCATAGGGGGGCGACACTTCGACCAAATCACCGCCCACAAGGTTTAGCCCGCCGCAGCCGCGAATGATCTCTAGCCCCTGAATAGTGGTCAAACCGCCCACCTCGACAGTGCCCGTTCCTGGGGCAAAGGCGGGGTCTAAGCTATCAATATCAGAGATACTGGAATAGCAGGGCACCCGCCGGGCCGCCGATTTTCGCCCGCACCTGCGCCATAAGGGGGGACAGCGATTTGTGCCAGCACGCCTCGGCCTGCACAACTGTCCAACCCTTTTCTCGGCCCCAATCGAAATCATGCGCGCTATAACCCGACCCGCGCAGACCGATTTGAAACACTTTGTCGTTGATCAAACAGCCGTCTTCCCACGCGCGGCGGAATGGGCAGCCATGGGCCACCGTCTCGCCAAACATATGCTCGTTGGTGTCGGAATGGGCATCGACATGGATCAGGGCGACAGGGCCATATTTATCGCGCATGGCCTGCAAAATCGGCCAAGTCAGCGTGTGATCGCCGCCCAAGGTCAGGGGCATCACACCATGGGTCAGAACCTCGCGGTAGTGATCTGCGATAATCGCCACCGACTTTTTCAGATCAAAGGTATTGATCGGCACATCGCCAATGTCCGCCACCTGCATCCGATCAAACGGCGCGGCCCCCGTGCCCATGTTATAGGGGCGCAGCATGCGGCTTTCATCGCGGATTTGGCGCGGGCCAAGCCGCGTGCCCGAACGGTTCGAGGTGCCGATGTCCATCGGAATGCCAATAAAGCAGGCGTCCAGCCCCGCAGCCGTATCCTGCGCGGGTAGGCGCATCATCGTGGCAGGCCCGCCAAAGCGCGGCATGGAATTGCCGCCAAGGGGTTGATTATAGGGCGGTTTGGACATGGCGGCGATCCTTTGCTGTGCGCCCCAGATTGGCGCAGGCGGGCGGGGCCGTCAACATCTAGCGCCGCCCCCCAGCCCGCCACCTGAATCCTTTCCGCAACACATTTCGCCTATATCTAGGGGGACGCAAAGTTTTCTAGCCAAAGGGTAGCCCGCCGCGCTATTCATAGCGCAATTCCGAGGGACATCGGATGAGGCAGGAACCATAACAAACAAGGAGCACGCCCATGCGCTGCCCATTTTGCGGCAATGTTGACACTCAGGTCAAAGACAGCCGCCCAGCAGAAGACCACGTATCCATTCGCCGCCGCCGTTTTTGCCCCGCTTGCGGTGGGCGCTTTACCACCTATGAACGCGTGCAACTGCGCGATTTGGTGGTGGTGAAATCATCTGGCAAGCGCGAGGATTTTGACCGCAGCAGCAATACGTAACTGA
>JAXHON010000069.1:0-31938 GCA_034519315.1 Cypionkella sp. | reverse complement strand
GCTTTGCCGCCTATCGGGCGAGATTGCACTACAAAATCCGCCGCAAAGCCTTGAGGTGGTGTTGCAGATAGACCATCTATTTAGCGGGTGCGCGCCGCCGAAATGGCTGCGAAAATGGGCAAAGGGCGTTAAATGACGGCGTTTTTGGGCGAGATGGCAGGACTTGGCTGGACTTTGGTGTCGTTCATCCTTGCCTTGGGGGTTATTATCGCCGTGCATGAATACGGCCATTACATCGTTGGGCGCTGGACGGGGATCAAGGCCGATGTGTTCAGCCTTGGCTTTGGCCCTGTGATCGCGTCGCGCATGGATCGGCGCGGCACGCGCTGGCAGGTCGCGGCCATACCTTTGGGCGGTTTTGTGCGATTTAAGGGCGATGCTGACGCTGCCTCCGCGCGGCAAAGCGATGTCAGCGCCTTGCCCGCAGCCGAGGCGCGCAGCACCATGGCTGGCGCGCCGCTGTGGGCGCGGGCGCTGACGGTGGCGGCGGGGCCAGCATTCAATTTCGCGCTGTCGTTTGTTATTTTCATGGCGGTAATTTTGGCCTCGGGCATGGCGGCAGATCGCCCGATTGTCGGCGCGGTTTATCCCATGCCGCAGGTCTATGATCTGCGCGAGGGGGACGCGATTGTGGCCATCAATGGGGTGCCAACGCCTGACAGCGCCACCTTTTACCAAACCGCTGATAGCATTGGCCCCGTGCCTGATGTCACCTATAGCGTGCAGCGTGATGGCCAAGTTTTGGACATTGTGGCGGGCCATCCGTTTCCCGCCCGTGCCGCGTCGGTTCATTTACAAAGCGCAGCTTTTGCAGCGGGAATTCGTGAAGGCGACGTCGTGATGTCCATCGACGGACAGCCGATTTCCGCCTTTTCGCAGCTGCCCATTGCCGTTGAGGCATCGCAGGGGGCGGCGCTAAATCTGATCGTGTGGCGGCAGGGGCAGGGCGAGATGGCCCTAACCCTATCCCCCAATCGGCGCGACATCCCTACAGCCGATGGCGGATTTGAAACGCGCTGGATGATGGGGCTGTCGTCGGGGCTGCTGTTTGAAGCACAGCGGCGCAGCGCGGGCCCAGTGGAGGCCGCGCAAATTGCCGCGCGTCAAGTCTGGGCGGTGGTCAGCGGCACGTTTTCGGGCATTGCCTATATGCTGCGCGGCGAGATCAGCACCTGCAACCTGTCTGGCCCAGTTGGCCTTGCCTCGACCATGGGGCAGGCCGCCAGCACGGGGTTTGAAAGCTTTGTCACGATGTTGGCGATGGTCTCTTTGGGGGTGGGCATTTTGAACCTATTGCCCATTCCCGTTTTGGACGGCGGCCATTTGGTTTTTTACGCCTATGAGGCGATCACACGGCGCAAGCCAAACCCGCGGATACTAAATCTAGCGGTGATGGTCGGCTTGTTTTTGGTGCTGTCCTTGACGATCTTTGCCATTGGAAATGACCTGACTTGCAGCTAATTTGTTTTCTGATAGCAGAATCTAAAAAATTGGGCCGTGTTACTTAGGATGCTTGTGGCGGGCAAGGCTTGCGGCAAAAACGTGATAGGTCTTTGACAAGTCCATAGATATCGGGTTAAGTTATCCTGAGTTTTGCACATTTGCCATAGGGGCTGACCGTCTATGAACCTTGCTTTCACCCAAATAGCCCATCGCGCTGGTTTGGCAGGCGCAATGGCGCTGGCGTTGTCACTTTGGCATGTGGGGCCAGTTTTGGCCCAAGATTTCGCATTTAACCGCGTTGTGGTGCAGGGCAACAGCAATGTTGATGCAGCGTCCATCGTGAAATTTGCGCAAATTCAGCAAGGCGCGGGCCTGACGGCGGCGCAGTTGAAAGATGCGCTGCAACGCGTGTCGGAGTTCGGGTCTGTTTGAGAAGGTTGAATTTGTGCCCTCGGGCGGCACGCTGACCATTCGGGTTGTCGAGCTGCCCATTATCAGCACCTTGGATTTTCAAGGCAACAAGCGCCTGAAAGACGAAGAGCTTAGCGAGATTATCACCTCTAAATCGCGCAGTGTTTTTTCCTCTGCCACTGCCGAAGCGGATGCGGCAGCGATTGCTGATGTGTACCGCGCGCGCGGCCGGCTGGCTGCTTCTGTAGAGCCCAAAATCATTCCGCGCGGCAATGGGCGCGTGGATTTGGTGTTTGAAATTGCCGAAGGCCGCGTTGTGGAAAACGAAAACATCACGTTTGTTGGCAATCGTGCGTTTTCTGACCGACGCCTGCGCCAAGTTTTGCAAACAAAACAGGCGGGATTTTTTCGCCAGTTGATCCGCCGCGATACATTCGATGCGGATCGTTTGGAAATTGATAAGAAAGTGCTGGCGGATTTCTACCTGTCGCGCGGCTATGCTGACGTGCAGGTGGTCGATGCCAGCGCCGATTTGGCGCGCGAGCGGGACGCCTCGTTCATTTCGTTCAACCTGCGCGAGGGTGCGCAATACAGCTTTGGCGCAGTGCGGGTGACGTCCGAAGTGGCGGATTTAGATGTAGCGGCATTTTCCGCCGCTTTGCGGTTAAAGTCAGGCACGGTTTATTCGCCATCGCAGGTGGAAAGCAATATCGCGCGCCTAGAACAGGTGGCGCAGCGTTTGGGGCTGAATTTTATCAAGGTCGAGCCGCGTTTGAACCGCAATCCCGACACGCAAACCATCGACTTGGATTTGGTGGTGATGCGGGGCGAGCGGTTGTTTGTTGAGCGTATCGACATCGAAGGCAATACCACCACGCTGGATCAGGTGGTGCGCCGCCAGTTCAAATCGGCCGAGGGAGACGCCTTTGACCCAAGCGAAATTCGCAAGACCGCAGAACGTATTCGCGCGCTTGGATTTTTCTCGGCGGCGGCAGTGGACGCCACCCAAGGGTCCAGCCCCGACCGCGTGGTGGTGAACGTTGATTTGGAAGAAGTGCCGACGGGCTCTTTTTGTCCTTTGGTTTTACCTATGGCACCAATAATGGCGCCGGCATATTGCTGGGCTATAGCGAGACAAATTTTCTGGGGCGCGGCCAAGGTTTGAACCTGAGCGTCACAACCTCGCGCGATACGAACGAAGTGACGTTTGGATTTTCCGAGCCATCTTTGTTGGGGCGCAACCTAAAGTTCAAATTGAACGGCCAATACAAGGCGACGGAAAAAGCATCGGCCAGCTATGATACGCAGGTGGCGTCGATTAGCCCCGCCATCGAGTTTCCCATTGGTGACAAGGCGCGGCTAGAGCTGCGCTATCGGCTGGCGCGCGAGGAAATCGTGAACAACGGATCAACCGCTGGCGTGATCATTGCGGAATCGGCGCGCGGCCGCGAGGTAACCTCGGCGATTGGCTATTCGGTCAACTATGACACAAGAAGCGAGTTGAGCCCTGCTGGTGTCTTGCTGCGCTTTAGCCAAGACTTGGCGGGACTTGGGGGAGATGTAAAGTATATCTCCAGCCGCGGCCTTGCGGTGGCCGAAACGCGGATTTTCAATGAAGAAGTGACGCTGCGCGCCGTGGCCGAGGGCGGCGTGGTCACGGCGCTGGGTGGGTATCAAACCCGCGTCACAGACCGCTTTTTCGGCGGCGGCAGTTTCCGCGGATTTGAGCGCAATGGAATCGGCCCGCGCGACGGCGGCGATGCCTTGGGCGGCAATATGTTTGCGTCGGTTCGCTTTGAGGCAGAGTTCCCGCTGGGCCTGCCCGAAGAATATGGCATAACGGGCGGCGCGTTTTTGGATATGGGCTCGGTTTGGGGGCTGGATTATGCGGGCGCCGCGCAGGGTGTGGATTCATCCCTGCGCGCGGCGGGCGGATTGGCCATTTTGTGGAACACCCCCATTGGCCCGTTGCGCATGAACTTCTCGCGGCCAATTAAGAAGGAAAGTTTTGACATCGATCAGGAGTTTGAGCTGACGATTTCGACAAAGTTCTGACAATGGGGCAAGGGCGCATCTTTGGCATAGCGCGAAGGCTGGTTTTTACCGCAGCCCTTGTCTTTGTGGTGCCCCCAAGTGGCGTTTGGGCACAAGATACGGGCGGGCAGGATGTGGCTTTGTCGCCCATCCTATCGCTTGATCAAGAAAGACTGTTCTCAGACAGCAAGTTTGGGCAGGCGCTGCGCGCAGAGTTGGACGCC
Source organism: Cypionkella sp. (assembly GCA_034519315.1). Lineage (GTDB taxonomy): Bacteria > Pseudomonadota > Alphaproteobacteria > Rhodobacterales > Rhodobacteraceae > Cypionkella. The sequence goes on along the minus strand of JAXHON010000069.1, from coordinate 27,826 downwards.
CAATCTGCCAAAGTCGAAGCGGAAAGCCGCAAGATAGATGGCGAACTGGAAACAGAAGAGCGGGCATTGACGCAAAAACGCAGCATCCTGCCACCCGAAGAATTCGCCCCCTTGGCCGTTGAATTTGACGCCAAAGTGGAACGGCTGCGCGCAGAGCGCGAAGCGGCGGTTGAGGATTTGCGCGCGCGCGAAGTGGCGGGGCGGCAGCGTTTTATTCAAACGGCGACGCAAGTCATCGGTGATTATATGGTGGAACGCCGCGCCGTGGCGATTATCGACAAAAACGCTGTGATTGTATCTTTGCGCAATATGGATGTGACAAATGACATCATTGAAAAGCTGGATGCGATCTTGGGCGATGGTCGCGCCGCAGCGCCATAGCCTTTGACTTGCCACAGGCGGGCATCATTGTTACAGACCAAAGGGCCGATTGCGGCGATAGGAGAGGCCATGACCACAGATAATTCCCCCGCCTTGCAGGCCCCTTTGCATGCCGATTTGGCGCTGATCAAGCGCATCATTCCGCATCGTTATCCGTTTTTGCTGGTCGATAAAGTGCGCGATATTGTGGTCAACGAAAGCTGTGTTGGCATCAAAAATGTGACCTTTAACGAGCCGCAGTTTCAAGGCCATTTCCCCGACATGCCGATATTTCCCGGCGTGATGATCGTCGAAGCGATGGCGCAAACCTCGGGGATTTTGGTGGGGCTGTCGATGGATTTGGTCGATAAAAACGCCACGGTTTTCTTTATGGGCGTTGATAAGGTGAAATTCCGCCGCAAGGTCGTGCCCGGCGATGTGATGGAATTGCACGTGCGCGCGCTGCGTGGCGGCGGGCGCGTTTGGAAATTCGAAGGCCGCGCCATCGTCGAGGGCGAGTTGGCCTGCGAGGCCGAATTCATGGCTATGTTCGACGTGCCAAAAGCATGAGTATTGCAGCGGATGCCACTATACACCCTTCGGCGGTGATCGAGGCGGGCGCGGTTATCGGCCCGCGCTGCCAGATTGGGCCGTTTTCCATCATCGGCCACGAAGTGCGCCTTGGCGCGGGGGTGATTGTCAAATCCCACGCTGTGGTGACAGGCTGGACGGATGTGGGCGATGATACGGTGATCTTTCCCTTTGCCTGCGTGGGCGAGGTGCCGCAGGATTTGAAATTTCGCGGAGAGCGCACGCGCCTGATTGTGGGCGCGCGCTGCCGTATCCGCGAAGGGGCCACGCTGAACACGGGCACAGATGGCGGCGGCGGCATCACCCGCGTGGGCGACGATTGCCTGCTGATGACGGGGGCGCATGTGGGGCATGATGCGCAGCTGGGAAGCCGCATTGTGCTGGCCAATCAAGTGGCGATTGCGGGGCATTGCGTGATTGGCGATGATGTGGTGATCGGCGGTTTGTCGGGCATTCATCAATTCGTGCGCATTGGTCACGGGGCGATGATTGGCGCGCTGACGATGGTGACCAATGACGTGATCCCTTACGGGCTGGTGCAGGGGCCGCGCGGGGTTTTGGACGGGCTGAACCTGATCGGGCTAAAGCGGCGCGGGCTGGAACGGGCGGATATCACGGCGCTGCGCGCCGCCTATTCGGAACTTGCGAGCGGCGAGGGCAACTTGGCCGCGCGGGCGCAGGCGCTGGCTGACAGCGCCCCCAGCCGCGAGGTGCGCGAGATTGTCGAATTTATCCTGTCGCACAGCGACAGATCGTTCCTGCCGCCGCGATGAGTGGCGGGGCCGCCCCAAAGCTCGCGCTGATCGCAGGGGCGGGCGCGCTGCCTGCCGCATTGGTTGCGGCCTTGCCGACCCGCCCGCTGATTTGCGCGCTGGATGGGTTCGCGCCCGAGGGGGTGGAGGTTGACATCACCTTTCGGCTGGAGCGTCTTGCGCTCTTGCTGCGCGATTTGGAAGATCGCGGCGTCACGCAGGCCTGCTTTGCGGGCGCGGTGCAGCGCCCGCGTCTTGACCCCAGCCTGTTCGATCCTGCCACGGCGCAGATGGTGCCGCGCATTTTGGCGGCGATGGGGCAGGGCGATGACGGTGCCTTGCGCGCGGTGATTGGCATCTTTGAGGAGGCGGGTTTTGCCGTGCAGGGCGCAGGCGACATCGCCCCCGCGCTGATCCCTGCGGCGGGGGTTTATGGGGGCGAGGTGACGCCAAGCATCGAGGCCGACGCCGCCCGCGCCGAGACGATTGTGGCCGCGCTAGGCGCGGTGGATGTGGGGCAGGGCTGCGTTGTGGCGGGCGGGCAATGTCTGGCGGTCGAGGTGGTTTCGGGCACGGATGCGATGTTGGCCAGCCTGCACAGCCTTGGCGATCTGCGCCCCGCCCATGCGCGCGGTGTGTTTTACAAATCAGCCAAACCGGGCCAAGATCGCCGCATTGATCTGCCCACGATTGGCCCTAGGACGGTAGAAATGGCGGCAAAGGCTGGGCTGGGCGCGATTGTCTGGCGCGCGGGCGATGTGATCTGCCTTGATCTGCCCACCATGAGTGCCGCCGCAAAGATTGCAGGCCTAACCCTATGGGCGCGCTGAATTTTTTCATAATTGCGGGCGAGGCGTCGGGCGATCGTTTGGGTGCGGCCTTGATGGCGGCGCTGCGGGACATTCACCCCAATGCGACATTCCAAGGCGTGGGCGGCGCGCTGATGGCGGCCCAAGGGCTGGACAGCCTGTTTGCGATGGAAGAGCTGTCGGTGATGGGCATTATCGAGGTCTTGCCGAAATACCGCGCGTTAAAGCGCCGCATTGCGCAAACGGCGGCGGCGGCGCTGGCGGCAAATCCTGATGCGTTGATCACCATTGATAGCCCCGATTTTTGTCTGCGGGTGGCGGGTATTGTGAAATCGGCGCGCCCTGCGCTGCGCACCATCCATTATGTCGCCCCTTCGGTTTGGGCGTGGCGGCCAAAGCGGGCGGTCAAAATGGCGCGCGTGATCGACCATGTTTTGGCGCTGCTGCCGTTCGAGCCGCCCTTGATGCAAGCGGCGGGGATGAGCTGCGATTTTGTCGGTCATCCTGTGGTGGCCGAACCCCTTGCCAGCCCTGCCGAAATTGCCGCCCTTCAAGGCGATGGGCCGCTGATCTTGGTGCTGCCAGGGTCGCGGCGGGGCGAGGTGGCGCGCCTTGCCCCGATCTTTGGGCAGGTTTTGGCGCGGGTTAAATCCACCCATCCAAACGCCCGCGCAGTGCTACCAACCCTGCGCGGCGTGGAGGGTTTGGTCAAGACCTTGACGGCAGATTGGCCGATCACGCCGCAGATCATCACGGATGGGCCGCAAAAGCGCGGGGCCTTTGCCGCGGCGGATGTGGCGCTGGCGGCATCGGGCACTGTGTCGCTGGAACTGGCGGCAAATGATTGCCCGATGGTGATTGCCTATGACATGAACCGCCTGACGCTGTGGCTGATGCGACGTGCGGCGCTGGTGGATACAGTGACGCTGGTGAATTTGGTCTCAGACACCCGCGTGATCCCAGAGTTTATTGGGGAAAATTGCCGCGCGGATCTGATTGCGCCTGCGCTTCTGGACGTTCTGGCCAACCCCAGCCGCCAGCGCGCTGCGATGGCGGCGACTATGCGCCAACTTGGGCGCGGGGGGATTGATCCTGCGCAGCGGGCGGCGCGCTCGGTTCTGTCGGCGCTTGACGGGCGCAAATTGCCTGCGTAAATAATATCACGGGGCACCGCGCACACGCCCCGCGAGGCTTTGGCCCAAGTGTCGCATCCCCTTTGTCTGTTGGAGATGCCCCTTGCCCTACCCGAATCAAATCACCGCAGCCCAATTGATGCGCCTGATCGGCACGTCCGATGCGCCCGCGATTTACGATGTGCGCGTTCCCGATGATATTGCCGCGGATCCGCGCTGCATTCCTGCCGCGATACAGCGCCCGCACGGCGCGTTTGTGCAATGTCCGCAACACGCGGGCCGCGCCGTGGTGGTCTGTCACAAGGGGCGCAAATTGTCCGAAGGGGTGGCGGCATTGCTGCGCTGCCATGGCATTGCCGCCGAGGTTTTGCAGGGTGGGCATGTGGCATGGGCCGAGGCGGGCCTGCCACTGGTGCCGCTAAAGGCGGCGGCGCAATCGGCGCTGTGGGTGACGCGCCAGCGCCCAAAAATTGACCGCATCGCCTGCCCTTGGCTGATCCGCCGATTTGTGCAGCCGAGCGCACGGTTTTTGTTCGTCGCCCCCGCCGAAGTGATGGAGGTGGCGGACAAATTTGCCGCAACGCCGTTTGACATAGACGGTGTTGCCTTTAGTCACGAGGGTGATTTGTGCAGCTTTGATGTGATGCTGCGCGACTTTGGGCTGCAAACGCCGCCCCTTTTGCGCATGGCCGAGGTTGTGCGCGCCGCCGATACGAACCGCCATGATCTGGCTCCGCAAGCGGCGGGGCTGCTTGCGATTTCGGTGGGCCTGTCACGCCAGTTCCGCGACGATCTGGCGCAACTAGAGGCGGGAATGGCGATCTACGACGCCCTTTACCGCTGGGCGCGCGATGGATTGGACGAAAGCCATGATTGGACGCCTAGCCATGGCCCTATCTGACCTAACCCGCGCCTTTGCGCGCATTGGGGTGTTGTCCTTTGGCGGGCCTGCGGCGCAAATCGGGCTGATGTCGCGCGAATTTGTGCAAAAGCGCGGCTGGCTGACCGAGGCCGAGTATCTGTCTGCGCTGTCGTTTTGCATGCTGCTGCCGGGGCCAGAGGCGATGCAACTGGCCACCTACATCGGTTGGAAGCGGGCGGGGGTTTTGGGCGGGCTGATTGCGGGCGGGCTGTTTGTTTTGCCGGGGGCTGCGCTGATTTTGGCGCTGGCGATGGTTTATGCCGCGTTTGGATCTGTGCCGCTGATTGCGGCGCTGTTTGTGGGCGTGCAGGCAGCGGTTCTGGCCATCGTGATCGAGGCGTTATTGCGCCTGTCTAAACGTGCCCTGACAGCGCGCGGGCATCTTATTATAGCCGCCGCTGCATTTGCGGCGCTGTTTGTATTTGCGCTGCCCTTTCCCGTGGTGATCCTTGGGGCCGCAGCGGCGGGGGCCATCCTGCTGCGCCAAAATACGGCGCAAACTGGCGCGCCAATTGGCCCTGCGCCTTGGCGGGCCTCGGCGGCGGCGGCCCTTATTGGGGGCGCAGCGTGGCTGCTGCCCTTGGCGGGCACAGTCGCCTTTGCGCCGCAGATCCTTGGCGATATTGCCCTGTTCTTTTCCAAACTGGCCCTGCTGACTTTTGGCGGGGCCTATGCCGTGATGGCGTGGATGGTGGACGAGGTGGTGCAGACCAATGGCTGGCTAACGCCTGCGCAAATGCTGGATGCGCTGGCGCTGGCGGAAACAACACCAGGGCCGCTGATTTTGGTCACTGAATTTGTGGCCTATATCGCCGCGCATGCGCAGGGCGGCGTTTGGATGGGTGTGGCGGGGGCCGCAGTTGCACTATGGATGACGTTTGTGCCCTGTTTCCTTTGGATTTTCGCGGGCGCGCCGTGGATGAGCCGTTTGCAAAGCGCGCCCCGACTGTCGGCGGCGCTGGCGGGAATTATGGCGGCGGTGGTGGGGGTGATTGCGCATTTATCGCTGTGGTTTGCGCTGCATGTGTTGTTTGGGCGGCTGGCGACAGTTTCGATCGGCCCTGCGCAGGTCTTGTTGCCCGACCTATCGACGCTGCGCGCGCTGCCCTTTGCGCTGGCGCTGCTGTCGGGATGGCTGCTTTTGCGCCGTCATTGGCCGCTGCCTGCGGTTTTGCTGGTTTGCGCTGCGCTTTCGGGTGTCGCGGCACTGATAAACGCTGCAAATTAGGCCGTGCCCTCTTTTCACGCGGCGCAAAACCCTTAAGGTAAGCGTCAGCAGCGGGAGGGCAGAATGGCCAAGACGATCGACTACGGCAATCTGATGCACCGCGCGATGCGCGGGCTGATCCAGTCTGTTTTGGCGGGCGTGGCCAAGGGTGGGTTGCCGGGCGATCATCATTTTTTCATCACCTTTGATACAGGTATCGACGGGGTGAAAATGGCGGCTTGGCTGCAAGAGCGCTATCCCGAAGAAATGACATTGGTTTTGCAGCATTGGTTTGCCGATCTGACCGTGACGGACGAGGGGTTTTCGGTAACGCTGAACTTTGGCAATAACCCCGAAAACATCACCGTGCCCTTTGATGCGGTGCGCACCTTTGTTGATCCTTCGGTGGAATTTGGCCTGCGCTTTGAAACCCATGCGGGCGATGACGATGACACGGACGAAGATATGACGCCAGACGATGATCCGACCCCGCCCAAGGGCGAGGCGGAAATTGTGCGCCTTGATCAATTTCGAAAATAGGCGTTGCGTTCAAGTGGAATTGTCCCGCTGCGATTTTGGGCGCGTATATATAGGGAGTTGAAATCTTGGGCCAAGATTTGCTTTTATTCGCGCGCCAATTTCTAGCCTCGCCGTTGCAGGTGTCGGCAATTTCACCCTCTTCGCGGTTTTTGGCCGCGGCTATGGCGACAGGGCTGGGCCCCCAAACGGGCAAAGTTGTCGAGTTTGGCCCCGGAACGGGGCAATTAACACGCGCAATATTGGCCGCTGGTGTTGCGCCGCAAGACCTGACCCTATTTGAAATGAGCGCTGATTTCGCGCGTCTATTGACGCAAAGATTTGCAAAGCTGACCATTCACCGCGCGGGCGCGCAAGATGCGGCCAGCCACGCCGCGCCGCACAGTGTTGGCGTGGTTATTTCAGGCTTGCCGCTGCTGTCCATGCCCAGACCTGTGGTGGAGGCTATCGTCGCAGCCGCTTTTACAATCTTGCGCAAAGACGGCGAGATGCGGCAATTCACCTATGGTCCAAATCCGCCAATCGCGCCTGAGGTGTTAAACAGGCTTGGGCTTGTTGCGATAAAAGGCCGAAAGGTCTGGGCCAACCTGCCCCCTGCGCGGGTCTATATCATCAAACGTGCCGCCGAGGTGTGAAACTGACTTGGTATGCGACTGTATACCGTTGAGTTTTGCCACATCCTGCGCTATGCAGACCCCAAGCACACAGGAGACTTGCACATGACCGCATACCGCGTTGAAACAGACAGCTTTGGCCCGCTGGACGTTCCAGCAGACAAATACTGGGGCGCGCAGACACAGCGCAGCATCATCAACTTTCCCATCGGGTGGGAGCGTCAGCCCGTGGCGATCATCCGCGCCCTTGGCGTGATCAAGGCGGCCTGCGCGCGGGTGAATATCGCGCAGGGTGATATTGAAAAAGACTTGGGCGAGGCGATTATTGCCGCCGCAAACGAGGTGATCGAGGGCAAGTTTGACGATAACTTCCCGCTGGTGGTCTGGCAAACGGGGTCGGGCACGCAAAGCAATATGAACGCGAATGAGGTGATCTCGAACCGCGCGATTGAAATGCTCGGCGGCGTGATGGGCAGCAAGAAACCCATTCATCCCAATGATCATGTGAATATGGGACAATCGTCCAATGACACTTTCCCAACTGCAATGCATGTCGCCATTGGCATGATGGCGCGCGATGTGCTGATCCCTGGGCTGGAAAAACTGCAATCCGCTTTGGCAGCCAAGGCGTTGGAGTTCAAAGACATTATCAAAATCGGCCGCACCCATACGCAGGATGCAACGCCGCTGACCTTGGGTCAGGAATTTGGCGGCTATGCCCATCAGGTGGCCATGGGTATCTTGCGGGTGAAAAAGATCCTGCCCGAGATTTACGAGCTGGCCCAAGGCGGCACGGCAGTGGGCACGGGGCTGAATACCCGCGTGGGATGGGATCTGCGCGTGGCGGCTGAAATCGCGTCGATCACTGGCCTGCCATTCGTGACCGCACCGAACAAATTTGAATCATTGGCCGCGCATGACGCGATGGTGATGTTTTCGGGCGCGCTGAAAACCGTGGCTGCCAGCTTGTTCAAAATTGCCAATGACATGCGCCTGCTCGGCTCTGGCCCCCGCTCGGGTTTGGGCGAATTGATCTTGCCCGAAAACGAGCCGGGATCCTCGATCATGCCGGGCAAGGTGAACCCCACCCAGGCCGAGGCGCTGACGATGGTGTGCGCCCATGTGATGGGCAATGATGCCGCTGTGGGTTTTGCTGGCAGCCAAGGGCATTTCGAATTGAATGTTTACAACCCAATGATGGCCTATAACGTGCTGCAATCTATGCAGCTTTTGGGCGATGCGGCGGGGTCTTTCACCGATAATATGGTGGTGGGCACGCAGGCCAATATCTCGCGGATCGACAAGCTGATGAAAGAAAGCCTGATGCTGGTGACGGCGCTGGCCCCCACCATCGGCTATGATGCGGCAACCAAAGTGGCCAAAACCGCCCATAAAAACGGCACGACCCTGCGCGAAGAGGCGATTGCCTTGGGCTATGTCGATGGCGAAACCTTTGACCGCGTGGTGCGCCCCGAAGATATGATCGGGCCGCGCGGGTGAGTCTGGTCGGGTAATGGGCAAAATCATCAACCTACGCGCCGCGAAAAAAGCGGTTAGCCGTGCAAAATCGCGCGCGCAGGGCGATGAGAACGCAGCCAAATTTGGTCGCAGCAAAGCCCAGCGTTTGGCCGACAGCACCCACGCCGAGAAGGCCGCGCGCGCATTAGACGGCCATAAACGGGAAAACCGTGAGCGGGCCACAGAAACATTCGTTAACCTTGCGCGGGCATCGCACTTCCGTGACGCTGGAGGCGGAATTTTGGGCGGCATTCCAGCGGCTTGCGCAAAAAAGGCAGATGTCAATCAACGCTCTGGCTGCTGAAATGGATGCAGCACGCGGCGATATTGGACTGGCCTCGTATATGCGCGTTGCCATTTTACGCGACCTATTGGGGGGGTGATTATGGCCAAAATACTGCTGCTGGTCGCCATGCCACAAGAATTGTCCGAACCGCCTGCGGGCATGGTTTTGGAACATATCGGCATCGGCAAGGTGAACGCCGCATGGCGCTGCGCCGAGGCTATTGCAGCCCATCGCCCTGACTTGGTGATCAATTTTGGCACGGCAGGCGCGGTGCGCCTTGATCTGCACGGCTTGGTCGAGGTGGGTGCGGCGGTGCAGCGCGATATGGATGTGCGCGCGCTGGGATTGCCGCTTGGCGCGACCCCGTTCGAAGAGGATAGCCATGAGATCCGCTTTTCCCCCGCGCCGCTGGTTTGCGGCACTGGGGATAGTTTCGCCGCCACTGTGCCAGAATTGCCCTGCGATCTGGTGGATATGGAACTTTACGCCATCGCCAAACTTTGCCGCGCCGCACATATCCCGCTGCGCTCGTTCAAATATATATCTGACAAGGCCGATGATGCCGCCCCAACCGATTGGCGCGAGGCGCTGCGCCACGCCGAAACGGCCTTTTTGGCCCGCGTGGCCGAGGGGCTGTAAAGGGGGCTTTGCCCCCTCGATGCTTTTGCCAGCAAAAGCATCTCACCCCCAAGATATTTTTGAAGAAAAGAAGCGCAAATTTGATTAAAATTGTGTCTTCCTTGCTCTACAAATATCTTGCGAGGGGTGAGCGAAGCGCGCGAGGGGGCGGCATACGCCCCCTTGGTGCAGGTTCGAAACGTTCAACCACATTAGGGATAAGTGCCAGATTCTGTTGCCAGGCTCTGGCGGGCCCCGCCTTACGCGGCTAAGCGCAAGGACTTAGTTTCGGCGACCCGAACTGCTTACGCAGCCAGAGCCATTGCCGGAGCACGGTTGTCATTTGCAACTGTACGTTTTGCACCGATAACGGTGGTGGCTCACCGAGCGAAAGCTGGCCCCTTTAGACGTTCGTCGATCCTATTTCGACCCCACACGCCCCAAATGACAGGGTGATTTGGTGGAGTCGCCGGGTACCGCCCCCGGGTCCGAGCCGTTTATTACGGGTGCGTTTATCGCCATAGTTCAGGTTGCCCCGAACACCCCCTACATAGGCGCGGCGCGCAGGCCTTGCAAGCGGGCAAAGAAAAACGCGCCCAAAGTTTCTTTTGGGCGCGTCTTATGTTTTGCGGAATTAGAAGCCCGATTTGATCAATTCAAATTCGGCAGTCAGTTTTTCGCGGAAGGCAGGATCCATCGGCACCTGCGCCAGCATCTTGCCTTCAACGGGGTCAACATCGCCCGCTTTCAACTCTTCCAGCGTGATTTCCTTCATCGCGGCGTCATTGGCGTGGGCATATCCAAAATTCTCGAGCAGCCCCTTTGCACTGCCATGGTCTAGCCAAGCGTTGATGAAATCATAGGCCTTGTCTTCGGAACCGGGCGCATCTTTGAAATTGACATAGCCGCAGAACCAATTGGTGGCCCCTTCGGTGGCCGTGCGGTTAAAGGCCACGGGCACGTTTTCTTCGCGCATTGCCGCCACGCCGTCATTCCATGACCAAGATACAACGACCTCGCCCGTTTTCATCAGTTGGGCGTTTTCTGCGGGGTCGGCCCAATAGGTGCGCACGTTGGCGTGTGCTTGGCGCAGCCACGCGGCGGCGGCGGCAAATTGCTCGTCCGTGACATTCGTCCAATCGGTGACGCCTGTGGCCAAAAAGGCCAAAGACCAAGTGTCATCAACATTGTCTGGCAGAGCGGTGCGGCCCGCAAATTCGGGGTCGATGAACACGTTCAGCGAGGCAACTTGTTCGGGCGTCACAGAGTCCGTGTTATAGGCGATCGCCGTGTAGGCATAGTCCGTTGGAATAAACCAAACGCCAGCGTCATCTTTGTAAATCGGGCTTTCCAAAAAGCGCGGGGCGATATTGGCAAATTCAGGAATGCGGCTAACATCCCATGGTTCGATCAGGCCTTTGTCGCGGTATTTGGAAATCATCTGGCTGCACGGGTGGGCCACATCAGCCTTAAACCCCGTCGAAACCTTGGTATAGGCTTCGTCATCGTCGCCGTAAAAGGCATAAGTCGGCATTTGGCCATGCTTGGCCACATAGGCCTCGATCAAAGCCTGCTCTTCAAAGCCTGCCCAATCAAAGACGATCAGTTCGGGATCTGCGGCATGGGACATGGTGGCAAAGCCAAGGGCGATGCTGGATGTGGCGATAAGTAGGGATTTTTTCATGGGTTGCTCCGCTGTCGGTTTTTATAATGGCAGCTTGCAAAACCCTAATGGGTTTTGAAACATGCCGATCAAATTGGCAGCCCTGCGCGTGGATGCAAGGGGGAAAATAGACGCGTTGGACAAATTCTGCCGCAAGAGCCACAAAAATGGGCGAAATCGCGTTGCGCGCGCAGGGGCGGCTTGGTTCACTACAGGTTCAAGGAATCGGGGGGCGCGATGCAAGATTTAGATTTGACCTTTGTGCGGGCGCAGTTTCCTGCCTTTGATGGCGGGGCGACGCGCGATTTTGCATTTTTTGAAAATGCGGGCGGCAGTTATCCTGCGCGGGCGGTCGTTGATCGCTTGCACCGCTTTTACACCCAGCGCAAGGTGCAGCCCTATGCGGCCTATCCCGCCAGCCGTGCAGGCGGCGACGAGATGGACGAGGCGCGCACCCGACTTGCCGCCTTGATGAATATGGCCCCAGATGAGCTGTCTTTTGGCCCGTCGAGCAGTGCCAATACTTTTGTTTTGGCCAACGCGGTGCGCCAATGGCTGCGCGCCAGCGACGGCGCGATTGTGGTGACAAATCAAGATCACGAGGCGAATACGGGCGTATGGCGCCGGCTGGCGGATGAGGGGATTGAGGTTCGCGAATGGCAGGTAAACCCTGAAACTGGGCACTTGGATTTGGCCGATTTGCAGCGCCTTTTGGCCGATGGCCGCGCGAGGCTGCTGGCCTTTCCCCATTGCAGCAATGTGGTGGCCGAAATCAACGATGTGCCCGAAATCTGCGCGCTGGCGCGCAAATATGGCGCGCGTACGGTGGTGGACGGGGTGTCTTATGCCCCCCATGGTCTGCCCGACTTTGCCGCTTTGGGCGCGGATGTGTATCTGTTTTCTGCCTATAAAACCTACGGGCCGCATCAGGGCATCATGTTGACGCGGCGCGAATTTGCCGAAGTGCTGCCCGCGCAGTGCCATTTCTTTAACGCGGGCACTTTGTACAAACGTCTTACCCCCGCAGGGCCAGATCATGCCCAAGTGGCGGCCAAGTGCGGGCATGGCTGATTATATTGACGCGCTGCATGACCATCATTTTGGCGCAAATCCGGTTGCTGCCGCGCGCGGGCGGGCTGTGCATGATTTGATGCGGCGCGCCGAAGTGGCGGTGATTGCGCCGCTGCTCGACTATCTGGCGGCGCGCAACGATCTGCGCCTGATTGGCCCGCGCGATGCGGCCCTGCGCGCGCCCACCATTGCCGTGGCGCTTGACCGCGCGGCGGCCCCCGTGGCGGCGGCGCTGGCAGATCATCAGATCGCGGCCTCGGGCGGGGATTTTTATGCGGTGCGCCCCTTGCGGGCGATGGGCGTTGATATGGACAAGGGTGTGTTGCGCCTGTCGGCGGTGCATTACACCGCGCCGCAGGACGTTGAACGTGCAATCGCGGCCTTGGACAAAGTGCTGCGCCCCGCCTAAATCGGGCATCTTGGCTGATCCATTTGCAGCGACCTTGCGTATCTTTTCCAAAGGTTAGGGCTCGATGGAACACGCACCACTACTTTTATGGTTTCGCCGCGATTTGCGGCTGGATGATCACCCTATGGTGCAGGCCGCGTTGCAAACGGGCCGGCCTTTGATACCGGTGTTCATTTACGACACGCAGACCGCCGCCTTGGGGGCTGCGCCGCGCTGGCGGCTGGGGCAGGGGGTGGCGGCCTTTGCCCGTAGGCTGGAGGCGATGGGCAGCCGTTTGATCCTGCGCCGCGGCGATGCGCAAGCATGCCTTGACGAGATCATTGCACAAACGGGCGCGGCGGGGGTGATGTGGCAGCGCCTTTATGATCCTGCCAGCACCGCCCGCGACGCTGCGATTAAGGCCAATTTGCGGGCCAAGGGGCTGATTGCGGAAAGCCACTCGGGCGCGCTGCTGATCGAGCCTTGGTGCGTGCAAACGGGGCAGGGCGGGCCCTACCGCGTCTATTCGCCGTTTTGGCGCGCAGTGGCGGGGCTGGATTTTGGCCCAGCCTTGCCCGCGCCGAAGCATTTGCCCGCCCCCGATGTTTGGCCCGCGTCCGAGGCGCTGGACGGCTGGCGCATGGGCGCGGATATGCGGCGCGGGGCCGCGATTGTGGCGCAGCACGCCTGCGTGGGCGAAGCTGCGGCCTTGGCGCGGCTGGATGATTTCATCGCACGCAAAATAGACCCCTACAAAGAGGCGCGCGATTTTGTGGGGGTGGATGCCAACTCTGGCCTGTCGGAAAATCTGGCTTGGGGGGAAATTGGGCCGCGCCGCATTTGGCACGCGGCCGATGCGCCTTTGATGATGGGCGCGCGCGGGGCCGAGCATTTTCGCAAAGAGCTGGTCTGGCGCGAGTTTGCCTATCATTTGATGCATCATTTCCCCCACATCCTAACCCGTAATTGGCGCGAGGAATGGGATGGCTTTGGCTGGCGCGGTGACAACCCGCAGGCCGAGGCGTGGCGGCGCGGTATGACGGGCGAGCCTTTCGTGGATGCCGCCATGCGCGAGGTCTACGTGACGGGCCGCATGCACAACCGCGCGCGGATGATCGTGGCCAGCTATTTGACCAAGCATCTGCTGACCGATTGGCGCATTGGGGCCGATTGGTTTGCCGATGTCTTGACCGATTACGACCCCGCCAGCAACGCGATGGGCTGGCAATGGGTGGCGGGCAGCGGCCCCGATGCAGCGCCCTATTTTCGGGTTTTCAACCCCGCAGGTCAGGCCGAGAAATTCGACGCAAATGGCGCATATCGGCGCAAATGGATTGCCGAAGGGCAAGGCCATCCATCCCAAACCGCGCTGGCCTATTTTGATGCCGTGCCGCGCCGTTGGGGTTTGTCGGCGCAAGCGCGCTATCCTGCGCCCATTGTTGATTTGGCCGCAGGACGCGCGCGCGCGCTGGAGGCCTATTCCGCGCGCGGGCAAGGGGCGACGGCGCAAAATATGACCTGACGTGAAACTAAAGCCTTGCGCCAATCGTAGGCTTGTATAACAGCAATAAAAAACCTCGCGGGGGGGATATGGCTATACTGACGTCGACACAGGGGCAAAGAGATTTGCCGCGTTATTTTCATGCTGTCTACGGCGTGGCCAAACGGCTGGCGCGGGGACGCTTAGATTTTGTGTTGCCTGATGGCCGACGCTTTCGCATCGAGGGCACCGAGGCGGGGCCTGCGGCAGAAATCATCATTCATGACAATGACATCTTTGCCCGCCTGATCCGCGAGGGGGATTTGGGTTTTTCTGAAAGCTATCTGGAAGGCGGCTGGTCCACCCCCGATTTGCAGGCGTTTATGGATTTGGTGCAAATCCGCAATGACGCGGTCTATGATGGATTTCCCGCCATGGGTCTGGTGCGCGCCTATGAAAAATTGCGGTTTTGGCTGCAATCGAACACCAAGAAAGGGTCGCGCAAGAATATCGCCTATCACTATGATTTGGGGAATGATTTTTACAAGTTATGGCTGGATGACAGCATGACCTATTCCTCGGCGCTGTTCACATCGGGGCAAGAAAGCCTAGAGGCGGCGCAGCGCGCCAAATATGCCTCGATGGTGGATCAGATGGGGGCCAAGCCTGGCGATCACGTTTTGGAAATTGGCTGCGGCTGGGGCGGGTTCGCCGAATATGCAGCCGCCGAGCGGGGCTTGCGCGTGACGGCGCTGACGATCAGCCAAGCCCAGCATGATTACGCCGTGGCACGGATCAAATCGGCGGGTTTGGCCGATAAGGTCGAGATCAAGTTGCAAGATTACCGCGACGAGCGTGGCAGTTATGACGGCATTGCCAGTATCGAGATGTTCGAAGCCGTGGGCGAGAGGTATTGGCCCACCTATTTTGACACCTTGCGCGCGCGCCTAAAACCCGGTGCTGCGGCGACGTTGCAGATTATCACAGTGCCTGATCATCGTTTTGACACCTATCGCAAGGCCGTTGATTTCATTCAAAAATATATTTTTCCAGGTGGGATGTTGCCCTCGCCCGGGGTGCTGCGCGCGCAGGTGGAACGCGCGGGGCTGACCTTTGCCCATTCGATCGAATTTGGCCCAAGCTACAGCCAAACCCTGCGGCGCTGGCATGACCGCTTTACCGATGTTTGGCCGCAAGTGGCGCAGATGGGGTTTGACGAGCGGTTCCGCCGCATGTGGGAATTTTATCTGACCTCTTGCGCGGGCGCCTTTGAGGGTGGAACCTGCGATGTTGTGCAAGTCACGGTGCGGCGGCCCTAGGGCAGTTATTGCGGGCAGGCCGAACGGGGGCTGCGCCCCCCCGCGCCGCCATGGTGGCGGCTACCCCGTGGGATATTTACAGAGCAAGGAAGCAGGCAGATTTTGCCCGTTCTTAAAGCGCTAATTTAACCCAAGCCGCGTTCTTGGCCGACGACCGCACGCAGGCATTGACAAAGGCGACACCCTCTAGCCCTTCGCGCAAGGAGGGGAAGGTGGCGGCGGGGTCAACCGCGCTGCCATCGCGCCGCGCGATGATGGCGCGGGCAGCTTCGGCGTAGATATTGGCAAAGCCTTCGAGGTAGCCTTCCGGGTGGCCAGGTGGGATGCGGGTCATCCGCGCGGCGCAATCCCCTGTGCCAGCCCCCCCGCGCGAGAGGCGATAAGGCGGCGCGCCAAGGGGGGTTACGTTCAGATAATTGGGGTTTTCCTGTTCCCAAGACAGCCCCGCCTTCGTGCCAAATACCCGCAAGCGCAGGCCGTTTTCCATACCGACGGCGACTTGGCTGCACCACAGCATGCCCCGCGCGCCCGACGTATAGCGCAGCAAAACATGGGCGTTATCATCCACGCGGCGGCCTGGCACGAACGATTGCAGATCGGCGGACAGGGTATCAAGCGTCAGGCCAGTTACGAAATTGGCCAAATGGAAGGCATGGGTGCCGATATCGCCCGTGGCCCCGCCTGCGCCTGATCGCGCGGGGTCGGTGCGCCAATCGGCCTGCTTTTGGCCCGTTTGTTCGACAGGTTCGGCCAGCCAATCTTGGGCATATTCCACCTGCACCAGCCGAATTTCGCCAAGGGTGCCGTTATCGACCAGCTCTTTGGCCTGACGGATCATTGGATAGCCTGTGTAGTTATGGGTCAGGGCAAAGATCACTCCGCTGGCTTTGGCGGCGCGGGCCAGCTTTTTCGCCTCGGCTAGATTATGCGTCAGCGGTTTGTCGCAAATCACATGGATGCCGCGTTTGAGGAACTGGATCGCCACAGGGGCGTGCATGTGGTTGGGGGTGACGATGGCGACCGCCTCGATCCCGTCGCTGCGGCGGGCTTCGCGGGCGGCCATATCGGCAAAACTGGCATAGCTGCGCGCCACACCAAGATCGGCGGCAGAGGCTGCGGCGCGATCAGGATCAGAGGAAAAGCACCCTGCGACCAATTCATACTGATCATCAAGGCGGGCGGCGATGCGGTGGACGGCGCCGATAAAGGCCCCGCGCCCGCCGCCGACCATTCCCAAACGAATGCGCGGTGCCCGCGCGACATGGGCAGCTGTGATCGCCATTTAACCCTCCAACCCTAGCATTTTGCGGTTTGCGGCGCGGTCAGTGCCCGCACCCGCGAAATCATCGAACGCCTTTTCGCAAGCGCGGATGATACGGGCGGTGTCCCCCGTAGATTGCGGCAAAAATCGCGCGGGGCCTTGCGTGGGTTTTATACCCATCGGGCTAGTCTCCTGTTTTGAAATCAGCAAGCTGGGGCACTTGCAGGCGCTGGCCGGTGCTGGCGGGCCGCCCCTCGATGGCGTCCATCACCGCGCGGGCAAGGCTACGGCCAGCTTGGTCTACATCTTCGGCGGCTACGATAATGTCGCGGCGAAAACGGTGCAAAAAGGAAATCGCCTCTTTCGAGACAATTTGGAAATCTTGCCCCGTCCGCAGGCCCATTCGTTCCAGCGCGGCGACAGCGGCCATCGCGCCCGTGGTGCTGGAGGAGATCAGCGCATCGGGCGGATTTGCCGCCTGCCACCGCGTTGTGATGGCCGCTTCGATCATCGCGCCCAAGCTGTCCGCGGAAAAATCCTGCGCGAGTTCCAGCGTCATGCCAGTCTTGCGCGCCATCTCTTGCATGCCTGCCATCATGTGCTGGGCATACATCTGATCGTGCGGTGGAACCAAGCCGTAGACATGGCGGCAGCCACGCGCCGCAAGCGCCTGAATGGCAAAGCTGCCAAAGGCATGGTTGTCATAGTCAAAATAGGGATGTTCTAGCCCCATATCGCTGCGCCCATGGGTGGCAAAAGGTATCTGGTTTTGGCACAAATAGGCGATGCGGGCATCAACGGCCTTGGTTTGGTTAAAGATGATCCCATCGGCCGAGCCCGTCTCGACAAGGTATTTGACAGGGTCTAGCGGGTCTTGATCGGGGAAATAGGGCATCACCACCAAATGATAAGGCGTGCCGCGCAAAGTGTCTGCGATGGCGTAAAGTAGTTTGGCGGTGTTGTTCATCACATCTGCTTGCGCGGACAAGACCAGCGCGATCACATTGGTCTTGCCTGTGCGCAAACGCACCCCCGCGCGGTTGGGCCGATAGCCCAATTTCAGCGCCGCCGCGCGGACGCGCACCTTGGTTGCCTCGCCAATGTCAGGGGCGTTGGACAGCGCGCGCGAGACGGTTGCAACAGCCAGCCCTGTCTCGGCGGCAATGGTTTTCAGGGTCGGGCGCGGCCCGCCAAAATTGGGTGTATCACGCTGCGTCATCCACTCTCCACCTCATGCCAGACACTGACATCCGCGCGAGCCGCGAGCTGTGCGAATCGGCGCGGGATGCGTGCTATTTGGCGGCAAAAGACGCGGCATGGCTATGGTCAATCTTTGTGCGGGTGCTTTGGGCGATGTCGCTGAAAGCGATCGACGCATCGGGACAGGTCCAATGTTTGCGATGGATTGTGACGGCACAAGGCTGGGGCGCGGATTTCACTTGCTTTGACGATCGCCGCAGCTAGTCCTTGCCATTGCCGCGCGCATGGGTTGAAATGGTGCGGGGCAGGCAGGGAGAAAAAGCGGCATGAGTGAGGCGTTGCGCAAGGTTCCTAGCCACGAAGTCACCTACACGCGGCTGCGCGATATGATCCTATACGGCCATCTGACCCCCGGTCAACCTGTGACAATTCAAGGGCTTACGGCTGATTTGGGCGCAGGCATGACCCCCGTGCGCGAGGCGATACGCCGCCTTGCGACCGAAGGCGCGCTGCTGCCGCAGGGCAATCGCCGCGTCTCTGTGCCGCGCCTGACGGCATCGGATTTAGACCAGATCGCCTTTGCGCGGCTGGCCATCGAGCCGCGCCTTGCACTGCTTGCCGCCGATCATGCCAGCCAGTTGCTGCTGGCAAAGCTAGAGGAATTGGACGCCGAGGTGGATCGCACCGTCGCGGCGGGCGATGTTTCGGGGTATCTTGCCTCGAACCATGCGTTTCACTTTGCCCTATATGGCGTGGCGGGGGCAGGGGTTTTGCTGGATATGGCGCAAAGCCTGTGGCTGCGCTTCGGCCCTAGTTTGCGCGTTGTCACCCAGTTGTCGGGCCGTGCCAGCCTGCCCGAAAGCCACAAAGACATCTTGACCGCGTTGCGCCGCGGCGATGGGGCGGGGGCTGCGGGCGCGATGACGCGCGATATAGAATTGGGCCTTGGCCATGTGCGCGAGGCAATTTCTGCCAACACACTGTAATTGATGCGAAATAATTTGATCAAATTGTCTTGAGCTGGCCACGCAATGCGCCTATGCTGCGCCAAAGCCGCCCAGATTCGGGCGCGCAAGCAGGAGGCCGCGATGAATAAGATCACCAACCATATGCCCACGGCGGAATTGCAGGCGCTGGACGCCGCCCACCATATGCACCCGTTCACCGAAAATGCCGCACTGGCGCGCAAAGGCGCGCGGATCATGACGGCTGGTAAGGGCGTTTGGCTGACCGACAGCGAAGGGCATAAGATTATTGACGGCATGGCGGGGCTGTGGTGCGTGAATATCGGCTATGGGCGTCCTGAACTGGGCGAAGTGGCCCGCGCGCAGATGGATCAGCTGGCCTATTACAACACATTTTTCCAAACCAGCCATGTGCCTGCGATTGCGCTGGCGGCCAAGCTGGCCGAAATTGCGCCTAAGGGCATGAACCATGTGTTTTTTGCAGGCTCGGGGTCCGAGGCGAATGACACCAATATCCGCATGGTGCGCCGCTATTGGGACATCAAAGGCCAGCCCGAAAAGCGCATCATCATCGCGCGCCACAATGGCTATCACGGATCGACCATGGGCGGGGGCAGCCTTGGCGGGATGAAACCCATCCACGACCACGGCGGTAAAATCGCGGGCATCGTGCATATTGGCGAGCCAAATTGGTGGGCCCAAGGTTGGACAGCATCGGGCGGCGATATGACGCCATCAGACTTTGGCCTGATGCGCGCGCGCGAGCTAGAGGCGAAAATTCTGGAACTGGGCGTCGAAAACATCGCCGCCTTTATCGGCGAGCCCGTGCAGGGTGCGGGCGGGGTGATCATTCCGCCCGACAGCTATTGGCCAGAAGTGCAGCGCATCGTGGACAAATATGGCATTTTGCTGATTGCGGACGAGGTGATCACGGGGTTTGGCCGCACGGGCAATTGGTTTGGCAGCACGACTTTTGGCATTCGCCCTCATATCATGACCATCGCCAAGGGCCTCTCTTCGGGCTATCAGCCGATTGGCGGCAGTATTGTTTGCGACGAGGTGGCGCAGGTGCTGGGCAGCCATGGCGATTTCAATCACGGCTACACCTATTCGGGCCATCCTGTGGCCGCTGCGGTGGCGCTGGAAAACTTGCGGATCTTGCAAGAGGAAAAGATCATCGAGCATGTCCGCGATGTGGCCCACCCCTATTTGGCCAAGAAATGGGCGGGGCTGGCAGACCATCCAATGGTGGGCGAGGCGAAATTGGTGGGTCTGATGGGCAGCATTGCGCTGACCCCGAATAAGGCCACGCGCGCCAAGTTTGCGGGCGAGCAGGGCACCGTTGGCTATCGCACGCGCGAGCGCTGCTTTGCCAATAACCTGATCATGCGGCATGTGGGGGATCGGATGATCATCGCGCCGCCTTTGGTGATCACGCCCGATGAAATTGACGTGCTGATCGAAAGGGCGTGGAAAAGCCTTGACGAAAGCTATGGTGCGATCAAGGCCGATGGGCTGTTCGTATCCGCCTAAGGGCAGGACTGCGGCGCTGCCCAGCGGGGGTTTTGCACCCCCGCGCCGCCTTGGCTCGCGCGCAAAGCGGCCGCTGCTCCCCGCAAGGTATTTGGGCCAAAATGAAAGGGGCAGGGCGGGGTTTGTCATCCCTTGAGTTTGCAGCAAAGCGCGCCTAGGTTGGGGCAAAGCATAAAGGACACCCGCATAAAGGATACCCAATGCGCGTTCACTCTGACTTGGCCGATACCATTGGCAATACCCCCTTGCTAAAACTGCGCCGCGCATCCGAGATGACGGGCTGCACGATTTTGGGAAAATGCGAGTTTTTGAACCCCGGTCAATCGGTCAAGGATCGCGCCGCGCTTTATATCATTCGCGATGCCATCGCCAAGGGAGTTTTGAAACCGGGCGGCACTATTGTCGAAGGGACGGCGGGGAATACGGGGATTGGACTGGCGCTGGTGGGGGCCAGCATGGGCTTTCGCACGGTGATCGTGATCCCCGAAACCCAAAGCCAAGAGAAAAAGGATATGATCCGACTGGCGGGCGCGGAATTGGTGCAAGTGCCAGCGGTGCCTTATAAAAACCCCAACAACTATGTGCGCTATTCGGGGCGGCTGGCGGCGGCGCTGGCGCGCACCGAACCCAATGGCGCGATTTGGGCCAATCAGTTTGACAATGTGGCCAATCGCCAAGCCCATATCGAAACCACGGGGCCCGAGATTTGGGACCAGACAGGCGGCCGCGTGGACGGGTTCATCTGCGCGGTGGGCAGTGGCGGCACGCTGGCGGGGGTGGGCAT
This sequence comes from Cypionkella sp., assembly GCA_034519315.1. Taxonomy (GTDB): domain Bacteria; phylum Pseudomonadota; class Alphaproteobacteria; order Rhodobacterales; family Rhodobacteraceae; genus Cypionkella. Next base: position 6,815 of record JAXHON010000069.1, on the reverse strand, counting down.
GGCGCTGCAACCCAAGGGGGTCAAGGTGGCGCTGGCCGATCCCGAAGGCGCGGCGCTGCATTCCTATTACACCACAGGCGCGTTTGATGCGCCCGGCTCATCCATCACCGAAGGGATAGGGCAGGGGCGCATCACCGCCAATCTGGACGGGTTCAAGCCCGACATGTCCTATCGCATCCCCGATCGCGAGGCGCTGCCACTGGTGTTTGACATGCTGGAAGACGAGGGGATTTGCCTTGGCGGATCGTCTGGCATCAATATCGCAGGCGCTATACGCATGGCGCGCGAGATGGGGCCAGGCAAGACCATCGTCACCATCTTGTGCGATTATGGCAACCGTTATCAATCCAAACTGTATAACCCCGCCTTCTTGCGCGAAAAGGGGCTGCCCGTGCCTGTATGGCTGGACCGCGCGCCCCACGCCGTGCCCACGGTGTTTGAGGACGCATGAGCGCGCGCTGGCGCGGCACAATTGGCGCGCTGATCCTATGGGCGGCGGGGGCCGCTATGGCGCAAGTGCCGCCCGTGGTCGGGCAGGCCGATCGCAGCGGCGCTTTGGTGCCACGGCAGGGGGCGGCCAATACACCGATGGCGGCGGTGCAGGGCGATTTGGCGGCAGATGCAGCGGCTGCCGCCGCGCAGCTGGATTACCAAGCATGGAATAAAATGGCCCTGCGCGGCGAGCGGGCGATCGAAAACACCTCGATTTCCGACAGCGGATTGGAAACGTTGCGTGGCCAAATCGCGACGTGGCGCGAGGCGCTGCAAAGCGCGCAAAACGCCAATTCTGCCCGCATTTCCACCTTGCGCGCGCAGATCGCAGCCCTTGGCCCCGCGCCCAGCAATGGGTTCAGCGAGCCTGAAGATCTGGCCAAGCGGCGCGCCGAGTTGACCCAGCAAATGACCCGCCTGCAGGCCCCCAGTATCGCCGCCATTGAGGCCTATGAGCGCGCAGATGGGATCATCCGCGAGATAGACCGCATCTTGCGCGAACGCCAAGCGAGCCAGCTGATGCAGCTGTGGCCCGCCCCCATAAATCCCGCTAACTGGCCCGAAGCGGTGATTGGCCTAACCGATACGGGGCTGCGATTGTGGGACGAGGTGGCCAGTGCATGGGCCGATGACAAGCGACGCCGCGCGTTTTTAACCAATGTGCCGCTGATCGTTTTCATGGTGGCTATTGGATTTGCCCTGATCATGACGGCGCGGATTTGGGTGCAGCGGCTGGCGCTGCGCCTGCGCGAAGGATCGGCCCAAGGCGCGCAGCGCATCATCGCGCTGCTGGCCTCATTGGGCGAGATGATATTTCCGCTGCTTGGTCTGCTGCTGATTGGGTTAGCACTCTCGCTGGCGGAAATGACGGGCGAGTTGGGCACCTCGATTATCGAGGCGCTGCCCGATATGGCCATGCCTGTGATCATTGCGGCGTGGATGGCGGGGCGGATTTTTCCGCGCGGGGCGCTGGCAGGCCCGCTGGGCCTTGGGCCAGAGGCGCGGAGCGAGGCACGGCTGCTGACGGTGACGCTGGGGTTGGTGCTGGGCATCGATGTTGCGCGCGATGCTGCCATGTCGGCGCAAGAATATTCCGAAGGCACGACATCTGTTACCAGCTTTCCGGGACTGGTGATTGCGGGTCTTTTATTGCTGCGCATTGGGCAGCTGATCGCACGGCACCTGCACGCGCAGCAGGGGCGCGATGGAGAGGCGCAGAATTTCGGACGCTCGTCCCTTTTGCTGGTGGCGCAGGCCGCAGTGGCCATTGGTATTGTTGGGCCTGTTTTGGGCGCGGTTGGATATATCGCGGCGGCCAGCGCACTGGTTTATCCCGCCATTCTTAGCCTTGGATTGATCGCCATACTGTTGATTTGCCAGCATTTGGTGGGCGAGATCTATGCCATGGCCACGGGGCGCGTTGTATCGGGGGGGCAATCGGAAACAGGCGGCGACAGTGTTGACGGGTTGATCCCAGTGCTTGCAAATTTTGCGCTGTCGGTGGCCAGCCTGCCCGTATTCGCCCTGATTTGGGGCGCCCGCGTGGCCGATATTACAGAGATTTGGACGCGCTTTGGCGATGGGTTCCAATTTGGCACAACCCGTATTTCGCCCAGCAACTTTTTCCTGTTCGCGCTGGTCTTCGCCATTGGCTATGGGCTGACTCGTCTGCTGCAAGGTGCGCTAAGATCGACAATCCTGCCGCGAACAGCGCTGGATATGGGCGCGCGCAATGCCATGGTTTCGGGCGTGGGGTATTTGGGGATTATTTTCGCGGCGCTGATTGCGATCAACACGGCAGGGATTGATTTGTCAGGCCTTGCCATCGTGGCGGGGGCCCTGTCCGTTGGTATCGGTTTTGGTCTGCAAAACATCGTGTCCAATTTTGTCTCTGGCATCATATTGCTGATCGAGCGCCCCGTGTCCGAAGGCGATTGGATCGAAGTGGGCACGACCAGCGGCATTGTAAAATCCATCTCCGTCCGATCGACCCGCATCCAGACCTTTGATCGATCCGATGTGATCGTGCCCAATACCGATCTGGTGGCGGGGCGGGTAACGAATTGGACGCGGTTTAATCTGACGGGTCGCCTGATTGTGCCGATTTCCGTGCCCCATGGTGCGGACAGCCGCCGCGTTGAGGCGATTTTGCGCGACATTGCCGAAAACCAGCCGCTTGCCCTGATGAACCCCGCCCCCGTTGTGGCCTTGATGGGCCTTGGCGGGGACGCTTTGAATTTCGAAATGCGGGTGATTTTGCGCGATGTAAACGCACAAGTGGCCGTGCGCAGCGAGATCAACCACCAAATCGCCCAGCGTTTTGCCGCCGAGAGGATTGCTTTTTTCCCCGCTGATGCGGCAGCGCAGACAGCCCTAACAGTGGACACGGCCACAAGGGCAAAGCCGCCGCGCCGCAAAGCTGCACCAACCAATCACCCGATCCCACCAAAGGCCAGTGCATGACGCCCCAAACCCGCCCCCTGTTTCGCGAAGATGCCTATCTGCGCAGCGCGCCCGCCCGCGTGATTGCCCATACGCCAGAGGGCGGCATTGTGCTGGATGCGTCGATCTTTTACCCCACGGGCGGCGGCCAACCAGGCGATGCCGGGGCGCTGGAATGGCAAGGCGGGCGGCCTGCCCATTGCCACAACTGTCAAGGCCGAAGGCGGTGCTATCGCCCTTGTCGCCGCCGAGGCCTTGGCACCTCCGCCCATCGGCGCCGAGGTGACGCAGCACCTAGATTGGCCGCGCCGTTATAGTCTGATGCGGATGCACAGCGCACTGCACCTATTGTCGGTTGTCATCCCCTTGCCTGTGACGGGCGGCCAAATTGCCGTAGGGCGCGGGCGGCTGGATTTTGATATGGAGGAGCCGCCGACGGACATCGCGGCGCTAAATGCCGCGCTGAACCTGATGATCCAGCGCGATCTGCCCGTGACCGAGGATTGGATCACGGACGCAGAGCTGGACGCCAACCCCAGCCTTGTCAAAACCATGTCGGTGCGCCCGCCAACGGGGCAGGGGCGTGTGCGGCTGATCCGCATCGGGCAGGGGGAGGCCCAAGTTGATCTGCAACCCTGCGGCGGAACCCATGTGGCCCGCACCGCCGAAATCGGCCATGTCGAAATCGGCAAGATCGAAAAGAAGGGCCGCCAGAACAGGCGGGTCTATCTGCATTTGGGCGACTAGGCGCAGATTAAAACTGCGATTTCACCCCCACTGCAATTTTGAGTTCCGATGTATCGTAGCGCGCGACATTCGACCTTGTGCGCTTGTGGGTCAGTTGCACTTCGGGCGAAAATCCAAAGGCCGAGACCTTGTCAAATACCATGCCAAGCCCTGCCCAAGAATACCGATCACGCCGCCCATCCAGCGACAGGATAAAGTCATCATAACTTTTATACCCGATGCCCGCTGAAAAGGTGGGTTTTACATGAATTATATGCCACGGCGGGCTGTAACTGGCCTGCAAGCCTGTATCATAAAATGTGTCCGTGACCAATTGCGAGGCATTTTTCCGCGCAGTTATTGACCAAGTCCAAAGCGCGTCATTCGCCGTTTCCATCTGAAAATTCGCTATTATGTCAAACACCTGCGCGTCGGCGCGCGTGGTGCTTTGGCTGGTTTGATCTTCATATACGCCAGTCATGGCCAGCGTTTTGGTTTGGCCAAAGGCGAAATTCTGCGTTGCGATAATTTTGGTGTAATCATACAGTGGGCTTTGGCCATAGCTCACGCGCCCAAAAATGTACGGAAAAAGAGGTGGGGGCCATTTTGGCGCCAAGGTTCAGAGATTGGCGCAGCGAAACTTCGGCTTTGGTCAGCGCATAATCGCGCCCCCTGACGCCTGGAGCCTTTTCGCGTGCGGCCGCGGACAAACGCGTATAGCCGCGGCCATAAAGCGATAATCCAAACCGAACTTGTGCCAGGCCGGGCCACCGCGCGTCAGCCGATACCTAAGCTCTGCCTGCGCTGAATATTCTGTGCCCGACAAGGCGCGGCTTGCGGGGCTAAATTCGAATTTATAGGGGCCAAGATAGAAATAGGCATCGCGTGCGCCGCCATTGATATTATTCGACGGGGCCATGCCTGCCCGTAAGGTTAAAGGTTATTGGATTTGCCTCTGCGGCTACGCGGTAGCCCGCACGCAACATTGCCTTTTGTTCGGGCGTGCGCGCCATGCCAAAGGCACGGCGCAACCACAATTGCGCGGCTATCGGCCTGCCCGCCTGCAAGTGCCCAGCTGCCATGTCATAGGCATGTTGGAACGCTGGCGCATTGGCTGGGGGCAACTCGTCTGCGACAGTTTGCGGCGCATTGGCTAAAATGCCGAGCAGAAAAAACAGCCCAAGAGCCAAGATCCGAGGCGTTTTTGACACCCAAGAAAACAGAAAACGCTAGCAGTTTTGCGCGTAAAGCAGAATCATCCACCAAATATACCGCATAATTTGGAATGAGTGTATTCAAACTTAGGAGCGCACTATGCATCGCCCATCGACAACACTGCTGGTTATCGCCTGTTTGGGCCTGTCGGCCTGCGTATCTTCAAGCGAAGGAAAAACGCGGATAAGACATCCGCTGCCCCGTGTGCCTCTCTGCAACCCCAGCACGACAGAAAACAACACATTTGCTGGGCTATTGAACAATGTTCGCACGGCAAACGGCGTTGGTAACGTCGTCTATGATACTCGTCTAGGCGTTGCCGCTCAAATTCACGCGAATGATATGCTGGCAAATGACTTCTTCTCGCACACAGGTTCCGACGGGTCAGACGCTGGTGACCGTGCCACGAGGGCGGGCTATAATTGGACGACTATCGGGGAAAATATTGGCAAAGGGCAAGCCACGCAGCAAGACGGCAAAGCTGGAACACGGCTGGACAGGATCGCCTGGCCATCACGCCAATAACATTAATCCCGCTTTTGAAGACTTTGGACTTGCGCGTGCAGGATCTGGCGCAGATCGTTATTGGGTGTTGGTTTTGGGCAAAGACTGATGCGCCCCCCCCCCTTGCGCCCGCATCAGAATTGCGGATAAACACCCGCAACGGACAGGTGGCCGAGTGGTCGAAGGCGCACGCCTGGAGGGTGTGTAGGCGGGGAACCGTCTCGAGGGTTCGAGATCCTTCTCTGTCCGCCACTTGCCCTTGCGAAAGCGTTCCCCCATCTGGCTATGCCCCGGATTTTTCCGGCAATGCGCCTATTTCGGGGTTGCGGGCGGAGCTGAACATACTTAAGCCTCGACGAGGATTCGTACGCGTATCTCTCTCAGGGGCTGGTATTCTCTGGACCTTTTGTTGCCTTTCAGCGCGGGGTTTGGTGATTTTTCCTTAGTACATTGAAAAAATTATTATTTTTTTGGCTTTCCGTGGGCCACTTCGATGTGGGTGGCGCTTGGTGAAACGGGACTGGGATCGGAAGCTCTTTATCTGCTTCGCGCATCACAACACCTCATTCGCAGCTGCGCGGCACCTGCAATCGCTGGGCAGCAGGCTTCCAAAGTATTGGAAATCGGCTTCTTCCCCACATCCAGTTCAAACTTTCGAATGGGGCAAGAAACGAACGACAGCCAATCATCCGAGCTATGCCTGAAAGCGAAGCGGATTTGGTGTCGCTTTGATCAGGCGGCTTTGATTTGTTGCTTGATCCCGTCGCGGAATTCAACCCCTTCGATGATTTCCGGCAGGCGATTTTGGCCGTCGAGTTTGCGCCATTTTTGCTTTGCCGAGAGCATCAATCGGAAAGTCATCGCGAGCGTTGCCCGTCGGCTGAGCGCTGCCCCTGGTTTTGGTGGTTCGGTGCCGAACGGTGGCAAAGGTGCGCTCAATCGGGTTCTGTCGTTCTGATGTGCTTCCAATGTTCGGCTAGCAAGTCGTAGAACGCCAGCAGATCATTCCGATCTTTTGTCAGGCATTTTGCCGCGCGGTCATATTTCGCTACACCGCCTGCTTCAATGAAGAAGTCAAAGGCGGCATTGGCGGCGGCCCTTGTCTGGGCCATCTGTTACCCGGCAGGGCATGCTTGCATGCCCGAGAGGGCAGATTTCATTGAGGTGCGCCTTGGCCTTTGGCTGGACGGATTTGGGCAGCGCGTTCAGGACATTCGCCGTTTTATATACCCAGCAGCGCTGGACTTGGGTTTTGCTGCAAACCTCGTGTAGGGCGGCCCAGAACCCCATCGCGCCGTCACCAACGGCCAGTTTTGGGGCGGCCCCCAGGCCTCGGCGTTTGAGGTCCAGGCTAAATTTCGCGCCAGCTCTGCGTGTGCTTTCGCGAAATTTCGCCCTCTCATCAGGCCCAGAACATCCTTGTTGCCCCATTCGTC
>JAXHON010000007.1:0-40021 GCA_034519315.1 Cypionkella sp. | reverse complement strand
AGTTACGTATTGCTGAAACGGCTGGAGGAGTTGTTCACCCAAACCCGCCTGTTTCGCCGCTATCGTTGATTGGCTCGGCAGGCGCGCGCGTTACAAAATCACCCGATGTTCGGCTTGGCCTTTTCCAGCACCCACAGCGGCAAAGACTTTGCCCGAATGGGGATGCGCGGCCCGCGTTGCGGCGTCCATGTGTTGCTGCGCAGTGGTGCAATATAGAGTGGTCAAATCGGCCCCGCCAAAGGCAGGGCAAGAGGTGTTGGGCGCGTCAAATGTGGCCTTGCCAATCATCTGCCCCGAAGGGTCATAGCAGCCGACGCGCGATGATCCCCATTCGGCCAGCCACATATTGCCAGCGGCGTCGATCACCGCACCATCGGGGTTGGTTGGCAAATCCAGATAGACCTGCGGCGCGCCATGGGGCCAGCCTTCGTTATCTAGGCCCACACGCATCACGCGGGCGGTCACTGTGTCTGTGAAATAGGCGGCCCGCCCATCGGGCGCAAAGCAAATGGCGTTGGAAATGGTGATGTCGCTATAAAGGCGGCGCAACTCTCCGCGATAAAACCGATAGATCGCCCCTGCGCCCTTTTCGGCGGATTTGCCCATTGTGCCAATCCAAAACCCACCCTGCGGGTCGGCGCGGCCATCGTTGCTGCGGGTGATTTTGTTATCCGCCTCTAGCGGCGCAATATGGCGCTGGGTTGATGTGTCCAGATTGAACAGAAGTAGCTGGGTTTCGCTGGCAATCAGCAATTCATTATCGCTAACCCAGCCCGCCGCCGAAACCATCTGATCAAACTGCCATTCCAGTGCAGTATCGCCCAAACGCGACAGCAGCTTTTTGTTCAAAATATCAAACCAAAACAACTGCCCGCGTGTGGGGTGCCACAAAGGGCCTTCGCCCAATTCGCATCTGCGGGCGTCATAGATCATCCCATTGCCTCATCATACGCGGCCACGATTGCGCAGGCGCGGGTGAAAACCTCGGTGGCGGACAGGCCCTGCACATAAAGTGCCGTGCCAATGCCAAAGCCATCCACTCCTGCGCTGCGCCATTGGACGAAATTGCTGGGGCCAGCGCCGCCCACCGCGTAAACCTGAGTGCCTTTAGGTAAAACGGCGCGAATGGCCTTTAGCCCCTCTGGCCCTAGCAAGGAACCTGGAAACAGCTTTAGCCCGCTTGCCCCTGCCTTTAATGCTGCAAAGCACTCAGTCGGGGTCATCACGCCTGGCCAGCTTTGCAGACCCAAGGCGCGGGTTTTTGCTATGACCTCTGGATCGACATTGGGTGAGACTACGATCTGCCCGCCAACATCCGCTAATTCTTGCACTTGCGCGGGGGTCAGCACCGTGCCTGCACCAATCAGCGCGCGCGGCCCAAAAGCGCGCACCATCGCGCCGATGGACTGGAATGGCTCTGGCGAGTTTAGCGGCACTTCGATGGTGGTGATGCCCGCTGCAATCAGCGCCTCGCCAATCGGCACGGCTTCTGGTGGGGTTATCCCGCGCAAAATGGCAATCAGGTTTCGAGTCATGGTTTATCCTTTGCCAAATGGCCAGCAGCGCGGGACAGGCCCGCTAGGGTGCAATCGGCTGCGGGCACGGCGCGTGCTGTTACCCCTTGGGCGGCAAGTGCGCGCGCATATAGGGGCGCTGTTTTGGCCGATCCAATCAGCGCCACATCCATGCCCAGCCAATAGGCACGGGCAGCGGCCAGTTCGGCCCCAATCAACAATCCAGACAGGCGCGCGCGGGCGGCGTCGGGGGTAAGGCCCGCCAGCAGCCCTTCGGCGCGCAAACGAAACAGGCTGGCGGCCATCCGTTCGGGCCGCGCCATGCCCTCGGCCACGCCTGTATCAAAGGCGCCGTCGTCCCAGCCGTCCCCGCCCATGCCAAGGCGCAAGACTGACTGCGTGGACAATAGGGCGAACATCTCTCCGGTCATAAAGGTTTGAAACGACACAACTTCGCCCGCGGATACCTGCGTCCATTTGCTATGGGTTCCGGGCAGGCAGATAGCCCCGTCAAAATTGGGATGCAATGCCAGCGCGCCGCCGATTTGCGTCTCCTCGCCCCGCATCACATCGGCGGGTTTTTCCTGTTTCAAGCCGGGGGTGATCTGAACCGAAATCCGCGCATCCTGCACAGGAACGGACATAAGTTCGCCCGCATGAACCGGCGCGCAGGGCACCAATCGGTAGGGCGCTTCGACCCAGCCTTGCTTTGCTCCTACCATGCCGCAGGCGTAAACGGGGATCGGCGCGCCTGTGTGGCCCGCGATCCACGGGCCGATAACCTCTAGCAAGGCTGGCTCAAACTCGGCGGGTTTCAGGCTGGACATGCCTTTGGGCGACTCGCCCTCGGCCAGAACGCCCGCAGGGCCCATCGCCCAGCCGCGCAGGTTGGTGGTGCCCCAATCAATCGCTATCCAAGTTGGGGTCATCCGCTGTGCACCACGCCGCCATCTATCACCAAAACTTGCCCTGTCATCGCGCGCGAGGCGTTGGACGCAAGGAACAAGCACCCGCCCACCATATCGGCAGGCTCTAAAGGATCAGGCAGGCATTGCTGCGCCAGATGCGCGGCCAAACCTTCGGGTGTTACCCATAAATCCTTTTGCTTTTGCGTCAGCACCCAGCCAGGAGCCAGCGCATTGACGCGAATGCGATCGGCACCAAACTCGCGCGCCAAGGTGCGCGTGAGGCCCGTAATTGCGGCATTGGCGGCAAGGTAGACAGGATAGCCAGCCGTTGCCATCATATAACTGATCGAGGAAAAATTGATTATCGACCCGCCCCCCATAGCCTGCATGGCGGGGATCACAGCCTTTGCCGCAAAGAAGTAGGATTTCAGATTGACGGCAATCGAGGCGTCGAAAAACGCCTCATCCACGGCCAGTGTTCCCATGCGCTGATCGTTTGCGGCATTGTTGACCAAAACCGAAATCGGCCCATGCGCCGCCGCTGCCGCGCCTAATGCCGCGTTTAGCGCGCCCAAATCAGTGATGTCGGCGCGGGTGAACACAGGGCGGTTGCCCGTGGCCTGTTCCATAGCAGTCAGCAACAACCTTCCGTCCCATCTCTTCTGCTGGCAAAAGGCGACGCGCGCGCCTTGGCGCAAAAACCCTTCGGTCAGCGCTGCCCCTATCCCCGACCCGCCCCCCGTGATAAAAACCGAAGCACCGCGAAGATCGGGAAAGATAACCTGTTCGCCCATTGATTGACCCGCCCAAATACCTTGGTGCCCATGGATACCAACGGCGCGGCAAATGTAAATGCCATCTGCTAGCGCCCACATGTTTCGGCCATAGTTTTCCTGTAAAGGCTGGCACAGAGGCAAGAGCTATGGCAAAGTTTCAAAGACAATAAATATCAGTAAAAAACCCCAGATTGAGCGGATCAAATGCACAACACGACCCAAAATCGCACAGCATTGGTCACTGGATCATCGGGGTTTATCGGGTTTCACTTATGCCAATCCCTACTGGCCATGGGCTGGCGTGTGCTCGGGATTGATAACCTATCGCCCCATTACGATGTGACCCTAAAGCAGGCGCGCCAAGACATTTTGGCGGCACATCCGCAGTTCAGCATTGTGAACGCTGACATTGCCACCGAAGGGCAAATGGTGGATTTTTTCGCCGCGCATCGCCCGCAAGTGGTGGTGCATTTGGCGGCGCAGGCGGGCGTGCGCTATTCCATCGATAGGGGGGGGGGGGGGGGGGGGGGGGGGGGGGGGGGGGGGGGGGGGGGGGGGGGGGGGGGGGAAATCCGCGCAGTCATTTGCACCAGCAAATTGGCGAGCGCTATCTCGAGATGCTAGAGGCGGCGCGCGCCTACCCGCCCGCGCATATGTTGATGGCGTCAACCTCGTCGGTTTATGGCGCGGGAGAAAGCGTGCCCTTTGCCGAAGGAATGGACACAGATCACCCGCTGTCGTTTTACGCCGCCACCAAAAAGGCGGGCGAGGTGATGGCCCACAGTTATGCCCATCTTTATGATCTGCCGATCACCTGTTTTAGGTTCTTCACCGTCTATGGCCCATGGGGGCGGCCCGATATGGCCCCATATAAATTCACAAAGGCAATCCTCGCTGGCGATCCGATTGATGTCTACAATCACGGCGATATGCGCCGCGACTTCACCTATATCGCCGATTTGGTTCATGCGATTTGCAGTCTAATCCCACTGCCGCCTGCGCGCGGGGCAAAGACAATTATGGCCAAGGATAGCCTGTCACCAATAGCGCCGTGGCGAAGTGTCAACATTGGCAACTCGACATCTGTTCCCTTGATGGCCTTTATCGCCGCTATCGAGGCTGCAACGGGGCGAACAGCTGTGTGCAATATGCTGCCAATGCAGGCGGGCGATGTGCCTGAAACTTGGGCCGATGCCAGCCTGCTCAGCGCCCTTATTGGTGACATGCCCAAGACCGAGGTTGCCGCTGGCGTGGCGCAGTTTGTTGACTGGTATCGCGGTTATTACGGGCGTTAGCCAAAACGGATCAATGGCCCGTCGATCCCCGCAATATCGCCCGCATCATGCGTGACCATCAACGCAGGAATGCCGCTGGCCCGAATATGCGCAAAGGTAAAGGCGCGAAACTCTGCTCGCAGGGCGGCGTCCAGTTTAGAAAACGGCTCATCGAAAGCAGCAATGCATTGGGGCGGGCCAATAGGCTACGCATCAGGGCCGCACGGGCACGCTCGCCGCCAGAAAGGGTGGCAGGGTCGCGATCTGCCATGCCCGCCAGCCCTGCCTGTGCCAAGGCTAGGTCTACGGCGCCGCGCCGCGCACTGCGCCCCTTGACCGCAGGATCAAGACCAAAGGCCAGATTGCCACCCACGGATAAGTGTGGGAACAACAAGGCATCTTGGAACATCATGCCAATGCGCCGCGCCTCGGCGGGCAGGGCGGTGACGGGCGCGCCGTTCAGCAAAACGGCGCCCGACAGGGTAAAACCCCGCGCCAAATGCCCGCCAATCGCGGCCAAAAGGGTGGATTTTCCACTGCCCGATGGCCCCATGACCGCGCCAACTTCGCCGCCTTTCACGATCAATGACAGGGGTGCAAACAGGGCCTGCCCCCCCGCACGTTTGATCGAAATGTCGCGCAATTCTAATGTCACAGCTATGCCGCCCCCTGCAAATCGCGGCGGTTTTTGTGCAGCCAAGCTGGGATCAAAAACGCCAACAGATAGCCCACCAGTGGCAATACAGCCTGCATACTGGCCACCACCCCCAAAACCCGCCTGTCAGACGAAGACGACAGAGTTACTGCCTCGGTTGTCAATGTGGCAATGCGGCCAGCACCTAGAAATAATGTCGGCAAATACTGTGCGACCGACACCGCCAGACCAATGGCGACAGCGGCCAAGATCGGGGCCGCCATGATTGGCAGTTTCACCAAGGCCAACCTGCACCACGGGCCCATCCCCAAGGCCGCCGCAGTTTGCGCGTATCGCCCATCCAACGCGCGCCATGGGCCGGTCAGCGCCATCATAACATAGGGAAAAACGAACAAGACATGCGCCCAAATGACTGCGCCAACCCCGCCGCCAATTCCCATTTGAACGGCCAAAATGTTCATGCCAAACAAAAAGCTGATCTGTGGGATTAACAAGGGCAGGTAGATCATCATTTGGGTCATCCCGCCTTGGCGTTCAGCGCGGTCTTCGCCCTCTAGCCATGCTATCGCAAATGCTAAAGCCATTGCTGTGCTGGCCAGTGCGATGGTGATCGTGGTCATTGCAGGAGTGATCCAATCGGCATTCGCCCATGTTTGCAGGCTAAGGCCGCTGGGCAGCAGTTGGGGCCATGCCCAGCGCCATGCCATCGACCAAAGTGCCAGTGCCACAGCGCCCATCGCACCTAAGATTAGCACGAGGCCCGCTGCCCCTGCCAGCGCACGAACGGCAACATTCAGGCCGCTGTTGCGCCGACCGCGCGCCGCCCATTCACGCCCGAGGCGGGCCAGCAGCTTTTCCCCCATATACAATGCCGCAAAACTGGCCACGACCATAGCGAGCAACAATACGGCCCCAGCGGAAGCGGGCAAAAGTTGCGCCAAATCAGGGCTTGTGAACAGCCGCGTGAGCAGCACTGACAGTGTCGGTGGGTGCGTCGGGCCAAGGATGACGGCCATATCAATCACCGACAGGCCAAAGGCCAGCACGATATAAATGGGCAAGCGGATGAGTGGCCAGATTTGCGGCACAATCACCCGCACCCAGACTTCGGCGCGCCCGTACCCCAATGCTTGGCCAGCGGCCATATGTTGCGCCAGTGGAATTTGTGTCAGTGCGGTCATTATGACCAGCACCATAAAGGGCATCTCCTTGATAATCAGGCCGAGCGTCAGCGCCGCACCGTAGGGGTCGCCGACTGTGGCCAGATCAGGCGGCAAGGCCCAACCCAGCGCTGGGGCTAAAGCACGCGCAATCCATCCTGATGGGGCCAGCACAAAAGCCAGCCCTACCGCCATGGCCGCATGGGGAATAGCCAAGAATGGCGCAAGCAGTCGGGCGGAAAACTTGGCTGGGGCGGTGGAAGACAGCATAGCCACCAATGCCAAAGCAAGCAGCAGCGACAGCAAAGTAGACGCAAAGCCTGTCACCAACGACAGTCGCAGCGCGCTGGCTATTCCAGGGACATCAAACAGCGCCGCCCAAGTGTCCAGCCCAGCCTGCGACTGCCCCAAGGCTGGCAGAACCCCAAAAGCCGCGCGCAAGGCTTGCCACAGGCTTGCCGCGATGGGCAGCACCAAGCAAAGCGCCACAACCACCAAGACCCAAAGGCGCAGATGGCCTTTGGGTCCTGGGCCTTGACGGCTGCGGTTTGGCGCGATCACTTGGTATATCGCTGCGCCCATTCTGCCGTAACGCGGGTCATCCAGCTGGCATGTGGCTCCAATAAGGTTGGCCCAAGATCGGCCAGCGCAGGAAGGGCTGGCGCAGAGGGCAGCGCGGCAAATGCAGCTTTGGCGGCGCCGTCCAGCTTGGCGCTGTCCAACACCGAAAAGCTGCCCAATACCTCGATATTTTGCATATGCGCCTGCACGGCAGGGTCTAGCAAGTGGTTGGCCACCACCATAGCCCCCGCCATATTCGCCGCGTTAAAGGGAATGGCGACAAAGCTAACATTGCCGATACTGCCCGCAGCTGGCACAAAAACCCGCGTGGTTTCGGGCAGCAGTCCCTGCGCAATGCCAGCGGCGGCAGAGGCGGGATCGAAGGACATAGCAATGTCAATCTCGCCATCATTTAGCAGTTGTTCTTGCGCCGATTGGTTTTCGGGAAACGCCGCGCCGCCGCGCCACAGGTTCGGGCGCAGGCTGTCGTACCATGCCCACAGAGGGGCAGTCGCGGCTGCGAAATTATCATCCGTTGCAGGTGATTGCAGCACAGAGGGATCGGGGCTCAGCTCGATCAGCGCCTGTTTTAAAAACGTAGCCCCGATAAAATCGGATGGGTTCGGGTGCGTCATGCGGCCAGGGTTAGCGGCGGCCCAAGTGGCAAATTCCGCCATGGTAGTGGGGGGCACAGCCACGCGGGCGCTGTCATAGTTGAAGACAAACTTGGCCAGCCGCCACGGGCTTTCCATCCCGTCCACAGGCGTGGTGAAATCCACCGAATTGGGCGAGGTGGAGGACAAGTCCAGATATTTTGCATTTGGCAGATCGGCGACAAAGGGGCCGTGCAGCAGCCCCTGCTGCTTCATCGCCAGAAAATTTGGCCCGTTAATCCAGATCATATCCACGCTGCCGCCCGTATCTTGGCCAGCCGCCTTTTCCGACACCACGCGCGCGACGGCATCGGCGGTATCGGTCAGTTTGACCTGCTGGATCGTCACGCCATAAGCGGCCTGCGTCTGTGCCGAGACCCAAGTAATAAAGTCATTCGTGCGTTGATCGCCGCCCCACGCGTTCCAATACACCGTCTGCCCACGCGCGGCATCCAGCGTGGCCTGCCAGTCAGCGGCAGCGGGGGTTGCAAGACTAGCGGCCAAAGCGGCGGCAGTTACAAGGTATCTCATTTCAGTATCCTCTTGTTGATTATTTCAGCCGCGCCGCCATGTGTGGAAACGTTCCACGAAGGCCAGCATGCGCGGATTAACATGGGCACGCCGCCAATTGCCCGCGGCGAATTTATTGGCCTCGGCCAAGGTAGGGTAGATGTGGATCGTGCCAAGGATTTTGTTCAGCCCAAGCCCGTGCTTCATCGCCAGCACAAATTCGGCCATCAAATCGCCAGCATGGGGCCCAACGATGGTTGCCCCCAAAATACGATCTTTTCCAGGCGGGGTCAGCACTTTTACAAAGCCGCTGGCAGACCCGTCAGCAATGGCGCGGTCAAGGTGGCCAAGGTCATAGCGGGTGACTTCGACGGCGATGCCCTGCGCGCGCGCCTCGTCTTCGGACAGGCCAACGCGGGCCAGCTCTGGATCGGTAAAGGTGGCCCATGGGATCACGCGGTAATCAGCCTTGAACCGTTTAATGTCCCCAAACAGCGCATTCACGGCGGCAAACCATGCTTGGTGGCTGGCAGTATGGGTGAATTGATAGGGGCCAGCCACATCGCCCGCCGCCAAAATATTCGGAAACAAGGTTTCTAGATACTCGTTCGTTTCCACAACGCGGCCCGTTTTGATGCCCAATTCCTCTAGACCAAAGCCGTTTAAGCGCGGGGCACGGCCCACGGCAACGATGATCTCGTCAAAGGCAATGCGGCGCGTTTCGCCTGCGTGCTCCACTTCGATCCACTTCTCGTCTTTCGCAACCCCGCAGGCCAATGCCTTATGCCCTGTCAGAACTTGCACGCCATCGGCGCGCAGTGATGCCTCGACCATTCCCGCAGCATCGGCGTCCTCGCGGATCATCAGGCGGGGGGCCATTTCGATTTGGGTTACGTTCGAGCCAAGGCGCGCAAAACTTTGCGCCAGCTCGCAGCCAATTGGCCCGCCGCCCAGAACAACCAAGCGCGCGGGTGCGGTTTCGCGGTCTTTCAAAGCCTCCCATAGGGTATCTGATGTCAGGTAGCCCACATCTTCCAGCCCTGGCAGGGGCGGCACAAAGGGCGCGGCCCCTGTGGCGATGATAATCCCCCGCGCGGTCAGGCGCTGCACCTCGCCCGTGGTCAGGGTGATGTCCACTGTCCAAGGGTCAACCAGCCGCCCGTAGCCTTGCAGCACCTCAACGCCAAGCCCAGTGTATCGTTCAACGCTGTCGGCGGGGGCGATGGCGGCGATAACGCCATGCACGCGCGCCATCAGGGCAGCAAAGTTGATCGCGGGCATGGTGTCTGTTAGGCCATACTGGCTGGCATGGCGCATCTGATGGGCCAGCTTGGCTGATTTAATCAGCGCTTTTGACGGCACGCAGCCATAGTTCAGGCAATCGCCCCCCATTTTGTGCGCTTCAACCAGCGTAACCTTAGCGCGGGTTGCCGCCGCGATGTAGGCAGACACAAGCCCGGCCGCGCCCGCGCCAATGACGATCAGGTTGCGGTCAAATTTACGTGGGCGGGTGTAGCCGCGATAGACCTTGCGGCGGTTGATATAGGCGACAATCATCCGCGCGATCCATGGGAAAAACCCCAACAGCGCGAATGAAATCAGAATGTTGGGGGATAGAATGCCCGACAGGCTATCCAACTTGGCCAGCTGAGTGCCAGCATTGATAAACACTGCCGTGCCTGCCAGCATCCCCAGTTGGCTGGCGATGTAAAACGCGCGGGTGGAAATCGCCGTCAACCCCATCGCCAGATTGACGACAAAGAAAGGAAAAACGGGGATCAGGCGCAGCGTGAACAGATAAAACGCCCCATCGCGCGCCATGCCTGCATCAATCGCGGCAAGGCGCGCGCCAAATTTTTCGCGCACAAAATCGCGCAGCAGGTAGCGCGCGGCCAAAAACGCCAGCGTCGCCCCAATGGCCGATGCGAAAGAGACGATAATAAACCCCTGCCAAAACCCAAACAGCGCGCCCGCGGCCAGCGTCATCCAAACGGCAAAGGGCAAGGACAGCGCGGTCACAGCGACATAGGCCGTAAAGAAAATGACAATCAGCGCAAAACTATGATTTTCTTGCCAAAATTTCAGTTCCGTTAGCAGCGCGCGCAGGCTGCCCAAGTTCAAGGACTGGCCCTGCGCGGCATATAGCGCAGCTGTAATCGCTGCGGCAAGAACGACAAAAAGGGCGGCTTTTTTCATTGGGATTCCTAACGCGTCGCTGTGTTTATGGCGCGCGCGCGCCCTTGCGGCAATGCCCCGCCGCGAATGTTTCGCGCCAAACAAGGGATCGTGAAGCGTCGTGACCGAGGCTTGGTGCGGCGGGCGAATAGTTTCAGCCGTTGCCATGCAATGTGATAGCTTAGAATGATTCCAAACTTGACTTGGCGCGCTGGCCTGCTTAGGTGATTACAACAGTCGGAGTTTGCCAAATGTTTATCCAGACCGAATCAACGCCAAACCCTGCCACGCTGAAATTCTTGCCAGGGCAAGAGGTGCTGGATATGGGCACCGCCGATTTCCCAAGCGCCGAGGCCGCGGCTACGTCGCCCTTAGCCGCGCGCATCTTTGCCACGGGGCAGGTGGCGGGCGTGTTTTTGGGCACCGATTTTATAACAGTGACCAAGGTGGATGGCGCCGATTGGCAGCATATCAAACCCGCGATCCTTGGCGCGATTATGGAACATTATCAATCGGGTGCGCCCGTCATGCAGGGCCATGCGCAGGCTGCGCACACCGCGCATGACGGCCCAGACAGCGATGTTGTGCGCCAGATAATGGAGCTGTTGGACACACGCGTGCGCCCTGCTGTGGCGCAAGATGGCGGCGACATCACGTTTCACGGGTTTGATCGCGGCGTGGTCTATTTGAACATGAAGGGCGCCTGCGCGGGCTGTCCCTCGTCGACGCTGACGCTGAAAATGGGTATCGAAAACCTGCTTCGCCATTACATCCCCGAAGTGCTGGAAGTGCGCCCCGTCGCTGCGTGATCATGCGGCCCCTCTTATCCTTTGACACATCTGGCGCGCATTGCGCGGCCGCGATTTTGTGGCCCAGTGAAGCGCGATCCTTGACCGTCTGCGAAGATATGGCCAAGGGTCAAGCCGAACGGTTGCTGCCGATGATCCAAGAGATGATGGCGGATGCGGGCCTAACTTTGGCCGATTTTGCCGCGATCGGCGTGGGCGTTGGGCCGGGAAATTTCACAGGCATTCGCATTTCGGTGGCGCTGGCGCGCGGGCTGGCCCTTGGGCTGGGTATACCTGCGATTGGCGTCAGTGGGTTTGATGCGCGCGCATATGGTGTTGATTTGCGTGATTTTTACGCCGTGATCCCTGCCCCGCGTGGGCAGGTTTATGCCCAGCGGTTTGGCGGTGTGGGCGCGGCGCAACTGCTGGACGCGGCCCCCACCGATGCGCCCGCGCTGTCAATTACAGACCTGAGCGGTGGGCAGCTGGCACTGGCAGTTGCGCATATCGCCAGCCAGCGTTTGGGCGGCGATACCCCGCGCCCCGCGCCATTTTACCTGCGCCCCGCCGATGCCGCGCCTCCATCAGACCCGCCGCCCATCATCTTTGCCGATGTCTGACCCTGCCATGACCTTGGACGACATGGCCCGCCTGCATCGCGCCTGTTTTGCGCATCTGCGGCCTTGGCCTGCGGCGGAAATTGCCGAAATTCTGGCCTCTGCCCACAGCTTTGCCATAACCCGCGCGCAGGGGTTTTTGATTGGCCGCGCCGTTGCAGGCGAGGCCGAGATTATCACACTGGCCGTGGATCCTGCCGCGCGCCGCAAAGGGATTGGCCGCGACCTGGTGCAGGATTTCATGTCCAAAGCGCGGCGCATGGAGGCGCAGCGCGCGTTTCTAGAGGTGGCCGCCGATAACACCGCCGCAATAACCCTGTATTCCACCTGCGGTTTTACCCAAACAGGCCTGCGCCGCGCCTATTACCGCACCCCAGACGGCACGGCGATTGATGGTCTAATCATGGGCTGCCCTGTTTAGCGGCGGGCGTATGGAATTTGATCATTTTGCTGCCGTGGTAGCGCAAACTTGCAAGAATCCAGTTGACGATTCCTTAAGACTACAGCCTAACTGGCACACGATCGTCGCAGGGCCATGGGGTGGCATTTGCGCGCGCATTTTGGAAAAACCAAACAGGAGACTCTCATGAATCCGAAAATTATTGCCGCTGTTGTTGCGGCCGCTGCCGTCGCTTATGGCGCCTATAGCATGATGAACACCACAGCACCTGCGCCGGAAATGGCTGCGGCCCCTGCTGCGGCCCCTGCCGCCGCTGAACCAGCTGCCGCGCCAGCCGCAGCCGAGCCTGCAGTTGCAGCAGAGCCCGCGATCATCTTCGATCTGGGCGGCAAATTCGACAAATCGTTCAATGAGGCGGCATTCAATGGCGCGCAAAAATGGGCGGCCGAGTCGGGCGGCAAGTTCAAAGAGCTGGAAATGCAAGACGAAGCCCAGCGCGAGCAGGCCCTGCGCAGCCTAGCCGAAGCTGGCGCGAACCCTGTTGTCATGACGGGCTTTGCCTTTGGCGATGTGCTGAACAAAGTGGCCGTCGATTTCCCCGATACCAAGTTCGCGATCATCGACATGGTTGTTGATCAGCCCAACGTGAAATCGGTGGTCTTTACCGAAGATCAGGGCAGCTATTTGGTGGGCATGATGGCGGGTCTGGCATCGAAAACCAACACTGTTGGTTTCATTGGCGGTATGGACATTCCGCTGATCCGCAAATTTGGCTGCGGATACGCCCAAGGCGTGAAGGCAGTGAAACCTGACGCAACTGTGGTTCTGAACATGACGGGCACCACCCCCGCCGCGTGGAACGACCCCGTGAAGGGCGCGGAATTGGCCAAGGCACAAAAAGCCCAAGGCGCAGACGTGATCTATGCAGCGGCTGGCGGCACCGGCGTTGGCGTTCTGCAAGCGGCGGCTGACGAAGGCATTTTGTCGATCGGCGTGGACAGCAACCAAAACTACATGCACCCAGGCAAGGTTTTGACCTCGATGCTAAAGCGTGTGGATGTGGCCGTTTACAACGCGTTCAAAGAAGGCACCGAAATGACCGCTGGCATCAACGTGATGGATCTGGCGGCTGATGGCGTCGGCTATGCAATGGACGAAAACAACGCAGCTCTTGTCTCTCCAGAAATGCTGGCGGCCGTTGAAAAAGCCTCTGCCGACATCAAATCGGGCGCGCTAAAGGTGCATGACTATATGTCCGACAACACCTGCCCTGCGGCCACGTTCTAATGACTGCGGCAAAAATTGGGGGGCGGCAGGCAACTGCCGCCCCCAATTCGCCCTATGCCATTCAGTTGAAAGGCATATCCAAGGCGTTTGGTTCGGTGCAGGCCAATAAGGATATTAATATCTCTATCCCGCGCGGCACGATCCACGGCATTATTGGCGAAAACGGGGCGGGTAAATCGACGTTGATGTCGATACTTTACGGGTTTTACCGCGCAGATTCGGGTCAGATTCTTGTGAACGGCGAGGTGGTCGCCATCCCCGATAGCCAAAGCGCCATTCGCGCGGGTATTGGCATGGTGTTTCAACATTTCAAACTGGTGCAGAACTTTTCCGTTCTGGAAAATGTGATTTTGGGTGTGGAAGACGGCCCCTTGCTAAACAGCAGTTTGGCCAAAGCGCGTAAGACGCTGGGCGAGCTGTCGCAGGAATACGAGCTGGACGTTGATCCTGATGCCCTGATCGAAGATTTGTCTGTGGGCCATCAGCAGCGCGTGGAAATTCTAAAGGCGCTGTATCGTCAGGCTGAAATTTTGATCTTGGATGAACCCACGGGCGTGCTGACCCCTGACGAAGCTGACCATTTGTTCCGTATCCTTCGCGGTCTGCGCGATCAGGGCAAAACCATCGTGCTGATTACCCATAAACTGCGCGAGATTATGGAGACGACGGACAATGTTTCGGTGATGCGGCGCGGCACGATGGTGGCAACTGTGAAAACCGCTGAAACCTCGCCCGAGGCACTGGCCGAACTGATGGTGGGCCGTAAAGTACTGCTGGAGGTCGAGAAAAAGCCAGCAAATCGTGGCGAAGTCGTGCTTGCTGTCAAGGACTTAGCGGTAATCGACGAACACGGCGTGCTGCGCCTGAAAGGGGTGTCATTCGACATCCGCGCGGGCGAGATTTTGGGCATTGCGGGCGTGGCTGGCAATGGTCAATCCGAATTGTTGGAGGCGCTGGGCGGGATTGCATCGGCAAGCGGAACAGTCGTTCTGAAAGGGCAGGAATTGCCGCTGTCGGGTGCAAAGGCGAATGGCAAGGCGCGGCGCGAGGCGGGCATTGCCCATGTGCCCGAAGACCGTCAAGTGCTGGGCCTGATCATGGATTTTTCCGCCTGGGAAAACGTGGCTTTGGGCTATCACGACGATGCCGCCTATCAGAAAAACGCTTTGATCATGGATAACGCAGCCCTGCGCGCGGATACGGCGCGCAAGATGGAAACCTATGACGTGCGCCCGCCAATTCCTGCCCTTAGCGCCAAGAATTTCTCGGGTGGTAATCAGCAAAAGATCGTCGTGGCGCGCGAAATGGAGCGCAGTCCAGACCTGCTTTTGATCGGGCAACCTACGCGCGGCGTGGATATTGGCGCGATTGAGTTCATTCACAAACAGATCATCGCCCTGCGCGACGCGGGC
This sequence comes from Cypionkella sp., assembly GCA_034519315.1. Taxonomy (GTDB): domain Bacteria; phylum Pseudomonadota; class Alphaproteobacteria; order Rhodobacterales; family Rhodobacteraceae; genus Cypionkella. The sequence continues at coordinate 25,331 of JAXHON010000007.1, read as the reverse complement.
CGCGCAGTGCTGCTGGTCTCGGTCGAGTTGGACGAGATCATGTCTCTTGCCGACCGCGTTTTGGTGATGTTTGACGGCAAAATCATGGGCGAGCGCGACCCCGCCCAAACGAGTGAGCGCGAGCTAGGATTGATGATGGCGGGGATGGGGGGCAAAGCATGACCAAACTTCCCACTTGGGCCGATGTTGCGCTGGTTCCCCTGATCAGCCTGACGCTGGCGGCGCTGGTTTCGGCGGGGGTATTGCTTGCCATTGGGCAAAGCCCGCTAGAGGCGATTACCGTTATGGCCAATGGCGCGCTGGGGTCGCCCTATGCGTGGGGCTATACGCTGTATTATGCAACATCCTTTATTTTCACAGGCTTAGCCGTAACAATCGCCTTTCACGCGGGGCTGTTTAACATTGGCGGCGAGGGGCAGGCACAGTTAGGCGGGCTGGGCGTGGCGCTGGTTTGCCTTGCCCTGCCGTGGCCGCATTGGACGCTGGCACTGGCGGCGGCGATGGGCGGCGCGGCGCTGTTTGGCGCGGCTTGGGCGGCTGTGCCTGCCTATTTGCAGGCGCGCCGTGGCAGCCATATCGTGATCACAACGATCATGTTCAACTACATTGCCTCGGCTTTGCTGATCTATCTTTTGGTCAATGTGCTGCGACCCACGGGCAGTATGGACCCCGCCTCGGCCACCTTTCCAGCGGGGGCGCATTTGCCGCAGTTCCACGAAATTCCGCTGCTGCAAAACCTGTTTCAGCGGATGGGCGCCGATGGTCTGCCGCGCCTGAATGCGCAGGGCCTGCCGATGTATCAAGGCGTGCCTGCGAATGTGACATTCTTTATCGCCATTGCGGCCTGCGTGGCGATTTGGGCGCTGCTGTGGCACACGAAATTGGGTTACGAAATTCGCGCCTTTGGCAAATCGGAAAAGGCGGCGGTCTATGCGGGCATTTCGCCGTTTCGCATCATTATGATTGCCATGCTGATTTCGGGCGCGCTGGCGGGATTGATGGCGATCAACAACGTAATGGGGCAATCTGAACGATTGTTACAAAACTCGGCGTCGGGGGCGGGCTTCATCGGTATTGCCGTGGCGCTAATGGGTCGCAACCACCCGATTGGCATTTTTCTAGCAGCCGTCCTATTCGGATTTTTGTTTCAAGGTGGGGCAGCCCTTGGTTTAGAAACAGACATTCCGATTGAACTGCGCACTGTGGTGCAGGGCTTGGTTATTTTGTTTACAGGCGCGCTGGACCAAATGGTTCGGATGCTGCTGGCCGCATTTTTCCGCAGGCGGGGGGGCGAGTGATGGATTACGCCACGTTCTTACAGGTCTGTGATACTGCGCTGCGCTTTGCGACGCCCCTGCTGCTTGCCTGCCTTGCAGGTTTATATTCCGAGCGCGCGGGCATTTTTGACATCGGTCTAGAGGGAAAAATGCTGATGGCCGCCATGAGTGCGGCGGCTGTTGCCGCGATCACAGGCAGCGTTTGGATTGGCCTGATTGCGGGCATCGCGGGCAGTTTGCTGTTTGCACTGGTGCATGGACTGGCCTCTATCACCTTTCGCGGGAACCAACTTATTGCGGGGGTGGCGCTGAATTTCGTCGCCTCTGGCATCACAGTGCTGATAGCACAAAGCATGTTTGGCCAAGGTGGGCGCACTGCACCTTTGGTGGGCAATGCACGTTTTACGCCGATTGATCTGCCCTTTGTGGAGGCAATTGCCAATATTCCTGTCATTGGCCCGTTCTACGCCGAGGTTTTGTCGGGCCATACCATCCTTGTGTACGTGGCATTGCTGTTGGTGCCGCTGTCATGGTGGGTTTTGTATCGCACGCGTTTTGGATTGCGGTTGCGCGCGGTGGGGGAAAACCCTGCTTCGGTAGATACGGCGGGCGTTTCGGTGGTGCGGCTGCGCTTTTCGGCTGTGCTGATTGCGGGCGTTTTGTGCGGCTTGGCGGGGGCCTATATGTCCACAGGTCTACAAGCGGGCTTTGGCCGCGAGATGACGGCGGGGCGCGGCTATATCGCGCTGGCCGCGCTGATTTTCGCCAAATGGCGGCCATGGCAGGCGCTATGGGCCACGCTGCTGTTCGGGTTTTTGCAGGCCCTCGCGCTGCGCCCCGATGTGGTGGAAAGTCTGACACGCATCGCCATTCCCGTGCCGTTTTTGGATGCTTTGCCCTATATCCTGACAGTTATTGTGCTTGCGGGTTTTGTCGGCAAAGCAATCCCGCCACGCGCAGGGGGCGAGCCTTATGTCAAAGAGCGCTGAACTCGCCGAGAAAATTCGCGCCCGCGCCGGCGATGCGCCCGTGCGATTGGGCCTGATTCTTGGGTCTGGTCTGGGGCATTTGGCGGAGGCAGTGGACGGGTTGGCAATTCCCTACGCGGATTTGGACGGCTTTCCGCATGTTGGCGTTTCGGGCCACAATCCAAACCTCGTGATTGGCGATCTGGAAGGCGTGCGCGTGGCGATTTTTGGGGCGCGCGAGCATTATTATGAAAATGGCAACCCGTCGGCCATGCGCCTGCCGCTAGAGGTGCTGCGCAATTTAGGCGCGCGTGACCTGATTGCCACGAATGCAGCAGGCAGCCTGCGCGCCGATATTGCGCCGGGGGATTTGATGCTGCTGGCCGATCACATCAATTTTTCTGGTCTAAACCCGCTGATTGGCGAAAAAACGGATGCGCGGTTTGTGCCCATGACCACAGCGCATGATGCTGGACTGCGCGCGGGGCTGCGCGCGGCTGCGGCTGCGCAGGGGATTTCTTTGCCGGAAGGGGTTTATGCGTGGTATTCGGGGCCATCGTTTGAAACCCCCGCCGAAATTCGCGCGATCAAGATTTTGGGCGGTGATGCCGTGGGTATGTCTACCGTCCCCGAAGTGATCCTGGCGCGGTTTTTGGCCCTGCGCGTGGCGGCGATTTCGACGATCACCAATATGGCCGCTGGCATGTCAAACGAGTCGATCAGCCACGAACATACCAAGGCGATGGCCCCCTTGGGCGCGGCAAAGTTAGAGCAAATTCTGCGTCATTTCCTGCGAAGTTATACATTCAAAGATTAGAATTGACGCAAGGGCGAAAACGCCCCAATGATTGCAACCTACCCAATGCGGGCGCCTTGATGCAAATTTACCTGCCCATTGCCGAGATTTCAGTGAACCTTTTTCTGCTGCTGGGGCTGGGCGGCGGAGTTGGGTTCTTGTCGGGCATGTTCGGTGTGGGCGGTGGATTTTTGATCACGCCTTTGCTGATGTTCATAGGCGTACCACCCGGTGTGGCAGTGGCCACGGGCGCGAACCAAGTGGTTGCGTCCTCTATATCCGGCGTGCTGGCGCAGCTGCGGCGCAAGGGCGTGGACTTTGTCATGGGAACGGTGCTGCTGGTGGGCGGCATGGCGGGCAGCTTTATCGGGGTAAAACTGTTCGCATTCATGACCGCACTTGGACAAGTGGATGTTTTTGTTCAGCTTTCATATGTTTTGTTCCTAGGGTTCATTGGCATGACAATGTTTGCCGAATCCTCGCGCGCGATGTGGCGCAATCGCCGCCATGGCGTGCCCCAAGCGCGGCGTGCGCATGTGCATAGCTGGATACACAACCTTCCATTCAAGGTAAAATTCCGCAAATCAGGACTATATATCAGCGTGCTGCCGCCCCTGGTGGTCGGGGCTGTGGTCGGGGTTTTGGCGGCCATTATGGGGGTAGGAGGCGGGTTTATTTTGGTTCCCGCGATGATTTATTTACTTGGTATGCCCACAAAGGTCGTGGTGGGCACATCGCTGTTTCAGATCATCTTCGTCACGGGCTTTACCACCATCATGCATGCGATCAACAGCCAGACTGTTGATATGATGCTGGCGTTTCTGCTGATCGTCGGCGGCGTGATCGGGGCACAAATCGGCTCGCGCCTATCAACACGGCTCAAGGCCGAGCAGCTGCGGAGTCTGCTGGCGATGATGGTTTTGGCAGTCAGTATTAAGATTGCATTTGATTTGCTGTTGATGCCATCCGAGCTGTATTCCATCGCGCGGGTGCTGCCATGAGGTGGCTGGCGCTAGCGCTGCTGCTATCCCAGCCCGTCATGGCTACGGAATCCTTGGTCACGGGGCTAAGCCGCGATGACGTGCAAATCACCGCCGATTTTACGGGAACGGATATTTTGGTTTATGGGGCGGTGCGGCGTGACAGCCCTGCCCCCGAAGATCTGCCCATGGATGTGATCGTCACCCTAGAGGGGCCCTCGTCGCCGCTGGTCGTGCGACGCAAAGAACGGCAGTTTGGTATTTGGATCAATGGGGCGGCCACCGAATTTGGCGATGTGCCCAGCTATTTCGCCATTGCCAGCACGGGACCGCTGGCCGATATTTTGACCGAGAACGACGATTTGCGCCATAAGATCAGTTTTGAGCGGCGCATTTCTGTCACCCGCCTTGCCGCAGGATCGATTGATTCGCATGCGTTTTCATCGGCGTTGCAGCGCATTCGCGGCAAACAAGGATCGCTGCAGTTTGACGAGCGGGGTGTAAAACTGGCGCAAGATACCCTATTTCGCGCCGATTTTTCCCTGCCGTCGAATTTAACCGAGGGGCGCTATCGTGTGCGGCTGTTCCTGCTGCGGGGTGGGCAAGTGATGGATACCCAAGATCAATCAATTGACGTAAGAAAAACTGGGATTGAGCGGCAGCTCACCAATATGGCCCGTAACCAACCGCTGCTGTATGGTATTTTATCGCTGCTGATGGCAGCGGCGGCGGGCTGGGCCGCGTCGGAACTTTTCCGCTTTATCCGCCGCTAAGCGGTCTCCACGCAATGCCGGCGGAAGGCGCGCTTTAACAAATCCAACTCGGCGCGCAAAAGGTCTATTTCAGCGCGCAAATCTTCCTCTAGCGGGGTTCCAGCGATAATCGAAAAGCTGGCCAAAGTCGTCATATCTGCGCGGTTTTGAACAACAAATGTCTGCACCCCGTCATTCAAAACGCGGGCGGGAATGGGGACGGATAGCACGAATTCGCGTGTATTATTGGGCACCTCTTTGATGGTGACGCCCTGCATAGGGGATTCCAAATGCAGAACCTCCACATTGGGTGCCTCACCGTTTTCAATGGTCAGCACGCCTTGCCAAATGCCAGCGCGCAAACGGGTTTTTGTAATGCTTGCCATGTGTCAGCCCCCTACAATTCGGCGCGCGGGCGGCGCGATAATGTCACATCGCGCAGGATAATCTGGTTCATCTCTGGCCCTTCGAAAATCAAATCCAACCAAATTTTCTCGACCCGCTTTTCATTGATTTTGGAATATCCCAGATCAAATTCCACCATCACTTCGGCCTGATCTAGCGGCATTTCACGCACGATGGTTTCCACATTCGGGCCGTGTTTAATGTTCAGCCGTGCAAAGATTTCCAGCGGCTTTTCCATATCCACAATCATATCAACGCGGATGATATGCTTTTGCTTCAACCCTTCGGCCGCCTGTTGCGGCAAATCCAGCACCAGCGATAAGAACGACCCGTCAAAGCGGAACACATCCAGCCGAAAGCCAAAGGGCGCAATATCAGATTCGCGGGTGTTGCGAATTTGGCGGGCGGTTAATTCCGATTTTTTGCAATCGTGAAATATCGTCGCGCCGTCGCAAATTTGGGTGCGGTTGGCCACCGAGGCGTGGCCCATTTTGGAAATTGGCCCCAGCCAAAGATCGGGACGCCACGCCCAATCAGTTCCCATTTGGCGGCGGATGACGTTTGTGCCGATAGCGGGCAACGCTAGGCGATATTCGGCCAGATGGATCACGCGATCCAGATGTTTGCGCAGCGCCCATGCCTGCGCGGCGGAATTGCGCAGGCTGGATAGCGGCCCAGTTGCGGCGCCTTCGGCCAAACGTTCCCAACGCAGCAACGCGCGCCGCTGGTTGAGCTGATCGAAAAATTTGCGCACTCCGCCCGCCATTGGCAACCCATTGTCCCTGATTTACCATTGTTCCCAAAACGAAAACAATCAATCCGATAATCGCCTAGGAAGGTTAATTCTTTGTCGATGTCAACGGGGAGAAGGGGTTAAAGCGTTTCCGTGTCCAGCCAGATCGTCACAGGACCGTCGTTGTTCAAAGCCACATCCATATCCGCGCCAAAAACCCCGCGCTGCACATCCAGGCCCGCGTTGGCGATTTGGGCGCAGAAATGGTCATATAGCAGCTTGCCCTGATCGGGCGGCGCGGCGGGGGAAAACCCCGGACGGTTGCCGCGCAGATCGGCGGCTAGGGTGAATTGGCTGACGATCAGGGCCGCATTTCCCGCCGCTGTCACGGGCAGATTCATCTTGCCGCCCGCGTCTTTGAAAATGCGCAGTTTGACGATTTTGGCCGCTAGGCGGTCTGCCTCGGCGACTGTGTCGCCCGCCATGGCGCAGACCAAAATCAGCAGGCCATGGCCAATTTGGCCTACGAGCGCGCCGTCAATGGTGACGCTGGCGCGGCTGGCTCGCTGCAAGACCGCGCGCATTCATGCCAGTTCCTGCGCCCAAGGTGGGTTGGCCCCTGCGCGGCTAACCGTAATGCCCGCCGCCCGCACGCCAAGGGATAGAGCGGCGTCTAATGCAGCGTCCGATAGCGTCGCCGCGCCTGCCTTGGTCAACAGCCCGCCTTGATGCAGCGAGGCAAGAACCCCCGCGTTGAACGTATCCCCCGCGCCCACTGTGTCCACAACTTCGACCTTGACCGAGGCGACAAAGCGGGTCTGCGTGGCGGTGATGGCATGCGCGCCTTTGGCTCCTTCGGTGATCAGCACTACCTTTGGCCCTGCCGCCAAAATGCCCCGCGCCAGCGCTGTCACATCGCCGCTGCCAGCATACCAATGCAAATCTTCGTCCGACAATTTCACAATATCGGCGCGGGCGATCATGCGGGTGATGCGCGCGCGATAGCTGTCTTCTTGCCCTGCGATAAAGCCAAGGCGGATATTGGGGTCGATCATAATCACGCGGGCGTTCGCCTCGCGGGTTTGTAGCGCCTCGTATGTGCTGGCGGCGGGGTCGTTGACCAGCGAAATGCCGCCAAAGAACAGAGTGGAAATATCGTCAGGTAGAGCAGGCAGTTCGTCCACCGACAGCAGCCGCCCCGCCGTGCCTTCGTCGTAAAAGGCATAGGTCGCTTGGCCATTCACCAGTTTGACATAGGCCACAGTTGTTGGGCGGTTTGACCTTGCGCATAGATCGGTGGTCACATGGCTGGCGGCCAGAGTATTGGCAAGTATTTGCCCCAGCATGTCGTTCGAAACGCCCGAAAAGAACGCCGATGGCGCGCCAAGGCGGCCCAGCGCAATGGCTGTGTTAAACACCGCCCCGCCCGCATAGGGGGCAAAGGCCGCCTCGCCCAGCGTGGATGTGCGGGGCAGCATGTCAATCAGCGCTTCACCACAAGATAGTATCATAACGCCCTCCGAAACTTGTTTGGACGGGTTTACACCCAACGCGATGTTAGCGCAAACAATGCGCGTCTAAGCAGAGAAAAATTCTGCCAAATTAGCGCGGACACGGGCCAGCGGTGTTGCCCCCGACAGATCGGGCACAAAGACCTGTCCCGTAATCGCCTGATAGGCCGCTATATAGGTTTGCGCGGTTTGCGCGATCATCTCGGCGGGGATTTCGGGGATTGGGTCGGTGTAGGGATCGCAGCGCGCACCCACCCATGCGCGGATGACGTCTTTGTCAAAGCTGGGGGGGCGGGTTCCTGCCGCGAAAGCTGCCTCGTAGCCATCCGCAATCCAATAGCGGCTGGAATCGGGGGTGTGTATTTCATCAGCCAGCAAAATACGGCCCGTTTCATCCAGACCAAACTCATACTTTGTATCCACCAAAATCAACCCGCGCGCCGCCGCCATATCTTGACCGCGCGCAAACAATGCCAGCGCATAGGCAGACACCTTGTCCCACTGGTCTTGGGTCAGCAGGCCCTGCGCGATGATCTGGGCGGGGGTCAAAGGTTCGTCATGCCCGCCGTCAAATGCCTTGGAGGTGGGGGTGATGATAGGCGCAAGCAGGGCCTGATTGTCGCGCAAGCCATCTGGCAGGCGATGGCCATACATCACCCGTGCGCCCGTCTTATACTGGGTTAGGATAGATGTAGATGTCGTCCCTGCCAGATACCCGCGCACCACAATTTCCACGGGCAGAATGGTGACATGGCGGCCAATCACCACATTCGGATCGGGGTAGGCCAGCACATGATTGGGGCAAATATCGCCTGTATGATCAAACCAATAGCGCGCCATTTGGGTCAAAACTTGACCCTTATAGGGGATGGCGGCCAGAATGCGGTCAAAGGCTGAGATACGATCAGACGAGATCAAAATTCTGCGCGCGGGTTGGCCACCACCCGCTGGCAGATCATAGCAATCGCGCACTTTGCCAAAATAGGGGTTTGGCAATTCCGCGATACGGGCATGATCCAGCACGCGGGTCAAATCTAGGGTGTCTGGCTGCATCTGCACGCTCCGCAATAGATGCGTTTGCGCTATTGCGATGCGCCTGTGATGTCAAGCAGCGGCAGGGACGGTGCGCATCAGCGCGCGAAACTCGCGAAAGGAAATCAGCCGCTCACTTTCTTCATCCCACAGATGCAGGCGTGCGGATTTGATGCTTTCCCAGATGGTCAGGCGCTGCGCTTCGGCCAATTCGGCATGGTCGCGGATCACTTCGGGCAGGCGGTAAAACGGGATGCGCGAATACAAATGATGCACGTGGTGGATGCCGATATTGCCTGACAGCCAGCGCAAAGGCTGGGGCAGCACGTAATGCGACGACCCCGCAAGCGCGGCGTCGTGCAGCTGCCAATCGGGGCTGTGCGCCCAATGGGTTTCCTCAAACTGGTGCTGCACATAGAACAGCCAAACGCCAACCGTGGCAGCGATGACCGACGTCGGCAGATAGATCAGCAGCAGCGGCATGAACCCGCCCAGCCAAATGATCAGCGCGACCACAATCGCAATCGCTGCATTCGTGCCCATGGCCGAAACCCAATAGCGCCAGCCTTGTGTCATCAGGCCAAGGGGCAGGCGGTTTTGCAAAATGAACAAATAGCTTGGCCCCAGCACGAACAGCACCAGCGGGTGGCGATATAGCCGATACATCATCCGCCCAAAGCGGCCCCGCGCGCGGTATTCTTCCACCGTCAGGGTGGTCACATCGCCAATACCGCGCAGGTCTAAATTGCCGTGGCTGGCGTGGTGAATGGCATGGGTGCGCCGCCAGACCGAATAGGGGGTTAGGGTCAAAACGCCCAAAATCCGCCCGACCCAATCTTGCAGCGTGCGATTGTGGAAATAGCTGGCATGGCCGCAATCATGCTGGATGATAAAAATACGCACCAAAAACAGCCCGTTCAGCGCCGCAATGCCAAAGGCCAAAAGGTAGCTCACCGACATCGCAGCCCATGCCAGCGCCCATAGCAGGGCAAAGGGCACAACCGTCGCCGCCAGCTCGAACACCGAGCGTTGCGTCGAAGGGCTGCGATATTTTGCCAGCTCTTGCACCCATTCTTTGGCCGTGCGCACGGAGTTTGCGGTGGTGGAATTCATGTCTGCGACCCTGCGCTGCGAAATCTTTCGAAGGGTTTATACAGATTGGGGCCTTATGAAAAGCACTACCTTGCGTGGCATAGCGGCGCACGCGCGGCCTAATTTGCCCGCGCCGATTTGCGGGCCTTTTCCGTGGCAGATTTTAGTTGTCCGCAAGCGGCCATAATATCCTCGCCGCGCGGGGTGCGGATAGGGCTGGCATAGCCTGCGTTAAAAATGATGTCGGAAAAGGCGTGGATGCGGTTGCCAGATGATCGTTTATAGGGCGCGCCGGGCCATTCGTTGAATGGGATCAGGTTCACCTTGGCGGGGATACCGCGCAGCAGTTCGACCAGACGGTAAGCGTCTTCTTTGGTGTCATTCACGCCTTGCAGCATGACATATTCAAATGTGATCCGTTCAGAGTTCGACAGTCCCGGATAGTCGCGCAGCGCAGCCAGCAGGGTTTCGATGTTCCATTTCTTGTTGATCGGAACAAGTTGATCGCGCACATCGTCGGTGGTGGCGTGAAAGGACACCGCCAACAAACACCCTATTTCGGTGGCGGTGCGGGCGATTTCGGGCACAACGCCGCTGGTCGATAAAGTGATACGGCGGCGGCCCAGCGCGATGCCTTCACCGTCCATCACAACGCGCATCGCATCGCGCACATTGTCGAAATTATACAAAGGCTCGCCCATGCCCATCAGCACGATATTGCTGATCAGCCGCTGCTCGACGCGCGGCGCGCCTGGTATGGGCCATTCGCCCAAATCATCGCGCGCCACCATCACTTGACCAACAATTTCCGCCGCCGTTAGGTTGCGCACCAGTTTTTGCGTGCCCGTATGGCAGAACGAACAGGTCAGCGTGCAGCCCACTTGGGACGAGATGCACAAAGTGCCACGGTCAGTTTCGGGGATATAGACCACTTCAACCTCGTGGCCGCCATCAATGCGCAACAGGTATTTGCGCGTGCCGTCGGTGGACACTTGTTTGGTCACAATCGTTGGCACATCCAGCGTGAAATTGGCCGCGAGCAGGGCGCGATAGTCTTTGGCCAGATTGGTCATTTCCTCAAAATCGCGCACGCCCCAATGGTAGACCCATTGCCAAACCTGACCCACCCGCATTTTCGCCTGCTTTTCAGATGTGCCCGCAGCAATCAGTGCCGCGCGCATTTGATCGCGCGTCATGCCCACCAAATTTGGCAATCCCTCCGCGACTTTGCGCGGAATGGTCAAAACGTCTTGGGTGATGGGCGCGGTCATGCGTTACGAGGCGCAGCGCTTGGCGGCTTCGTCCACGGCGGCGGAAAAGCCCAAAAGGCTGAAGGTGTCTTGCGTCACGGTGCCCTTGCCCGACCGCCCATTTACCTTGGCGCTGCCGCCCGCCTTAAGCGCCGCCAAAATCGCGGCGTCCTCTTCGGGCGACCCTGGCCACGCCCATTCGCCATCGGTAAAGAGGTCAAACTTAGTGCTTCCCACCTCTAGCGTGACAGTCGAGCCGCCCGCGAATGGGTAGCCGCCCGAAAACGAAATCTCGCCCTTGGCACCGCCCACGCGGTAGGTGACGAACAGCAAGATCTCGCCGCGCCGCACCGATACGGGTTTGCCGTCTTTGGTGTTTACGGTTTCCTTGGGCGGGGATACGCCCCAGCATTCCTTGGGATCGCCATCGACAAACACGCTCCAATCCGTGGGATTGGCCACGACATTCGAGGATTCTTGCGCGATGCTAGGGCTGGCCGCGAGGCCCAGCGCCAATGCTGTCGCCAGTTGCAGTGTCTTGCCCATCATGACGCGCCCGCCTTTCCTATTGATGCCTGCCGCGCGGGGAAGGTTTGGCAATTTTGTCATTGCCTATTTAACCTGCGCATTTCAATGGGTGGTTTAGCGCCAAACGCCCCTGCGGAAAAGCCCTTGTGGCAAAGTAGCGGCAGTTTTTCGCGCAAAGGGGGGCGGAGACGAGACAAGCGGCGGAATTGGTGCGGCTGTGGTGCAGCGAATTACGTGGGGCTGACGCTCGCCCATCTTGCCCTTGCTTGCGCCAGTCATAAAGGGGCGGCGCTGCATGTCGATCTAGCGCGCGACTTTGGGCATGGGCGAGCTGCGTTTGACGCAAGAGTTTGCTTGAGTTTTGGGGGCATTGGGCTAGGCTTTGCGCATGACCATGCAGCCACCGATCCCCTTTGCTCCAATATCAGCGCCTCAACAGGTGACCTTTGACCGTGCCGAATTGAATGCCATTTTACGCCTTTATGGCCAGATGGTCGCGGCGGGCGAGTGGCGCGATTACGGGATTTCCAACCTGACCGAGGTTGCGGTGTTTTGCGTCTTTCGCCGCACCGCCGAAAACCCGCTGTATCGTATTGAAAAGCGCCCGAAATTGCGCGCAAAGCAAGGCATGTATTCAGTCATGGGGATGGACGGACAAATTCTGCGGCGCGGGCATGATCTGGCGCAGGTGCTGCGTATACTAGAGGCAAAGCTGATCCGCCCTATCGACTGACGCGTCGATGTGCGGTTACCCCCCCGCCACCCGATGCGGAAATGCGGGTGATACAATCGGAAATGCCCTCATAGGCCACGGTCATGCTGTGCCCATTGGCGTGGATCAACTGCGCGCCGTCCACAACCAGCGCCACATGCCCGCGCCAAAACAGCAAATCACCGCGTAGGTAGGGACTACCCGCCGCGTCCACGCCCATGGATTGCTGCAAATCGCTATCAGCAGGGGCAAGGATGCCGCAGGCCAGATACGCGCCCTGCACCAGTCCCGAACAATCTATCCCAACTGCCGAATTGCCGCCCCAAAGGTAGGGCGCACCGAGGAACATCTCGGCCACCGCCACAGGGTCGGAAAACCCGCTGTGCAGGGGGCGGATATGAGGCAGGGGGATATAGCCGTGATGTGGTGCGCGCAAAATTGCCTTGCGTCTCTAACACAGTCAAATTCGCGCCAAAGGGAAGGGGATGCAGCGGCGGCGCTTGCACCCGTGCCTCTGGATATAGGTGCGACGCAATCGCGCAGACCCAATGGGTTTTGGGGGTCGCGGGGCGCAAATCACCTAAGGTCAGCCAACCACAATAGCCATCCTTGCGGGCAAAACCAAAGGCGTGGGTTTGGCTGGCATCAACCACACAAAACTCCTCGCCGTAAACCAACTGGCGATCGTGCGTGCCATCGGGCGCTGCCAACAGGTTGGCCAAAGGCGCGCCTATCTCCATATTTTTGCCCGCCGTCAGGGGCAAATCAATGCGGCCTTGCAGCGAGATATGCGCCACGCGCGCTGTGGCGGCATGAAGGCGGCGGTCGATCATAGGTGCAGCATCTGCGGCAGGGCATGGAAGATTGCCCGTGCGCCCATGCCCGCGCCGCCTTTTGGGCGGGCGGGTTGATCGGATGGGCTATGGCCATAAATGTCAAAATGCACATAGGCGGGATGCGCGGCAAAGCGGCGTAAGAACAGCGCGGCTGTAATTGCGCCTGCAAACCCGTCCGACGGGGCATTGTCCAAATCAGCAATCCCAGGCTCGATGGACACCTCATATGGCGTGTGAAAGGGCAGCCGCCAAACAGGATCAAACGCGGCCTGCGCGCCCGCCTCGATGGCCGCGCAGATTGCAGGATCGTCGCAAAAATAGGGGGCCAGATCAGGGCCAACGGCCACCCTTGCCGCCCCTGTCAGCGTGGCCATAGAAATAATGGCATCAGTCGGGGTCTCGCTTGCCAGCGCAAGCGCATCGGCCAGAACCAGCCGCCCCTCGGCATCGGTGTTGTTCACCTCGACCGTCAGTCCCTTACGCGAGGTCAGAATATCGCGCGGGCGCATAGCATTGCCAGAAATCGCGTTTTCAACGGCGGGGATCAGCACCCGCAAACGAATGGGCAGCCCCTGCGCCATAATCATCTGCGCAAGCCCCATCACGGTGGCGGCACCCCCCATATCCTTTTTCATCAAGAGCATGCCGCTTGCAGGTTTAATGTCCAGCCCGCCCGTATCAAAGCACACGCCCTTGCCGACCAAAGTCAGATGCGGGCCTGCCGTTCCCCACGTCATCTCTAACAGACGAGGCGCGCGCGCGGGCCTGCCGCGCGGCCAACGGCGTGGATCATCGGAAAATTCTGGGCGAGTAGATCGTCGCCAATGATGGCACTGGCCTTGGCCCCAAATTGATCAGCCAAATCGAACAGTGCAGTTTGCAATTGAAGCGGGCCCATATCGGCGGCGGGGGTGTTGATCAGATCGCGGCTTAAGAATTCGCCTTGGGCCATCGCCAGCAACGCCTTTGCCCGTGCGGGATTTGGTGCAATAATGTGGGCGAAGTCAGGCGGCGTTAGGGTGGGGCGGTAGCGGTCAAATCGATAGGCGGCCAACAAAAAGCCCAAAGCGGCCTGTTCCAGATCGGCCTCGGTCAAGGTGTCGCCATAGGGCTGCATCCGCCAAGCACCGCTGGGCAAATGCGGCAATGCGCGGGCAAGGCCAAAACGCGTGCGCGCCCTCGTGTCGGCATCTCCCGCCCCAACAACGGCGCCAATCACTGCGCCTGCGGCGTCGGGCAGCAGACGCACCTCGCCCAACGCGGCTTTGAAGCCCGCCCCTTCTAACCAACAACGTGCGGCATCAGGCAAGCTGGCCAAATATGGCGCAAGGTCATCGGCAGGGACAATCGCCAGTGGGCGAGCAGAACTATCTGGGTCGGCAAAAGCAGCAAGCATCGGGCATCCTTGGATCAATCGCTGCGCCAAAGCCTACCCTTATTATCGTCCGCCGCAAGCGTGTTAAAACGCGTTCAAATCTTGCATCTCTTGATCAAAAGTTAGCGTGCAATCCACCACACGCAACAGACGCGCCCAAACTGCGGCAAAAGCAGTGGCATCGCTATGTTGCAAACACAGGCTTAAGTCGCCCGACACTTTTGCCAAGGTGATCAGGCCCAAATTCTGCGCCATCCGCTGAAGCTGCCGCAGACTGCGCTGTAAATCGCGCAGATCATGCGCCGCGATTCGCTCGCCCACCGTTGCCATCATTTGTGCCAATTCAGCTAAAGCAGATGCAACGACCTGCTGCGCCGCTGTGGGACTAAGATTGCGGTAAATAGATGCAATGTGATCAATATCCTGCTGCGGACATTCCTTCGGCCTTAAGGCCATTACGACGGCACCAATCATCCCCACACCCCAAATTTCGATGGTCTACACCCAGATGCGATATTGGGCGCTTGCAGTGAACAAAAGGTTGCTTTGCCCCATGGAAATACGCCGCATTTTCTGCAATTGCAGGACAAAGGCCCGCGACTGGCCACGACAGGAGACGATGATGCAATTTGCAAAACTTCTGCCCAGCTATTTGGTGCAACGCTTCCAAGGGTGGCGGGCCACGGCCTATGCAGACAATCGCGCATGGTATCGCCGCCTTGCAGAGGGCGGGCAGCACCCGCGTGCCATGGTGATTTCCTGCTGCGACAGCCGCGTGCATGTCACCTCGATTTTCGGCGCGGATGAGGGAGAGTTTTTCATTCACCGCAACGTGGCCAATCTGGTCCCGCCCTATAATCCTGACGGCGAATATCACGGCACGTCGGCTGCGGTCGAATATGCGGTCACGGGGCTGAAGGTGGCGCATATCGTCGTTTTGGGCCACTCTAATTGCGGAGGGGTCAAGGGCTGCCATGATATGTGCAGCGGCCATGCCCCTGAATTGGAAGAGAAATTCAGCTTTGTCGGCCGCTGGATGGATATTTTGCGCCCCGGGTTCCAACGCGTGGCCCATTTGCCCGCCGATCAAATTTTACCCGCTCTCGAGAAACAGGCGGTGCTGACAAGTCTTGAAAATTTGATGAGCTTTCCTTTTATACAAGAGGCGGTGAGCGATGATCGCCTGACTTTGCACGGGTTATGGACGAACACGGGCGAGGGAGAGCTGCACCAATATGACTCCGCGCGCGAGGTTTTTGTCGCGATTTAGGCAGTGAGCACGTTTGACGATCTAACCCTTGGCCAGAAAGTGTAGACCATGGATTTCTTCGCCCTAGCCGCGCAAAACCTGATGACACCGATGATATTGTGCTTTGCATTGGGGCTGGCGGCGGCGCTGGCGCGGTCTGATTTGACAGTGCCCGAAGCCATGGCGAAAGCGATGTCGCTGTATCTGCTGTTTGCCATCGGCTTTAAGGGCGGGGTTTCGGTGGCCGCGCATGGGCTGGATGCCAGCCTTGGCCTTAGCCTGCTGGCGGGGGTGATTTTGTCTTTTGCGCTGCCCTTTGTGGCCTATGGCATACTGCGCGCGATGACGCAGCTATCGGCGCTGGATGCGGCGGCGGTTTCGGCGCATTACGGGTCTATCTCGATTGTCACCTTTGTCACCGCGACCACCGTTCTGGCGGGGCGCGGGGTCGAGGCCGAGGGTTATATGGTCGCTGTTGCCGCTGCGATGGAGGCGCCTGCTATTGTTTCGGCGCTGTGGCTTGTGGCGCGCTCGGGGACGGGGCCACGCATGGATGCGCGGCTGTGGCACGAGATTTTGCTGAACGGGTCTATTGTGCTGCTGGTCGGATCGTTCCTGATTGGCGCGATCACAGGGGACGCTGGCATGGCGCGGATTGAAAGTTTCATCGTCTCGCCGTTTCAAGGTGTTTTGTGCCTGTTCTTGCTGGATATGGGGCTGGTTGCGGGGCGCGGTATGCGCGGGGCCAAGGGCAACTTGGGCCTGGGCGCGCTGGGGTTTGGCATTGTGATGCCGATGGCTGGCGCCGCGCTTGGCCTTGGGGCCGCGCTGCTGCTGGGCCTATCTGCGGGCGGTGCTGCGTTGATGATGACGCTGGCTGCGTCGGCCAGTTACATCGCCGTGCCCGCCGCGATGCGCGTGGCCCTGCCTGAAGCGAACCCAAGTGTTTACTTGACCCTGTCATTGGGCGTGACCTTTCCCTTTAACCTTGTGGTTGGCATCCCCACTTATGTTGCCATCGCCACTGCCCTGATCAAAGGCTGACCCATGCAAATGCACCCCGCCAAGCGAGTGGAAATCATCATCGAGGCCCCAATGGAGCGCCGTTTGACCCAAGCCCTGACCGAGGCAGGCGTGACGGGGTTTACCATCCTGCCCGTGCTGGGAGGGTCTGGCCGCAGCGGCCAATGGACGCGCGAAGGGCAGGTCGGTCGCAGCGGGATGGTCGCAGTGGTGTGTATCATTAAGCCTGAACGATTGGACACCTTGCTGGATGCCGCTTTTGCCGTGGTGCAACGGCATATCGGTGTGGTAACGGTCAGCGATGCACAGGTGCTGCGGGCCGAACGGTTCTAGCGCCAGAAAGGGGCCAGCATGGCAGACCGCAAACAGCAAGTGTTCACTCTGGTCGTCGAAGTGGGCAGAAAAGAGGGGGATGGCCTGCCCCCCAAATCCAACGGTGCGGCGCTGATGTGCTATGCCAGCGGCGTGGACGAGGCCGAGGCGGTGCGCGAAACCGTGGCCATTCTGAAACAGGCTGATCTGGCCCCTTTGGATGTGTCGGGCTATGGCACGCTGGAAGAGCGGCTGGAAAACGGCGATGAGATTGATGACGAAGAACGCGCATTGATGCAGCGGGCTTTGGATGAAAATTCAGTCATTATCGCGCAGATGACGCCTTTTTTTGATGATGCAAAAGAACGGGCAAAGCCATGAAGTTTCTAGACCGCAACGACCCAATCTTTCGCAAGCGATGGGTGCGGGTTGCATCTGTTGTCGTTCCAGCGATTTGGGCTGTCGTTGAATTTGCGTTGCAAAACGCCTTTTGGGGCCTGCTGTTTGGTGCGCTCGCGGCCTATGCCGCCTATGAGCTATTTTTTCGGGCAGGTGATTGACCCGCGCATTTCGCCCGAATCGCCTTGCAGGCTGGCCTCGCTAAGGCGGCACCTTGTAACTTGCGGGATTAGGGCGATCATATCGGCGCGAATGGCCGCATGTTCACCGTTCGCGGCATAGCCAAGGCGGATCACCTCGACCCGTTTGTCCGTAAAAAATACCGTGTAGTTTCGGTTGTTTACAGCGGTGTCTACGCGGCTTGCCCCCATGAATTCCGGCGCGGGCGAGGCACCGCAGGCGGCCACTAGGCAGGCTATCCACAGGTGTCGCATAACGCCCCCCATCTTTTTTCACAACCATAACGGGAATGACGCCGTTGCCCAGCCCATTTTTGCGAAAGCCTTGCGCTTTTGATCAAACTGCGCTTTCTGGGCCGCAGTTGAAAGGATGCCCAATGACCATTGCCCCCGCAGATGCTGCCCCGCTTAGCGAAGTGCAGGCGTTTTTGGCCAAATATCCGGGCGCGGCCGCGATAGATATTGTGCTGACCGATGCGCATGGCATTGGGCGCGGCAAAACCATTCGGCGGCATGAATTGGAAAGTCTATTTTCCCAAGGGCGCGGCATTCCCGCCTCGATGTTTGCCCAAGACGTGGCGGGCGATGATGTGGATGGCACGGGGCTGGTGGTGACAGATGGCGGCGGTGATTTGCGCTGCTGGCCGATTGCGGGAACGCTGGGTTTTGTGCCCAGCACGGGGCGGGGCCAAGTGCTGATTTCGATGTATAACGCGGATGGCACAGGCTTTGCGCATGAACCCCGCCACGCGATGATGGGCCAGATCGAACGGGCCCGCGCGCTGGGCTACACCCCGATGGGCGCGCTGGAAGTCGAGTTTTATTTGATCGACCGCGAGCGCGGTGAAGGCGGCGCAATGCAGCCCGCCCGTTATCCACTAACAGGGCGGCGCAGCACCAACACCAACACCATGTCGGTGGACGAGTTGGATGAAATGTCACCGTTTTTTGATGCAGTCTACGCGGGCGCCGCGCATCTGGATTTGCCGCTAGAGGCGCTGATTTCCGAATATTCGGCGGGGCAATACGAGTTGACAATCCGCTACCGCGATTTAGCCCGCGCCGCCGATGACGTGGTGATTGCCAAGCGCCTATTGCGCGCCACCGCAAGGCGGTTTGGTATGGAGGCCTGCTTTATGGCCAAACCCTTTGGCGCGCAGGCAGGTTCGGGCATGCATTTGCATCTGTCTTTGGCCAATACGGCGGGGGACAATTTGTTTGCCGATACCGCCAGCGGCGATCTGTCCCCGCTGATGCTAAATGCTATTGCAGGAATAAGCGCCACGATCCCCGATACGATGGCCGTGCTCGCCCCGTTTTTGAATTCGTGGCGGCGGCTGGCCAATGCCAATTATTCGCCCGCCAATGACACTTGGGGCGTCGAGAACCGCACTGTGGCGCTGCGGGTGCCAGCAGGGTCGGGCAAGACGCGGCATTTTGAACATCGCGTCGCGGGGGTGGATGCCAACCCCTATTTGGTGGCAGCCATCACCTTGGGCGCAGCGCTGGACGGGATTGCGGCCAAAGCAGACCCTGGCCCCGCCGTGACGGGCAGCGCCTATGACCTGCCGAAAAACCCCTGCATTCCTCGCCACTGGGAAGACGCGGTAGATGCTTTTGCGGCTTCTGATTTTGCGCAGCGCATTTTGGGCAAGGAACTGCATGGCGGTTTTACCGCCATCAAACGCGCCGAGATTGCCCGCATGGCCAGCGAAGTATCACCTGCCGAATGGGCGCTGTATGGATTTACCGTTTAGGCAACGCGGCTGACCACGCGCCCCATCATCCGCATCAGCGCAACGGTTTCAAAGCTGTTCAGACACATCAGCGGCGCATCGCCTGATTGGGCAAAATCGCCCATCGCCAGCCCAAGGCTGCCATTCCCGCCGATCAGTGCCGATACGCCCAAATCCAAGCTGACCGCAGAAATCACGTGGCGGCGATCTTCGGCCAAGGCGGTATGGCCATCGACAACATCGCGTGCGGCGACCAAGACTGCGTCGGTGCCAAACAAATACTCGACGGCGCTGCCCGTCATCGCAATGCGCTGGTCTGCCGACACCAGCAAATCTCCGCGCGGGTCATAGAACGGACCGCGCAGCAATACTGGCGCAAAAGACCCTCGCGCAGGTAGATCCACGCGGTGCACTGCCCGCAAGGGAAGGGGGCCGCGATCTTGGGTCACAATCATATCCCCCGCCTTTAGATGCGCCGCTGCGATCCAGCCCTTTTGGGTTTCAATGGGCGTGCGAAGGCCAATCCAAGGCGCCGCGCGCGGCAATTCAACACTGCGGCAAAAGCCAAACCACAAAACGGCAGGGTCAACGGCGGCCTTTTTGCAAATATCGTCCACATCACCATTGGCAAAGGCTAAGCTGCCAATGCCGCTGGCGTGCGAGGTAGGGGCGACATTATCCAGCGACTCTAGCCGCATGGCCCAAGTCTTGGCCACCGCATCAAAGCGAAAACTCAGCCGCGCTGTATCGCCGCTGGCGGCCAAGGGCGCGGGCAAAGTGACTCGCTGAACGGCCATCCCATCGCGGTGCAATAATGACAGCCCGCCATCTGGCCCCACAAACAGCCCAAAGCTGCGCGCCACGCCGTGGTTGCTTTGCAGATTGATCAATACCTTGGCGCGCGGCAGGGGCAGGCGCAGTTCGGCCACAAAAGTGCCCATAGCCATATCCCGAAACGGGTTGGCCCATGGGTCGATCAGCCCCTTGTCCGATAAGGCCAGCCAATCTTGACGCGCGGGCCGCGTGCCAAAGGGCAGCGCCGCGCCGGGGGGCAATGCGCCCTGGTGAACTGAGCCGAATTCTGTTTGCGCCGTGCCTGCCATGTCGTGCCCCATCTCATCGGCCCAAATCACGGCGCACCAATCAACTGGCCATGGAAAAGACCATGGTTGCGACCTGGTGTTAGGATCAGACTGCTCTGCCCGATCATCCCCAAGTTTGGGGCGCCCCGTTTGGGATCATATTATTAGGGAATGATGCCATGACGGACATCCATTGTCATCTGAAAATCGCCTCTAGTCACTGTGGCTTGGACAGTGTTGCGTATAGGGCGCAGGCGCGCTAGGTCTGGGTCGGCCTATCAAAAAGGTGATTTTGTGACGCAAACCGCCCCCATTGACCCCGTAGATCTAACGGCCCGTCTTGTCCGCTGCCCTAGTGTCACCCCACTTGAGGGCGGCGCGTTGGTGCTGTTGCAAGACCTGCTGCAAGAGGCGGGGTTCACCTGCACGCGCGTGGATCGCGGGGATACGCCCAACCTGTTTGCGCGCTGGGGGGCGAAAGGGGCCAACAAATCCTTTGGCTTTAACGGCCATACCGATGTTGTTCCCGTCGGGGACGCCGCTTCTTGGACGCATGACCCTTTTGGCGCAGATATTGTGGATGGTTTCCTATATGGCCGCGGGGCCACGGATATGAAATCGGGCGTGGCTGCTTTTGTCGCCGCCGCCATTGATTTCGTCCGCCAGTCCCCCCCTGATGGCGCAGTGATCATTGCCATAACGGGCGATGAAGAGGACAAGGCCATCGACGGCACCCCTGCCTTGCTGGACTATATGGCAAACCAAGGCGAGCGGATGACCCATTGTTTGGTGGGCGAGCCGACCTGCCCCGATGTCATGGGCGAGATGATGAAAATCGGTCGGCGCGGCAGTCTGACGGCGCATTTCACCGCGCGCGGCGTGCAGGGTCATGCCGCCTATCCGCACCGCGCCAAAAATCCGATGTCGGCGCTGGTTATGCTGCTGGCGCGGCTAGAAGGCGCGCCGCTGGATCACGGGACGCAGCATTTTGATGCCTCGACGCTGGCGATCACGACGATTGATTGCGGCAATCCCGCCACCAATGTCATCCCCGCGCAAGGCCGCGCCACTGTGAACATCCGCTTTAACGATGCCCATACGGGGTCTAGCGTGTCGGATTGGTTGCGCACCCATGCAGCGGCGGTGGAGGCCATCACGGGTGTGGATATTGACACCCGTATTTCGATTTCAGGGGAAAGCTTCCTAACCCCCTTGGGCGATTTTTCGACCCTCATCGCCAACGCCGTGCAGGCCGAAACGGGGCGCACGCCGCAGCCCTCTACCTCGGGCGGCACATCGGATGCGCGCTTTGTCAAGAATCACTGCCCTGTGGTAGAGTTTGGCCTTGTGGGCCGCAGCATGCACCAAGTGGACGAAAGGGTAGAGGTGGCACAAATCCACCAACTAAAGGCGATATATGGGCGCATTTTGCGGGACTATTTCGTATGATTTCGGTGGCTCAAACCCGCGATATCACCGCCTGCCGCGCCCTGCGCCGCGCGGTCTTTATCAAAGAGCAAGGCGTATCAGAGGCGGATGAAATCGACGATTTGGACGATATTGCCGTGCATTTATTGGCCTATATCAGCGGGCAAGCGGTCGGGTCTGCGCGCCTGCTTACCGATGGTGCCACAGGCAAAATCGGCCGCGTTTGTGTTCTGAAAGAGGTGCGCGGTCAGGGCGTGGGCGCAGCCCTAACCCGCGCCGCCGTGGATCATTTTCGCGCGCAGGGTCTGTCGCAGATCAAACTCTCGGCCCAACTTTCCGCTGTGGCGTTTTATGACTCCCTTGGATTTACCGCCCATGGCCCCGTCTACTTTGACGCGGGTATTGACCACCGCGATATGATGCTTTTGCTAAATGCCTCTGCGTGATAGGCGCAAGGGATGACAGATAGCATCACAAAAGACCAAATCCGCCAGTGGATTGCCGATCATCCCGATCAGGCGACCAAACGCGATATAGCCACTGCGCTGAACATTCGCGGCGCGGCGAAAATCACGCTGAAACGGATTTTGGCAGAGCTAGAGGCGGAGGGTGATATTGCCCCGCGCAAAGTCCGCAACTTGGCCCGCGCCGACAGCCCCGATCTGCCGCCCGTGGCCGTTCTGCTGGTGCTGCCCCCCGATGCGCAGGGTGATTTGTTCGCAAAACCCCTGGAAGAGGCGCATGCTACAGCACGGCCCGCATCCTGATCCGCCCGCAAAAGGGCGATCCTGCCTTGGCCGAAGGGATGCGCATTCTGGCTCGCCTGACGCCAGAGGCGGGCGAAGATTACACCCACACTGCCCGCCTGATCCGCGCGCTGGGCGGAACCAATTTGAAAACGCTGGGTATTTTTCGCGCTGGCGTGGATGGCGGGCGCATCCTGCCCATCGACAAAGGCGCGGAAAAGGAATGGGCCGTGGCCGCAGTCCATATGGGCGGCGCACAGGACGGCGAATTGGTCGAGGCCGAGCAGATCGGCGCGCGCAAGAACGGGGGCCGCCTTGGCCTGCCGCAGGCGCGCATTACGCAGCGGTTGGGCGATCCTTCGGCGGCGCGGTCGGTATCCTTGATTGCCATCCACCAGCACGGCATCCCTGACGCATTCCCCGATGCCGTTGTGGCCGAGGCCGAGGCGGCGCAGCCTGCCCACTTGGGCCGCCGCACGGATCTGCGCCATTTGGATTTGGTCACCATTGACCCGATTGATGCCCGCGACCGCGATGATGCCGTTTTAGCTATGCCCGATGGCACGGGTGGCCACATCATCTGGGTGGCAATCGCCGATGTTGCCCATTACGTCCGCCCCGCCAGCCCGCTTGACCGCGAGGCGCGTAAGAGGGGGAATTCTACATATTTTCCCGACCGCGTAGTGCCGATGCTACCCGATGCCTTGTCGGGTGACTTGTGCAGCCTGCATCAAAGCGTTGATCGCGCCTGTTTGGCCGTGGAAATGCGCTTTGATGCGGGTGGGATCAAGACCAGCCATCGCTTTGTGCGGGGCCTTATGCGTTCGCGCGCGTCATTGAATTATGCCCAAGTGCAGGCGGCGATTGACGGCGCGCCCGATCCGCAAACTTTACCTCTATTAGACACTGTGCTGCGTCCACTTTACGCGGCATACGAGGGTCTAAAGCTGGCACGCGAGCGTCGCCAGCCGTTGGATTTAGAGCTACCTGAACGAAAGATCATATTGGATGATGATGGTCACGTGACCTCGGTCGCCTTTCGGGATCGGTTCGATGCCCATAAGCTGATCGAAGAGATGATGATCGCCGCCAATGTCGCTGCTGCCGAGGAACTCAATGCGCGCAAATCGCCGCTGCTGTTTCGCGTTCACGAAGAACCCAGCCCCGAAAAACTGGACGCGCTGCGCGAAGTGGCGCTGGCATCTGGTTTTGTGCTGGCCAAGGGGCAAGTGTTGCAAACCGCGCATTTGAACCGCCTTTTGGCGCAGGCAGCGGGCACGGATTTTGACGAATTGATGAATATCACCACGCTACGCTCGATGACGCAAGCCTATTACAGCCCGCAGAATTTCGGGCATTTCGGGCTGGCATTGCGCAATTATGCGCATTTCACCTCGCCTATTCGGCGCTATTCCGACCTGATCGTGCACCGCGCGCTGATTGCCGCGCACGGGTGGGGGGATGACGGATTAACCCATTGGGACACCGAGAATTTAGCTGAAACAGCGAAACAGATTTCCGATACCGAACGGCGCTCTATGTTGGCCGAACGTGATACGTCTGATCGGTATTTAGCCGCCTTTTTGGCCGACCGCATGGGCGCCGAATTTTCGGGCCGCGTCTCGGGCGTGCAACGGTTCGGGTTGTTTGTTAAACTGGATGAAACGGGGGCCGATGGATTGGTGCCTGTGCGCAGCATTGGGCGCGAGTTTTTCCATTATGATGGCGACTCGCAGGTGCTGATTGGCGCGGATTCGGGCCAAGTTCTAGGCGTTGGCCTGCGTGTTACGGTGCGGCTGGCCGAAGCATCTCCGTTGACAGGCGGTCTGATATTAGACTTGCTGCATGTAGAAGGGGCGAATTTGAAAAACCCCGCCCGAAGCAGCAAAGGGCGCTCTGGCGGGCGCAAAGGCAGCGCGGCGGCGGTAAAAGCTGCGAAAACTGCCCGCAAAGTTCAGCGCAAACGACGGGGATAGGCGATGCGCAAGCAGTTACTGACCTTTTGTATAGTAATTTCGCAACTTGCCCCCGTTCATGCCCAACAGGAGTTACAGGTTTTGCCCGCTATTGACGTCTATACTCAACAAGGTTTGAAGGCTTGGGTTGCTAATTTCAAAATTCGTGCGCGAGCACAGGGAATTCCTGATCAGATGTTCGATAATGCCATGGCGAGTGTGCAGCTGTTGCCCGATGTCATCGAAAAAGACCGCAGGCAAGATGAATTTACCCGCACGATATGGGACTATCTGGACAGGGCCGTATCTGATGACCGTATCGCGTCTGGCCAGAAAACTATGCAAAAACATAATGGTATACTTGCGCAAATCGAGGATCGCTTTGGCGTCGACCGCTATACTGTTTTGGCAATCTGGGGTCTGGAGAGCGCCTACGGTGCCGTGCGCGGAGACATTTCGACGCTGTCCGCATTGGCAACGCTGGCCTTTGAAGGTCGTCGTGCTGCCTTTTTCGAGGGCGAGTTGATCGCCCTTTTGAAGATTCTCTCCGAAGGCAAAGCAAAACCTGAACAACTGTTCGGATCGTGGGCGGGCGCGATGGGCCATACGCAGTTTATGCCATCTAGTTACCGCGCTTTGGCAGTGGATTTTGCGGGTGGTGACCGCCCCAACATTTGGGATGACGATCCCAGCGATGCGCTGGCTTCGGCGGCGGCATATTTGGCGAAATCGGGTTGGAAACTGGATCAGCCTTGGGGGGTTGAGGTTATTTTACCGCCGAACTTTGACTATGAAATTGCTGGAAACCGCACCCAGCGACCGCCATCGGCATGGACAGAGATGGGTATCAGGCGTGCGGACGATGGCGATTTGCCCGATGATTGGGGCGCAATAATTCTGCCCGCGGGCGCGCGCGGCCCTGCTTTTCTGGTGACAGACAACTTTGCAGCCATCGAAACCTATAACCGCGCAGAC
>JAXHON010000042.1:0-9994 GCA_034519315.1 Cypionkella sp. | reverse complement strand
CTTTGAAGCGCAGAAAAAATGATAAATTGTGTGATTTGTTCAGGTGGGAACAGACCCGTATTCAGGCATAGCTGACATCAGGGCAAAATCAGGGTCTAAACCTTAACGGCATTTTGCCCCCCAAGACAACGAAATATTGGCGGTTTGAATAATGTTGCTCGCCCATCAGGCCCAGCATCACCAGCGCCAGCGAGACATAGATTGGGTAGGTGATAGATGAATAATGCGGGTGGTAATTTGCGAACGTGAACCCGCGCGTTTGGTCGATTGTGTGGAACAACGGATTCCACGTATACAGCGCCAAGATGTAGCCAGGCGTTGAATTTGCCAGCATCATCTTGCCCGAGAATAGCATGTTCATCCGTGAATATACTTTGGTCAAGGTTCCGATCAACTCGGGCTGCCACATCGTGCGGCGCCGATATCCCGTGCGTACGCAACCACGACACAAAAAACGTTCCCACAACATATCGCGGCTCATGGATGGTGATGGGTGTCCACAGCGTGTGGTAAAGAAACAATATCGTCCCAGCCGACAGAATTTGCAGATACAGCGTGCCCAGTGCGGCCGCACAATTGCTACCAAAGGGTTCATCGGCGAATGTTTCATCATCGCCGACGTGGGCCCGTCTGATCCCGCCACCGCACCCAGCGTTTGGGTATAGGCCATGAAATTGATAACACCAGACATCATATACAGCACAAAGTCGCCGCGCACCGCCATGCGGCGCATGCCCAGCACGTTCATCATAAAAACCATGACCCCCACCATGATGACCGTTTGCATGATCGCCATGATCAGACCGATCAGCGCATTGCCGTGGCTTTTGCGGATATGGCGCACGGCAGAGTGAAAAATCAATTCCAAGAGGCCCCATGCCAGGGCAAATGTCGATTTGCTGGTGCTTACGCGAAACATGGGGCGCTGTGCTTTCTGCGGGGCTGCGTGCGGGAAATCTTGCTGTTTCCTGTCTATGACATGATAAGAGCAAAGAAAGTATTTATCAACATCGCGGCCATTTCATGGCGCAGGGCAAAATCGGGGTGCGGGCAATGGACTTTGGTCAAATGGAACGGGTGATGCGCGATCTTGGCACTTTGCGGGCGAGGTGCGCAGCATCATGCAGGTCTATAATAGCCCGGATTTTGCGGTAGCGAAATCCAGATGCCAGCCCCTGTCACGCAGGCCGAATGGCGGCGCCAATGCCATTATCGCACGCGGCCTTAACAACACCTTCCCCAATACACCCGCCGATCACCGAGGAAGAGGCCGCCAGCCACGCCCTGCGTGCAAAGACCTTTTTGATTGTCGATCCTTTGGATGGCACAAAAGAGTTCATCCAGCGGCGCGGTGATTTTACGGTGAACATCGCCTATGTGCACGATGGCGTGCCTGTGCGCGGTATCGTCTATGCCCCCGCCAAGGGACGGCTGTTTTATACCGATGCGGCGGGCCAATCGGTCGAGGAGTTGGGCGCGCATGATCTGGACGCCCCTGGCCCCTTGCGCCCCATCGCGGTGAACCCCGCCCCAGATAACGGCGCGCTGATGGTGGTGGCCAGCAAGTCGCACCGCGACGGCGCGACCGATGACTACATCGCGAAATACAGTGTCAGGGACATGACGTCGGCGGGCAGCTCGTTGAAACTGTGCTTGATCGCCACGGGCGAGGCCGATCTTTATCCCCGCCTTGGCCGCACGATGGAGTGGGACACAGCGGCGGGGGATGCCATTTTGCGCGGCGCAGGCGGGCGGATGGTGCGATTTGATACTCATAGCGTGCTGGACTACGGCAAGGACGGCTGGGACAATCCGTTCTTCATCGCCTTTGCACCCGGTGTAACGCTGCACCATTAAGAAAACATCTTATTCCCCGCGCTATCCTCACCCTTTCCCGCCAAACCCTTCGCAGATTCGGGGCCAGATGGGGTGAAAGACCTGGTGCGGCGCCCATATAAGGCGGGGCAAAAGGCGGCTGATCTAACGGGCGCGCAGCTGGTGGTGGCCAGCGATGACCCCATATAGCAGGGGGGCGGGCTTGGGATGACACCCTCCAACCACCGAACCTCCCGAAGTGGCAGGCCAGATCAAGGGTATGATCTAATTTCAACTTAGGGATCCCCCTAACCCCCCTTTTATCCCATCTATCACCCCATCCCCGATAGCCCCGATATGCCCCCCCTCCTCCAGGCCGATCGCCCCCCTACCCTACAGGCCCAGGCTGGGGAAGCACAACGGGTATTTCAGCAGATGCACGCCCATACCAAAGAATCATCCCCAATTCCCATCCCCCCCCCCACATTTCCCATTCATTCTACCCTATCCCCAAACACCCCCCCTATCCATCCCCTTGTAGAGTGGAAGTTGGACAGGGACAACCCCCAATCCACAGACCATGGAGGAAACCAAGATATCCACACGCCTGTGCGCGGATCAATCATCATCGTCTCGCGCCACCGACCGCAGGCATTGGCCCGCTGCATCACTGCGCTGCGCCAGCAATCCTATCCCGCGCTAGAGCTGATCGTGGTCGCCGATCCCGCCGCCTGCGCCGCGCTGGCGGGGCAGGGGGATGTTAAGATTATGCCCTTTGACGTGGCCAATATCAGCGCTGCGCGCAATTTGGGCCTGTCGCAAGCGGCGGGGGATGTGGCGCTGTTCATTGATGATGACGCGGTGGCCGCGCCTCACTGGGCCGCGCTGCTGATCGCGGCCTTAGGCACCCCCAGCGTCGTGGCGGCCACGGGCTATGTGCGCGGGCGCAACGGGATTTCCTATCAATGGCGGGCCAGCATGCCGTCGGACCGAATTCGGGCAAGACGTCATCGCCTAGAGGTGCACCAATACACCCCAGCCTGCACCAAGGCACCGCGCGGATGGCTGTGAAAACCCAAGGCACCAACTGCGCCTTTCGGATGGACGCGCTGCGCAAGATCGGCGGATTTGACCCCGCCTTTGCGTTTTATCTGGACGAGGCGGATGTGAACCTTGCGCCTAACCGCCCATCGGGCCAAGCCGCGATTAATGCCGCGAGGCGCTGGAGGTGCATCACGGCTATATCGGCCAGCGCAGCGTCAAACCCAATCGCGCCCCCACCGAGCCTCGCTCCAGCCATCGCCGCCAGCACCGCCGCCCTATTAAGCAAACATGCCCCTTTGGCAGATTGTGCGGCACGCCTTCATCGCTATGCACACCCACCAAACCGCCACGCCTGATCGCGGCTCTACCGCCGGCGCCGCCTGCGCAAGATAGATGCCGCGCAGGCGCAGGCGCTGCTGGATAGTCTGGATCTGGGCTGGCAGGACGGGCAAGCGCGAAACTTTGGCGCGTCGCATATCTTTGCCTCTCCGCCCGAATTTCTTCCCCTTGTCGGGGTTGGCCCGCGCGAAAGCCTTGTCATCGCGGGGCGCTTCTTTTCCAAAACGCGCCTGCACCGCGCGGCGATGGCCGCCGTGGGCCGCGGCCAAATCGTGACCGTCATCTGCCTATCCCCCACGCTGCGCCGCCATAAACTGCAATTCTTGCCCCAAGGCTATTGGTGGCAGTCAGGCGGCATTTGGGGCCGCAGTGATCGCGAGGATGCCGCACAAACTCCTCATCGGTTTTCAGGCGCGCGTCTGCGCGAAACCCGCCGCATCGCGTCTTTTTTCCCAGTTCGGTGAAATTTGTTCCAAAACTGCGACAATATTGACCTAAACTTAACCAATGCGTCAAAATGCCGTAATCTATGGCAACCTTTGCTATATGGCCGCAAGAGCTGCTCAGCAGCCGTTGGCCACAAAAGGTTCGAGCGAATGAAAATTAAAAAAATCACCAAGGCGGTCTTTCCCGTGGCGGGCATGGGCACGCGGTTTTTACCAGCAACCAAGTCTATTCCCAAGGAAATCATGACCTTGGTTGATCGCCCGCTGATCCAATACGCCATCGACGAGGCGCGATCTGCGGGTATCAAAGATTTTATCTTCGTCACTTCGCGCGGCAAATCGGCGCTTGAAGATTACTTTGACCATTCGCCCGAATTGGAAACCGCCCTGCGCCGCGCGGGTAAGACCGATCTTTTAGAGGCGTTGAAGGCAACCAATATGGATTCGGGCGCCATCGCCTATGTGCGGCAAAACCGCGCCATGGGGCTGGGCCACGCGGTTTGGTGCGCGCGCAAATTGGTGGGGGACGAGCCCTTTGCCGTGCTGCTGCCCGATGATGTGATCGCCGCAGAAAAGCCCTGCTTGCAGCAAATGGTCGAGGCCTATGCAGAGACGGGCGGCAATATGGTTGCCGCGATGGAAGTGTCGCCCGCGCGCACCTCCTCTTACAGCGTTTTGGATATTGGCGAAGATCGCGGCAATGTTGTGCGCGCCAAGGGCATGGTGGAAAAGCCCAAAGCGGGCGAGGCACCTTCAAATCTGGCGGTGATTGGCCGCTATATTTTGTCGCCTAAAATCATGACAAACCTAAATAAAATGAAACAAGGCGCGGGGGGCGAAATCCAACTGACCGACGCCATCGCAGAAGAGGCCGCAACGGGCAGCGTTTACGGCTACCGCTTTCGCGGGCAGCGCTATGATTGCGGATCAAAGGCGGGGTTCTTGCAGGCGACGGTGGCCTTTGGCCTATCGCGCCCAGATTTGCAGCAGGAATTTGGTGCCTATTTGTCCGATATGATGGCGTTGCAAAACGCCGCGCAATAGCGGCCACTGCGCGATGCCTGCCGCCTTTTTGCTGGATGTCACGCGGTTGACCTCGCGGCTTGGGCGCGGGGCGTTTACAGGGATTGACCGTGTCGAGGCCGCCTATCTGGCGCAATTTCTTGCCCAAGATGCGCCGCTGTTTGGCCTGCTGCGCACGAATTTTGGTTTTTTGCTGCTGGGCCGCGCGGGCTGGCTCGTCGCCTAGCTGGCGCTGCGCAGGATGCGCAATTGCCGACCGCCCGCCCGCTGTTATTTAGCACGCGCGGGGTGTCGGCACTGCGCCGCCATGCAATCGCGCGTCAGCCGCATTTTCGCCTTGCCCGCCTGCTGCGCGCCATCCCGCAGGGCGCTGTGTATTTCAATGTCGGGCATTGCAATCTGTCTGTGGCCAGCCTCACCGCCATTGGCCGCGCAGGGTTATCTCGGGCGGTTCTGATTCACGACACGATCCCGCTGGATCACCCAGACTTTGCCCGCGCGGGCACCCATGCCGCCTTTGCCGCCAAAATCGCCGCCGTGGCCCAGCATAGCGACATTGCCCTGCACATCAGCCGCGACGCCCGCGCAAAAACCGAAGGCCATTTCGCCAGCCTATGGCGCGCATCCCGCACGGCATCACTGCGCCCCTTGGCGTGACTTTGGCCGCCCCCGCGCCCAGCCCGATCACCCCGCGCCCGCCCTATTTCGTCGCCCTTGGCACAATCGAGCCGCGTAAGAATCATCGCCTTTTGTTCGACATTTGGGCGCAAATGGGCCAGGGCGCGCCGCAGCTGATTGTCATCGGGGGCAAGGGCTGGGCGGATGCGGCGCTGTTTGACCAAATGGCGCAGTTGCAACGCACAGGCGCGGTAATCCACGCCGAAAATCTGCCCGATGGGGCCGTGGTGACCCTGCTGCAAGGGGCCAGCGCGCTGCTGTTTCCCAGCCTTGCCGAAGGCTTCGGCTTGCCTCCGATTGAGGCTGCCGCCCTAGGCACGCCCGTCATCGCGTCAGATTTACCCGTCTTGCGTGAAACTTGCGGCCAGTTCGCGGTTTACCTAAGCCCTTCGGATGTTTATTCTTGGATGGAAACAATAAAAAACCTTGCCAGACACAGGACTGCAAGGCAGGAACAAAAGGTTAGACGCGATCTGCCGCTTTGGGCAGATCACTTCAAGACGGTGTTAACCCAGATCGGTTAATCTGGGCGCATTAAATAAGGGTTTGGGTTGCGCATTTGCGATTGGTAACACGATATATGCTGCGTCTGGCGCGTCGTCGCTGGCTGGTGCGCGCGTTTCGCAAGCGGCGCGAATTGCGCCGTATTGTTGATCAAACGGCACAAATACGCAGCGACTCTATCCTGCTATTTTCCACCATGCGCAACGAACGGGTGCGCCTGCCGTTTTTTCTAAAATATTACCGCGACATGGGCGTGAACCA
This sequence comes from Cypionkella sp., assembly GCA_034519315.1. Taxonomy (GTDB): domain Bacteria; phylum Pseudomonadota; class Alphaproteobacteria; order Rhodobacterales; family Rhodobacteraceae; genus Cypionkella. Next base: position 3,884 of record JAXHON010000042.1, on the reverse strand, counting down.
TTTTCTGATCGTCGATAACGACAGCGATGACGGCACGCGAGAGTATCTGCAGGCTCAGCCCGATGTGTCGCTATGGCACAGCGCGCACAGCTATAAAAAGTCGCGCTTTGGGGTGGATTGGCTGAATTGGCTGCAAATGCGCTATGGTCACAACCATTGGTGCCTTGTCGTCGACCCAGATGAGTTTTTAGTCTACCCATTTTGCGACACGCGCCCCCTGCGCGCGCTGACCGATTGGCTGGATGCCAGTTCGATCAAATCATTTTCGGCCATGCTGCTGGACATGTATCCAAAAGGCCCGTTCGATCTGATCCCCTACCGCGAGGGGGACGATCCGCTGCTGTATGCCAACTACTTTGACAGCGGCAACTATGTGATTGAACGCAATCAGAAATATGGCAATTTGTGGATCCAAGGCGGCCCGCGCGCGCGGATGTTCTTTGCCGATGTGCCTGAACGCGCGCCCGCGTTAAACAAAATCCCACTGGTGAAATGGCAACGCAGCTATGCCTACGCCAGCTCGACCCATATGTTGCTGCCGCGCGGTCTTAACCTTGTCTATGACGAATGGGGCGGGGAAAAGGCATCGGGCTGCCTGCTGCATGCCAAGTTCATCCATACTCTGGTCGATAAGGCAGAAGAGGAGATGGATCGCCGCCAACACTATGCCAACAGCCATGAATACCGCGCCTACCGCGCCGGGATTGCCACCCAGCCCGACCTTTGGACGAAATGGAGCGAGCGGTATATCAACTGGCGCCAGCTGGAAATATTGGGCCTGATGTCCAAAGGAAACTGGGCATGACTGTGGGCTTTGTCATGCTGGCGCACGGCGATTTGACCCGTGCGGCGCAGGTGGCGCGGCATTGGGCCAGCCGCGACTGCCCCGTTGTCATCCACGTGGATCGCCGCACCAAACGGCGCAACTATGACGCGATGCGGCGCGATTTGGCGGGGCTGGACAATGTGCGCTTTGCCCCCCGTTACGCGTGCGAATGGGGCACTTGGGGGCTGGTCGCCGCCACCCAAGACGCCGCCACCATCATGCTGCGCGAATTTGCGCAGGTGCGGCATGTGTTTTTAGCCTCTGGTTCGTGTATCCCATTGCGCCCGATCGAAGAACTGCGCGCCTATCTCGACGCGCGCCCGCATACCAATTTCATCGAAAGCGTGACAACCGCCGATGTCGGCTGGACAGTGGGCGGGCTGGACATTGAACGCTTTACCCTTCGGTTCCCCTTCTCATGGCGCAAACAGCGGCGCGCCTTTGATTTCTATGTGAAATTGCAGCGCGCCTTGCGCTTTCGCCGCCGTGTCCCTGCGGGACTTGTGCCGCATTTGGGCAGCCAATGGTGGTGCCTGACGCGCCAAACCCTGACGGCGATTTTGCAAAATCCCGAACGCCCCATGATTGACGCCTATTTCCGCCGCGTTTGGATACCTGATGAAAGCTATTTCCAAACCTTGGTGCGCCAAGTGTCGGGCAATGTCGAAAGCCGATCGCTTACGCTGGCCAAGTTCGATTTTCAGGGCAAACCGCATGTGTTCTATGATGATCACATGGCGCTGTTGCGCAAATCCGACTGTTTTGTCGCCCGCAAAATCTGGCCCCACGCGGGCAAACTGTTTGACACCTTCCTCACCGACAACCCTGCCCCAGAAATTGGCGGCGAGCCTTCGGCTGCCAAGATCGACCGTCTGTTTGCCAAGGCCGTCGAGAGGCGCACAAAAGGCCGCTCTGGCCTATATATGCAAAGTCGCCATCCCAACCATGATTGGGAAAACGGCGTGACAGCTGCGCCCTATTCGGTCTTTGCGGGCTTTTCGGATGTGTTTGTCAATTTTGAAAGCTGGCTGGCCAAGGCCACGGGAACGCGGGTGCATGGCCATCTTTACGCGCCAGACCGCGCCCATTTCGCCCATGGCGAGACCAGCTTTATGGGCAATCTTTCAGATAGCTCTGCCGCGCGCGATTACCGGCCCATGCATTTTCTGACCAACCTGATCTGGAACACGCGGGGCGAGAGGCAGTGCTTTCAGTTTGGCCCTTCGGATGCCCAAACCATCACCAGTTTCATCGCCCGCGATCCCAACGCGCAGATTTCGATGATCACGGGCGCTTGGGCCATTCCAATGTTTCAATCGAACCGTGATTTTGCCGATATCCGCCGCGAAGCCGCCATTTTGCAAAAGATTGAAACCGATTTTGCCTATTTGCTGCGCCTGCCATGGGTCAAGGCGCGGGTGCGGGTGTGGAATTTGGCCGAGTTTATCGAAAACCCGATCGAGCCATTGCAAAGCATCGTCGATGAGATCAGCCCCCGCGCCATGCGGCGGCTGACCGAGGCCCCCATTTTGGCCGATCTGTCTGGCTTTGGCCAATTTCTTCAGGCCCTGCGCAATCAGGGTATGCAGCCCACTTTGGTGGGCGATTTTCCCGTGACTGACGGCGCACGTGCGGGCGGTAAAAACCGCGCGCGCCCCTATTTGGTGCAATAAATGGCGCGGTTTACCAGCTTTGTGATCTTTGGCGAAATGCGCACAGGGTCGAACTTTTTGGAAATGAACCTTAATCGTTTGCAGGGGTTTCACTGCTATGGCGAGGCGTTCAACCCCTACCTTTTGGGCAATCATACCAACAATCAACTTTGCGGATTTACCGCCATGCAGCGCGAGGAAAACCCGCTGGGATTGCTCGCCGCCATGCGCGCGCAGACCGAAGGCCTGTCTGGCTTTCGCTACTTTCACAACCACGATCCGCGCGTTTTGGATACGGTGCTTAGCGATCCCGCTTGCGCCAAAATCATCCTAACCCGCAACCCCGTGGAAAGCTATATCAGCTGGAAAATAGCCCGTGAAACCGATCAGTGGCGGCTGATGAACACGCGCAAACACACCACCGTGCAGCCCGATTTCAATCTGGGCGAATTTGAAAGGCACCTTGGCAATATCCAAGATTTTCAGGTGCTGCTTCTGAACCGTTTGCAAATAACGGGGCAAACGGCGTTCTATTTAGACTATGAAGACATCATGGAATTGGATGTCTTGAATGGCATCGCTGCCTTTCTGGGGCTGAAGGATCGGCTGAAATCCATCGATTCCACCTTGAAAAAACAAAACCCCGAGGCGATCGAGGATAAGGTCACCAACCCCGAGGCGATGGCAGATGCGCTGGCGCGGATGGACCGCTTTAACCTGACCCGCACCCCCAATTTTGAACCGCGCCGTAATGCGGGTGTTCCAGGTTATGTGGGGCTGGACGGGCCGCGCCTTTTGTTCATGCCCGTGGCAGGCGCGCCTTGGGTTGCGGTTGAAAATTGGCTGTCGCAACTGGGGCCTGTCACCACAAAATTTGACCGCAAATCCCTGCGCCAATGGAAAGAGGCGCGGCCAGGCTATCGCAGTTTCACCGTGCTGCGCCATCCGCTGGCGCGGGCGCATGCGATGTTTTGCACCTTTTTATCCACCAATTTGCAGCCCGAACTGCGCCCCTATCTGGCGAAATTCCACTATCTGCCCTTGCCGCCGCAGGGTATGCCCTTTCAATCCGACGCCGATTTTCGCGCCGCGTTTTTGATCTTTTTGAATTTTCTGAAACGCAATCTGGCGGCGCAAACGGGGCTAAAGGTCATCACGCAATTTGCCAGCCAATTGGCGGTGTTGCAGGGGTTTTCCGCGCTAGGTCTGCCCGATACGATCTTGCGCGAAGATGATTTGCCGCGCGGGCTGGCGCGGCTGGCACAGGATCACGGCCTGCCCGATCTGCCCTATATCCCCGACGCGGCTCCCGCCTATCCTGCCCTTACGCGGATTTATGGCCCTGATTTGGAAACCGCCGCCCGCGCCGCCTATGACAAGGATTACACAAGGGCAATACGTAGCTT
>JAXHON010000001.1:0-35636 GCA_034519315.1 Cypionkella sp. | reverse complement strand
AGTTACGTATTGCTTGGGGCATCTTGGCTATGCGTCTCGCGAATTGTTCGCGCAATTCTTGCACCGCATCAGCGTTGAACTGCCCGCTGCCAAAGTGGCGGTTTTTAGCACACTAAAATACATAAACGCGCCAAACTTCGACGAATTTCGCGCAAAATTGGACGGCAAAGTATGTCGGAACGGCTTTATTGTGCACAGCAAGGCGCCTTCGATGGATTAAAAGGCAACTTCTCCAATAGGGTTTCTGATTTGGGATTTTGCGACAAACCAGCCACCAACTAGCGATAGAAACCATAGCGCTGGATAAACAGGGTGGACTTAGCTGGAACAAAAACACTTTTACCGCGACCTACCAAGGCCGCCCCTTGCAGATTGGATTGTTAGGCCAAGTTCGAATAAAACACCAGCATTGCCATTGAAGAACGCAATCACAGTAAGCCAACCAGCACCAATAGACGTACGCGGTCAATGGTGGGCTGATAACGCTATAGGGAAGCATGATGTGCATCGGAAATGATGTGCAACATGCAGGAAATCTAGGGACAGCACATTTTTTCATCTGGATTTGGAATATCGCAAGGCGCGCGTTTTTCGTCACCCCGAATATAACGCTCCGGCAAGCAGCCATCGACGGTTCCGTCCGCACGCCTAATCAAACCGTACACATGGCAAAATCATAACGACCAATTCCTACAACCCAGCCAGCCCCTATCCGACGACTTCAAATCTGATTGCCTGATTTGGATGCTGTTCAACGGCAAAAACCTAACCGCAGGTGCGGATGGTCTGCGCTGGGACAACCGCGATTGGTCGCTGGTCAACCACTTTATCCCCTTTACCGAAAAAAGCAGACGCGCGCAGGGGCGGTTTGAAAGCGATTTCATGGTGCGGTATATGGCGGGGCTAACATTCTCGCCCGCCGCCCAAACGGTGCTGGACACAGGGCGCGTGATTTGGGCGAAATACCACGCCACCCAGTTTCCCAAAACCATCCGCGATGAATTTCAGCTAAATCGCCCAGATGCAGGCTGGTATCAAATCCGCCGCGCGCTAGAGGCGTATGGCGATACCGAACTCACCGATTTTGGCCCGTTCAAAGCGGCCTATGCCGCCCTGACCGAAAAACTGCGCCCAATGGTGTTTGATCTGGGCTTTTGGCCCGAATACCATAAAAGCCGCCCCAACAGGAGCGGCTTTTGAAATGGTGCCCGGAAGAGGACTCGAACCTCCACGCCCTTACGAGCACTGGCACCTGAAGCCAGCGCGTCTACCAATTCCGCCATCCGGGCCAGGTTGGTTTGGGCGATGTAGCGGGGGGCGCGGGCGGCGTCAACGGGAAAGTGGTTAGGCGCGCGAAAAGTTAGCGGGCGCTGCCTGTCGGGACGGATGCCATACGGATGCCATACGCAAACCAGACGGATGCCATACGCCCTTTTGCCTTGCCCCGCCCGCCAAGCGGGACTATTTATGCCCCAGATTTCAATAGGCAGGGGCACAGGTATGAGCAAGCTCGTCACAATATATGGTGGGTCAGGCTTTGTTGGCCGCTATATCGCGCGGCGCATGGCGCAGGCGGGTTGGCGCGTGCGCGTGGCCGTGCGCCGCCCTAATGAGGCATTGTTTGTGAAAACCTATGGCGCCGTTGGCCAAGTTGAACCAATTTTATGCAATATTCGCAATGACTTATCTGTTGCCGCCGCCATGGCTGGCGCCGATGCGGTCGTCAATTGTGTCGGCACCTTTGATCGCAGCGGTAAAAATAATTTCGATGCAATTCAACACCTTGCCGCCGCCCGCATCGCAGCCCTTGCTGCCAAGGAAAAAGTAACCTCTTTGGTGCATATTTCTGCCATTGGCGCGGATGTGGATGGCGATAGCCTTTACGCAAAGTCCAAAGGCGCAGGCGAGGCGGCGGTGCTGGCGGCCTATCCTAAGGCATTGATTTTGCGGCCTTCTGTCATTTTTGGCAACGAAGACGCGTTTTTCAACCGCTTTGCCGATATGGCGAAAATGACCCCCGTGCTGCCCGTGGTCGGCGGCAATACGCTGTTCCAGCCTGTCTATGTGGACGATGTGGCGCAGGCGGCGGTGAACGGAATACTGAACAATATCAAAGGTGTGTATGAGCTTGGCGGGCCAGAGGTCGCCAGTTTTGCCGAGCTGATGGGTAAAATGCTGGGCGTCATTCAGCGCCGCCGTCTGATTTTGAACATGCCGTTCTTTGTGGCCAAAATCATGGCCTTTGGGCTGGATATGGCCTCTAATTTGACGGGGGGGCTGTTTTCGAATGGCATTCTGACCCGCGATCAGGTGACATCGCTGCGAAGCGATAATGTCGTTGGCAAAAAGGCGAAAACGCTGGCCGATTTGGGCGTAACGCCCACCTTGATGGATCACGTTCTGCCCGAATATCTGTGGCCTTATCGCCCCACGGGGCAATATGCGGCCATTAAAAACAGCGCCAAAAACCTGAAAAAGTCCTAAGGAATGGATCTGCTTCTGGCCGCCCTTTTGGGGATTCTGGAAGGGCTGACGGAATTTATTCCCGTATCTTCAACGGGGCATCTGCTGCTGGCGGGGCATTTTCTGGGCTTTGACAGCACGGGAAAAACCTTTGAAGTGGTGATCCAGCTGGGCGCGGTTTTTGCGCTGGTGTTCGTCTATTTCGCCAAATTGGCGTGGGTTCTTGGCAATTTGCACCGCGACCCTGCCGCCTTGCGCTTTGCGGTTTCGGTGTTGCTGGCGTTTTTGCCTGCGGCGGTGATTGGCGTTTTGGCACATGACATCATCAAAACTGTGCTGTTTGAAAGCCCTGTTTTGATTGCGGTGATGCTGATTTTGGGCGGGATCGTGCTGCTGTTTGTGGATCGCATCGCCCCGCCGCCGCGCCATGAGGATGCCAGCGCCTTGCCGTTTCGCATGGCACTTTCGATTGGATTTATTCAATGTTTGGCCATGGTTCCGGGCGTTTCGCGGTCTGGCGCGACGATTGTGGGCGCGCGGATGCTGGGCGCCTCGCGGGTGGCGGCGGCGGAATTTTCGTTCTTTTTATCCTTGCCCACAATGGCGGGGGCGGTCGCTTATGATCTGTTTAAGAACCGCGATGTATTGGATTTCACTGATCTTGGCCAAATCGGCGTCGGCTTTGCTGCGGCCTTTATCGTGGCGATTTTGGTGGTGCGTTGGGTGCTGGCGTTTTTGGCGCGCAACGGATTTGCCCTGTTCGGCTGGTGGCGAATCATGCTGGGAGTGCTGGTTTTGGCCATTTTGGGAGGGGTCGGCCAAGGATAGGTTGCAAATGTTGACCTATTTTTCACGAAATCAACATGTAATTTGCCCGATTGAACCATAAAACCTACATTTAGGTCAATCTTGCTGACTTTTATTTTCTTTGCACAGCTCGTATACGTTCGGCAGCGATGCATCTGGTAAAGGGGCTGGCAAGATGGCTGTGCAGAAAATGCTGAAATTCGTCTCTTTAACCAAAGAGATGCCCACCAAGCGCGAGGCGGGTCAACGCACGGCGGATTTTGACGAAATCTATCAAGGCTTCGCCGCCGAAAAGGCCGCCGAGCAGGCCAGCCGTTGCAGCCAATGCGGCGTGCCCTATTGCCAGTCGCATTGCCCTTTGCACAACAACATCCCCGACTGGCTGCGCCTGACTGCCGAGGGGCGGCTGGAAGAGGCCTATGAGCTGTCTCAGGCCACCAACACTTTCCCCGAAATTTGCGGGCGGATTTGCCCGCAAGATCGCCTTTGCGAGGGCAATTGTGTGATTGAACAATCGGGCCATGGCACGGTGACGATCGGATCGGTTGAAAAGTATCTGACCGATAAGGCGTGGGAAATGGGCTGGGTTAAGCCGATTCGTCCACGCGCAAAACGCAGCGAAACCGTGGGGATTATCGGCGCCGGGCCTGCGGGTCTGGCGGCTGCCGATGTGCTGGTGCGCGCGGGCGTGCAGGTGACGGTCTATGACCGCTATGACCGCGCGGGCGGGCTGCTGACCTATGGCATTCCGGGGTTCAAGCTGGAAAAACCCGTTGTGATGCAGCGCATTCAGCAGCTTGAAGCTGCCGGCGTTACCTTTGTGCCCAACTGCAATGTGGGCGTCGATATTTCCTATGCCGACCTGCGGGCCAAGCATAACGCCGTGCTGATCGCCACGGGTGTCTATAAGGCGCGCGATTTGGATGGGGCAGGCAGCGGGATCGTCAAGGCGCTGGATTATCTGACGGCATCCAACCGCAAGTCCTTTGGCGATGCTGTTCCAGACTATGACAGCGGCGCGCTGAATGCGGCGGGCAAGCGGGTTGTGGTGATCGGCGGCGGTGATACGGCGATGGACTGCGTGCGCACGGCCATTCGCCAGGGGGCGACTTCGGTAAAGTGCCTGTATCGCCGCGACCGCGCCAATATGCCGGGCAGCCAGCGCGAGACGCAGAACGCCGAAGAAGAAGGCGTTGAATTTGTTTGGCTGTCCGCGCCCAAAGGGTTTGCGGGCGGCGATACGGTGACAGGCGTGCAGGTGCAAAAGATGCGCCTTGGCGCGCCTGATGTTTCGGGTCGGCAATCGCCCGAGGTGATCGAGGGCGCGGATTATATCGAGCCTGCCGATCTGGTGATTGGGGCGCTGGGGTTTGAACCCGAAGACATGCAGTCGATGCTGGCATGTGATCTGGGCACGACGCGCTGGGGCACTATCAAGGCCGATTTTCGCAGCCATGCCACCAATTTGGACGGCGTTTTTGCAGCGGGCGATATTGTGCGGGGGGCCAGCCTAGTGGTTTGGGCCATCCGCGATGGGCGCGAGGCGGCGGATGCGATGCTGGACTATCTGGCCAAACCTGCCGCTGTGGCCGCCGAATAGTCGTATGGTTCGCGTATGCCTTGCGTATGGCATCCGTCGGGACAGGCAGCGCGCGCTGAAAACTTAACGGGTCAAAGCTGCTGACCTACTACGGAGTGACAGAATGAAAGCCTTGCTTGCCGTCCCATTCCTGTTTGCCGCCCCCGCCTTTGCGGGCAGCTTTACCCCGCCCGAAGGTTGCACCTTGAAGATGACGGTGCAGTCGCGCGGCTGCAATGTGTCGAACCATTACATCTGCGAGGGCGATGCGACGGGCGAGCAATGGCGCGCCGATTTTGATCAGGAAGGCATTTATTTTCAGTCCAAGATCGACTTTGAAACGCAATGGATCGAAAGCTATGAAATCAACCCGCCTGTCAAGCAAACCCTAGACCCAAACCCCAGCGATCCCGCCAATTTCAGCGCGCTGCTGGATACGGGATATGACAGCTTTGCCTTTGGTCTGTCGAAAGACAATGGCGAGACATCGACCGTGCGCGGATTTGACCGACTGTCGGGCGGCGACGTGGTGGTTGACGGCATCACCCTGAAACGCACCGAATATGAAATGACCGAAACCGCCCCCGATGGCACCGTTTTGCGCCAAGCGCGGGGGCGCGAGTTTGTCAGCGCCGATTTTCGCACGCTTTTTCTCGGGCACGTCCGAAGTTTGGTCGGGCGAGGCAATGGCTGCCGCTGGAAGGCAGCCCGATGAGCTTTGATTTTGACGGCGACAAGGGCTTTGGCGCGACGCAGCCGATTTTCGACTGCGATGCAGTGCTGTCCTTGCGCGGTGACGCCAACCTTTTGCCACGGGGCTAATGCACTGCCTTTTTTCCGCCCTTGGGCCAAACGAAACACAATGAAAGACGCCAAAATGCAGCAATATGATGACGCATGGGTAGCCAACGAAGAAGCCAAGCGCGCCTATATGGACGCCAACAGCCTGTATAAAAGCGAGGACGAACATTCGTCTTGCGGCGTGGGGCTGGTGGTGGCTATTTCGGGAAAACCTTCGCGCAAAGTCGTGGAAAACGGCATCAACGCGCTAAAGGCGATCTGGCATCGCGGCGCGGTGGACGCCGATGGCAAAACGGGCGATGGGGCGGGCATTCACGTGCAAATACCCGTGCCGTTTTTCTATGACCAAGTCACCCGCACGGGGCATGAGGCGGATAAGGCCAAGCTGATCGCCGTGGGCCAAGTGTTCCTGCCGCGCACAGATTTTGCCGCGCAAGAACGCTGCCGCACCATTGTCGAGGCCGAGGTTTTGCGCATGGGGCATTACATCTATGGCTGGCGGCATGTGCCTGTGGATGTGTCGGTTCTGGGCGACAAGGCCAATGCAACGCGGCCAGAGATTGAACAGATTTTGATCCGCTGCGACAAGGATTTTGACCAAGAACAGTTCGAGCGCGAGTTGTACATCATCCGCCGCCGTATCGAAAAGGCGGCGCTGGCGGCGCAGATTCAGGGTATGTATATTTGCAGCCTGTCGTGCCGCAGCATCATCTACAAGGGCATGATGCTGGCCGAACAGGTGGCGGTTTTCTACCCCGACCTGATGGATGATCGGTTCGAAAGCGCCTTTGCGATTTATCACCAACGCTACTCCACCAACACTTTCCCGCAGTGGTGGCTGGCCCAGCCGTTTCGCATGCTCGCGCATAACGGCGAGATCAACACGCTAAAGGGCAACGTTAACTGGATGAAAAGCCACGAGATTCGTATGGCGTCCAACAATTTTGGCGATGCCGCCGAAGATATCAAACCGATCATCCCCGCAGGCACGTCAGACAGCGGCGCGTTGGATGCGGTGTTCGAGGTGCTGGTGCGGTCGGGCCGCAATGCGCCGCTTGCCAAGACGATGCTGGTGCCAGAGGCGTGGAGCAAGGCGACCACCGATATGAAACCCGCTTGGGCGGATATGTATGCCTATTGCAATTCGGTGATCGAGCCGTGGGACGGGCCTGCCGCGCTGGCGATGACCGATGGGCAGTGGGTCTGCGGCGGGCTGGATCGCAACGGCCTGCGCCCCATGCGCTATGTCGTCACGGGGGACGGGATGCTGATTGCAGGATCCGAGGCGGGGATGGTGCCCGTGGACGAGGCGACCATCCGCGAAAAGGGCGCGCTGGGGCCGGGGCAGATGATTGCCGTCGATATGGCCGAGGGGCGGCTTTATCACGATGTCGAGTTGAAAGACAAACTGGCCGCTGCCCAGCCATATGGGACATGGATTGAAAAGATCGTGGATCTGGGCGCGCTGCTGAAAGACGTGCCAGAAGAGCCGATGTTCACAGGTGCTGATCTGCGCCGCCGCCAGATCGCGGCGGGATTCACGGTTGAGGAATTGGAACAGGTCTTGGCCCCAATGGCCGAAGACGGCAAGGAAATGATCGCCTCGATGGGCGATGACACGCCTGCGGCGGTGCTGTCATCGGTCTACCGCCCGCTGTCGCATTTCTTTCGCCAGAACTTTAGCCAAGTCACCAACCCGCCGATTGACAGCTTACGCGAAGGGCGGGTGATGAGCCTGAAGACCCGCTTTGGCAATCTGCGCAATGTGCTGGATGAAACCAACGCGCAGTCGGAAATTTTGGTGCTGGAAAGCCCGTTCTTGGCCAATTCGGAATTTGACGTGTTGGTGGGGCGCTTTGGCGATCAAGTGGCGCATATTGATTGCACTTTCCCTGCGGGGGCGGGGCCAGATGCGCTGCGCCAAGGGTTAGAGCGTATCCGCGCCGAGGCAGAGGATGCCGTGCGCTCGGGCGCGGGGCAGCTGGTGCTGTCGGATCAACACCAATCCGATACCCGCGTGGCGATGCCGATGATCTTGGCGACATCGGCGGTGCACAGCTGGCTGACGCGCAAGGGGCTGCGCACATTTTGTTCGGTGAACGTGCGCAGCGCCGAATGTATCGACCCGCATTATTTCGCGGTGCTGATCGGCAGCGGGGCCACAACGGTCAACGCCTATCTGGCGCAAGACAGCATTGCAGATCGCATTGCGCGCGGGCTGCTGGATGGCAGCCTTGTCGATGCCATGCGGCGCTATGCGGCGGCGGTGGATGCGGGGCTTTTGAAGATCATGTCCAAAATGGGCATTTCGGTGATCTCGTCCTATCGCGGTGGTTTGAATTTCGAGGCGGTGGGCCTTTCGCGCGCGATGGTGGCCGAATATTTCCCCGGCATGCAAAGCCGCATTTCGGGCATTGGTTTGCAGGGTCTTCAGATGAAGGCCGAGGAAGTGCATGCAAAGGGCTGGCAGGGCGGGGCCGAGGTGTTGCCCATCGGCGGCTTTTACAAGGCGCGGCGGTCGGGCGAAAAGCACGCATGGGAGGCGCAGACGATGCATATTCTGCAATCGGCCTGCGACCGTGCCAGCTACGATCTGTGGAAACAATACAGCGCGGCGATGCGGGCCAACCCGCCTATCCACATCCGCGATTTGTTGGATATCAAACCGCTGGGCAAACCCGTGCCGATTGAGGAAGTGGAAAGCATCACATCCATCCGCAAACGGTTTGTGACCCCAGGCATGAGCCTTGGCGCGCTGGGGCCAGAAGCGCATAAGACGCTGAATGTGGCGATGAACCGCATTGGCGCCAAGTCGGACAGCGGCGAGGGCGGCGAAGACCCAGCCCACTTCCTGCCCGAAGCCAATGGTGACAATCCATCGGCCAAAATCAAGCAGGTGGCATCGGGGCGCTTTGGCGTGACGGCGGAATATCTGAACGCCTGCGAAGAGCTGGAGATCAAGGTCGCTCAAGGTGCCAAGCCAGGCGAGGGCGGGCAGTTGCCCGGCATGAAGGTGACGGCGCTGATTGCGCGCCTGCGCCATTCAACGCCAGGGGTGACGCTGATCAGCCCGCCGCCGCACCATGACATCTACTCCATCGAAGACCTTGCGCAGCTGATTTATGACCTAAAGCAGATCAACCCGCGCGCCAAGGTGACGGTGAAATTGGTGTCCTCGTCAGGGGTGGGCACGATTGCGGCTGGCGTGGCCAAGGCCAAGGCGGATATTATTCTGATCTCGGGCCATAACGGCGGCACGGGGGCCAGCCCCGGCACCTCGATCAAATACGCAGGTCTGCCGTGGGAAATGGGCCTGACCGAGGCGCATCAGGTGCTGGCGATGAACAACCTGCGCGAGCGGGTGACCCTGCGCACCGATGGCGGACTTCGCACGGGGCGCGATGTGGTGATGGCCGCGATGATGGGGGCCGAGGAGTTTGGCATTGGCACCGCCGCGCTGATCGCCATGGGCTGCATCATGGTGCGTCAATGCCAATCAAACACTTGCCCCGTGGGCGTTTGCACCCAGAACGAAGCCTTGCGCGCCAAATTCACGGGCACGGCGGATAAGGTGGTAAACTTGATCACCTTTTACGCCCAAGAGGTGCGCGAGATATTGGCGCAAATCGGCGCACGGTCTTTGGACGAAGTGATTGGCCGCGCTGATCTTTTGTCCCAAGTCTCGCGCGGATCGGCGCATTTGGACGATCTGGATTTGAACCCGCTGCTGATCACAGTGGATGGGTCGCGCGCGATCACCTATGACCGATCCAAGCCGCGCAATTTCGTGCCCGACACGCTGGACGCGGAAATTGTCAAAGACGGCGCGCGGTTCTTTGAGGATGGCGAAAAGATGCAGCTGTCCTATGCGGTGCGCAACACGTTGCGCACGATTGGCACGCGCGCATCCAGTCATATCGTCAAGAAATTCGGGATGCGCAATTCGCTGCAACCCGATCATTTGACGGTGAAATTGTCGGGCTCTTGCGGGCAGTCTTTGGGCGCCTTTGCGGTGAACGGGTTAAAGATCGAAGTGATGGGCGACGCCAATGACTATGTGGGCAAGGGCCTGTCTGGCGCGACTATTGTGGTGCGGCCAAAGATGAACTCGCCCTTGGTGGCCTGCGATAACACCATCATCGGCAACACCGTGCTTTACGGGGCCACGGCGGGGTATCTGTTCGCCTCTGGCCGCGCGGGCGAAAGGTTCGCCGTGCGCAATTCGGGGGCATCTGTCGTGGTCGAGGGCTGCGGGTCGAACGGCTGCGAATATATGACCGGGCGGCGTGGCAGTGGTTTTGGGCCGTGTCGGCGCAAACTTTGGCGCTGGGATGACGGGGGGCATGGCATATGTCTATGACCCTTCGGGCACGGCGGGTGATTTCATGAACAGTGAAACCATCCTGACCTGCGCGGTGGCCCATCCCCATTGGGAGGCGCAGCTGCACGGGCTGATCACCCGCCACGCAGCCGAAACAGACAGCCCGATTGCCAAGCGTATTTTGGCCAATTGGCAGGCGGAAAAGGGCAATTTCCTGCAAATCTGCCCAACCGAGATGTTGCCCCATTTGGCGCATCCGCTGTCGGATCAGGTTTTGAAAGTGCCTGCCGAATAGCATTGATACCCATGTAGAAACAACAAACGCGGCAGAGGCATCTCTGCCGCGTTTGTCTTTATTTCGACACAATTTCGCGGCGGTTTCGCCACAAAGCACAGTCAAATTGGAAACAATGAGCAGATAACATAACCAAAAGAATAAGGGCGCGACACAAGATGCCCATTTATACCGATCAGTTTTTCTTAATCGACCCTGCCAACCGCCCCCCTGTCGGAACTGTTCTGAACATGGTTCGGTTGGAATTGAACGACGTGAATAACAATGGCGTTATTCGCGCTGGCAACGGTGATACTGTTGGCGGTTTGGTCGTGACTGCCGTTTGGCAAAATGATACGGTTCGCGTTGTGATGGGCGGTGTGACGCGCACGATCACGGGGGTTACGTTTTACCGCTCGGGCGGAGTGGCGGTCTTTACCCCCACCGATGGCACGGTGCTGACAACGGCAACTTTTGTCAGTTCAACCTATGTGACATCCAGCACGCAAACCGCAGTGAGCAGCCTTGGCCCTGCGTGCTTTGTGCGCAGCACCTTGATCGAAACCCCTGATGGGCCGCGCAGGATTGACAGTCTAAAGGCCGGGGATTTGGTTTTGACCCGCGATCATGGCCCGCGCAAGATTGTCTGGCTGGGGCGCAGCGACGTGGACGCGATGGGTGAACATGCCCCCATCAGGTTTGAGATGGGCAGCATTGGCAATGACCGCCCGCTGATCGTATCCCCCTTGCATCGCATTCTGATTTCAGACTGGCGCGCCCAGTATTATTTCGGCGTCGAGGAGGTCTTTGTGCATGCCAAGCATTTGGTGAACAACACCACCATCCGCCCCGTGCCGCGGGCAAAGGCGCAGTATATGCATCTGATGCTGGATCGGCACGAAGTGGTCTATGCCCATGGCGCGGCCAGCGAGAGTTTTTATCCCGGCGATACGATTATGGCCGAAAATCCCCGTATTAGAGACGAAGTTTTGGCGATTTACCCCGCATTGGCCGATCCCGCGCAGGCATGGCCACTTGCGCGGCGGATGCTGCGCGCGCATGAGGCGATGATGCTGGCCGCACCGCCTATCCAGCTTGACGCCTGCCCGCCAATGGGCAAAATGGCGCGCGATGGCAAGCACACCCAAACAACCGCGCAAATCATCCCGATCAGCGCCTATCGACGCGCCGCCTAAGGCGGGCCTCTTCGCGCGCATCAGGCGTGGGGCGATCAAGGGCGTGGTTGCCGTGGCGGGGGTTTTTGCCGCGTTGATCCTGCTGTTCAGTTTCGCGCCCCCCTTGATCAACATCTATCAGGTGCAAGAGGCGTGGCGGCAGGGGGGCATATCCAAGGATTGGACAGGCTGGGACGACATCGCCCCCGAAATGGCGCGGGCGATTGTCGCGGCGGAAGATGCCAATTTTTGCAATCACTGGGGCTTTGACGTGGCGGCCATTCGCGATGCGGTCAGCGAGGGGTCGATGCGGGGGGCCTCGACGCTGACGCAGCAAACGGTCAAGAACGTCTTTCTGTGGCATGGGCGCAGCTATATCCGCAAGGCGCTAGAGGCCGTGCTGACGCCCGCAGTGGAATTTGTCTGGTCCAAGCAGCGGATACTGGAAGTCTATATGAACATTGCCGAATTTGGCACGGGGATTTTCGGCGTGCAGGCGGCGGCGCAGCATTTCTTTGGTGTCGATGCAGCGGATTTGACTGCGACCCAAGCCGCCCGTTTGGCCGCCGTTTTGCCCGACCCTAAGGGGCGCGACCCCAATGGCAAATCGGGGTTCATGCGGCGGCGCACAGCCTCGATCCTGTCGGGGGCCCAAACCATCGCCGCCGATGGGCGCGCGCGCTGTTTTCAATACTGATAGGCAGTTGAAATTGGCAGCGTTTCGCGTCAAAGCTGCGCCAGCCTACCTTGCACCGAGTATTCTATGATCCGCCTTTACCACGCGCCCCTGTCCCCGTTTTGCCGCAAGGTGCGCCTGACGCTGGCCGAGAAAAAGCTAGAGGTCGAGCTGGTGGAAGAACGCTATTGGGAGCAGTCCCCCGAATTCATGCGGCGCAACCCTGCGGGAAAAGTGCCCGTTTTGCGGATGGATGGGCTGACCCTGTCGGAAAGCCAAGCGATTTGCGAATATATCGAAGAAACCGTGCCAAACCCGCCCCTTATGCCGCGCGAGCCTAAGGCCAAGTTCGAGGTGCGGCGCCTGTGCGCGTGGTTTGATGACAAGTTCAACAGCGAGGTCACCGCGCGCCTGCTGAATGAAAAGGTCACAAAGAAACTGGCAGGTCAAGGCACGCCCGACAGCCGCGCCGTCAAGGCGGGGGCCAATGCGCTGAAATACCATATGGAATATTTGGGCTGGCTGCTGGATCACCGCCGCTGGCTGGCGGGGGATGCGATGACGCTGGCCGATTTCACGGCAGCGGCGCATTTATCCTCGCTGGATTTTATGGGCGACATTTCATGGGAGAAATACCCAAGCGTCAAAGACTGGTATGCCAAGGTCAAATCGCGCCCCGCGTTTCGCACGCTGTTGACAGATCGGCTGCTGGGGTTTGAACCCAGTGCCAGCTATGCCGACCTTGACTTTTGACACCCAACTTCGCGCGCGCTTGCAGGCGCAGGCGCAGGCAGTAGGCTTTGCCAAAATGGGGATTTGCGCGCCGGGTGCGATTGCTGATGCGCCGCCGCGATTGCAGGCGTTTTTGGCGCAGGGCCATCACGGGCAAATGGCGTGGATGGCAGACCGCGTCGCGTGGCGCGAAAACCCTGCCGCCCTGTGGCCCGCAGCGCAGTCTGTGATCATGCTGGCGGAAAACTATGCGCCCGATCACAACCCATTAGAGGCGCTAAAGCGGCGCAGCGAAGGGGCGATTTCGGTCTATGCGCAGGGGCGCGATTATCATGATTTGGTCAAGCGGCGGCTAAAGGCGCTGGGCCGCTGGCTGCTGGATCAGCCCGAGGGTAAGGACGCCGAGATCAAGGTGTTCGTCGATACCGCCCCCGTGATGGAAAAGCCGCTGGCGCAGGCGGCGGGGCTGGGGTGGCAGGGCAAGCACACCAACCTTTTGGCCCGCGATTTGGGCAATTGGGTGTTTCTGGGCGCGATTTTCACCACCCTTGATCTGCCCAAAGACGCGCCCGAGGTCAGCCATTGCGGCAGCTGCACCGCCTGTTTGGACATCTGCCCGACACAGGCATTTCCCGCGCCTTATCAACTGGATGCGCGGCGCTGCATTTCCTATTTGACGATTGAACATCGCGGCCCCGTTGACCCCGCGTTGCGCCCCCTGCTGGGCAACCGCATTTACGGCTGCGATGATTGTCTGGCTGCTTGTCCTTGGAACAAATTTGCCCAAACCGCACGGGATATTGGCTATACACCGCGCATCGGTGGCACCGATTTGGCGCAGTTGGCGGGCCTTGACGACGCCTCCTTTCGCGCGCGCTTTGCTGGCAGCCCGATCAAGCGCATTGGGCGGGGAAGGTTCGTGCGCAATGTGCTTTACGCGATTGGAAATTCCGCCAATCCCGCCCTGCTGCCCGCCGCGCAAGCCCTGCAATCAGACATAGATGAGACGGTGGCTGACGCTGCAATTTGGGCCATGGCGCAGCTAAACGCCTAAATCTGCCCCATTCTTGCCATAATGCGTTGCCGATTGGTCGCAACTTGGGGCCAATGGGCAAGTTTTTCGTTCGTTGTTGCCAAAGCCCGAACAAAAACAGTCAAATTTTCGAAAAATTCAGTCTATAGTGTTGGGTAAGAGCAAACCTGCCTTGGGCAGAGGGCGCCAAATTTTGAGCAGCGGCCACAATAGGCCATACAGGCATGTTTCGACAGACTTCGCGTGGGCATCCCGCGCCGTTGCGCCGTCACATGCAAGGAGCGTGTGAGATGGCCAATATTGCTGGCACTGGATCAAACGATACACTGAATGGCACCGCGTCGGGGGACAATATCCTTGGGCTTGCGGGCAACGACAGCGCGCTGGGCAATGCTGGCAACGATACGATTGCCACGGGCGCTGGCAATGATACGATTTCTGGCGGCGCTGGAAATGACACGATCTATGGCGATAGCGATCAGGCGGGCACTTGGGCCTATTCGGTTTACGATCGCAATTTTACCAACTCTAACGGGCAAGCGTTCAATATCCAAAGTGGCACTTTGCGCGGCTCGGGCATTGCCAGCGGTTTTGATGTTGGAGGCCACGCGAATACCGCGCGCGGCACCACGGGCAACCCCGAAGATTTCGGGATCATTTACACCACCAGCTTTACCGCCACGACGGCAGGCACCTATTTTTTCCGCACCGCATCCGATGACGGCTCGACCGTTCAGTTGCGCGATGCTGCGGGCAATTTGCTGACATGGTCGAACCAGTCGACAGGCCAAAACGGCCTGAACTATATGAACAACGACTTTCTCCAAGGCACCACATCGCGCCAAGGCAGCGTTACCCTTGCGGCGGGGCAGACCTACACGATTGAAGTGCGCTTTTGGGAAAATCAGGGCGCAAATACGCTGACCGCCGATGTTCTACCGCCAGGCGGGACGTGGGAAAGCCTGTCGAACAACACCACCTTTATCGGTGTGGGCGAATATGCGGGCAATGACACGATCGACGGCGATGCCGGCGACGATCTTATTTATGCAGGTGCTGGCAACGACAATCTGGATGGTGGCGCTGGAAATGACACCGTTTATGGCGGCGCGGGAAACGACATTTGGCAAGCCGGAGATACGGGTGACGACTTGCACTATGGTGGTGCGGGCGATGACGTCGTATCTGGCGACGCTGGCAATGACACGATCTATGGCGACGACGGGAACGACGCGATCGAGGGCCATAACGGCGCGGACACGGTATATGGCGGCGCGGGCAACGACTATATCGCTGGTTTCGACGTCACAGCAATTACAACGCCTGCCAATCGCACGCTAACGCCGCCTGTCGGGTCTGATGATGGGTCGAATGACTATCTAGAGGGCGGCAGCGGCAATGACACGCTGCTGGGCGGTCAGGGGCGCGACACGCTGATAGGCGGGGCGGGCAATGATTACATGATCGGCGGCACTGGCCCTGATCTGTTTGTGGCCCAAGGCGCCGATACGATCACCGATTTCGATGCGACCACGGGGGTGACTCCGACGGCCACGGGGGTGAATACCGACAACGACTTTGTCGATCTGTCGGCCTTTTATAACGCAACTACTCTGGCGGCTTGGAATGCGGCGAACCCTGGCAATCAGTATGACAACGCGCTGAAATGGTTGCGCGGCGATCAGGCGGATGGTATTTTACAATCGGCAGACGGACTGCGCATTCTGAACGGCGGATCGGCCGTTGCGGGCAATTTGCTGAACGTGGAAAACACCGCCGTTTGCTTTGCAGAGGGCACGCGGATCGCCACCGCCAAGGGCCAGCGCCCGATTGAAAAACTGCAAGTTGGCGATTTGGTGCAAACCGCCGATCACGGGCTGCAACCTATTCGCTGGATCGGCAGCATGGCGGTGGACGGGCGCGGCGATCTGGCACCAATTTTGATTTCTGCGGGCACATTGGGCAATCGGCGCGATATTATGGTCTCGCCCTTGCACCGTTTGCTGCTGTCGGGTTGGCAAGTAGAGTTGATGTTTGGCGAGGACGAGGTGCTGGCGGCGGCGAAGATGCTGGTAAACGGGGGCACGATCAGGCCCGTGCCTATGGAAGTTGTCAGCTATTTTCACATCATGTTTGACGCTCATGAGGTGGTGTTTGCCGAAGGCGCTGGCGCAGAGAGTTTCCACCCCGGCGAGGAAGGGTTTGACGCGCTGGGTCAAGCGGCCTGCGATGAGATCATCGCGCTGTTTCCTCAGTTGGCGGCAAACGGTTTTGCCGCCTACGGCCCTAGCGCCCGCAGATCGCTGCGCGCCCACGAGGCGCGGCTTTTGAACATGGGGCGAAAACTGGCGCGCACCGATCAGATGCAATCCGCCCCGCGCAAAAAGGCCATGGCGGCGAAATAGGCGTCATTCCCTGCGCGGCGCGAAAGAGCGGGGGGCCAGCCCCTGCCGCTAAAGCACAGCTTTAGCGGCCTCCCCCCTGGGATATTTTGGAAAAAGAGAAACGGGCGCGCGGTTTAAGCGCGCACCAATTTTTCGTAATCGGACGCCACTTGCTGCGTCAACGCGCCCACTTCAAAGTTATAGTCGCCAATTTGCCCCACGGGGGTGATTTCTGCGGCGGTGCCCGTCAGCCAGCATTGTTCAAACCCTTCCAGCTCGGCGGGCATAATGTGACGCTCAATCACGGTGATGCCTTTTTCGCGCAGCATCCCGATCACGGTTTGGCGGGTGATGCCGTTTAGGAAAGCATCGGGCAGGGGGGTATGCACCTGACCATCTTTGACAAAAAAGATGTTCGCGCCCGTGGCTTCGGCGACATAGCCGCGATAGTCGAACATCATCGCATCCGAGCAGCCCTTGGCCTCGGCTGCGTGTTTGGACATGGTGCAGATCATATAAAGGCCCGCCGCCTTGGCCGCGTGGGGGATGGTTTCGGGGCTGGGGCGTTTCCATTTGGCGATGTCCAGCTTGGCACCGCGCGTTTTGGCATCGCCGTAGTAGTTGCCCCATGACCAAACGGCCACCGCCATGCGGATCGGGTTGTTCTTGGGAGGGCGACACCCATATCATCGCCCGCGCCGCGCCATGCAAGGGCGCGCACATAGCCGTCTTTCAGATTGTTGGCCGCAAGCGTGGCCTCTTTTGCGGCCTCAATCTCTTCCACTGAATAGGGCAGGGGCATATCGAGCAGTTCGGCCGAGGTGCGCAGGCGCTGCGAGTGTTCGGCCGATTTGAAAATTTTGCCATTATAGCAGCGCTCGCCTTCGAACACCGAGGAGGCGTAATGCAGGGCGTGGGTCAAAATATGGACATTGGCACTGCGCCAATCTACAAGTTTTCCATCCATCCAGATGAACCCGTCCCGATCGTCATAGCCTGCCATCGCGCCCTCCTGATTTGCGAATGTTGCGCGCGATAGGCCCGTTTCGGACATAATCTTGCGCTAAAACGATGATTCGGTAACAGTTACCTCTTGGAATGTCAACAAGGCTGACATAAACTTTGGCAAAGGGGGTGCGCGATGGTGGATGTAAAATCGGGCGATGATGGCCTGCTGTTCCTGACAGATGAGAACCTGCGCAAAGGGATTGAGGCGATGTTTTTTGCCTATCGCGGGTTTACCTGTGACCCTGACCGCATCTTGGTAGGTCTGGATTATGGGCGCGCGCATCACCGCGCGGTGCATTTTATTCACCGCGCGCCGGGCACGACGGTGGGCAATCTTTTGGACATTTTGGGCGTGACCAAGCAATCGCTGAACCGCGTGCTGCGCAGTCTGTTTGAAGATGGGCTGGTCGAGGCGCGGGTGGGGCGCCGCGATCGGCGCGAGCGGCATTTGTATCTGACCGAAAAAGGTGCGGCGCTGGAACGTAGCCTGTCGGACGCGCAGCGCGCGCGGATGCGCAGCGCCTACCGCGCCGCTGGCCCTGTGGCGGTGGCAGGCTTTCGCACTGTGTTAGAGGCGATGATGGACGAGACGCAGCGCCGCCAATATCAGGCGCTGAAGGAGGGCAGCGCATGAACGAGCCCGCCGCCCATTTGTTGGTTGTAGATGATGATGAGCGTATCCGCAGCCTGTTGCAAAAATTCCTGATCCGCGCGGGGTTTTTGGTGACCGTGGCGCGCGACGGGGCCCAAGCGCGCCGCCTGCTGACGGGGCTGGAATTTGACATGGCAATACTGGATGTGATGATGCCAGGCGAGGATGGCGTGGCGCTGACGCGCGATCTGCGCAAGACCAGTGCGATGCCGATTCTGCTGCTGACCGCCAAGGGCGAGACGATGCACCGTATCGAGGGGTTCGAAGCGGGGGCGGATGATTACCTTGTCAAACCCTTTGAGCCAAAGGAATTGGTGCTGCGCATTGCAGCCATTTTGCGCCGCACGCCCATGCCGCTGGAAAAATCCGCGCCCAAGGTGCTGCACATGGGCGACGTGCGCTATGATATGGATCGCGGCGAGATGTGGCGGGGGGCGGACTTGGTGCGGCTGACCGCGACCGAAGGGGCTTTGATGCGGATATTCTCTGCCGCGCCCAATACGGCCATTTCGCGCGAAAAGCTGGCGGGCAGTATGGGCGGCGAGGCTGGAGAAGGCGGGGGCGAGCGGGCCGTGGATGTCCAGATCACCCGCCTGCGCCGCAAGATCGAGTCCGATCCCAAGCAGCCGCGCTATTTGCAGACGGTGCGCGGCGAGGGGTATATGCTGCAACCTGATTGAGGGGGGGAACAGTGTCGCGCCATCGCCTCTGCTACTGTGAAAAGCAGATCATCCCGAGGTTCGCATACGTGAAGACCTGCGGCACTTACCTTGTTCGTCTTCCGCCCTCCTCGCGTCTGTTCTGGGCGCATCCCCCACCCGTGTAGGGAAGGGGGGCACGCCCCCCTCGCCGCGCGTCTCACCCCCTGTGGATATTTGAGAAGAAAAGAAGCGATGTTGATTTTTCACACTGGGGCGAGTGCGCAGCATGTCACGCCCGACGGCCACCCTGAACGAGCGGCGCGGGTAGAGGCGGTTTTGCGCGGGGCGCGGGCGTTGGCGGCCAAATGGCGCGATTGCCCCTTGGGCGAGGAGGCTGCGATTTTGCGGGCGCATTCGGCGGCGCATTTGGCGCGTGTGCAGGCTGCGGCGCCAAGGCAGGGCTGGGCGCAGATGGATGGGGATACGTTTATGTCGACAGGATCGCTTGAGGCAGCGCTGCGGGCTGTGGGCGGGGCCTGCGCGGCGGTTGACGCGGTTTTAGGCGGCGAAGATAAGCGCGCCTTTGTCATTGCCCGCCCGCCCGGCCATCATGCAGAGCGCGATCGCGCGATGGGGTTTTGCCTGTTCTCGACCGTGGCGATTGCGGCGCTGCATGCCTTGGCTGTGCATGATCTGTCGCGCGTGGCGATTGTGGATTTCGATGTGCATCACGGCAATGGCACGCAGGATGTT
Source organism: Cypionkella sp. (assembly GCA_034519315.1). Lineage (GTDB taxonomy): Bacteria > Pseudomonadota > Alphaproteobacteria > Rhodobacterales > Rhodobacteraceae > Cypionkella. The sequence goes on along the minus strand of JAXHON010000001.1, from coordinate 16,337 downwards.
TTGTGGGATGAGGCGCGGGTGCGCTTTTTCTCGTCCCATCAATCGCCGCTTTATCCTGGAACGGGGGCGGCGGCGGACGTGGGCGCGCATGGGCAGATTTTCAACATTCCCCTGCGCGAGGGGGGCGGTGGCGCGGCGATGCGCAGGGCCTATGAGACTATGGTTTTCCCCAGCCTGCGGCAATTTGCGCCGCAATTGGTCCTGATCTCGGCGGGGTTTGATGCCCATGCAGACGATCCTTTGGGCGGTCTTGGCTGGCAGAGCGAAGATTACGCTTGGATCACGCAGCACCTTTGCGCGATTGCCGATGCCTGCTGCGAGGGGCGGGTGGTATCTTGTTTGGAAGGCGGCTATGATTTGGATGCGCTGGCGGCATCCGTGGCGGCGCATTTGGGTGCAATGGCAGGAGGCCGCGATGAGTGACGACATTTCCGCGATGAGCTTTGAAGACGCGATGAAGGCGCTGGAGGAGGTCGTGGGCCAGTTGGAGCGCGGCGATGTCGCGCTGGAGCAAAGCCTTGCGCTATATGATCGCGGTGCGGCGCTAAAGGCGCATTGCGCAGCGAAACTGAAGGACGCCGAGGAAAAGGTGGAACTGATCCGCGCCGCCGAGGGGCGGGCGCTATCGGCCAGCCCTGTGGAGGGGCTGTGATTTTTCAGGCGCAGCTGGCCCGCGACGGGGCACTGATCGGGCAGTATTTGGACGATTACCTCGCCGCTAAGGGCGATTTGCCGCTGCACAGCGCCATGCGTTATGGGGCGGCGGGCGGCAAGCGGCTGCGCGGGTTTTTGGTGCTGCAATCGGCGCGGATGCTGGGGGTGGCCGAAAGCGCGGCCTTGCCAGCCGCAGCCGCGATCGAGGCGATGCATGCCTATTCGCTGATCCATGATGATTTGCCTGCCATGGACAACGACGATTTGCGGCGCGGCCTGCCCACCGTGCATGTGAAATGGGATGAGGCTACGGCGATACTGGCGGGGGATGCGCTGCAAACGCTGGCCTTTGAATTGCTGTGCGACGCAGCGATTGGCAGCGCCGAGGTGCGGCTGGATCTGTGCCGCAGCATGGCGCAGGCAGCGGGGGGCGAGGGGATGGTTTTGGGCCAAGCGCAGGATATTGCTGCCGAAACTGCGCCCGCGCCTTTGACACTGGAACAGATCACGGCGTTGCAGGCGGGAAAAACGGGGGCGTTGATCGAATGGTCGGCCATGGCGGGGGCGCGGATGGCGGGGGCGGATTTGGCCCCGCTGCGCGCCTATGCCCGCGCGCTTGGGCTGGCGTTTCAAATTGCCGATGACATTTTGGATGTGGCGGGCGATGAGGCGCAGACGGGCAAGCGGCTGGGCAAAGATGCCAGCGCGGGCAAGGCCACCTTTGTCTCGCTATTGGGGCTTGGCGCAGCGCGCGCGCAGGCGCAGGATTTGGTGGACGCGGCCAGCGCTGCGCTGGCGCCCTATGGCGCGGCGGCGGATTTGCTAATTGAGGCCGCGCGCTTTACTGTGACGCGGCACAGCTAAGAGAATGCCATGACCGAGCGCCCAATTACCCCTATCCTTGACCGCGTTTTCCTGCCGTCGGATTTGCACGCAATGACCGACAGCGAGCTGCACCAGTTGGCGGGAGAGCTGCGGGCCGAGACGATTTCGGCGGTGTCGGTGACAGGCGGGCATTTGGGCGCAGGGCTGGGCGTGGTCGAACTCACCGTTGCGCTGCACGCCGTGTTCAACGCGCCGCGCGACAAGATTATTTGGGACGTGGGCCACCAATGCTATCCGCATAAGATCATCACAGGGCGGCGCGCGCAGATCCGCACTCTGCGCAGCGAAGGCGGGCTTTCGGGGTTTACCAAGCGCAGTGAAAGCGCGTTTGACCCGTTTGGTGCGGCCCATTCCAGCACCTCTATTTCGGCGGCGCTGGGGTTCACCATGGCGGCGGAATTGGGCGGCGATAGCGGTGATGCGGTGGCCGTTATTGGCGATGGGTCGATGTCGGCGGGCATGGCCTTTGAGGCGATGAACAACGCGGGCCATTTGGGGCGGCGAATGTTCGTGGTGCTGAACGATAACGAGATGTCCATTGCCCCGCCCGTGGGCGCGCTGTCGGCGTATCTGTCGCGCCTCTATGCAGAGCCGCCTTTGCAGGATTTGAAAGCGGCGGCCAAGGGATTTGTCTCTTTGCTGCCCGAGCCGCTGCAAGAAGGGGCGAAACGCGCCAAAGATATGCTAAAGGGCATGGCGGTGGGCGGCACGCTGTTTGAAAGCCTTGGCTTTTCCTATGTTGGCCCGATTGATGGCCATGATCTGGATGCGCTGCTGCCCGTTTTGCGCACGGTTCATGCGCGCGCCACGGGGCCGATGCTGATCCATGTGCTGACCAAAAAGGGCAAGGGCTACGCCCCTGCCGAGGCGGCGCGCGATCGCGGCCATGCCACGGGCAAGTTCGATGTGCTGACGGGGGTGCAGGTGAAAGCGCCCAGCAACGCGCCCAGTTATACATCGGTTTTCGCCCAAAGCCTGATTGCCGAGGGAGAGGCGGACACGCGCATTGTGGCGGTGACCGCCGCGATGCCCGATGGCACGGGTCTGGACAAATTCGCCGCCCGATTTCCCGCCCGCATGTTTGATGTGGGCATAGCCGAGCAGCACGCCGTCACATTTGCGGCGGGGTTGGCCGCAGGCGGGATGAAACCGTTTTGCGCAATATACTCTACGTTCTTGCAGCGCGGCTATGATCAGGTGGTGCATGACGTGGCCATTCAGCGCCTGCCCGTCCGCTTTGCGATTGATCGCGCGGGGCTGGTGGGGGCGGATGGTGCCACCCATGCGGGCGCGTTCGATGTGGCCTTTTTGGCCAACCTGCCCGGCATGGTGGTGATGGCCGCCGCCGATGAGGCCGAGTTGGTGCATATGGTCGCCACCGCAGCTGCGCATAACGATGGGCCGATTGCCTTTCGCTATCCGCGCGGCGAAGGGGTGGGGGTAGAGATGCCAGCGCGCGGGGTGCCCTTGGAAATTGGACGCGGGCGGATGATTGCGCAAGGTGCAGGCGTGGCGCTACTGTCCTTTGGCACGCGGCTGGCCGAGGTGCAAAAGGCCGCCGACGCCTTGCGCGCGCGCGGGATCAACCCGACTATTGCCGATGCGCGTTTCGCTAAACCGCTTGACGCTGCGATGATACTGGCGCTGGCGCGCAGCCATGATGCGCTGATCACGGTTGAAGAGGGGGCGGTTGGCGGTTTTGGCAGCCACGTTGCCCAATTGCTGGCGGATGAGGGCGTGTTCGATACGGGCCTGAAATTCCGATCCATGGTGCTGCCCGATACCTTCATCGACCAAGCCAGCCCCGAGCGCATGTATGAAGTAGCGAAGCTGGACGCGGCGCATATCGAGGCGAAGGTGCTTGAAGTGCTGGGCGTGGCGGTGCTGGGGAAAAGGGCGTGGGGTTTAATTATGGAATTCCAGATTTTCAATCCATATCTCCGTGTTCGGCAGTTCGACAAAGGCGCAATAAACATCCCGAATGTCTCCGATTTTCAAAATGAATTGGGCGTTACTGACGAAGAGGCAGCGGTGCTAAGCCCAAGTGGCACGATGACAACTTTTACCGATACCACACATTGGGCGCGCACTTATTTATCAAGGCAGGGCTGCTGCCCTCCCCGCGCGCAATCGGCATCAAATTACCCAGCTGGCGCGCGCTCTGAGCAAAGGCGTTACCAAGATCGACGTGCGGATGCTGCGTGACATTACCGCCGCCAATGGTAGTGAAGAGGGGGCGCTGTTTGAAGAAATAGCCGGCGAAACACCATCGGGACAATCGACCGCATCAGCGCCCGAACAAACCCAGAAGAGCGGATCGACCGCGATTTTCCGCATTGGAAAGCGCGCTTGTGGCAGAATTCTGGAGATCCTTTACTCATAACCCGCAAAAGTTGACAGCTGATCGTCGATCTCTCTATCTATGGCTATGCGGCGGCGACCGCACCATGGGCAAAAGCATTGGTAAATCCGGTGATGGCGGTATTGATGGGATCATCAACGAAGATCCTTGGGCTGGACGCGGTGTATATTCAGGCCAAACCTATGGCATCGACAACAAAATCGCCCCCTCTTCAGGTCTTTTCGCTCCTGACGGGCAGTGCATCCAAAGCGTGTTTTCACCACCTCTGACTTTTCGAAAGAGGCGCGTGATTATTGGCCAAGGTACAGCCCTATCTGCTGATCACCCGCGGCTGGCGCGGCGGTGATCAAACGAATCGGCGTGCGCCCCCAAACCTATACATCCTTTCATGGATGATGATTATTTTTAAAAAGGGCCGCTACACCCTGCTCCGCCTGTAGGCCAACTTAACCGCACCTACTGCCGCCGCGCGCAGGGCATGTTGATCGGTATTGCGTTAGTCGGCCTGCTCACCTCGCGCGATGTGGAAAAATACGGTGACACTTACCAAATCGCCTTGCCGCTGCTCGTGCTGGGCTGCGAGGCGTTGAACGGAAGCAGGCCTTGGCCTATCTGGGGCGCTTTGCGGTGATGTTCGTCGGGCTGCACGGCACCAAGCGGGGCTTTGGCGAGGCCGAAATCGCCCACCGCCCGCGCGGCGGGCTAGAGGGGTTTCCATCGGGCCACACCTCGACTGCCAGCTTTGGCGCAGCAAGCCTTGTGCAAAGCTGTCTGACGGGCGCGCCTGTGGCGCAATCGGCGGTGATTTTGGCCGCCGCCTTTACAGGCGCCTCGCGCATCGAAAGCGGCGCGCATGATATTTGGCAGGTCTTGGCGGGGGCCATCTGGGGCTTGGTCTGCGCCATGGCCTTTCGGCCCAACTCGCGCTCGCGCGCCATGGCTGCCCGCCTGTGGGAACGCCTGCGCCGCCGCGCCTAAGCGCCCCCGTTTCTTTTCTTCAAAAATATCCAGTCCGTCAAAAACCTGCGATAGTTGTTGCGGGCGGGAGCTTGGAAATATCCCGACGCTTGACGTCGTCCTCAGGCATAAGCCCCGCCCGCATTGGTTTTGTCCTGCACACTTGATTGGGGCGGTAGGGTGCTGACCCTCTTGCGACTGGAACAGGAGGGATTATGGCAAAAGATTATGTTCGGTGTTCGATGTGGCCAAAAGGGTTGGTTATCGGCAGTTTTGGCCGCCTAATGGTCGTGGGCGGGTGGCGACGGCTGACATTCCCTCCTATGCGGCAAAGGTGGCTGCCGCAGGGTGGCTGTGTTATTGTTTCGAGGCGACAGGGGGCCTAGAGTCCCCGCTTCGCCGCGCGTTGGCCTCGGCGGGGGTGACGGCCTATCGGGTTAACCCCGCGCGGGCACGGGGCCTTTGCGCGCAGTACGGGGCGGCTGGCCAAGACGGACCGTGTCGATGCCGCTGTTCTGCGCGAGATGGGGCTGCGGCTAGATCTGTCGATCTGCGCGCCCGAGCCTGAAGACTTATGCGAAATCAGGCAGTTGCGGGTGCGCCGCCGTCGGTTGGTGCAAGATCGCGCGCGCGAGGTGGTGCCGCGCGGGGCAGGCCGAAGGGCGCCTATGCAAGGGCCTCGATCGCGCGGGTGCTGGCGCTGCTCGACGCGGAAATCACCGCCGTTGGGTCGGAAATCGCAGCCAAGATCCAGGGCGGCCGCCCTTGGGCGCGCGCGCGGGTTGATCTGCTGCCCGTAGCGCCCCAGGTGTGGGGCCTGTGGTGGCCACCGCGCTGCTGACCGAGCTGCCTGAGATTGGCCAAATCGATGGGAGTGCAGCGGCGGCGCTGGCGGGCCTTGCGCCGATAGCGCGCGACAGCGGCCTGCGATCAGGGCCGCGACGCATCGGCGGTGGGCGCAAGCCCCCTACCGCGATGCACTTTACCTTGCGGCGCTCTCGGCCATGCGCCGCTGCCCCCAAATCCGCGACTTCGCCGCACGGTTAAAGGCCAATGGCAAATCAGGAAAACAATGCGTCATCGCCCTGCGCGCGCAAACTCTTAACCATTCTGAACGCAATGGTGAAGCAAAACAGGGCGATTCCAACCCACCGTGAACAACACACTTGCCTGGGGTGAGGCGCGACGCGCCGAGGGGCAAGGCCCCTGTTTCGGCGGCGCGGTCAGAACAATTCCAGCAGGCGTTTGAGATAGTTCCGCTCGTCCTCGGGGCGCGCGCCTTCGCCTGATCGGCGGCGGATTTCCTCTAGCAATTCTTCCGCCCGTCGATACACGTCTTCGCCTTGCAGCAGGTTTTCATCCGATCCGTTGCGCAGGGCGCGGCCCGCCTGCCGTCCCAAGGGGTCGCGCCCGCGCGGGTCGTCTTCGCCCATCTCGCGGCCAAATTCTTGGCCCTGCTCGCCGCCTTGGCGCTGCTCCTGCGCCAGTGCCTCGCCCAAGTTTTGAACGCCGTTTCGCAGTGCCTCTAGCGCCTCGGCCTGCCCGTCCAATGCGCGGGGCAGATCGCCGCTGCGCAGGGCGTCTTCGGCCTGTTCCATGGCGCGGGCGGCGTCGTCCAGCGCCTGCCTGCCAGCCTCGCCTGCCGTGCTGCCCTCGCCCGGCAAGGTGCCGCCCTGTTGCAGCTGGTCTAAACGGTCGCGCAAGTCCTGCTGGCGCTGGGCCAAATCGCCCTCGCCTTGATCAGACTGGCCCTGCCCATCGCCGCCCTGCTGCATATCGCGAAAGGCATCGTCGGACAGTTGCTGTTGGCCGCGCAAAGTGTCGCCCAATTCGCGCATGGCTTGGCCCGATGGCCCGCCCTCGCCGCCCTGCCCGTCGCTGCCTTGCCCGTCGCCGCCTTCGGCGATTTGCATATTCTCCATGAACTCGCGCAGGCGCTGCATCAACTCGGCGGCCTCGGCGGTTTTGCCCTCGTCCATCAGTTGTTGCAATTTCTCCAGCATCTGCTGCAACTGATCTTGGCTCATCGACGGGCCGTCTTGGTTTTGCGACGTCTCATCACCCCGCTTGCGCGCCTCTTCGGCCAATTGACGCATATAGTTTTTCAGCGCGTCTTGCATTTCTTGCATCAGTTCCGCCGTCTCTTCGGGGGATGCACCTTTGCGGATCGCCTCGTCAAGGCGGTCTTGGGCGCGGCGCAGGCGCTCGCGGGCAGAGGTCAAATCGCCCTCTTCGACCAAAAGGGCAATCTGCCACATCTCTTCGGCCAGCGTGTCGCGTGTCGCAGCGTCCAGCGCGCCGCCCTTGGCGTCAAGCGCTGCAATCACGGCGCGCAGGCGTAGATAGGCGCGCTGGTTGCGCACGAACCCTTCGGGTGCATGGGTGACGGCCTTTAGGATTTGCGCGGCGCGCGGCGCGTTGGCGCGCGCCCACAGGATGTCGCGGCGCATCTCGATGACGGCGGCGGCAAGGGGGTCAAAGAACCGTTTGGCGGGCAGGACGGCAGTGATGGGCGCAGCGGTGCCCGTTTGGCCCGCGCCATCACTGGCCTGCAAAGTCAGCGATACGGGCAGATTGGCCAGAACTGATTTGGACAGATCATCGACCAGATCGCCCTCAACATTGTTGCGCCCTCCGCGGCGGGGCAAAGGCAGATCAAGGATGGTTGCGGGTTGAGCATCGGGTGGGGTGGCAAGGCCATGCTGGCGCGGCGCGGCAGGCAAATCCAGCGCGATGCTTGCCTGTCCTTTGGTCACCCCGTAATCGTCTGCGGCGGTGAAAGGCAAGGAAAATCGCCCTTCGCGCGCGCGAGTGATCGCGCCCGCGGCAGCGATGGTCGGGGCCGTGTCGGGCAGCGCGATGATGTCAAAATCGCGCCCGCCGCGCCCTTTGAAGTTTAGCGTGCCCGACTGAGCCACGGTAAAGCTTCGCGCGGTTTCGGCCAGCGCCGCCGCATCCGTGCGCGCCGAAATGGTTTCATCCAAAATCACATCCCCCGGCGCGCCGTAAAGGCGCAGCTCGATGCGGGTGCCTGTGGGCAGCATAAGCGGGCCGACCAGCTGATCGGCCAAATACAGCGTAGGCCGCCCCGTGTAGGCGGGGGGGCTTGCCCATGCCTCCCACATTGGGCCCGTTTGCTGGGGTGCGGCGGTGCCAAGCGGGCCAAGGCTGGATTGCGAGAGTGGCGCGCCAAACAGCAGCGCCAGCGCGCCAGCCGTCAGCGCGATATGGCGCAGCGCAAAGGGATCGGCGGCGGCAAGGCGGGGCTGGGGCGGGGCTGCGCGCAAACCTGCAAGCCGCTGCGCCATGCGCGCGCGGTGCGCCGCCCAAACCGCCACCGAGGCAGGGTCATCTGCACCAATGGCCTGCGCATCGGCCAGCGCGGCCAGCGGCGCGCCCGCCATACCTGCATCCAGCCGCGCAATGGCGTCTTGGGTCTTTGGCGCGGTAAAGTGCCTGCGCGCATACCAAAGCGTGCCCAATATGCCGCTGATCAAGGCCAGCAGCGCGATCCATACCAGATCAAGCGACAGATGGCGCGGCAAGCCAAAGGCCACAGCAGACAGCGCCAGCAGGGTCAAGCTAAACAGCGGCCATAGCGCAGCCAGCAGACGTTCGACCCACAGCGATGCCAGTGTCCAGCGCAGGGGCGCTGCCACGGTTGATTTCGCCAAAAGCGGGGTCTTATCGTCCACTCGGCTGTCCTTTTCGCTGCCCAACTACAGCCATTTTGGAATGGTATCGCGATTTATCATTTCGTCAAAGCTTGGGCGCGCGCGGATGACGGCAAATTGATCACCTTGCACCAAAACCTCGGGGATAAGGGGGCGCGAGTTATATTCCGACGCCATCACCGCGCCGTAAGCCCCTGCCGAGCGGAAGGCCACCAAATCGCCCTCGGCCAGTTGGGGCAAGGGGCGGGCCTTGGCAAAGGTGTCGCCCGTCTCGCATACAGGTCCCACCACATCGTAAAGGGCGCGGGTATGGGCGGGGGCAGCTTGGATCAACGGGTCAATGTCGTGATGCGCGCCATACATCGAGGGGCGCACCAGATCGTTCATCGCCGCGTCCACAATCAGAAAATCCCGCTCTTCGCCCGATTTCACATAGATCACGCGCGACACCAATACCCCCGCATTGCCGGCAATCAGCCGTCCAGGTTCGATTTCAATTTCGCAGCCCAAATGGCCCAAGGTGGACTGGATCATTGCGCCGTAATCGGCCGGCAGGGGCGGGGCTTCGTTGCCGCGCGTGTAGGGAATGCCAAGGCCGCCGCCAAGGTCTAGCCGTTCAATCGTGTGCCCTTCGGCGCGCAGTTGCAGCGTCAGATCGGCGATTTTGCTGTAAGCTTCGGCAAAGGGGGCCAGATCAGTCAGCTGGCTGCCGATATGCACATCAATGCCCACAATGCGCAGGCCCGCCAGCTTGGCGGCCTCGGCATAAACGGCGCTGGCGCGGGAAATCGGAATGCCGAATTTGTTTTCCTTTTTGCCCGTGGCGATTTTTTCGTGGGTTTTGGCATCGACATCGGGGTTGATGCGGATGGTGATAGGGGCGACTTTTCCCAAAGACAGCGCAACCTCGGACAGGGCGCGCATTTCGGGTTCCGATTCCACGTTGAATTGGCGAATGCCGCCCGTCAGCGCCAACGCCATCTCCTCGCGGGTTTTGCCAACGCCCGAAAAGACGATCTTATCACCCGCCAACGCCCGCCGCACGGGCGCGCAGATATTCGCCGCCCGACACGACATCCATCCCCGCGCCCAAATCGCCCAGCACCTTGAGCACGGCGACATTGGACAGGGATTTGATGGCAAAGCAGACCAGATGCGGCATAGGGGACAGCGCCTGCGTGAACAGCTGGTAGTGGCGCGTCAGAGTGGCGGTTGAATAGCAATAAAACGGCGTGCCAACAGCGCTGGCAATATCGCGCAGGGCGACGTCTTCGGCGTGCAAATGGCCGTCTTGATATAGAAAATGATCCATTCAGCGCCCCGATGTCCCGAAATTCAGGCCGCCGTGGCCCTATATGGCCGCAGCTATAACAGATGGCGCGGGCGGGGCAAATGGGCCGCGCGCGCTGCTGGGTTATTTCGTGCCGTTTCTTGCAACCCCTGCCGATAATGTTCCCGTCAGCGCGACACCGACGGGCGAGGTCGTGCGGGGCTTTGGGTCAGGGGCGACGGGCGGGCCGTCGGCCCCGCAGGCGGCCAGTAGGGCCAGTCCTGCGGATATTGTAAGGACGCGGATCATTTCATGGGCGGGGTGTATTGCAACAGACCGCCGCCGACATTCGCCTGCACCGAGGGCTGCATCGACACGCCATCCGGCCCGATGGATAGGCCCGTATTCAGGCGCGGATCGCTGATTTCGCAACCAGACAGGGCCAGCCCTGCCAAAATCAAAGCCGCGCCGCGCAGTGTGTTTGACATCGTCATCGCATCATCCCTTCTAGGTTTTCGATAGATTGTCTTAGCCCAAGGCCGCTTTCCAGCGCGCTGCTTGCTCGGCCACGCGGATCGGCGATGTTCCGCCATATGATTGGCGCGAACGGATGGAATTTTCAACGCCTAATACGCCGAAAACATCCGCCGTGATCTTGCCGTGCACCGTTTGCATTTGCTCTAGGGTCAAATCGGGCAGATCTTTGCCCGCGCCTTCGGCCATGGCCACCAATGCGCCTGTGATATGATGCGCCTCGCGAAAGGGCAGGCCCAGCGCGCGCACCAGCCAATCGGCCAGATCGGTCGCCGTCGAGAAACCAGAGGCCGCCGCCGCTGCCAGCACCTCGCGGTTGGCGTGCATATCCCCCACCATCCCCGTCATGGCGGCCAGCGACAGCATCAGCGTATCGGCAGCGTCAAACACCTGCTCTTTGTCTTCTTGCATATCTTTGGAATAGGTCAGCGCAAGGCCCTTCATCACCGTCAGCAGCGCGACCTGCGCACCCATGATCCGCCCGATCTTGGCGCGCAGCAGTTCTGCGGCGTCGGGGTTTTTCTTCTGCGGCATAATGCTGGACCCCGTTGTCCAGCGGTCGGACAGGCGCACAAAGCGGAACTGCGCGGACGACCAAATCACCAATTCTTCGGCAAAGCGCGACAGGTGCAGCGCGCAGATGCTGGCGGCGGATAGAAATTCCAGTGCGAAATCGCGGTCTGATACGCTGTCCAGTGAATTGGCGGTGGGGCGGTCAAAGCCAAGTTCCCGCGCCGTAAAATCGCGGTCGATGTCAAAGCCTGTGCCCGCCAGCGCCGCCGCCCCCAAGGGGCATTCGTTCATCCGCGCGCGCGCGTCAATAAAACGCGCCCGCGATCGCGCGCCAGCATCTCGACATAGGCCAGCATGTGGTGGCCCCAAGTGACGGGCTGGGCGGTTTGCAAATGGGTGAAACCAGGCATGGGCCAATCCGCCCCTGCCTCGGCCTGCGCCACAAAGGCGCGCATCAGGGCGGTGATACCGTCAATCGCCGCATCGCATTGCCCGCGCACCCAAAGGCGAAAATCCAGCGCCACCTGATCGTTGCGCGAACGGGCGGTGTGCAGCCGCTTGCCCGCCTCGCCGATCATATCGGTCAGGCGGGATTCGATGTTCAGATGGATGTCTTCAAGGGCGGTGGAAAATTCAAACGCGCCGCTCTCGATCTGTGACAATATCGTGAGCAGGCCTTCACGGATCGCCTCGGCGTCGGTAGATGTGATGATGCCTTGACGCGCCAGCATGGCGGCATGGGCACGCGAGCCTGCGATGTCTTGCGCATAAAGGCGCTGGTCAAAGGCGATGCTGGCATTGATTGCGGTCATGATGGCATCAGGCCCGCTGGCAAAACGCCCGCCCCACATGCTATTGGCGGGTTTGGTATCGGAAGGATTGCTCATGAAACTGGCCTTAATGCTGCGGCGAATGATCTGGACGCTTCTTTATACGGGCTTTGCCTTTGGTGCAAATGCCCAAGATATTGAGGCGCTGCGGGTGGGCGACATGAAAAAGATGGTGATCCACGCCGCGCCGAAAGATTTGCCCGATGTGGCCTTTGTCGGGCTGGATGAGGCGCCGCGCAGCTTGGCCGAGGTGAGAGGGGCTTGGGCGCTGGTGAATTTTTGGGCCACATGGTGCGCGCCTTGCCGCAAGGAGATGCCATCGCTGGGCGCTTTGGCAAAAGAGATGCCAGATTTGGCGGTGGTCGCGCTGGCGACGGGACGCAACCCGCCCCCGCAACTGGCGCGGTTTATCAGCGAGGCGGGGGTGGAGCATCTGATCCATATGCGTGATCCGCAATCCAACTTGGCCTCGCAAATCGGGATTTTGGGCCTGCCCGTCACGATCGTGGTCAACCCCGACGGCCAAGAAGTCGCCCGCCTGATCGGCGATGCCGACTGGCACAGCCCCGAGGCGCTGGCGCTGCTGGACGCGATGATGCCAGCGGACTAAGGGGCGCTGCCCCTCTGCGCCTGCGGCGCATTCACCCCGGGATATTTTCAAAAAGAAGAAGCCAATCGGGGGCAACGCCGCCCTTTGCCGCCAAGTTTAGGCGCGGCGCAAAAGGTAGACATCCATAATCCAGCCATGGGCCGCGCGCGCAGCGTTGCGCGCTGCGATGATTTTTGGGGCGGTCTCGCGCAAGGGGCCAAAGATGCTTATCTCATTTTCCATGCCCGCATAGGCTGTCCAATAGATGGTGATGCCCTCTGGGGGTAGGCAGGTAAAGCTGGTCTCGCCGTCGAGCATGACCACGGCAGTATCGACCCCCGCGGGAAAGCCTGTTTCGCGCAACTGGCGCCCTGTGGTTACGCTAAAAGGCGCGCCGATGTCGTTGAGCGCGATGCGGTGCGCGGCGGTCATGGCCGTGATGGATGTCACGGCGGGAATGACGGTGATTTGGGGGGCGGGGGATAAACGGGCGGCGATGCGCAGGGTGCTATCGTAAAGGGCGGGGTCGCCCCAGACCAGAAGCGCGACGTTTTGTGCCCCATGCGGCGCGATGGTTTGCGCCCAGACCTGCGCAATCGCGTCATGCCATGCGTTCACGCGGGCGGAGTAGTCGGGGATTGAGTCGTCCCGAACGGGCAGATCAAATTCGGCGATGGGTGTATTTGGCGCGACATCGGCCAGAATATCGCGGCGCAATTCGGCCAGATCAGCTTTGCTCTCGCCCTTGCGGGGCAGGATCACCAAATCAGCCGATTGCATCGCGCGCACCGCGCCGCGCGTTATATGGTCAGGGTTGCCTGTGCCGATGCCAATCAGGGTTAGTTTCATTGCGGGTCCCATGAAAAAGGGCGCGCAGGCTGTCCTGCGCGCCCGATATATCTTTCAACCGTGATTAGGCAGCGTTGTAAAGGCGGGGGGTGAACAGGCCCGCGATTTTGCTGCCGCGCAGCGCTTTGGCTGCTGCCAGCACGGCCAGATCGGCCACAGGCTCGATGATGACCACCAGCATGTAGGCCGCACCAAACGTGCCGATGGCGGCCAGATTGCCTGCGCCAAAGCCAGCGCCATAGATCGCCCAGAACGCGACCCACGCCACCACGCCGCCCTGATAGGTCAGCGACAGTTTCAGCACTTGAGCGTAGGTCAGATCGACATAGGCCGTCTGCGGGCCGATCACGCGGCGCGCAAGGGCATGCAGCGCGAACAGCGGCACGAGCAGCGTGGTGACGTTCATGCCGTATTGCGGCAGATCGAAGGGCGCAAAGAACAGCCCTTGGATCAGCAGGCCAGCGGCAAGGCCAATCGCGGCAGGGCCAGCGCCCAGCAGCAAAAACAGTGTGGAGCCAAGGATGAAATGCACCTCGGACACGCCAATGGCGAAATGCGGCATCACTTCAAAGAAAATAAACACGCCGATGGTGGCGATCACACTGCGCAAGGCGAGCGAGAGGATGCCGCGTTCACGCAGCGTTTGAATGGCGTAGTAGATGCCCGCAGCCCCTGCGCCAGCGGCTGTAGCATAGCTGAGGCCAATTTTCGCGCCGTCAACCAATCCTGGTTCGATATGCATTTTTGTCCCTTTTCTCCGTCCCACCGACGGGGTTGATTTGTCCTTGCAAGGCAGGTCTCCTGGCTCGCGGGGTAGCGCGCGCTTTCGCCTTCCCAGCCTGTTGGCCAGTGGCATAGTGAAAGCACGCTACCGCATACAGTCGCGGGGGCGGCTGGGGTATAGGCGCCTGATGTGGGTTCGCCCGATCCCATTCCCAATTCAGCCTGTGCGCTTTGCGCATTCGGCACCTTGCAACGCCTTTTGCGCCCATATGCCGCGCGGGGTCAAGCGGCAAAGCGCCGCTTTGCGGTCGATTGCGACGCGGGGGAGGGGGCGGGGGGCGAGAGGCGGGGCGGGTTATGATCCTGTAGGGTGCGTGATTTCACACACCGATTTGAACGGGGGGGATGAAAGTGGTGCGTGCATGCACGCACCCAACGTTTGCTACACCCGCGATTCTAGCCGCTGCTTTTGCATTTCCCAATCCATAGTTTCCTTTAGCGCGTCCGCCAATTTATCTCGAAGCGCAGCCCATTCCGAAAATTCCAAGTAATTTAATTTCGCTGACGCGCCAAAATACGAATTTTCGCTCCACAAAAACCAAAATGAATCAAACCTCAAAACACGCAAGACACCAAGATCTAAAGCGACGAGGCTGTCTTGCATTTTAAATTCAAACATTACTACGAATCAAAAAAGAGTTTCGCAAAGAAGTTTCTAGACTCCATTCCTTTAAACGTCGTGTCTAAAATAATTTCTCGATCGATCACTTCAATTATGCGGGTCACATCGCTTCGAGCAACAAGATAATGCTGAACTCCCTCAGATCGCGTTGACAAAATTATTGGACAATCAAACGATTTATAGGGCCAAACAACAACTCGTCGAGAAATACTGGAATTCATAGGAGAAATAACAAGGCCTTTTACTTCTTCAAGCGTGCACCTTATTGCGCCAGAACTAATTTCGTCCCCGCTTAATAGTCTCGTCTTGGTCGGAAAATCTGCCATTTGTGTGGATTCTACGACCAAAGTCATCTAGATCGTCCGCCGAACCACAAGCATCCAAAATCAAACATAAACACCCCCTCACCCATCCCCATTCAGCCCCCAATAAACCCCGCGCGCCGCGATCAGCGCGTCATGCGTGCCCTGTTCCACCACTTGGCCCCCGTCCATCACAATGATCCGATCCGCATTGCGAATGGTAGACAACCTGTGCGCGATGATAATCACCCTGCGGTTTTTGGCAAGTGTTTTGGCGCTTTTGCGGTTTGGCCTGCTAGTCCCCCTCAGCCAGCGGTCCGTAAAGAATAATCCCCGCCAGATCGCTGCGCTCTGCCGCCAGCATATCCGCCAGCGCCGAAATCGTGCTGCGGGTTAGGCGTTGGTCTGGGTGGCCGACTGCCTCGGCTAGCAGGGCGGGGGTGGGGGCAGGCCGTGGGCGATCAGCTGGGCGGCAAGGGCGGGAAAGCTGCGTTTGCCCATAAAGACCACGGTTGTGGCATGGGGGTCGGCCAATGCGGCCCAGTTTTGATCTTGCGGCAGGCCGCCCGTGATGTCTGCGCCTGTGACAAACTGCACACGCCGCGCGGCAAGGCGGCGGGTGAGCGGGATGCCAAATGCGGCGGCGGCGGCGGAGGCGGTGGTGACGCCGGGGATAATCTCATACCCAATGCCAGCGGCGTTTAGCGCGTCGATCTCCTCCTCAAGCCGCCCGAAAATACCGCTGTCGCCAGATTTCAACCGCACCACTTTTGCGCCTGTTTTGGCGTAATCGACCAGCAGGCGGCTGACGTGATCTTGGTTTGGCGAAGGGCGGCCCGCGCGTTTGCCCACCCCCACCAGATCGGCCCCTTTGCGGGCATGGGTCAGGATCGGGCCAGATGACAGGTCATCAAACAGCACGGCATCGGCGGATTGCAGGCGGTTTACGGCCTTGAGCGTGAGCAGCTCTGGATCACCCGGGCCAGAGGAGACGAAGGAGACAAAGCCAGTCACTCGGCCCTCGCGATCAGATGGAAAAAGCTGCCCGTGGCGCGGCCGCCTTGGGGGTTTAGCCGCGTTGATCCCGTCTCCGCCACAGGTGCGCCGTTTGCATCGGTGACATGGGCAAGAGGCGCGTCGGGCTGGGATAGGATGGTGGCGTAGTGAAACTCGTGCCCGCGCAGCAGGGTTTGCGGGGTATAGGGGGGCAAGGGGGCGATCAGGGTGGCCGCGCGGTAGCCAAGGTGCATTTTGCCGCTTTTCAAAGCTGGTCTCTAGGCCCAGCAGCCCCAGCATTTCATGCCGCGTGCCCTGCGCGTCCACCAGCCCCGCGCCCATCGCCATATAACCGCCACACTCGCCATGCACGGGTTTGGAGGCGGCAAATCTTTGCATCCCTGCGCGGAAGTTTTGCGCAGCGGCCAGCCGCCCCGCGTGCAGTTCGGGATAGCCGCCAGCCAGCCAGACCATATCGGCGGTTGAATCGGGGGCCTGATCATCCAGCGGCGAAAAG
>JAXHON010000070.1:10000-33448 GCA_034519315.1 Cypionkella sp. | reverse complement strand
CCTCGACCCGATACCCGGGCAAGCCTTTGGCCATGCTGCGCGGTGCCAAAGGGGCGTCAAAGACACTGCTAGAGCGCAGCGTAGAGGCGGCGCGTCTTGCGGCAGCGGGGACGGACATGCCCATTTTCGTCGCCACAGATGACGGGCGCATCGCAGGCGAGGCGCAGCGGATCGGCGCCGATGTGATCATGACCAGCGCCACCTGCCAAAACGGCACTGAAAGGGTGGCCGAAGCGGTGGCCAAGGCGGGGCTAGGCGCGGATATTATTGTGAACTTCCAGGGGGATGCACCGCTGACGCCCCCCCATTTCATCACCGAGTTGATTGCGGCCATGCGCGCGCGCGCAGATCTGCAAATGGCCACGCCGATGCTGCGCAGCGATGCACAAACCGTGGCCAATCTGATCGAAGATCGGCGGATGGGCCGTGTGGGCGCGACCACCGTTGTGGCCGACCACGCGCACCGCGCGCTGTA
Organism: Cypionkella sp.; assembly: GCA_034519315.1. Classification (GTDB taxonomy): domain Bacteria; phylum Pseudomonadota; class Alphaproteobacteria; order Rhodobacterales; family Rhodobacteraceae; genus Cypionkella. Next base: position 32,973 of record JAXHON010000070.1, on the reverse strand, counting down.
TTTCTCGAAAGAGGTCATTCCCTTTACCAATGGCAAAGGTGTTGTGGATGGGGTTGTGCCCATCTTTCACCATGTTGGCGTTTACGCCTACCGAGCGGCGGCTTTGGCAGCCTACGCGGGCTGGCCCGTGGGGCCATTGGAAACCCTGGAAGGTTTAGAACAGCTGCGCTTTTTGGAAAACGGCCACCCCATTCAAATGGTCGAGGTGACGGCGCAGGATTTGATTTTCTGGGAGTTGAACAACCCTTCTGACGTGCCCAAGATCGAAGGATATTTGGCGCGTCAGGGGATCGATTAGACCGTGACATGTCCAAAACCAGAACTTTTGGCTGGAAAATACCCGCCGAAGCCATGGCCTCATAAAACGCGGCATTCAAATCAAACGTTGCATTTGTATTTTACATTCGCCACGCGCGAAAATCACAAGATAAAATCCCTGGACGTAAAGCTGTGTAGACCCATGACCTTTATGACTGCTTCGCTGTATTTATCGGCATCATTGTCGATGTAGATCAAGGTGAAGTCCTTTTTTGAGCCTGCATAATTGAACTTTTTGTAATAGACGTCGCCATATTTTGATGTTCCATGCGGCGAGGTTCCATCGAATGTAAATCTGTTATTGCCAGAAAGTTTGGTGCTGGCATCGATGGCAGAAAGATCAATCTTGTCCGTGCCGCGCCGAAAGTCGTAAATGACATCGGTTGATGAGCTGGATTTCGTGATTTCGGTTGGGGAATTGAATTTGAAAACATCGCGGTCACTGCCACCGTAAAGATAATCCAATCCGCTGCCACCAACCAACGTATCGCGCCCATCTGCGCCGTAAAGGTGGTCGTTGCCCTTGTTGCCATAAAGCCGATCAGCACCATTGCCGCCGTAAAGTTTATCGTTACCGTCGATACCTGACAGCAGGTCGTTGCCATCATCGCCATAGATCGAGTCATTGCTGGTGCCGCCATACAGGCTATCGTTGCCCAGCCCTGCGCGCAGGTAATCCGCCCCCGCGCCGCCGTCGATCACATCTTGGCCAGTCCCCCCCGAAATCCAATTGGCCATGCTATCGCCCGTCAGGGTATCGCTGAAATTACTACCAATCAGGCCTTCGATCTGTGCGAACCCGTCACCCACAGCGTCGCCCGTATTGCGACTGGGGGACAAAAGGTCTGCCCGAACCGCGCCCAGCGCATCGGCATAGCTGGCCCAGTCAATGCCCGCGCCGCCCTCTAGCTGATCTGCACCTGCGCCCCCGATCAGTGTGTCGTTGCCGCTATCGCCCCAAAGGCTGTCATTGCCGCCTGCGCCCTGCATCAGGTCATTGCCTGCACCGCCCGCCAGCATATCGTGCCGCGTGCTGCCGCGCATCACATCGGCCCAGCCCGAACCAATCACGCCCTCGATACTGTCATACACATCGCCCTGCGCCGCGCCCGTCGATAGGGCCATATTGTTCAAATCCAACCCAACGGCACTCAGGCCTTCGTAGCTGGCCCAATCCAGCCCGATACCGCCGTGCAGCCGATCTGCACCTGCACCGCCGCGCAAAGTGTCGTTGCCAGCCCCGCCCACCAAAAACGACCCCGATGCGGTGGCCGTCAACATATCAGCATAGGCCCCGCCCATCAGCCCTTCAATCTCGCGCAGCTGATCGCCCAAGGCATAGGCGGCGTTATGCGCCCAATTCGCAAGGCTGGCTACGACGGGGCCAGTGGCGGACGAATAGTCGGCCCAATCAAAACCCGCGCCGCCGATCAATGTGTCAGCGCCCAGCCCACCCACCAGTGTATCATTGCCTGCGCCGCCGTTGATCTGGTTGGGCAGGGCATTGCCAGTCAAAACATCCCCAAAGGCGCTGCCCAAAAGCCCCTCAATGCTGATGTAAAGATCCCCCGCCGCGTCCGCCGTATTGACGGCGGGGTTGGCAAGATTAGCAACCACCCCCTCATTCGCCCCTGCGTAAGATGCGAGGTCAAAATCAAAGCCGCCATTCAAAAGGTCTGCGCCAGCGCCTCCTTCCATAACATCATTGCCCGCATTGCCCAGCAGGGTGTCTGCGCCAGAAAACCCTGTGATGACGTCATTGCCCGCACTGCCAGGGTCAACTTGCGGCGGCGGCAGTCCACCGATGGCGCCCGCGCCAGGCACGTTGAACACCCACAATCCCGCAACGCCCGTATTGCCGATTGTGCTGGGCAAGTTCAGTTGCGCCGCCCCGTCCCCAGACGCTGCCAGTTGCCCAAAAGGCCCCTCATCTGCGGTGCGAATGGCGATGGTCGCCCCGTCACCGTCCAGCCCGCCCCAACCGCCCTGCAAATCGCCCGATGTCCAAAGGATGGTGTCATAGCGAAAGACAACATCCATCCCCGCCGCACCGCGATCAAACAATTGGATCTGGAACGTATTGGTTAGCTCCCTCCGGTTTATTACGAGCATCGTCTTATTATCCCGGGCGACCTCCGAGTTATCCTGGGCTGGAACACCCCAGGGGATCTCGCGATGATATTATCTCTCACAAGAACCGACGACGGCGCAGCAATACGGGCGAAGATTCAGCCAGCGGTGAGCCGGCTTCGGTGTTGGCGGCACCTACAGTGTGGCCTCGACACCATTACTCTGGCGGGGTTTTCTGGTTGAGGATCCTCCACACCCTATCCGTTGGCCACGACGTTGACCCGGCGCAGGAAGCCGTGGTGGTCGAGTTCCCGGATGCTCTGACTCCATTAGACATCTCTGGCCGTCGCGCGAATTTCTCAACCCTATTTCCCCTCGGGCTTGGATCGTTCTTCCCCCATGGGTGAGCAATCTCAATCCTTCGGCCCAAGACTCCCAGAGCCCACAAGGCGTTCAAGACCTATGAGCCGGGATTTCTCATTCGACGTGAAATACCTCCCAAATGCCGACAGACCACCCGCGCCTATCTTTCGTGATGACCCCTACAAGTGGGTCTTCGTGCGCATCATCCAGCAAAACCCCCCAACCCCCAGGTTCCTCGCGACCTCACCGGCCTCCCCTATCCTATTACCAAGATACTACCGATAACGGAAAAAGTTCCACAGACCCTCTTTTACCTCGGCACGGCCCCATCTCACCCATAGTTTGATCTCTTTTGGAATGGGCATAGCACCCCTACCCCCCAAATCCCCCACCAATGTATGTTGAACCTTCAACCCTATCACGCTCTGGTAAACCCTTCCACCCCTTCTTGAGCAACCCTATCTATTCCATCACCATAATTCTTACCCTCCCACCATCCACGATAAGGATTAACAAATCCCCCACCTCAATCAATGACCCCGCGTTGCGTCGATAGAACCCAACATCTTGCCACGTGATGGTGACAACATCAGCGAGCGCATCCACATCCACCCAAATCGGCCCGCTTTCAGTGCCTTCGCCGTCCAGCCTTGTGTCGATATCCGCCATGAAGGCGGCGATAAATGGGGTTGATAGGCTGGAAGGACTGTTGAAGTAATCGCCCGTTGGAGCCGCACCGAAGGTCAAAAACCCATCGGTTGACACAAACAGGGCATTGGCGGCATAGCTGACCCCGCCCAAGGAAAATCCATTTTCAAATACCGCAGAGGTATCGACAACAAAGGCCGCGCTATCGCTGCGCGCCAGTGCCACCTCGCCAAAACCTGCGGCCCCGCCAAGCCCTGTTTGGGCCTGACCATTGCCCGTAATCGCACCCATATCCACACCCATTCACCCATCGCCAGAATGGGATCAAAGGGTAAACCGTGCCTTAAAATTGCGCGGCGAATACCCATGCAAAGATCAAGTTCTGCGCAAAATACCTGTCAAATTTGCCCCGCATTTGCGATCAATTTGCGCCGATCTTTCGGGGAAGGCCTAGGGTTTGCCGCAATGATGCCCCGCCGTTTGCCCGCCGTATTTCCCACATTGCCCGCATCCAGCTGCAAGGGGGCGGGCGATGCAATTGAACTATACGACGTCTTATTGGGCCAGCGCCTTTGGCTATAGTGACATCGCGACCTTGGCCCTTGTAAACATGGGGGGCACCACGCGGCTGGTTTTCTCGCCGCGCCACGCGAATGATCAAAGCTCTATCGTTATCGCATCCAGCACCTCTGCCAGCCCGCAAGGGAACATTGTCTATGCCGTGCAATCTGCCCCCAATTATGCGTGGCAAGACGCGAATGGCGCGGCCCGTATGTTCAACCTTTCGGCCTTTAACGCGCCGATGAAAATGAACACATTCTTGGCCAATGGCACGCCGAACGCGACACAATACGTTATCCCGCCCGAAGGGGGCCATATAAATGACGCCACTGCGGCGCAGGTTTTAGAATTTGCGGCGGGTGATTGGATTGCCATCGCGCGGCGCAGCGATGACGGGCTAACGCTGCATCAATTGTCAGGCACGGGCACGCTGACGGCGCAGGTGCAGATTGAAGATACCGACAAAACCTATGTGCAAACCATCAGCGATACCGCCACCCTTGCGCGGGGCAATGATCAGCTGCTGCTGACCATCTCTGCGCTGGAAAACGGGATTTCCAGCTTTTTGATTTCGGCCAATGGCACCTCGACTTGGATCGACAGCTACGGCGCGCAGAACGGCATGGCGGTGAGCGGGTTGGCGATGCTGAAAACTGTGCAGATCGGCGGGGTTGATTTTGCCATCTTGGCGGCGACCAATTCCTCATCCCTGACGGTGCTGCGCGTCAATGAGATGGGGGTGTTTTTTGAGACCGATCATGTGTTTGATACGGGGGCTACGCGTTTTGCCAAATTGGCCGCCTTTGATATGTTCGTCGCGCAGGGCCGCGTTTTTGTGGTGGCTGCCGGAACGGATATTGGCATGACCCTGCTAGAGCTGCTGCCAGACGGAACGTTATCAACCATGCAAACCTTTGTGTTAGAGGGCGGCACAGGGCTGACCGCCGTGACGGCGATCACTGCGCAGATGCTGGGGGAAGATGCCGCGATTTTCATGGTGGATTCGGGTGCAGACCGCATTTTGCGCTATGATCTGGATTTGGGCGCGCTTGGCGGAATTATCCATGCTGCGGGCGGCGCGGGCACCGCAGCGGATGAGAGGGTGATTGGCAGCGCGGGAAATGACGCCGTCAACGGCGCAGGCGGGGCTGATTTTCTACATGATGGCGCGGGCCTCGATACAATGACGGGCGGCGCGGGGGCGGATGTGTTTATTTTTACCCGCGACGGCGCGCAGGACTATATCACCGATTTCCAAGACGGTGTTGACCGCATTGACGTCTCGGCATGGGGGCGCATTTACACGGCGCAATCTTTGGTGATCACGGCCACAGCCACAGGGGCGAATGTCACCTATGGCAACGAGGTTTTGACCATCACCTCGCATAATGGCGCGCCACTTGGCAGCGCGCAGCTAACGGATGCGGATTTCATCTTTTAATCCCAAGCCCTTCGCGGCAAGATGCGGCAAAGGGTGGGGATCATGGCGCAGCATATTTTGGTGACAGGCGGGGCGGGATATATTGGCGCGCATGCCTGCAAGGCGCTGGCGCGGGCGGGGTTCGTGCCTGTGGCCTTTGACAATTTCTCGACGGGGTGGCGCGAGGCGGTGAAATTTGGCCCCGTGGTCGAAGGCGATTTGCTGGACGCCGCCGCCATTGACGCGGCCTTTGCCACATATCGCCCCGTGGCGGTCATGCATTTTGCGGCGCTGTCTTTGGTGGGGGAGTCGATGAGCGACCCAGCCAAATATTGGCGCGTGAATATCAACGGCGCGCTGAACCTGATGCAAGCGGCAGTCAAGGCGGGGTGTTTGAACTTTGTCTTTTCTTCGACCTGCGCGACCTATGGCGATCAGGACGGGGTTGTGCTGACCGAGGATACCGCCCAGCGCCCGATCAATTCTTATGGCGCATCCAAACGCGCGATTGAGGAAATGCTGGCCAATTTTGGCGCCGCTTTTGGCCTGCAACACGTCATCTTTCGCTATTTCAACGTGGCAGGGGCCGATCCCGATGGCGAGGTGGGCGAACAGCACCGCCCTGAAACGCATCTGATCCCGCTGATGCTGGACGCGGTGGATGGCCGCCGCCCTGCCCTAACGGTTTTTGGCACGGATTATCCCACCCCCGACGGCACTTGCCTGCGCGATTATGTGCATGTCTGCGATTTGGTCGATGCCCATGTTTTGGGGCTGAATTGGCTGCTCGATGGGCGGGGAAGCACGGCGTTTAACCTTGGCAGCGGCACGGGATTTTCGGTGCGCGACGTGATTGCGGCGGCCAGCGCTGTCACCAACCGCCCCGTGCCCGTAACCTATGGCGCGCGGCGCGCAGGCGACGCAGCGGCTTTGGTGTCGGGATCAGACCGCGCGCGCGAGGTTTTGGGATGGAACCCCACCCGCAGCACGATGAGCCAAATGATCCTTGATGCCCATTTATGGGGGCAAAAGGCGGGCTTTGCGAAATAGGGCCGCAAGCGCGGGCAGGTTTCGTTACCGCCCCACCGATACATAGGTTTCAAAGCCCGCCTCGGCTGCCTCGGCGCGGCTATAGACGTTGCGCAGATCGGCCATGCGGGGGGTTTCCATCTTGCGGGCCAGTTTGGCCAGATCCATGCCGCGAAATTCGTTCCATTCGGTCAGCAGCACCACAGCCTGCGCACCCTGCGCCGCCTGATAAGGGGTGTCCACCCATTTCACGCCCGGCAGCAATGCCTCGCCCTCATGCCGACCTTGGGGATCGACCACGCGCACCTTGGCCCCTGCCCCCACCAGCGCGGGCACAATGGTCAGCGAGGGCGCCTCGCGCATATCGTCGGTATTGGGTTTGAACGTGACGCCCAAAACCGCGATGGTTTTACCGTTAAGCTGCCCATCACACAGATCGACAATCTTATCCAGCATGCGCCGTTTGATTTCCTCATTCACCTTGATCACGGTTTCGGTGATCTGCATTGGCACGGCATGTTCTTGGCCGATGCGCGCCAAGGCCTTGGTATCTTTGGGAAAACAGCTGCCGCCATAGCCGGGGCCTGCATGCAGAAACTTGTTCCCAATGCGCCCGTCCATGCCCATGCCCTTGGCCACGTCTTTCACATCGGCCCCCACCCTTTCGCACAGGGCGGCGATTTCGTTGATGAAGGTGATCTTGGTCGCCAAAAAGGCATTGGCGGCGTATTTGATCATCTCGGCGCTTTCCAGCCCCGTATAAACCACTGGAAATTCGCGCAAGAATAGGGGGCGGTAGATGTCGGCCATTACCTTTTTGGCACGTTCATTTTCGACGCCCACCACCACGCGGTCTGGGCGCATGAAATCGTCAATCGCCGCCCCTTCGCGCAGAAATTCGGGGTTCGAGGCCACGTCCATTTCCTTGCCCGCCCCGCCGCGCGCCACCGCCTCGGGCACCTTGCGATTGGTGCCCACGGGGACGGTGGATTTGGTGACAATCACGGCATAATCGGTCAGCGCGGCGCCAATTTCTTCGGCGGCGGCCATGACATAGGTCAGATCGGCATGGCCATCGCCGCGCCGCGTGGGCGTGCCAACAGCGATGAACACCGCATCCGCCCCAGCCACAGCGGCAGGCAAATCCAGCGAAAAACTAAGGCGGCCCGCGGCGACATTTTTGGCCATCAGCGGCTGTAGCCCCGGCTCGAAAATCGGCACTTCGCCCGACTGCAATTTGGTAATTTTGGCAGGGTCTTTGTCCACGCAAACCACATCATGCCCGAAATCGGAAAAACACACCCCCGATACAAGGCCGACATAACCCGTCCCAATCATTGCTATCTTCATCGCATGCCCCTTTTGACACGGGCAGGATTAGATAGCCCCCCCCGCATTGTCAATGAATTGGCAACAATGCGGGGGGTTTTCCCCATGCAGGGCGTATCAGCGGCTAGGCATCCCAGTTATACGACCAATGCCCGCCAATACGCACCGCAACCCAAAACGCCCAAGCCGCAAAGCTAAGGCCAAAGATCGTGCGCGCGCGCGGCGCGGCCAGCGCATCCGTCAGCATGGCGCGCAAAAAGCCACGATCACAAATCCAGCGCGCGGGGCTGCCCGCATCATAGCTGGCATCGTGCATCTGCCATGACAGGCTGGGATAGCGCGCGCTGGCCCACACCGTCAGGCCCGCGCGCAAGCTGCGCGGAAACCACCATGGGCCAAGCCCGTTGCCAATCATGCAAAACGCAGCCCGAATTTCGCAGCAGCCGCATTGGCCTGCGCCTCGGCGGCCATCAGGGCGGCGGCAACGGCGGCATCATCGGCGGCGGCGGCAACTGCGGCTTCGGTGGCGGCGCGCAGGCCCGACACCATGCCAATAATGGCCGCGTATTGGCCCGCCTTGGCGGCAATGATTTGCGCCAGCGCCGCGCCGCTGATCCCGCGCAAAGCGGCCTCTCCATCAATCGCGGGCGAGGGGGCGCCATTCAAATAGGCCCGCGCCAGCGCCGCCTTTTCGGGCCAACTGGCGATTTCAGCGGCGGGCACGCCGCCGGTAAACTGGGCCAAGAACTGATCAATCTTGGCGCGCATCTGCGCCATAGCCCTGTCGCGAGTGTGCTGCACAGGATAGACAAGTGGCAAATGTGCCAAAGCAAATTCTTCGCCGCTCGTCTCATCTATCACATGGGTGCCATCGACAAGGGTTAAGTTGTCATGCCCAAAATGCGCCCGTAGCGCCGCAAAAGTGGCAAGGTCTTTCATCAGATATACTCCATGACCAAAATTGTCGGGCTGCCATAAACCGTCAGCAATGCCGCGTAACCTGCCGTTCCATCGGCAGAGACAGACCCCCAATAGCGCAGCACAAGATTGCCCGCGTTGTTGCGCACATTCGTATCCGCAATGATTGACATCTGCGCGTTGCTTGAAGGGTCAGCGCCGTAATTTATACCGCCGATATTGTCATTGTTTTCAGGCAGCACATTGCCCGATGTATATAGGCCCGCGCCATGCTGCACGATCAGCTTGATCTTGCCTCTTGCATCATTGTCGCCCCCCGACTGGGCGATCTGCGCCGAAAATGAGGCCATAATCAAAAAGCGGCTGTCGCTGCGCACGGGTGTATAGGTCAAAGTAGGCCCAAAGACGACATCCGTTGACGCATTGCGGGTGAAAGAGCTGCCCGTCTCCAATTTGGCGATGTTCAAAATTACTTTGCCTATACCAAGGGCCGCCAATTGCGCTGCAGGATCAGCCGCTTGCAGCAGGGCGGTGCCCGCTGCGGTGACGCCGTCCATTGCGTTCAATTCGGCAGCGGTGGCCGTTACCCCCAGATCGGCCAATGTGCCAATGCCGCCGCCGCCACCCGCTGGCGCGGCCCATGTGCCATCGGCGCGCAAAAACGCCGTGCTGCCCCCGCCCGAGGCAGGAACCAACCCTTTGCTCGCCGCATCAAACACTGGCAGCAGCGCCGCCGCCGCTGTGGGGGTAATATCTTCGGGCGCGCCTGTCCCTGCACTGGCGCGCGCCTTGAACGATCCGCTGGCCATAACCGCCATCTGTGTATTGCCAACAGCACCAGCGTTGATCTGCCACGATGTTCCAACTGCGCTGACGCTAATGTCCCCCTTATTGCCATCGGTTAGGGCCGCGCCGCCCGCGGTCAGCACAACCGCAGCGCCGCCGCTTTGCACTTTCACCTCGCCCGTGGTGCTGTTCAGCCATATGGTTCCGTTTGGCGGCGCCACGGGGGTCGTTGGCCTGCCCGCCCAAAATCGCCGCGACGGGCAATGTCACCGCCCCCGTGTCCGAAGCAATGGACAGGCCCGTGACAAAGCTGGTTCCATCGGCGCTGACCTTGATCGAAAAGTCATCGTCCCCCATCGTGCCCATTTCAGCGCGTCCAGAAAAGCCTGTCTGAAACAGCAGGCTGGCGGTAGCGGTGGCCAGCGCCTTGTTCAGCTTTAACTGGTGCCCCGCGCCTGCGTGATTTAGCAATGTAGCATCCGAAGATACCGCCAAACGGTTCACCGCATCGGGCGTGGCCGAAATGCCAAGCTGCCCCACGTTAAACGGACCATCTGCTTGGCTTGTCCAAGCACTGCCCGAATAGCTGGCCAGCACGGATTCGGACGTAATCCACGCCGTCCACCCCGCCATCGGCGCAAAAAATTGCCACGCGCCGTTTTCATACAGCGCGATTTGCCCAGCCCGCCCCGCCCAATCGCCACTGGCCCCATTGGCCACAATGTACCGATCCCCCTGCACGGGACTGGCTGGGGGGACGGGCAAATTTCGCGCTGCGACAGACAGTTGGACAATCACGTCCAGCAGGCGGATCGCCTCGTTATGAGTGACGTGTTTTTGCGCCTGCGAGGGCAGAATATAGGGCAGTTGCAAAATGGGCGTTTGATCGGGCATGGGGGGTTCCTTGGCGATGTCGCGATGGGGAAACCCTATGGAAAAGGCGTTTACGCTAGTCTAGCGCAGCGCGCGCTACCCCCGCGCTTGCACGATGTTCGTGCCATGCCAGCCACGAAATGGCGGCGATAATCAGCCCCCCGCCCAGCAACACATACCCGTCCAATGGCTCGTCAAACAGGGTCATGCCGATCAGGCTGACCCACACCAATTGCAAGAATGTCACAGGCTGCGTGACGGCCAAGGGCGCGGCGGCAAAGGCGCGGGTCATGGCGTAATGCCCGCCCGTGGCCGCCAGCGCCACTACCCCCAGCCACAAAACTTCCACAAAGGTCACGGGCTGCCAAACCGCATAGGCCAAGGGGGCCAGCAGCACCGACACCACCAGCGACATCATCGCCACGATCACACTGGCGTCCACGCTGGCGCTAAGATGTTTGGCCAAAAGGTAACTGCCGCAAAAGGCCAGCGCCGCGCCGATCTGCGCAAAGTGCCCCGCCGTCAGGGGCTGAAACCCTGGCCGCAGCACAATCAGCGCCCCAATCAGGGCCATCGCCACCACGGCAATGCGCCGCGCGGGCAGCGCCTCACCCATCAGCATCGCGCCCAAAACCAGCATCAAAACGGGGTTCAAATAGCCAATCGCGGTCACCTGCGCGAGGGGGATATGCACCACCGCATAAAACCACAAAACCACCGCCGCCGCATGAAACGCCCCGCGAAAGACCAAAGGCATCAGCGCGGCGCGCGGCAGGTTTAACCGCAGCTTTGGCAGCATCGGCGCCAGCAGCGCGATGCCCCAAACAAAGCGGATAAACGCCGATTGCAGCGCAGGCAGATCATCGCCCAAATAGCGCACAACGCCGTTTTGCACCGCAAACATCAGCCCCGTGGCCAGCATCCATAAAATGCCCCATTTGGGCTGGCCAAGATCGCTCACCGCACGGCACCCCAGACCAACGTCGCGGCGATTGCCCACATTACCGCGCCCACAATCACCTCCAGCACCACCCATGCGCGCGGGCGCTGGAAGACAGGGGCCAGCAGGCGCGCGCCATAGCCAAGGGCAACAAAAAAGCTAAGGCTGGCGCTGGCCGCGCCGATGCCAAAGGCCGTGCGATAGGGATCGTATTGCGCCGCGATCGAGCCGATCAGCATCACGGTATCCAGATACACATGCGGGTTGGCCCATGTCAGCAGCAGCGCCGTAACAACCACGCCGCGCAGCGCAGCACCCTGCCCGCCTTGTGGCATCAGCGCCGCGCCCCCCGCCCAAGCCGCGCGAAACCGCAAGGCCCCGTATACAAACAAAAATATCGCCCCGCCCCAGCGCATCACGCTGGCAAGGCTGGGCATGATTTCGGCCAAAGTGCCAAATCCAACAACCCCGACCGTGATCAAAAACGCATCCGACAGCGCACAGACCGCGACCACGGGGCCAACAAATTCGCGCCGCAACCCTTGGCGCAGCACAAAGGCATTTTGCGCCCCAATGGCAAGGATCAAACTGATCGAAACCAGAAAGCCGTTCAGCCCCGCCGCAAGCACCTATCCGCACCGCAAGTCAATAATCATGCCTTTGCCGTCAACATATATATTCAACCGTGTGGGCAAATAGTCCTTGGTCACAGCAGAGCCGGGGCTGATCACGCGAATCCTTTGCGAAAAGCGCATGGTTTCCAACACGGTTTTGGGTTGACCGATCAGGCCTTTCAAGGATTCGGCGCCGCAGCTGACAACCATATCTTTCCCCAATTCGGCTTGTTGATTGATATCAGGTGCCGCCTCTTGGCAGGCGGTCAAAGACAGCGCCACCAGGGCCCAAAATCCTCGCGTCATATCGCCCGCCCCCTTGCTGCTGCCCTTTTAAGATGCGCTATACCGCGCGTCGCTGCAAGGCAATTTTGGCGCATTTGTGATTGCTTTTCACATCCTGCTGCGCCAATCTACCCCAAACAAATCAGGAGTTTACCCATGCGCACCCGTGCCGCCGTTGCCCTAGCCGCAGGCCAACCTTTGACCGTGATGGAGGTCAATTTGGCTGATCCACAGGAAGGCGAGGTTTTGGTTGAAATCAAAGCCACGGGCATTTGCCACACCGATGAATTCACCCTATCGGGGGCCGACCCCGAAGGGCTGTTTCCTGCCATTTTGGGACACGAAGGCGCAGGTGTTGTTATCGCGGTCGGCCCCGGGGTGAAATCGCTGAAGGTGGGCGATCACGTGATCCCGCTTTATACCCCCGAATGCCGCGAATGCCCCAGCTGCCTTAGCCAAAAAACCAACCTCTGCACTGCCATTCGCGCGACCCAAGGCCAGGGCCTGATGCCAGATGGCAGCACCCGCTTTTCGATGTTGGATGGCACGCCGATCTATCATTACATGGGCTGTTCCACCTTTGCCAACCACACGGTTGTGCCCGAAATCGCGCTGGCAAAGGTGCGCGATGACGCGCCTTTTGACAAAATCTGCTACATCGGCTGCGGAGTGACCACGGGCATTGGCGCTGTGCTGAATACGGCAAAGGTCGAGCATGATGCAACGGCCGTGGTTTTCGGGCTTGGCGGTATTGGTCTAAACGTCATTCAGGGCCTGAAAATGGCAGGCGCGCGGATGATTATCGGCGTTGATCTGAACAACGATAAAAAAGAGTGGGGCGAGAAGTTTGGGATGACCCATTTCATCAACCCAAAAGAAATCGAAGGCTCGGTGGTGCAGGCCATTGTTGATCTGACCAAAACGCCCTTTGATAAAATTGGCGGGGCGGATTATTCATTTGACTGCACGGGCAATGTCAAAGTGATGCGCGACGCGCTGGAATGCACGCACCGCGGCTGGGGGCAGTCGATCATCATTGGCGTGGCCCCTGCTGGCGCCGTGATTGAAACCCGCCCGTTCCAACTGGTCACGGGCCGCGTGTGGAAAGGCACGGCATTTGGCGGCGCAAAGGGGCGCACGGATGTTCCGAAAATCGTCGATTGGTATATGGACGGGCGGATCGAGATTGACAGCCTGATCACCCACATCCTGCCGCTGGAGGATATCAACAAGGGGTTTGATTTGATGCATTCAGGCGAAAGTATTCGTGCGGTGGTGGTGTATTAAACGCCGCGCAGAGTGCGGCGTTTGGGCGTAGGTCATCTGTCTAGGCTGACCTATGCCACGCCCAACGTCTGCCACGCCTCCCAAACACCTCTCACAAACCGACGTCTGCCCAAAATGGTCCGCACGGATGTAGCTCCCTTGGCAATTCCAATTTGGCCGAAACCTCGCGCGGCAGGTGTGCCTTTTCGGCATCCTTACTATAATTGTCAGGAATACAGCCGGGCACGTTGTTCGTCAATATATCCTGACTAAAATAGTTGGTTGCTGGCGGCCTGCCCTAAAAACGAAAAAAGGCAGGGTTTCCCCTGCCTTTTTTGCACTCATGTTCGCAAGAATTCCCAGCGTTTCCCGCCGCTTATTCCAACAGCGCTGCCACATCCTCGGGGATGTCAAAGTTGTGCGTCACGTCCTGCACATCGTCATCCTCTTCCAGCATGTCGATCAGGCGCATCAGTTTTTGGGCGGTGTCCAGATCCACTTCCGTCCGCGTTTGCGGTTTCCAGATGATTTTAGACTCGCTCGATTCCCCCAAGGACTTTTCCAAACCGTCCGAAACCTCATTCAGCGCCTCAACGCTGCAATAAATCCAGTGGCCGTCTTCGTCGCTTTCGACATCATCCGCGCCCGCATCTAATGCGGCCATCATCACGTCATCACTGCTGCCCGCGCTGGCGGGATAGGAAATTTCGCCCACGCGGTCGAACCCGTGGCTGACGCTGCCCGTCTGGCCCATATTGCCGCCCGCCTTGGAAAAATAGCTGCGCACATTGCTGGCGGTGCGGTTCAGGTTGTCGGTCAGCGCCTCGACGATAATCGCGATGCCGCCCGCGCCGTAGCCTTCATAGCGAATTTCGGTATAGTCCGCCGCATCGCCCGCGACCGACTTTTTGATCGCGCGGTCGATCACGTCTTTGGGCATTGAGACGGCCTTGGCCGCCTTGACGGCCAGACGCAAGCGCGGGTTTTTGTCAGGGTCGGGGTCACCCATTTTCGCGGCAACGGTAATTTCCTTTGCCAGTTTGGAAAACATCTTTGAACGCAGCTTATCCTGCTTGCCCTTGCGGTGCTGGATATTCGCCCATTTGGAATGGCCTGCCATGACCTAAAACCCCTGTCTTTGGTGATGGGTTTCCCTACACCACGCGGCAGGGGCGCTGCAACCCCCGCCCTAAAGGCTGTAAAGCAGCGGCACCACAGCCGTGACAACCAGCGCCGAGATGACATTCATCGGCACGCCAAAGCGCAGAAAATCGGTAAACCGATACCCGCCAGGCCCATAGACCAGCGTATTCGTCTGATAGCCGATCGGCGTGGCAAAGCTGGCAGAGGCGCCGATCATCACCACCAAAACCAAGGGGCGGGGGTCCACGCCGATCGTCTGCGCCAGCGCGATAACGATCGGGGTGACAATGACGGCGACAGCATTGTTGGACACGACTTCAGTCAAAAAGGAGGTGAGCGCATAGACCAAGAACACCAAAAGATAGGGGGAAACACCCGTTAGATAGGGGGCAACAAAGCCCACCATCATTTCGATCGCGCCCGAATGTTCCAGCCCTGCCCCAACCCCCAGCATCCCGAATATCAGCGCCAGCAGGCGACCATCAATCGCGCTCAGCGCCTCGTCTGCGTCAATCGCGCGCGTCAGCAGCACCACGCCCACGCCGACAAAGGCCAAGAATTGGATCGGCGCGACGTTAAGCGCCGCCAATATCACCACGCTGGCCAAAACCCCAACGACAAGCGGCGCATGGCCGCGCCGATACGCCCGCGCGGTGGGATGGGTGACATCGGCCATTTCCATATCGGCGGCAAGGCGCTGGATGTCTTCCAGCGTACCCTCTAGCAGCAAAGTGTCGCCCACATCGATCACCACCTCGTCCAATTGCCGCCCGATATTGCGGTCGCGCCGATGCACGGCCAGCGGATAGACGCCGTAGCGGCGGCGCAGGCGCATTTGGCCCAGCGAGCGGCCTATCATCTTGCAGCCGGGGGTGATCAGCACCTCGACCGTATTGGTTTGCACGGTGGCCAGCGCATCGACTTGGCGCAGTTCTTTATTCTCTTTCAAACCCAGCAACTCGGCCATGGGGGTGCGCAAAACCACGCGGTCCCCCGCCATCAGTCTCACCGATCCCATATCACGGCGCAAACTGGCATCGCCGCGCAGAACGTCAATCACGCGCGCGCCGCCATGTTTGAACAATTCGACCTCACTAGGATGCTGGCCAACAAAGGAACTGCCATCGGGAATGGCCACTTCGGTGAAAAACTTCATACCCTTGCGGTCGGTCAGTAGGGCCGACATGGACTGGCGATCAGGCAGCAGACGGCGCGCGAACAGGGCGATATAGCCAAGACCCACCAGCGCCACGATAATGCCAAGCGGTGCAATTTCAAAAATCCCAAAGGGCGCAAGCCCCTTGGACTGCGCCACCCCGTCCACCAGCAGATTGGTCGAAGTGCCGATCAGCGTCATCGTGCCGCCCAGAATGGTCATATAGGACAGCGGGATCAGCATCTTGCTGGGGGCAAGTTCCAGTTGTTTGGCCAGCGCGATGAAAATCGGCATCATCACCACAACCAAGGGCGTATTGTTCACAAAGGCCGAGGCGATGGTTACCCCCAGCCCGAGCGCGGCCAGCACGGTCAAAGGATGGGCGCTGGCGTGGCGAGAGACCATTTGGCTGATCGTCTCCAGCGTGCCCGTGCGCACCAGCGCGCCCACGATGATGAACATGGCCGCAATCGTCCATGGCGCGGCGTTGGACAAAACCCCTGCCACATCGCTCATCGGCAAAATGCCAAGGATCAGCATCACCAAGGCTCCGCCCAATGCGACCACCTCGACAGGGTAGGTTTCGCGCACGAACATCACTAACATTGCCGCCAGAATGACCAGCGCCAGCGCCGCCTGCCCCATTTGCCCGATACCTAGGTCAAACACGTTCCTGTATCCTTTCCTCGCGGCGCGGCTGCACCAAAGCCACGCCCACCAGCATAACGCAAGCCGCCACGATGACCAATGCCGACAAGGGTTCACCCAGCAGCACGCTGGCCCAGACCAGCCCTGCCACGGTGACAATATAGCCCGTTTGCGTGGCAAATACTGCACCCGCATGGGCAGCCAGCCAGACAAATGTGGCATAAAGCAGCGCGTGCAGCGCGGACGAGCCGATCAGCGCCGCCTCGGGCGCGCCCAGCTGCGTGATCAAAAACCCCTGCCCCATGGCCCTCATGATGGGTGCAATCAAAACCATCCCCAGCAAAGACGCGCCAAACATAGCCTGCACCGCGTCCATCCCCGCCGTGCCGTTGCGGGCGACATAGCTGCCTTCCAGTGCGTAAAACAGCGGGCCAATCAGCGCCAGCGGCAAAAAGGCGGCCATGGCAGGATCGGGCAGGCTGGCCTTTGGCAGAGCGATGATCAACACCCCCGACAGGCCCACCACTAGCCCCGCCAAGCGCCGCCAAGAAAACACTTCGCGGCGCAGCATCAGGCCGATGGGAAAGGCCATCATCGGCACGGTTGAGATGATGATCGACATGATCCCCGCCGGCAGACGCGCGACGGAGATGTAAAAGGTCATCCCCGGCACGATGGTGCCCAGCACGGCCACGACGATATAGAACTCTAGCGCGCGCGGCGTGGTTGGCAGGCCCTTGCCCCGCACCAGCGTCATCGCGCCCAGAACGGCGGTGCAGGTCAGCAGCTGCCAAAACACCATCCCCAAAGGCGGATAGCCCGCCGTGGCCGCGATCTTGCCCAAAGATTGGGTTGACCCCCAGCCAATACCTACGGCCAGCAGCACCGCAACCATGCCCCAGCGGCCCATCGGCTATGGCCCCGACTGCTGCAACCGTCCGCCTTGGCGGACTGGGATCACTTTGCGTGCCAGCCCCGTTTTATCATCGGTCTCGATGTAAACGCCTGACAGGGTGGCTGGCCCTTCGGCGGGGGTAAAGCGCGCGCTGGACATGCCCGTGATAAATCGGCGCAGCGGTTCCAGCTTTTCCATCCCGATCACGCTGTCATAATCGCCGCACATGCCCGCATCGGTCTGATAGGCCGTGCCTTTTGGCAAAATCATCGTATCCGAGGTCGGCACATGGGTATGGGTGCCAACGACAAGGCTGGCCTGCCCATCGCACCAATGGCCCATCGCCATTTTCTCAGATGTCGCCTCGGCATGGATTTCCACGATCGAGGCCTGCACTGTTGCCCCCAAGCGGTGGGTTTTCAAGATGCTTTCGATGGCGGAAAACGGGTCGTCAAAGGGGCGCTTCATGAACACTTGGCCCAAGATTTGCGCGACCAGAACGCGGCGGCCTTGGGTCGCCTCGAATATCTTGACCCCGCGCCCAGGGGCGACTTTGGAAAAGTTGATCGGCCGCAGGATGCGCGGATCGGATTCGATGGCCTGAAGCATGTCTTTTTGGTCAAAGGCATGATCGCCCAGCGTCACGCAGTCAGCCCCCGCCGCGAACAGGGCCTTGGCGTGATCACCCGTCAGCCCAGCCCCGTTCGAGGCATTTTCGCCGTTCACAACAACAAAATCAAGGCCCCAATCGGTGCGCAAGGCTGGCAGCATCGCAGCCACCCCATCGCGCCCCGCCCGCCCCATCACATCGCCCAAGAATAATATTCGCATAGGCGCAGTGGTATGCCAGTGGGCATGGGCGAGCAAGCGGGAAAGCGGTTGTCGGAAAACGGGGCGCGCGAAAGGCGCGCGCAAACTTGCAACCCATCGCGCATGAACCGGCCGCAATTTGGCAAAAAAAACAACTCAACACCCACCCCTCCAGAAAAACCGAACCCCCAGCAAGCACAGCCGCAACCCCCCTGGAAGGAAACCCAGGCACAATCACCAACACACGCCCCACCCCCCCGCGCAGGGATTGACTGACACCGCCACAATTTTGCTTAATATCGGGAGGAAAGGCGCGCGGGCAGTTTGGCGCAACGCCCAGCATCTCGGCGGCGCCCCTCGCACACAATTCTATCTCACACTCTTTTGTGTTCCCAGCGCGGGTTTCGGCGGCGACCCCCGACCATCACAACTGCGGCAACACAGGGCAAATCGACCCGCCCGCGGACACGGCGACACGCCTTCAGCCCACGCGGCGGGACAACACCCGCGCGCCAAGCAGGCGCTGCGCCAGATCAGAGGCAATCATCACGCGGTGGTGGCGCGAGACGCAGACAAGGCGCGCGTAGCCCCCAGAGCGCCGCGCCCAATGACGATGCCGCGCAATTTCGGGGCCAGTTGCCACCTCCCTAGCTGCCGCCCGACCCAGCGCACAGGCTGCAACCCGTGATCCAGCGTTTCAACCAAATCGCCGGCCCAATCTTTCAATGGCGCGAGCCCAGGCCATTATCATCGTGCCCGCAGCCCTGAAAACACATTCCCCATATTTCAAACTGCACCCGGAAAACGTCAGTT
Organism: Cypionkella sp.; assembly: GCA_034519315.1. Taxonomy (GTDB): domain Bacteria; phylum Pseudomonadota; class Alphaproteobacteria; order Rhodobacterales; family Rhodobacteraceae; genus Cypionkella. The sequence continues at coordinate 14,088 of JAXHON010000070.1, read as the reverse complement.
GTATATTGCCCTGGGTCCAGCGCCTTGATTGCAGGATGATTATCGTCCAAATCATAGGTCAAATTGCCACTGCTATTTATTGTGGCCGTCCCATAAGTGCCCTGAACGGAAATTGACCATGTATGTGATGTGATCGTATTCGTTGTCTCTTGATAGGTTCCATTTAGGATAGTTCCTACCCCTTGCTGGACACTGCCCGCCGTTGGGCCTGAGATGGTAGGGCTACCCATTTGGCGGCGCCCCGTTGGCCTGCTGCGACTGTGATTGAAGCAACGTCTTGAATTGGCCTTGCCCATAGCTGCGGACGTTGTAGGGGTCATCGGGCGCGGCGCGCGCCCATTCGACAACGCGAAAGCGCGATCCGTCGGCGTTATGGTGCAGTGTGCGCACACGGTTGGCCTGCTGGTTGCTGCCCAAAAGGGGCACGATCTGATCAATATGGCCGAAGGGAGCGATCAGATCGACCAGCCAGATCGAATGCCCCGAATTCCAATCCTGCGGGCAAAGGCCGATGTGATCGACCGCGAATTTATGTTCGGCCGCCGCCGACAGTCCCGCCCAAGTGATAAAGGCGCGCGGGAAGCCATTTGAATACAGCAGCTTATACTGCCCCAAACGAAGAGCAGGTTCGAAAGACAGGAAAATATCCTGCAAGTTGCGTCGCATATGATAGCGGGTCAGCGCCGCCAGATACATCATCGCGCCAAAATCAGCCAGCACCGAGGGGGGCAAATCGAACCAATCATCGGGAAATGGCACGGGGTTATCGCCGCCGTCTGCAATCGAGGCGCGGTGAAAATCGAAATGCCGCAAAGTTGCGCGGACAAATTGATCTTTGGAATTTTCAACGCCCATCACGCACCATTCTGGTTTCGCCGCCCCCATGGCAGCAATGCGGCAAGCGGCTCATCCGCTTGGCCCCAAACTGCCCCAAATTGGCAAACAAGGCGTAACTGATCAGGATAGGCGGGCGAAAAATAGATAGAATTTTATCCTTTTGCGCCCTGCCCTGTTGCGATGGCTTTAGACCGTGGCGTTAGGCCGTTAGACCCTTCGGCTCGGCCAGACCATGCGCCCTTGCTGTAGCGGTTAGCGTATTGGCCAAAAGGCAGGCGATGGTCATGGGGCCAACGCCGCCCGGAACGGGGGTGATCGCGCCTGCCACGGCGCTCGCGCTGGCATAATCCACATCGCCGACAAGGATATTCTTGCCGCCGCGTAGGGTGCGGTTGATGCCTACGTCAATCACCGTGGCCCCTGCGCGGATATGGGCGGCAGTGATCATTTCGGGGCGGCCCACAGCGGCGATCAGAATATCGGCGCGCTGGCAGACGGCCTCTAGATCCTTGGTGCGAGAGTGCGCAATCGTCACCGTGCAGCTATCATTCAGCAATAGCTGCGCCATGGGTTTGCCGACGATATTGCTGCGCCCCACCACCACCGCGTTCAGGCCCGACAGACGAGCCGTGATGATCGCGCAGCATCATCAGGCAGCCCAACGGCGTGCAAGGCACCATCGCCTTTTGCCCCGTGCCCAGAAGGCCAACATTCGAGATGTGAAACCCGTCCACATCTTTGGCGGGGTTGATGGCATTGATGATCAAATCGCTGTTCAGATGGGCAGGCAGGGGCAGTTGCACCAATATCCCATGCACGGCGGGGTCGGTGTTCAGGCGCTGGATCAGGGCCAGCAAGTCCGCCTCAGCGGTCTCGGCAGGAAGGCGGTGTTCAAAGCTGTTCATCCCCACCTCGATGGTCGAGGCGTGTTTGTTTTTCACATAGACGCGAGAGGCGGGATCATCGCCCACCAGCACCACCGCAAGGCCGGGGGTGACGCCTGCGCTTTCTTTCATCGCCGCCACATGGGTTGCCACTTCGCCGCGCACGCGGGCGGCAAAGGCTTTGCCGTCGATCACTTTAGCGGTCATCGTCTGAACCTTTCTGCAAAATCTCTTCCTCGCGGGCAATCGCTGCGTCGATCAGCACGCGCCACATTTCCACATAAGGCGCGGCTATAAGGCCAGCCGCATCTGCATGCTGGGTGATATTGGCCAACACTTCCTTGACCCGATCGGTCAAACGCGCAGGCAGCCCATCGCGCAGTTTAATCTGGGCCGCCCGTTCGATATAGCCTGCGCGCTGGGCGTGCAATTGCATCAGCGCAAGGTCAAGCCGATCAATCTCGGTGCGAATATCGGCCATGGAGTTGCACTCGCGCGGCGTTTTCATGGGCGGCCCCCTGCTGCTTTGGCGGGGTGATACCCCCGCCAAGTCATTCTCGCAAGGCGTTAGAACAGCCCCTCTACATGGCCCAGATCGTTCAGGCGGATCACCTCGGCCGATGGCACGCGCGGCAGGCCAGGCATGGTCATAATCTCGCCGCAGATGGCGACGATAAAGCCCGCCCCAGCGGATAGGCGCACTTCGCGGACGGGAACGCTGTGGCCCGTGGGCGCGCCGCGCTGGTTCGGATCGGTGGAAAAGCTGTATTGCGTTTTGGCCACGCAAATCGGCAGATGGCCATAGCCTGCCGCCTCCCACGCCTTTAACTGGTCGCGGATGGATTTATCGGCAATGACGGCATCGGCGTGGTAAATCCGCTTGGCGATGGTTTCCAGTTTTTGAAACAGAGGCATCTCGTCGGGGTAAAGCGGGGCAAAGTTCGCCGCGCCCGAGTCCGCCATGGCGACGACTTTATGCGCCAGCTCTTCAATGCCAGCGCTGCCTTGCGCCCAGTGTTTGCACAAAATTGCCTCGGCCCCTTGGCTGGCGACATATGCCTTGACCGCCGCAATCTCGGCGTCGGTATCGCTATAAAAGTGGTTGATGGCGACAACAACGGGCACACCAAAGGATTTGACGTTGCCGATGTGGCGGCCAAGGTTGGGGCAGCCTTTTTCAACAGCGGCCACGTTTTCCGCGCCAAGATCAGCCTTGGCCACGCCCCCATTCATCTTCATCGCGCGCACGGTAGCGACGATGACAGCGGCGGCGGGTTTTAGGCCCGCTTTGCGGCATTTGATGTCAAAGAATTTTTCCGCCCCCAGATCGGCCCCAAAGCCCGCTTCTGTCACGACATATTCGCCCAGTTTCAACGCGGTTTGCGTGGCGATCACCGAATTGCACCCGTGGGCGATATTGGCAAAGGGGCCGCCATGCACAAAGGCGGGGTTGTTTTCCAGCGTCTGCACAAGATTGGGCTGCATCGCATCTTTCAGCAGCACGGTCATCGCGCCATCGGCCTTGATGTCGCGGCAATAGATCGGGGTTTTGGCGCGGGTGTAGCCGATAACAATATCGCCCAAACGCTTTTGCAAATCGACCAGATCGTTGGACAGGCACAAGATTGCCATGACCTCAGAGGCAACGGTGATGTCAAAGCCTGTCTGGCGCGGAAATCCGTTCGACACGCCGCCCAAAGACACAACCATATCGCGCAGCGCGCGGTCGTTCATATCCATCACACGCCGCCAGACGATGCGGCGCTCGTCAATGTCCAGATCGTTGCCCCAATAGATATGGTTGTCGATCATCGCCGACAAAAGGTTATGGGCCGATGTGATGGCATGGAAATCGCCCGTGAAATGCAGGTTCATCTCCTCCATCGGCACAACTTGGGCATAACCGCCGCCCGCCGCCCCGCCCTTCATGCCAAAATTCGGGCCAAGGGATGCCTCGCGAATACAAACCACCGCCCTTTTGCCGATGCGGTTCAACCCATCGCCAAGGCCGACGGTGGTGGTGGTTTTGCCCTCGCCAGCAGGGGTCGGGTTGATGGCCGTCACAAGGATCAACTTGCCATCGGGTTTGCCCGCCAAGGATTTGATGAACTCTTGCCCCACCTTGGCCTTGTCATGGCCGTAGGGCAACAAGTGTTCGTGCGGGATGCCTAACTTTGCGCCGATCTCCATAATCGGCTTTTTGCTGGCTTCACGCGCAATTTCGATGTCGGTTTTGACGGCCATGGTGATCTCCCTTGTTCATTTTGGGCGACCCTCACCGCCCCTATTGCGCGACAGGCTAGTGCGACATGCGGCGATTTGGCGCGGCATTTGCGACCACGCTTGCAAGAAAATCGCCGCGCGCAG
>JAXHON010000070.1:0-5000 GCA_034519315.1 Cypionkella sp. | reverse complement strand
ACCACCCCGCCGATATGCGCCCCAATTCGGACGGGTCGGAAACGCACACATACACCGATCCGAACACGGGCGCGCAGGTGCAGACTAAGGTGATTACCAACCCTGTGACGGGCACCAAAACGGGGGTTTACACCACGGTGATCGACCCCAACTCACCAATGCGGGGGATGACCTATCTGTCACATCCCGGAAGGTAGTAAGGCTGTTTCCTGAACAACTCCGGCCTGATTTTGCACCAGTCCTTCATGGCTTGCAATGGCGACTTGCTGCCGAGGGCTGATTGCGGAAGCTGCTGGTTGTAGAGCCAGACGTAGCGGTGCAGCGTCGTTTCCAGTTCTTCCCCTGATCGGAAGTGGTGACTTTGCAGCACCTCCTCGATGCGGCCGTTGAAGCGCTCGACCATGCCGTTGGTTTGCGGCGACTTTGGCGGGGTCAGGCGATGCTCAATCTCCAGAGCGGCGCAGAGCGTGTCGAATTCGTGTGCGCCGGTGGCCGCGCGCTTGCGCAGGCCGAAGAGACGGTCGGTGAACTCCTTGCCGTTATCGGTGAGTATGGTGCGGATGCGGATCGGGCAGGCACGCTCCAGGTCCCGCAGGAAGCGCCGGGCATTGGCCGCCGTCTTGGCCTTGAAGACGCGGATGAAGACCCAACGGGTTGCCCTGTCGATCGCCACGAAGAGGTAACGGCGACGATTTTCATCAGCCATTTGAGGGAGATACTTCACGTCCACATGCAGGTAGCCGGGCTCGTAGGCCTTGAAGGCACTGTGTTTCGGTCGGGCTTCCCTGGCCTGCAGGTCACGCAGGTTGCCCATCCCATGGCGCCGCAGGCACCGATCAAGCCCTGAGCGCGAGACATTCGGGTTCAGGAACTCGCGCACCACCGCCAGAAGATCGTCAAGCGAGACGAGCAGCGTCTTGCGCAGCGCCACGGCGACCACCTCCTGGGCAGGCGTCAACGTCGTTTGCAACCGGTGGGGCGTGTGGCTGCGATCCTCGACACTGTCGCGCTTGCGCCATTTGTAGACGGTCTGCGGGGTAACCCCGAAGCGCTCGGCAAGAACCGTCCCGGCCTCGTCGCTGCTTTGAATGGTCGCCCGAACCTTGGGTGTCGTCGTGGCCTGCTTGTGAAGATGGATCAGCATGGTCGTCCCCCGTCCAGAAGTTCCCTCAGAACTGATCTTGCCATGAACAGCGCAGATCGCCGAGGGGAAATGTGATCATCCGGGATGGAACAGCTATGCCGTGGAGAAACGGTTATTACGGTTGAACGCGTGACCGCATGTCCGAAATCCAGCGTGTCAAAGACAAGGGGACTGACGCGCAAAACGCGCGGCGCGCAAGAGGAGGCGGTGGCGGCTGCAGCGCAGGGTGGCGGTAGCGATAGCGGGTGGCGGTAGCGGGTGGTGGTAGCGGTGTGTGGCAGGTATGCCGCAGCAGCAGCGGTAGTAATGTCGGCTACACCCTGCGGCGGCAGTGATGGCCTTACACAAAGGTAAATGGCGCGGCTATTGGCGATTGCTATCGAATGGCTACGGCAACCATGGTGGGACCACTTCGAGACTCCCAACACCTGCCCAGACGGCGTGCCTGCTGTTGCCGTCAACGGAAGTCTCGGTCACTACCCATCGCATCGACCCAGACGGCGACGGGTGGAAATTCCGCCCGCTTGGGGGGCAGTACGGTGCGGTCGATTGGTGATGGGGATGGATTTCGCGAGCTGACCGCCGGGTCGGCGCGGACGACGGTTTGCTGATTTATGATGTCGGCAATGACGGGCAAATCACGCAGGCGAAAGAAGTGGTGATTGCCGATTGGACGGCCGACAACGCCAAATATGCGATGGCGGCGTAAGGGATGACAATGAGCGATTATACGCCACAAGAGCTGTATCGATTGAGGCAGTGGTATGGGAAATGGGCGCTGCGGTATTCGTTGGTGCATTTCGAGTTTAATCGCTTTATTGCTTTTATCTCCCGTCGATGTCGGATTTTATCTAACGATCTTGTTGATAATTAACGCCTATGCCAGTCACTTGCACCTTTGGTCTGCAATTCGCGCAACACTAATTAAGAACGGTGAAACATGGCGGGTGAAATTTATATTTTATTTTATATTAATTGTCTATTCAGTAACGATTAATCTTATTGCGTTTCAAAGTTCGCTTGATCCTAAAGAGACTGTCAAATTGATCGCCATACTTTTTCTTGCCCCCCTCATGCTTATGGGTCAGGCCTACATGAAACTTGCCAAAGGAGCAAATGAATGAGTGAGCAATCAAACCCTGCATCTTGGGCGTCAGGCATGGACAGAAATAAATCCAGTTGGCAGAGATCACGAAGGCGAACACAACGTCTTCGATCGGGCTGAGCAGTGCGGTGGTTTCGCCGAGTCTGGGCGGCAGCACCAGCAACAGTCAGAGCAGCGGCCGTCATTACGCGACTTACGGGCGCTGCGTTCGACGCAGGTGCGCAAGTTTCCGATGGCAGCTTTACGATGCGGGATGCCTTTCAGGTTGGTGTTGGGTTATTCGGCGGAGCTCTTGGGTTAATCGGTGGCGGTGGCCTGTTTAGTGCCAGCTTTGGATTTGTAGGCACTCAAGCTGGCGGATACTTGGGTGGCGAATTTTACGATTACATGCTCGACGAAGGCTCACCCCCGTTCTTCCAACCACTCGCCCCACCATCACCCTACCCCCCATCAATTTCAACAACCACCCCGCCGATGTTCGGCCGAACTCGGATGGGTCCGAAACGCACACATACACCGATCCGAACACGGGCGCGCAGGTGCAGACTAAGGTGATTACCAACCCTGTGACGGGCACCAAAACGGGGGTTTACACCACGGTGATCGACCCCAACTCACCAATGCGGGGGATGACCTATCCTGTGAATGCCGTGAGAAACGGTTACGAGTTGAACGCGTTAGACCGCATGTCCGAACTGGCGTATGTTCAAAGACAAGTGACCGCCGCGCAAGAGATTGCGGCGAATGCGCCGCGGCTGAGGTGGGCGGCGTGAGAGTGGTGGATCATAAGTCGCGGGCCGTTCGGGGCGCGCGACCCAATCAATATTGTGATGGACGGGGGCCAAGTGGCGGAACAAGGCACGCATGACGCGCTGATCGCGGCGCGCGGGGTTTATTGGGGGCTGAATGGGGATGGGTGAGGCGTTCAGCAGAAATGTAAAGATGCGTTGCTGCAAGGTTTCTTTCTGCGGTTCGGGTTGGGAATGGAAAAGCGAAATAGTCACGTTCTGTGGGCGATTATATGACTGCGATATATTATGACCAGCAACCTTTTTGTCCAAACGCAAGGCTTACGCCGCCAAGTTCGCTGCAGCTTTATCTCTGGACAAACGCGGGTTTGTTCATGTTGTTTTGCTGTATCTGGCGCATATAGATCCAGTTGTGGTGGCGAAATTGCGGATATGGCCTATAGTTATCTTCCAGCCTTTTATCAATGAAAAGCTGAAAGTCCTTGAAGTATTCGATGGATTCTCTCATGTTGGCTTTGTCGTAACGACTTTTTTTCAGGTTATACTTTTAATGCCTATGGCTGTGCTATTTGCTGTAATGCATATGCGAGAGCCTGCAGGTGAAAAGATAGAGTATTTTTTCAAAACAATTCAAGTACAAGCGTAGGATTGATGTTGCTATTTTTCTCCATCGTTATATATGTTTTTTACTTTGATCCCCTTAAATTATGATGCAACTGTTAAAGCAATTTACAGTTTGGCCGATTTTTCCATTAGTTTCCGGTATTTTAGGTGTCATGTTTCAGTTTACGATTGTAGGTTTATTTTTCTTGTCACAGGACACACACCAGCAGGTGGACGGCAGATAAATGACCGATACCAATGGAACGAAGATCGTCAATGAAACCTTTCGCATCAGATTGAATTCACCTGACGCGCCAACGGTTCCGGTCATCAATTGATGCACATTGCAACCTGAACTGGTTGTCGGCCAATGCAAGTGATGTATCGTCTATTGCCGCAGGGGCTGTCGTAGATGGCAAAAACCTCATTGGTTGAAATAGCTGGTCATGGGTCCGCCGTGCTGCAGTTTAACTTGGCGGCAAATGTCGCGATCGGCTCTGTTGATATCGTAAATGCTGCAAGGAAAGGATCAGCGTTCGACATGGCGACGGCGCCACTGGCCTTGCCACATCGCTTTGGGTGGTGCGCAGGTTGGGTCGGTAGCAGCTGTTTATGCAGCCCCAGCGGGCTCCTTGGGTTGCGCTCCATTTGGAATTGCTACGGGGGCGGTGGCCTTCTTCGGCGAGAAAGCAACTGAAGAGTTCATGCGGCAAGGCTGAAGATGCCCACAAGGCCAAGGCCGCCGAATAATGGCATTACTGGATCGATACACTACGCCAGTCGATAGCCAAAAAACCCACACTTACGCTGACCCGAACACGGGCTGGCAGGTGCAAACCAAGGTCCTAGTTGACCTCAGTCAGAGCAATCTGCCGTCCACACCACGGTGATCGACCCAACTCACCACGGGGATGACCTATCTCAGAATGCCGTGAGAAACGGTTACGAGTTGAACGCGTTGACCGCATGTCCGAATCCGGCGCAAGTTCAAAGATGCTTGCGCCGCAAGAGACGGGGAAGGAATGCGCCGCGGCCGAGGTGGGCGGCGTGAGAGTGTGTGACCAAAAGTCGTGCGGCTGTTTGGGGCGCGGGACCCAATCACCCTGATGGACGGGGGCCAAGTGGTGGAACAGGGCACGCATGACGCGCTGATCGCGGCGCGCGGGGTTTATTGGGGTTGAATGGGGATGGGTGAGGGGGAGCAACATTTGAAAAATTTAACTAAAGAAACACAGAAGCATTCTGCTTTAGGTGATTGGCTGGCTAAGACTTCGCCTATTCCACCAAACGAAACAAACAGCTATTACAGATTTATTCGAGCGTTTGGGTGGTGCTTTTGTGCCACTATAATTTTCATCACTGCCCTCTCACATATCTACCCTTCAGGTTATCGCGATAG
>JAXHON010000015.1:0-112968 GCA_034519315.1 Cypionkella sp. | reverse complement strand
ACAAGGCAGACGAGACAATGCCGACCGACGCATGCCAGTGGTTTTATCAGTGCGGCAACTGTGGTGCGGTCCTGAAGCCGAAGCAAGGCGATTGCTGTGTCTACTGCTCGTACGGAACGGTCCCTTGCCCACCCATCCAGGCGGGAAGCAGTTGTTGCGGATGATCTAAGGGCAAGGCAGGTCTATTTTCTATCCATCAAGGCGGCGGCTTTGGTGCCATGCCATCACTGCCGACGCAATTGCAGGGCGATCGAAGGTTACGGCTCTGATCGTTTTCGGCAGTAAAGTTCCAGCCGGTGATGCACGACTTCATAGCCGAGTTTGGCCGCGATTTCCGATTGCAGGCGTTCAATGGCATCGGACTGAAACTCGACGATATCGCCGGTATCCAGATCGACGATGTGGTCGTGGTGCAGCTTGTCCACCCGTTCATAGCGCGCGCTGGCGCCGTCAAAGCTGTGGCGCTGCACAAGCCCCGCTGCATCCAGCGCGGCGATGGTGCGATAGGCGGTGGCGACCGATATGGCCGGATCATGCGCCTGTGCGCGGCGGTGCAGTTCGGCGACATCGGGGTGATCTTCCGCCTCGGTCATCACGCGCAGCATCGCGATCCGCTGCGTGGTGACACGCAGGCCCGCCGTGTGCAGGGCCCGTTCCAGTTTTTCGCGCTGGCGATCCGGTTTGGTCATTGGTCTGCCCTTCATTCGCATCATGCACTTATCTTTGCGAATGATTATCATTCTGGTTTACAGTTGCAAGTGATTTTCATATGCAAGGATAACCCAATCCAAAGGAGACTTTACACGATGAAAAAAGGACTTCGCGGCATCGTTCTCGGGCTGGCGGGGGCGCTTGTGCTGTCATCAGCCGCGCAGGCGCAGGATGACCAGTTCAAGGTGGTGACAACCTTTACCATCCTTGCCGACATGGCGCGCAACGTGGCAGGCGACGCGGCCGTGGTGGAATCGATCACCAAGGCGGGGGCCGAGATCCACGGCTATGAACCCACCCCCGGCGACATCATCCGCGCGCAGGATGCCGACCTGATCCTGTGGAACGGGATGAACCTTGAATTGTGGTTCGAACAGTTCTTTTCCAATCTGACCGATGTTCCCAGTGCCACGCTGACCGAAGGCATCGAGCCGATGGGCATCAGCGAGGGCGAATATCAGGGCAAGCCGAACCCGCATGCCTGGATGAGCCTTGGGAACGCGATCATCTATGTGGACAACATCCGCGACGCGATGTCCGAACATGACCCCGACAATGCCGCGATCTATGCCGCCAATGCCGAACGCTACAAGGCCGAGATCACCGCCGCAGTCGGCCCGCTGCGCGAGGCGGTGCTGGCCGTGCCGGAGGAACGCCGCTGGCTGGCGTCCTGCGAAGGGGCATTCAGCTATCTGACGCGCGATTTCCAGATGAAAGAGCTGTATCTCTGGCCGATCAATGCCGACGCCCAAGGCACGCCGCAACAGGTGCGCAAGGTGATCGACGCGGTGCGCGCAAACGCCATTCCGGCGGTGTTCTGTGAAAGCACGGTCAGCCAGGCCCCGGCCGAACAGGTCGCCCGCGAAACCGGCGCAAAGTATGGCGGGGTTCTGTATGTCGACAGCCTGACCGAGGCGGACGGCGTGGTGCCGACCTATATCGACCTGTTGCGCGTGACCTCGCAAACCATCGTGGACGGGCTGACACAATAATCAACCGGCGGCCCCTGCACGGATCGTGCGGGGGCCATATCTTCTGAATGGGGGCGCATGCCGTCCCAACCACAGGACTGCAAGAATGACCGAACTTCCCAACCCCGCCGCGTCCGGCATCGACGCAAGCCATGTCTTTGTCACCTATCGCAATGGCCTGACGGCCTTGCGGGATGCGTCGTTTCAGGTGCCGTCCGGCACGATCACTGCGCTGGTGGGGGTGAACGGCGCGGGAAAATCAACGATTTTCAAGGCGATCATGGGGTTCCTGCCGCTGGCCGCTGGGTCGATCACGGTCTTGGGCCAATCCGTCAAATCAGCGCTGAAGGCAAACCTTGTGGCCTATGTGCCGCAAGCCGAAGAGGTGGACTGGTCGTTCCCCGTGCTGGTCGAGGACGTGGTGATGATGGGCCGCTATGGCCATATGGGGTTCCTGCGCATCCCGCAGGCCGCCGATCATGCCGCCGTGACCGATGCCCTTGGCCGTGTCGGCATGGCCGATTTCCGCAAGCGCCAGATCGGCGAATTGTCGGGCGGCCAGCGCAAGCGCGTGTTTCTGGCCCGCGCCTTGGCGCAGGACGGGCGGGTGATCCTGCTGGATGAACCCTTTACCGGCGTGGACGTGCAGACCGAGGACGCGATCATCGCCCTGCTGCGCGAATTGCGCGACGAGGGGCGGGTGATGCTGGTGTCCACCCACAATCTGGGTTCGGTGCCCGAGTTTTGCGACCGCACCGTTCTGGTCAAGGGCACGGTGCTGGCCTACGGGCCGACCGAGACGACCTTTACCCGCGAAAATCTGGAACTGGCCTTTGGCGGCGTGCTGCGGCATTTCGTGCTGGGCGGGGCCGATCTGCATGATGATGACGATGCGCGCACGGTGTCGGTGTTCACCGATGATGAAAAGCCCTTTGTGATTTACGACAAGCCCGCAGCGAAAGAGGCGGCGAAATGATCGACACCCTGCTGCAGCCGTTTCAATATGGCTACATGACCAACGCGATGTGGGTGTCCGCCCTTGTCGGCGGGGTCTGCGCGTTTCTGTCGGCCTATCTGATGCTGAAAGGCTGGTCGCTGATCGGCGATGCGCTGTCCCATTCCATCGTGCCGGGGGTGGCGGGGGCCTATATGCTGGGGCTGCCCTTTGCGCTTGGGGCCTTTGTCGCGGGCGGGCTGGCGGCGGGGGCGATGCTGTTTCTGAACCAGCGGTCGGGGCTGAAAGAGGATGCGATCATCGGGCTGATCTTCACCTCATTCTTCGGGCTTGGCCTGTTCATGGTGTCGATCTCGCCGATGTCGGTGTCGGTGCAGACCATCACCATGGGCAACATTCTGGCGATCACGCCGGAGGATACGCTGCAACTGGCGATCATCGGCTTTGTGTCGCTGGCCGTGCTGCTGGCGAAATGGAAAGACCTGATGGTGACGTTCTTTGACGAAAACCATGCGCGGTCCATCGGCATCAATACGGGCCTTTTGAAGGTGGTGTTCTTTGCCCTGCTGTCGGCCAGTTGCGTGGCGGCCTTGCAAACCGTGGGCGCGTTTCTGGTGATTGCGATGGTGGTGACACCGGGGGCCACCGCCTATCTTTTGACCGACCGCTTTCCGCGCCTGCTGATGCTGAGCGTGGCCATAGGTGCGGGCACCAGTTTTGTCGGCGCCTATCTCAGCTTTTTCCTTGATGGCGCCACGGGCGGGCTGATCGTGGTGTTCCAGACGCTGATCTTTCTGGTGGCCTTCATCTTTGCCCCGAAACACGGCTATCTGTCGGCCCGCCGCCGCGCTGCCGCCGCATTGAAAGGGGCCGCATGATGGACACGCTGCTGCAACCGTTCCAGTTTCCCTTCATGGTCAATGCCTTTGTGATCATGGCGATGATCGCGGTGCCGATGGCGCTGCTTTCGTGCTATCTGGTGCTGAAAGGCTGGTCGCTGATGGGCGATGCGATCAGCCATGCGGTGCTGCCGGGGGTGGTGCTGGCCTATCTGGTGAACATTCCGCTGATCATGGGCGCGTTCTGCGCGGGCATGTTCTGCGCGCTGGCCACCGGGTTCCTCAAGGAAAACAGCCGGGTGAAACAGGATACCGTGATGGGCATCGTGTTTTCGGGCATGTTTGGCCTCGGCATCGTGATGTACACCAAGATCAGCACCGATGTGCATCTGGACCATATCCTGTTTGGCAACATGCTGGGCGTGGGCACGCAGGATCTGTGGACGGCGGGGCTGATCGCGCTGGCGGTGACGCTGGTGATCTTGGCCAAACGCCGCGATTTCATGCTGCATGCGTTTGACCCCATTCAGGCGCAGGCGGTTGGCCTGCCGGTGCGCGCGCTGCATTACGGGCTGCTGGCGATGATCTCGCTGACCATCGTGGCCACCCTGTCGGCGGTCGGCATCATCCTGTCGATCGGCCTGCTGATCGCGCCCGGGGCGATTGCGTTTCTGGTGACCAAACGGTTCGAGCGGATGCTGGCCGTCGCCGTGGCAGTCACGCTGGTTGCCGGGTTCGCCGGGGTCTACCTCAGCTTTTTCCTCGACAGCGCGCCCGCGCCGACCGTCATCCTGATCCTGACAGCCATCTTCATCGCGGCCTTTGTGCGCGCGGGCCTTAGGACGCGGTCAAGCAGCGCATCAGCCGCTTAATCAACCGGACCCAGGTTCACGCCAAGGCTGCGCACCGTCCAGCGGCGGCCGTCATGGCGCAGGTCGGTCATCGTGGCGGGGGCTATGTCGAGCGACCAGAACGCCTCGGCCGGGGCCTGCAGGATGTGCAGCACAATGGCGCGGATGACGCTGGCGTGGGTTACGGCAACGATGCGCCCCTTGATCGGGTGCAAATCCTGCAACCACTGGCCGGCCCGCAATGCGCAGGATCCTGCCGGCTTTCGCCGCCATGCCCGGTGAACGCGGGGTCCGCCATCCATGCTGCCAGCAGCGATGGCTCTGCCTCAGCCACTTCGGCAAGCCTGCGCCCGGCCCATCGGCCATAGCGCATGTCGGCAAGGCCCGGATCGTCAACTCCGGTCAGGCCAAAACGGGCAGCGGTCTGCCGCGCGGCCAGCATCGGGCTTATCCGCACCGCCGCGCCGGACCAGCGGCGCAACGCTTGCGGCACCGGCCCTGTGGTATCTGCCGCACCGGGCAAAGGGTCGTCCGCCGGAAAGGCAGCCGTCCGGGTGGCTTTGGTGGCGGCGTGGGCGATCAGGCACAGTTGCAGGGTCATTCGCAGGCTTTCGGTCTGGGGTTCGTGCGGGCACCTGCGGCGTTGATTGACGCGCAGCTTTCAAGGGGCTATCACGAATTTATGACGGAAAAGAAGAAGCCGGTGCAATCCCGGCACGGTCGCGCCACTGTAACCGATGATCTCGGAAGTCAGACCTTCTTTTCTGTCGTATGACTTTATCCGGGAACGCGAGATTCCCAAAGGAGACTGACCCATGTCTGACATGACCTATGCAGCGCCGCTGCCCAACCCCCTGCCGCTGCGGGAAACCCTGCCTTGGGTGATCTTTGGCAGCCTGCTGCTGATCCTCGCCATCTATTTCGTCGGCGCCGAACAGGGTTCGACGTCGCTGGTCGCGGGTGAGACAATTCATGAATTCGTTCATGATGCGCGTCACCTCCTCGGCTTTCCGTGCCACTGAGGGGGATGTCATGACAGGATCACTTTTGCTGCGCGGCATGCTTGTGGGCGTGCTCGCCGGTCTTATCGCTTTCGTATTCGCCTACCGGATCGGAGAGCCGCAGGTCGATCTGGCCATCGCCTTTGAAGAACAGATGGCCGCTGCAGAGGCCCCCGCCGCATCCACCGACGGTGGTGTTGCCGAAGAGGAAGCCCCGCTCGTCAGTCGCGAAACGCAGGCGACCACCGGCCTTGTGACCGGGTTGGTCGGGTTTGGTGCCGCCATCGGCGGGATCTTTGCGCTGGTTTTCTCGGTTGCCTACGGTCGGCTTGGCGCGCTTGGCGCGCGGGCGACGGCGGCACTGCTTGCCACGGCGGGGTTTGTATCGGTCTCATTGGTGCCCCTGCTGAAATATCCGGCCAATCCGCCCGCAGTTGGATATGACGACACCGTGGGATCGCGGACGGTGCTGTTCTTTGTCCTCTTGGTGATTTCTGTCGCGCTGATGACTGCTGCTGTCATGTTGGCGCAACGGCTGTGGCGCGAACGTGGGGTCTGGAATGCGACGGTGATTGCTGGGGCGACCTTTGTTGTCGCCACTGCCATCGTCTTTGCAATCCTGCCGCCAATCAATGAAATGCCCGAAGGGTTCAACCCGCTGGTGATCTGGAACTTCCGGATCGCGTCACTGGGCATTCACCTGATCCTGTGGACCGTGATCGGCCTTGGCTTCGGCGTCGCAGCAGAGCGTTTGCTGGAGCGTCGGACTGGCGGGCGGCTCGCACAGGCCTGACGACCCATCGCACATCGCATGCCCGCCTGTTCGCACGGGCGGGCACTTATTATTCGAGGGTGTGTCTCTGATGCTGCGGTCGGTCTTTCTTGTGCTGTCGTTCATGATTGCAGCCGCAGCACCGGCATCCGCCCATTCGGGCCGGATGCCTGCGGGCCCGGACAGCGGCATCGCCATCCCCAACATCACGCATGGGCAGATGCAGGTGCTTTACGGGTTCAGTGCCGAGGTTCTGGACCTTGCGGCACGGCAGCCGGGCGCGGACGAGACGTTCCGCCGGATCCTGACCCACGCCCATATCCAGAAGACCTATTGCGCCATGGGCCTGATGCCGGGCGCGGTCAGCGATGAGGCAAGCCCGTTCAATGCGTGCAGCCACGCCTATCTTGCCGCAACCCAGGACCTGTTGTTGCGCATGGCGGCAATGCCGTCCCGATCTGCCGCGGTAGACAATCTTGCGCGCCGCATAGACGGCGCGATGATGGAAAACGGAACGGCCCTGCAACTGTGCCAATACAGCTCGGACACTTTCAACACCGCCAATATTCTAAAGCCCGACTGGCTGGCTGCGTTGGTTCATGTGCCAAGTCTTGCCGGCTTGGCGGGTCTTGCTTTTGCGATGGCTGCAATGGTCTGGATGGCCGGTCGCGCGCTGCGCACCCCGCTGAACCCGACTTAGGCCGACGCGGGCATTCTCAGCCAGACCGCGCGTTCTCAGACCACGCGCAAAAATCCTGCAAGGCCGGTTTTCTGGTGTTCGATGACGTGGCAATGAAAGGCCCAGTCGCCGGGATTGTCAGCAACGAATGCGATATCAATGATCTCTTGCTTTTGCAGCATGACAGTGTCGGTCCAGTTGGACGGCAGGCTGCGCTGGTTCGAGGCGATCGGGCGGAATACCAGCCCGTGCAGATGGATCGGATGGTTATTTGGGCTTTCATTGCGCAACCGCAACACCACGCTTTCGCCCAGACGTAGGGTCGCCAGCGGGCCAACACCCGGCGCTGCGTCACCCGGCCAGGGCGTGCGGTTGATCGACCAGAATGTATAGCCCAGCGTGCCGCAAAGGCCGTTGTTCGGCAGATCACCGCTGGGTGACCAGCCAAAGACGAATTCCTCAACTCGGGGCGCGCCAAGATCGGGGTCCGCCACCGGGTTCGGTGCAAGCGGCGCAAGCTCGGCCAGATCGCGCGCAAGGTCAGCACCCTTCGCGACCAGCCGGGCTAGCCGCCGTGCGCCGCCCGGCGCGCCGGTCATCACCTCGATGGCCTGTCCTTCGCCACCCGGCATGCGCAGCGCAAGGTCAACGCGCTGCCCGGGGGACAGAACCAAGGCCGCCTCCTCGGAGTCGGGAAAGGCAACGGCTTCACGCAAGGGATGCCCGTCAAGCGCGATCACCCGGCCTGCAACACCGGGCAGATACAGCCGATATATCCGGGCAGCATCGGTTGCCGCCACGCGAAGCCGCACGAGGCTGCCGGCTGCGGCCTCGTACTGCGCGTCCTGCAGCCAGTTGCAGGTCATCACAGTGCCCAGCGTTCCGCCGCGCGCCGCACCCCGCGCCGTCCACAGATCCAGCCAACCGCCCTCTGGGTCAAGGCGGAAGTCCCGCAGGTTCAGCGCGATGTCGGCGTCAAATCCGGGTGGATCGGCTTCGTCAACCACCAGCACACCTGTCAGCCCGCGCGCCATCTGGTCCATCGTCATGCAGTGCGGATGATACCAATAGGTACCCGCGTCCTGCGGCGTGAAGACATAGTCGAACCTGTCACCGCGCCCCATCGGGAACTGCGTCAGATAAGGCACGCCGTCCATTGCGTTCGGCACGCGGATGCCGTGCCAGTGCATGGCGGTGTAATCATCGAGCGTATTCTCGACAGTCGCCCGGAACAACTGGCCCTGACGTGCCCGCAAGACCGGAGGCGGCCCGTCGGGCAGGGTCGAAACAAGCCCATCACTTACGGGGCCGACGACGGGAAAGGTCGCTGGCTGAATCCGCAGCAGGTTGTCGGTGGTTGGTGCATAAGCCTCAAGCCTGCCACCCAGAACGCCGACACAGCCAAGCGCGGCAGCACCTGCCAAGACCTGCCTACGTCGTATCACGTCCCTCACCCCAAGTTGATTGGTCGCTTAAATTCCTGGCGTCATTTACCAGATAGCGGTCGCACATTGTCTATTTTTGGACATTGACACCCGTCAATACCATGACCAACTCTTTTTATAAACATTTTTCTCTGCTGTCGCCTGCGCACCAATCTTGCGCCTTATGCCGAGCGGAAGTTGCGACAAGGCAAGTGTTAGCGCGGCCAGATTCGCCACCGCCAACATCCTGAAGCCAGACTGGCGCGATGCGTTGGCGCATTTGCCAAGTCTTGCCAGTGTGATTGCGCCGTGGGTGTTCGTGGCCGCGCTGGTTTTCACGATATCGCGTCTTTTCCGTAGGCGAAACGCTGCCCTGTAATCAGCGCGTTCATTTTTTTCGGGTTGTAGGCCAGAAGGCGCAGCGCGTTCCGTGTGACCAGAACCGTTGCGCCAGTATCTGCCAGAATGCCGATCCACAGCCCCGTGATGCCGAACACGGTCGTCACCAGAGAGACTCGCCTTGCCCTCAGATCATCCGCAACAACTGCTTCCCGCCTGGATGGGCGGGCAAGGGACCGTTCCGTACGAGCAGTAGACACAGCAATCGCCTTGCTTCGGCTTCAAGACCGCGTTGCAGCTGCTGCACTGATAAAACCACTGGCATGCGTCGGTCGGCATTGTCTCGTCTGCCTTGTTCCCGCAGTCTGGGCAAGTGATTGTGGATTGAAGGATCGGTTCTTTGCTCTTCATCGGGTTCACATCCATGTCATAAGGAAATCGTTGATGCGGCTCTCGTTGAACACGACAAGCCACGCCAGACCAAGCAGGGCTGTGCTGACGGCAAGCCAGCGGCGCAGGTTGCGCGAACTGCCACGCCGAAGGGTAATGGCCCAAGCCACGAGGATCATGGCTGAGGACAGGCCAAGTACATAATAGCTTGCAGCCGCGATCTTGCCGAACACGGCCAGCCAGCTTCCGCCCATACCGAGCAGAAGAAAGACCATCGGCAGGACGCAGCAGGCGGAAACGCCCAACGATGTAAGGGCAGCAATGAAGGCCGCGCGAACCTGACCCGTCATGACCGGGTCTCCTGCCACAGGGCCCACATCGCGCGTTGCGCCGCACCCTCCCAAAGCGGTGCCGACGCCGAGGCCGTGAAGGCCAACACCGCAAACCCGAGGATCAGAAAGGTGCCCCTGCGTTGTCCCTTGCAGGGCGGTCGCCGGATCAGCCGCAGGGTGGCCCAAAGCAAAATGCCGCCCACTACAACAAGTATGACCGGGCGATAGGCCACAAATGGACCCAACAGCCCAAGCCAAGCACCGCCCAACCCAATGATTGACAGGCCGATGGGCAACACGCAGCACGACGCGGACAAAAGCGCGAGAATGCCCGCGCCGCCGATCATCATGGAGCCAAGCGAGCGTGTTTCGTCACGCGGCACGGGGGTTGGCGCGGGGGATGATTTCTGCATCATAAGGACGATGTAATTCCTGTAGTGGCTACAGAAGCAAGCAGAGACTTCTCAAATGATCGTGATTGGAGAGGCCGCCCAGTTAAGCGGCGTCAGCATTGAAACCATCCGCTATTACGAACGCGAAGGCATCGTCACCCGCCCCGCGCGCGGGCCTTAGGACGCGGGCAAGCGATGTATCAAACGCGCGATAGAGGTGGCCTCGGGGCACTAGATTTCCTGCTCGACCAGCCACGCGCGAACGATGACTGCTGCGCGTTTGGGCCGAGCAGTTTGCAAGGTGCCGACAAAAAGGCGGCGGTTTAGCCAGTCCCAATCCCCCTGCGGCGCAACAACATGGATACGTGAAAGCGCATAGCGCGGCCCTGCCACGGTTTCATCGACCAAGACGCGGTTGCGGATTGTCAGCACAGTCCCATCATCGACACTCATTTCATATTGCGCGTCCAGCTCTTTAATGCCGTCGGGGCGCAAGACCTGCCTGTCCGCACCGCCCGCAGGCACCGTGCCGCGCAATTTCTCAAATCCAGGGCCGCCGCGAAAGACGCCACCCAGAATTGGCACGATAAAACGCGCGCCGTTTGGCCCAACCCCAAGGCTTTGACGCTCGGCCACGTCGACGACCGCCTCCCAGACAAGGCGGGTCACGGGGGCGTTCGGAGGGAGCATATCCAATAAATCCATATCGCAAAGTATAATTGATCACCGTGTTTGACACAATCGCAACGCTGCACTGCATGTATAAGCAATCCACATAGCAATGCCCGATCCTTGATTATTCCGAAAGGCAGAAGGCCCATACGATCCAGCAAAAGAAATTTTGTACTTGGGAGGAAACGTACATGATACCTTTTACCAAATTGACGGCTGTTCGGGGGGCCTCGGCAGCGCTTATGATGATGTCGCTTATATCGACGGGCGCCGAAGCGGCCGAAACTTTGACGATCACATTGGATACACCGCCAACCCATCAGCGCACTGCCATGGTCAAGCGGTTTGCCGATCTGCTGGTCGAGCGGTCGGGCGGCGCCTTGACCTATGAGTTGTTTGATTCGGGGCAGCTTTACAATGACCGTGACGCTGGGCGCGCCGTGGCACGGGGGGATGCCGATATGTCGGTCCTGACCACTGCTGCGCTTAGCCGTGTCGAGGCCAGCCTGAACGTGCTGGATCTGCCGCTGCTGTATGGCATGACATCCGATCAGCGCGCCGCAATGGTCGATGGTGCGCTGGGGCAGCGTCTGTCGCAGGCGGTGGGCGACAGCCTAGAGGTCGTGGTGCCAGGCAATTGGTTCGTTCTTGGCCGCGTGTTCTACTGGACAACGGCCAAGCCATTGGCCAGCTTTGAAGACTTCACTGGCCTTCAAATCCGCATTCCAGGCGGCGCCGCAAATGTCGAACGCCTTGCATCATTGGGCGGCAACGCGGTCGTCATGCCCTTTGCGGATACGCCACTGGCACTGCAACAAGGCGTTGTCGATGGCACGATGGGCAGCATCGAAACCATGGTTTCGCAGCATATGGTCGATAACGGCATCCGTCACGGGTTCTGGGATCAAGGGATTGTTGGCTATGTGATCCCGATCGTTGGAAAGTCCTATTGGTCCAGCCTGACGGCCGACGAACAGGCCCTGTTCACCGCCACTTGGAATGAAGTGGTTCCCGAACAGCGCGCCGGCATCCTTGATAACGAGGCCGCAGGTATGGCCACCTTGCAAGGGCAAGGCGTCAGCTTTGCCGAAGCCACAGCTGAGCAGGTCACCGCAGCCCGCGCCCGGATGCTGGAACGCCAACAGGCACTTGTTGACTCTCTTGCCATCCCTGCTGACGTCATGGAATTGGCAGAGGCTGCGGTGAAATGAACCGACTGCTCGACGGCCTCGACTGGGCGATTGGCTGGCTGACGGCCGCCATCCTTGGTCTGTGTTTCAGCCTGCTGATATTCAGCGTCTTCGCGCGCTATGTCGCGGTGGGGATGCAGGTGGACTGGATCATCGAGGTCGTCGTGTTTCTAACGGTGTGGGCGGTGCTGCTTGGCGTCGCCCGCGTCGAACGGCGCGCGGGGCATATCCGCGTTGATTTCCTGCTGGACCACTTCAGCGCGCGCATGCGAACACGGGCCGAAGTTTTTGGCCTTTTGGCAGCGCTGGCTGTGTCGGTCTTTTTTGTCTACGCGGGCTTGCAGGTGGTGCAAGATGCGATCCGCTGGGACGAGCGGACAGAAAGCACGCTGCGCATTCCGATGTGGATGTATTACGCGGCGCTGAGTGTCAGCTTTTCGGTCCACAGCCTGTTCATCCTGCAACGTCTTTACGGAATTTTCACCGGAACCCGGGCCGATACCAGCCCCGACCTGACGGATTGATCCCATGACCACAGTTATCTTGATCGTGGGGCTGTGCGCCCTGCTTGCTCTGCTGGCAGTTGGCGTGCCGATCTATATTGTCTTGGCGGGCACGGCAGGGGTTCTGCTGCTCCTTGACGGCAAGACGGTCGCCGGGCTGGGACAGCACATGCTGGACCACATGAATTCGCCCATTCTGGTATCGGTGCCGTTCTTTTTGCTGGCAGCGGTGCTGATGCGCGGCGGTGGTATCGCCAAGGTGCTGTTCGGCGCGGCGCTGGCCTGGATCGGCTGGCTGCCCGGCGGGTTGGCCATCGCGGGCGTCGCCGCAACGGCAGTTTTCGCAGCAATTACAGGATCATCGGCAGCCACGGCCATGGCGATGGGAACGTTGCTTGTGCCGCTGATGGTGGAACGCGGTTATGCCCCCTCTTTTGCCATGGGTCTTGCCGCGGCGGCGGGAACGCTGGGCATTCTGATCCCGCCCAGCCTGCCGATGTTGCTGTTTGGTCTGATCGCCGAAGAATCGATCCCTCGCCTTTTCCTTGGCGGCGTTGTGCCCGGGCTTTTGCAGGCGGGGCTGTTCATCGGTTATATCTTGCTGCGCGCCCACAAATATGGCGGCGGTGCCGAACCTATGGTGCCCCTGCGCGAGTTCGCGTCTGTCAACATTCGCGCCCTGCCAGCGTTTGCCATTCCGCTGGTGGTGTTGGGCGGTATTTATGGCGGATTTGTCACCCTGACAGAGGCTGCGGTGCTGGGCGCGTTGATCGCCTTGGTCGTCGTGCTGTTCGTTTACCGCACCGCCAACCCGCGCGAAATCGTGCGACTGTTCACCGAGGCGATCGACCGCACCGCCGTTGTCATCCTGATCATTATGGGCGCTACGCTGCTGTCTGCATGGATTATCCGCTCGGGCGTGCCGCAAGCCTTTGCGCAAATGGTGGTGGACAGCAATCTTGAGGCATGGCAATTCTTGTTGATTATCAATGCGGTCCTGCTGGTGATGGGCATGTTCCTTGAAGGGGTGGCGATCATCTTGATCGTATTGCCAGTGGTTGCCCCTGTCGTTCGTGAACTTGGGATCGACATGACGCATTTCGCGGTCATCATGGTCATCAATATTGAACTGGCGCTGCTGTCGCCGCCAGTCGGGCTAAACCTGTTTGTCATGTCGAACGTCACAGGCCGCCCCGTTGCCGAGGTTTTGCGCGGCACTGTGCCGTTCTTCCTGCTGATGCTGGTCTTGCTTTTGCTGGTGACGTTCTTCCCAGCCCTGTCAACTTGGCTGCCCGATCTGATGATGAGCTGACCTCAGCCCTGTGCTGGCTGGGTCAGAACCTCGTCTAGAAACGCCAAAGCCTCGGTGTTAAACACATCAGAGCGCTGGCGCGAGACGGAATGCCCGCTGCCCTCGACGATCCGCGCTTGTGCCTGCGGCATGGCCGTGCGCACAGCGCCGAAGATTGCGGCATGCACGGGTGCTGTCTGCGCGCCCGACATCAAAAGCACGGGCATCGGCAGCGCAGCCAATGCTGCGGGCTCTAGCAGGGGAAATTCGTCCGAAGACAACGCCAATCGCTTGGCTGCAAGGATGTTTTGCAGGCGTGGGCCCATGGACTGGGCGGTGACAGAACCCGCTGGGCGATTGGCAATGCCACCGCTGAGGATCATCGCGCCAGCAATATCATCCCCACGCGCAAAAGCGTCGCGGGCGGGGCCGGCGCAACGGGCATGAAAATCATCGGCAATGCGACGGCCTTCGTCGCTCATGCGGGCGTAGCGCATCATCGGTGGCTCTACCGCGACGAGCGCCGCCACCTTTTCGGGTGCGCGCACTGCCGCCGCCAACGCCGTGAACCCGCCATAGGAACTGCCCACAAGGATCGCACGCGAGATCGCCAGCGCATCCAGCAGACCCAGCAAATCTTCGGCGTCGATAAGCGCGCTGTGATCGGGCGATGGCATCGTGTTGGGGTTGGGATGGCTGTAGCGGCGGCTGTAGCTGATGCAATCATACTGTGCTGTGAAGGCCGCCCATTGCGGCTCCCAAGACCGCCAGTCGCCCATTGCGCCATGGATGAAGACCAGCACAGGCCCTGATCCAGCGCGAACATGGGCCAGCGACACGCCGTTCGGCAGGCTTGTCGTGGAGGGGATCAGCGCTTCGAACGGGATTTGTAACGGCATGGGGCCTCCTGAAATGTCAGCTTTAGTTTAGCTTTCATGGCATAGGTGAAAAAATAACCTTTGCCGCCTGCCGATAAGCATTTGCCATTGGCCGCGCGCCGCGCCAATCTGATGCAAACCGACCCGAGGTCCAGAATGCCGCAAAACGCCACAGTCCTGCTGCACCGCTTTACCGCCAAAGCCAAGTTTCGCCACCTGCAAGTGCTGGTCAAACTGGCCGAGTTGCAGACCATGCGCCGCACCGCCGAGGCCATCGGCATCACCCAACCTGCGGTGACGCAACTGGTGGCGGAACTGGAAACGCTGATGGGCGCGCAACTGTTTTTGCGCCACGCGCGCGGCGTGCATTCGACCCGTCTGGCGCTGGATCTTTTGCCCATCGCCGCGCGCATCCTTGATGCTTTGGGCGATAGCGCCGAAGTGGTCGCAGCAAAACAAGACGAATACGGCGGAGTTGTGCGGGTGGCCGCGACGCCTGCTGCGATAGGTGGCCTGTTGCATGCCGCTGTCCCGAAATTCGCCGAGAAACATCCGCGCGTGCACATGAATATCAGCGAAGCCGGCGGTTCTGACCCTTTCGCGCAACTGGCCGAGAATCGCTGCGATCTGCTTTGTCTGCGGGAAACCGATGTCGTGCCAAAGGGGTGGATTTTTCAGCGCTGCCTTGACGATGCCTTGGTTGTGGTCTGTGGTCATGCACATGCCCTGTCGCGCAAAGACAGCGTCACCTTGGACGATCTGGCGCAATCGCGATGGCTGCTGAACCGTGTCGGTTCCGTTGCGCGCACAAGGTTCGAAGATTTTGCCAGCACGCACGGTTGGCCAGACGCGCTGCGCTGCGCTATTGTCATGCACATACCCAGCCTGACATTTGAGATGCTGGCCAACGGGCGTTTTCTGGCGTTGATCCCACGCTCGGCTGCGCTGCCTTGGATAATGTCAGGCGCGGTGGTCGCCTTAGACACGCCGATGACCTCGCCGCTTAGGCCGCTGGGCTATCTTCAAAGCGAGCATACCGATAGCCCTGCCATCCGCGCCTTTGCCGCGGCGCTGGGGCGGCTTTAGAATACCTGTGTTGGTCACGCTGGTTTGGGTGTTTTTTGCAGGCGAACTGCACGCGCGCCGTGGCCAGTTCGATCACTTTTAGCGCGAGACATAAAAAAGGCGTCAAAGCACCAGAATGGCACGAAAGTCGTTCACATTGGTAAGCGTAGGCCCCGTGCGGATCAGATCGCCCGTTTTGTCGAAAAGGCTGTAGCTGTCATGCGCTGCCAAGAAATGTTGTGCATCCAAATCCGCAGCCTTGCACGCGCACAAGAGTATCGGGGTCGATCAGCGCACCTGCCGCATCTTCAGAGCCGTCGATGCCGTCGGTATCGGCCGCAAGGGCGTAGATGCGATCATGTCCCCTTAGCGCAACGGCAAGCGACAGCAGAAATTCAGTATTTCTGCCGCCTCGACCCGGCGTTTTGTCGCCAATTGTCACAGTGGTTTCACCGCCCGATAACAGGACAATGGGCGCTGGGGCAGGGGTGCCGTGGGCGGCCGCAGCTTTTGCAATGCCCGCCATCACGATGCCCAACTCACGCGCCTCTCCCTCCAGCGCGTCGCCCAATATGACAGGCGTGATGCCCGCGGCGCGTGCAACTGCGGCGGCGGCCATAAGGGACATCTGCGGTGTGGCGATCAGGCGGTAGTCTGGCACAAACGCCAAGGCAGGATCGGGCACGGCAAGAAGGATGTCACGCGCAGCCTTGGGCAAGGCTTGGCCCAGCCGCGCGACAAGCGGCGATAGATCATCCGCCGCCGAGGGGTCAGGCACCGTCGGGCCCGAAGCGATGGCGGCTGGGTCATCCCCCGGCACATCGGAAATCGCCAGCGTCACCAGCCGTGCCGCGCCAGCAGCGCGCGCCAGCCCGCCCCCTTTGATTTGCGACAAACGGCGACGGACACGGTTCATGTCCGCAATGTTTAGCCCCGATTTCAATAGCAGGCGGTTTACGTCCATTTTATCGGCCAGCGTCAGCGGTGATTTTGGCAAGGGCATCAACGCCGAGCCGCCCCCCGAGATCAGGACAAGGACAAGATCGCCTGCAACAGCGCTTTGCACGGTTTGCAGAATTTCTCTTGCAGCGGCCTCGCCCGCCGCATCTGGCACGGGATGGGCTGCCTCGCGCACGATGATGCGGCGCGTTGGGGCCGCGTGGCCATAGCGCGTGACGACCACGCCCGTCAAATCCACATCTGGCCAAGCCTTTTCTAAGGCCAGTGCCATGGCGGCGGCGGATTTTCCCGCCCCCACCACGATGCAACGCCCGCTGGGTTTGTCCGGCAGATGCCGCGCCAAAACCTGTGCGGGATCAGCAGCTATAATGGCTGCATCCAGCATCTGACGCAGCAGCGCGCGGGCGTTGGTCGGGGTCACTGTCAGATATTCTCCATCCGAATGGCCTCACAGACCGCATCGGTCACTTGCTGCGTTGTGGCCTTGCCGCCAACATCTGGCGTCATAAGCCCGTCGGCGCAGACCTTTTCGACCGCGCGCATCAGCCGCGCGGCTGCTGCGGTTTCGCCAAGATGCTCTAGCATTTGCGCGGCGGTCCAAAAGGTGGCGACAGGGTTGGCAATGCCCTTGCCCGTGATGTCAAAGGCCGAGCCGTGGATCGGCTCGAACATGGACGGAAAGCGGCGCTCGGGATCAATGTTTGCGGTCGGGGCAACGCCAAGGCTGCCCGCCAAGGCGCCCGCAAGATCGGAAAGAATATCGGCATGCAGGTTTGTTGCAACAATAGTGTCAAGGCTGCGCGGATTCTTGACCATGCGCACAGTCATCGCATCGACCAGCATCTTGTCCCATGTCACATCGGGAAATTCCTTTGACACTTCGGCTGCGATTTCATCCCACATGACCATGCCAAACCGCTGGGCATTAGACTTGGTCACCACGGTCAGAAACTTTCGCGGGCGCGACTGTGCCAAACGAAAAGCGTAGCGCATGATGCGGGTGACACCGACGCGGGTAAAAATTGCCACCTCTGTCGCCACTTCCTCTGGCAGCCCCTTGTGCGCGCGCCCGCCATGACCAGAATACTCGCCTTCAGAGTTTTCACGCACGATGACCCAATCCAGATCACCAGGGCCGACACCCGCAAGCGGCGACTGGATGCCCGGCAAGATGCGGGTTGGCCGCACGTTCGCATATTGGTCAAACCCTTGGCAAATCGGCAGACGCAGCCCCCACAAGGTGATATGGTCGGGAACATCTGGCGCACCGACGGCACCAAAGAAGATTGCATCAAATGCCTTAAGTTGCTGGGGGCCATCTTCGGGCATCATCGTGCCCGTCTTGCGATAGCGCTCTGACCCCCAGTCAAAGCTGGTGACATCCAGCTTGAAACTGCCATCACGGCGTTCAAGGGCCTCAAGGGCCTGAAGCCCAGCTGCAATCACTTCGGGGCCGATTCCGTCAGCGGGAATTGCGGCAATTTTGTAGTTTTTCATCTAAGCCCGTTCCTTTTTCAGTCACTTTTCGCGGCAACGCTGCAATGGCTGCTTCGCCAAATGTGCCATTTGCAACGCCATTTTGGACGCTTTCGCGCGGTAGTCGTCTGCCAGCATAGAGTGACGGGCCTCGACATCTCAATTGATAGAAGATTATATACAAAAACGCGATAAAATGGGGGGGGGATTGGCATCATGGATACAAGCCAATTGAAGTGCTTTCTTGCTGTAGCAGAATATATGCATTTCGGCCGTGCTGCCCAATCTTTGGATATGTTGCCCGCATCGCTTGGCCGCCAGATCCGAATACTGGAAGAGCGGCTGGAAACACGCCTGTTTTTGCGAACAACGCGGTCGGTTGTTTTGACCGAGGCTGGGTTTGCAATTTTGGAAGATGCCCGTGCGCTGGTGACGCAGGCCGACAAGCTGGCGGATCGCCTAAGCAGTTTGCGAAAATTAGCGGGTAATGTGCTAAAAGTTGGGGTGATCGACAGCGCAGCGGCAGGTTTGATGCCGCAGTTGTTGCAACGATTTCGGGCCGAACACCCCGATATTGACGTTCAACTGATCGAGCAGAAGACAATTCATCTGTTGCCCAAATTGTTAAGTGGCAGCCTTGATATTATTTTCTGTCGCCCACCTGATATTCGCGATCCTCGCATCAACTTTCGGACGTTGTTCTTTGAAACCGCCGTGGTTGCATTGCCCGCAGATCATCCACTGGCCAGTCAAGCTGAAATTTCGATCACCGATCTTGCAGAGGCGCCGTTGATCGTGCCCGACAGGCGCTCGCGGCCGCATTCGCATGATTTGACGATCAAACTGTTTTTGGATGCTGGCCTAACCGCCCGCATTGCCCAAGTGGCCGAGGAAAAACACACTATAGTGAATTTAGTTGCCACGGGAACTGGTCTTGCCATCGTGCCACGTTGGACTGCCCGCATCTCGGTTTCTGGGGTTCGCTTTGTTCCACTGGCCGTTGCATCTGGGCGGACATTGTCAAAGCTTGTTCTCGCTGCGGCATGGACAAGGGATACGCGCGATACAAAACGCGACGCGCTGATGCGGACACTGGAAAAACATCTGTCTGAAATTGAAGCATCCGCGTAATTTATATCGAAATTGAATATAATGTTTTTTGCATTGCATCCGAAACTTGGTGCCGCCATAGTCGAAAAATTGACGGCGCCGCATCGGGAGTATGGCGCCGAAATCATAACGGGAGGAGAACATCTATGAAATTGACTATGTTCGCAGCGCTTGTTGCTGGTGCGGTCACGGCAATTCCTGCTGCCGCGCAGGATCGTGAAGGCTGGCCCGCCAGTCTAAGCATTTCCACAGGATCGCAGGGCGGTGCCTATTTCGTCTGGGGATCGGGTCTTGCAGGGTTGATCAGCGAAAAGCTGGCTTTGACATCCAGTGCCGAAGTCACGGGTGGCCCTGGCCAAAACGTCGTGTTGGTCGATTCAGGCGAAACGCTTGTCGGGTTTACCACCACGGGCCCCGCACAAGAGGCCATGAGCGGACAAAGCGAATTGATGCCGGGTGTTTCAGCCGCCAATTTGCGCGCGTTGTTCCCCATGTATCAGACACCGCTGCAAGCCGCTGTTATGACGTCGTCTGGGATCACGTCGCTGGAAGGTCTGGCAGGTAAACGCGTCAACATGGGCCCAGCTTCAGGGACTTCGGCGACGTATTGGCAGCGCTATTTTGCGGGTTCTGGGACGACCGTCGAAGCCAGCTTTTCTGGCGCTTCGGACGCGGCGGGCCAGTTGAGTGACGGGCTGATCGACGCTTTTGTTTTCGCAGCAGGTCTGCCCACGGGGGCTTTTACCAAACTTGCGGTTGAGCAAGACGTGACATTCCTTTCCATGAGCGACGCCAACGTGAAGTCGTTCCTTGATGCGGTGCCGTCAATGTCGGCCTTTACGATCCCAGCAGGCACTTACAAAGGGCAAGATACTGATTTGGCAAGCGTTTCGATGTGGAACTTTGCCATCGCAAACGCATCAATTCCCGACAGCTTGGCATATGAAATTACCAAGCTGGTGCTGGAGGACAACGAGCGGATGAAGCAGATCCACGCCTCTGCGGTCGAAACTTTGGCGGCAAACTGGGACAAGAACAACTTTATGCCGTTCCACCCAGGTGCAGTGCGCTACTACGAAGAAATCGGAATCACCATTCCAGCAGAACTGCGCTAAGCTTTTCTGGCTTGTCAGATCGAACGGGCGGCACACCGCCGCCCGTTTTCTTTTTTTCTTCGGATGGCCTTATGACACAAACTTTGCCCAGTGATGCGTCGTCATCAGACGCGCTCGCACAACTTGACGCGCCTGTTTCTGCGACAGAGGCTGTTGACGAAGAAATCCCCGCCAGCAATCAGCGCAGTTTCGTTGGGACACGCCAATACGCTTTTGCTGCGGCCTGTGCGGCCTATACAGTGTTTCATCTTGTGGTGATGAACCTTTATCCGCTGGAAAGCTGGACGTATCGCTTGCTGCATTTGGGTGGCGGCCTTGCGCTTGGATTTTTGTTATTTGGGGCACATTCCATAGAGGGCACCAAGGGCGGCGTCGCACGTTCGAAAGCCGATTTTGCCGTGCTGGGGTTGGCAAGCATGGGTGTCCTATATGGGCTGGCTGCCATCGGCGCGCTGTGGGGAAATTGGTGGGTGTTTGGCCAAGCAAAACCTCCTGCTTGGGTTATGAGCAGTTTTGGGATTCCTCTGACCATTGGAACGGCACTGGCGGTGGTTCATGGGTGGATGTTCCCAGCGCAACGACACGACAGGTTCGCGCCGTCGGATATTCTGCTTGCCCTCGCGACGGTTGCCGCGATCGGATACATCATCTTTTTTGTCCGCGCACTTCAGATGCGCGCAGGCATGCCGATGGCGCTGCCTTCGGACATGTGGGCGGCCATTTGTGGGGTGATCCTGATTTTTGAGGCCGTGCGCCGTATGGCGGGCCTTGCACTTGTGATCATCGCTGGCGTTTTCGTGGCCTATGCTTTTGCAGGGCCGTGGTTGCCCAGCATTTTTGCGCATAGCGGATACGCCCCCAAGCGGTTCTTTTCCTATATCTTCACCGACAGTGGTATCCTAAGCGCGCCGATTGCCATTTCATCAACTTACATCATCTTATTCGTGGTCTTTGCCGCCTTTTTGCAAACAACGCGGGTGGGTGCTTACTTTGTAAACGTGGCCTTTGCGATCGCAGGTAGCAAGCGAGGCGGCCCTGCAAAAGTTGCGGTTTTTGCGTCGGGATTGATGGGCATGATCAACGGCACCTCGGCCGGTAACGTTGTTGCGACAGGCAGCCTGACGATTCCGTTGATGAAAAAGGTGGGCTATCGCGGCCAGACGGCAGCAGCGGTCGAGGCGGCGGCATCATCGGGCGGGCAGATCATGCCGCCGATCATGGGCGCTGGCGCCTTTATTATGGCGGAAATCACAGGTATCCCCTATACGGACATTGTATGGGCGGCCCTGATCCCCGCCATACTGTATTTCGCGTCGATCTACTTCATGGTCGATTTGATGGCCCAAAAGTTCAAAATGGTGGGTCTGCCCAGATCCGCGTTGCCGAAATTGGCCGAGCTGATGAAACAGGCCTACCTGTTTTCACCGATCATAGTTCTGGTTGTTGCGCTTTTTATATGGGCTATTCCGTCATTCGTTGCGGGACATTGGCGATGATGACCGCAGCCGCCGTGTCTTGGCTGACCCCGCACCAGATGGGCCCACGGCAACTGTTCAACGCCTTGGATGTTGGCGCGCGGATGACGTTCCAACTGGTCGCAGTATGCGCGGCGGCGGGGATCATTGTGGGTGTGATCGCTTTGACGGGGATTGGAACGCGGTTTTCCAGTCTGCTTTTGGGCCTTGCTGATCAGTCACAGCTGCTGGCGTTGATCTTCTCGATGCTGGTGGCGGTGGTGCTGGGTATGGGGATGCCAACCACTGCGGCCTATGCCGTGGCGGCAAGTGTGATTGCGCCTGGCTTGATCAATCTTGGGATCGCGCCTTTGACTGCGCATTTCTTTATCTTCTACTTTGCCGTGATGTCAGCGATTACGCCGCCGGCCGCACTGGCCGCTTATGCTGGCGCGGCTTTGGCGCAGTCAGACCCGATGAAGACAAGCGTCGAAGCTTTTCGCATCGGTTTGGCCGCCTTTGTTGTCCCTTACATGTTCTTTTTCTCTGATGCACTGCTTCTTCAGGGCGGCGTCGTGGAAACCGTGCATGTCGTTATGTCCGCTTTGATCGGAATTTATATTTTGTCTTGCGGCGTGATTGGCTGGTTCTTTGGCAAGGCTGGCTGGCCTGTTCGTATCCTGCTTATTGCCAGCGCGCTTGCCATGCTCAAGGCGGGTCTGCTGACCGACCTCATAGGTCTTGGCACTGCGGCGGCGCTGTTTTTTTGGCAAAGATGGCGTTTGCCAAAAGAGTAGACTGCAGCGCAGATCATCTTTGTTTCAACGCGGCGCGGGCCGTGCCTAGATAGTCATGCTTGGCGTTCTTGCGGGTATTGACGGCACCCTCTGCGGTGGCGATTGTCTGTTTGGGCGGGGTCTGATCTGGCAGTTCGGGCTCAAGGCCGCTGATTGCATAGCCCCGTGGCCTTAAACCAAAAGGCCGCTTGACATGAGCATCTGACCAAAGCTACGCGAGGGCAGGCCCAGACCCCTTTATTTGGTTGGTGCAACAGATCCCATAAAGGTGGTCAATGTACTTTTGAACGTGGAAATATCCAATTTGGTCATGCGCCATAGTTCTGCGCGAAGGGCCACTCCGGGGTGATCGGGCAGGGCAAAGGCGACAGCGCTGTGGTCATCCAACCAAATGTGGCCTTTTTCGCGCTGCTTTGAAATACTGCGACCGTGTTCGCCCGAAGTGATCGTCCGCCGCTCTTCGTCGGTTGCAAAAACCATGAACGCGCGCAAATGAACCACCAGTTGCGGCGGCGAAACGGACAGTTGTGCGGCTTTTGCCAGATCATCATCCACGAGGGAAACGGGCTGGTCCAAAACACTGCGCGTGTCTTTGCGGGTGGTTTGCAAGATGCGGAATACGCCTGTGTCCACAAATCCCCCCAAATCCAAATGAAAGGGGCCAAGGCATGCCAGTTGGTCGAAAAGGGGCGCTACAGATTCGATCAATGGATTGGATTTATGGCCATTGGACAGCCGTTCCAGCATGGCGGCCCTCAGCTCGAAGGCGTTGTCGCCCGGGCGCATGCGCAGCCAGCCAGCCGCGCGCAACGTATCGACAGCACGCCATATTGCGGCGCGGCTAAACGGCAAGGCTTCGGTCAATTGGGCCAAAGTGATCGGCCCCATCGATGAAACCACGTCGATTACCGCCAAGATACGCTGGGTTGGGGCGTCTGGATCGGGTGCGGACATGCTGGCCCTTTGTGCAAGAGAGTTGTAGTGTATCTCATTTACCGAGACGTCGCAATCTGATGCGCAAAGAAGTGCTGTCGTGCTGCCGTTTGCCAGTTGAAGGGCGCAGGTGGCATGGCTATTGTGCAGTATGATGCACAAAATCCCAACCCCCGACGATCCTTTTCGCATTGGCACGCGTGGCTCTCCGCTAGCGCTATGGCAGGCCCATGAGACGCGGCGCAGCTTGATGACGGCGCTCGCGCTGCCTCAGGCGGCGTTTGAGATTGTGATCATCAAAGTTATGGGCGATCAGATTTTGGATCGCGCGTTGAAAGATATCGGCGGCAAAGGCCTGTTCACCCGCGAGATTGAAGAGGCGTTGCTGGCGGGCAACATCGACATCGCGGTGCATTCGATGAAGGACATGCCCACGGTGCAGCCCGAGGGTCTGATTTTGGACTGTTATCTGCCGCGCGAAGATGTGCGCGATGCCTTTGTCTCGCCCCGGGCGGCGCGTCTGGAGGATTTGCCGCAAGGCGCACGGGTTGGCAGTTCCAGCCTGCGGCGGCGCGCGCAATTGGCCCATCGGCGACCTGATTTGCAGCTGGTGGAATTTCGCGGCAATGTGCAAACGCGAATGAATAAGCTGAATGACGGCGTGGCCGATGCCACATTTTTGGCGATGGCGGGACTGAACCGTTTGGGCATGGCGCAGGTTGCGCGCGGTGCGATTGCGGTGGATGTGATGCTGCCTGCGGTGGCGCAAGGGGCGATTGGGATAGAGAGGCGCATATCGGACAATCGTGCGAAAGAGATGTTGGACGCCATTCATCACGGCCCAACAGGGGTGCAGCTGGCCGCCGAACGTGCGTTTCTTTCGCAGCTGGACGGATCTTGCGAGACGCCGATTGCGGGGCTGGCGGTGCTAGAGGGGGGCGCGCTGTGGCTGCGCGGAGAAATTCTGCGCCCCGATGGCAGCCGCGTGATCGCAGGCGAGATACGGGGCGCAGCAGCAGATGGCGCGGCCCTTGGCGCAAAATTGGCAGAGGATTTGCTGAAACGTGCTGGCGCTGGTTTTTTTGACGACTAAGGGGGCCGTTGCGGCCCCCTCGCGCGTGCCGCGCTCAACCCCGCAGGATATTTTCAGAGCAAGGAAGCAGGCAGTGATTTAGCCGGCTGCCTCACGCCCCATTAGGCCACGGCATGTGAAATCGCGCAGCGCGACCACAGGGAATACAGCGCTTTTGTCAGGTGGTCAATGTCTGCATCGGAATGAAACGGCGAGGGCGTGATGCGCAAACGCTCGGTTCCTTTTGGCCACGGTTTAACGGATAGCGTTGATCGGCTGCACATAAACGCCCCAATCTGATCGCATCAGGCATATCCGAAATCATGCGGCATTTTACTGGGATCACCGATCATCACGGGGACAATATGGCTGTCATTGGCCATATGGGGAATGCCAAAGCGATCCAGCTGGGCGCGCAGTTTGGCCACTTGTTCGCGCTGGCGCAGGCGTTCGACATCAGAATTTCCTTGCAGATGCGCGAATGGAGGCGCGTGGTCGCTGCTGCCACGGCTGGGGGCAGGGCGGTTGTAAAGATGAACCCGACTGGCAAAGCTGCGGATGAAATCGCACAGGGCGCGCTGCCAGTGATATAGCCGCCCACGACGCCGTAAGCCTTGCCCAAAGTGCCCTCGATCAGGTCGATTTGATCGGCAAGCCCCTCACGCTCGGACACGCCGCCGCCGCGCGGGCCATACATGCCCACGGCATGCACTTCGTCGATATAGGTCATCGCGCCGTGCGCCTTGGCCACTTGGACGATTTCGCGGATGGGCGCAATGTCGCCATCCATCGAATAGACCGATTCAAAGGCCACGATTTTGGGGCGATCGCCTACGGCGGCAAGTTTGCGATCCAGATCGCGCCAGTCGTTGTGTTTCCAGATCACCTTGTCGGCGCGGCTATGGCGCACGCCTTCGATCATGCTTGCGTGGTTGCCCGCGTCCGACAGGATCACCGCATTGGGGATGCGCGCCCCCAAGGTGGACAGGGCCGCCCAGTTCGAGACGTAGCCGCTGGTGAACAGCAGCGCCGCGTCCTTGCCGTGCAAATCGGCCAGCTCGCGTTCAAGCAGCAAATGGTGGTGGGTGTTGCCCGAGATGTTGCGCGTGCCCCCCGCGCCCGTGCCGCAAGCCTGCACGCAATCCACCATGGCCGCCACCACATCGGGGTGCTGGCCCATGCCCAAATAATCGTTGCTGCACCACACGGTGATGTCATCCACGCTGCCATCCTTGTGCGAGGCCGCACGCGGAAATGCCCCGCGCTTGCGCTCCAGCTCGGCAAAGCTGCGGTAATTGCCTTCGGCTTTCAGCTGCTCCAACTGGGCGGTGAAAAGGGCATCAAAATTCATCGAAATCCTCGCAACTAATTGAGCGTGTTGTAGGTGCCAAAGTGTCATCGCGCCACCAGTTTTGTCGCAAAGTGGACAATTGGTCGCGGCAATTTTTGATTTTATAACCTTTGGCGCGGCCCGATCTACTTTCCATAATACGAAGGTATTTCGATAGTAGCTTTGCGCCAGATCAAACGGGTGGATTTGTTAGGAAAAATTCTTGTATCTTTTGCATGGAATTAATCAGCGCTGACGCGGGCGGCCAAAATCCGCGGTAAAGACGCCTCGATCCAACCAGAAAGGGCGGCCACGTGCGCAGCAGCCTCTTGCCCCAAAGGGGTAAGGGAATACTCGACATGGGGGGGAACCACGTCATAGGCCTTGCGCAGGATGAAACCATCAGCCTCTAGCTGTTGCAATGTTTGCGCCAGCATGCGTTCCGACACCCCGCCAATATGCCTGCGCAGCGCCGAAAACCGCAAGGTTGTGCGTTGTAGCGCGATCATCACCAGCACCCCCCAGCGCGAGGTTAAATGCCCCAGTATCGCCCGCGACGGGCATTTTGCCGCCATCACATTTGGGGAGAATACGATCTGTGCGGGATGCTGGGTCATTCTGTGCGCCTGTGCGGTATACTTACAAGAACGTAGGTACTTCTATTTCGTAAGTAAAGCGATACTTAGGCGAAAGACAGCGAAAAGGAGAATGTCATGACGAAAATAGCCATAACGGGTGCGACGGGGCAATTGGGACGCTTGGCGATCAAGGCGATTTTGGCACGCGATCCGCAGGCGGATGTGCTGGGCCTTGCGCGCAACGTGAGCGCAGATGTCGGCGCGCCGCTGCGGGCCATGGATTATACCAAGCCCGACACTTTGGCACCTGCCTTGGCGGGCGTTGACGTTTTGGTGCTGATTTCTTCTAGCGATTTCAATGACCGTGCGGGGCAGCACCGTGCAGTCGTCTTGGCGGCAGCGGCGGCTAAGGTGGGGCGCATTGTCTATACTTCGATCTTGAAAGGTGTGGATAACCCAATGATCTTGGCCCAAGATCATATCGCAACCGAGGCGGCCATCGCAGGCAGCGGTCTGATGGCAACAATTTTGCGCAATGGTTGGTATACGGAAAATTACACCGCAAGTTTGGGCGGTGCGCTGGCTGCGGGAGCGATGATTGGATCGTCGGGGCAGGGGCGGATTTCATCGGCTGCGCGCGCCGATTACGCCGAGGCGATTGCCGTTGTGGCACTGGACGCGGCCCATGCGGGAAAGGTCTATGAACTTGCGGGCGATACCGCCCATACGATGGCCGAATTTGCCGCAGAAGTGGGCCAGCAGGCGGGAAAAACGATTGGTTACAATGACCTGACGCCCGAGGTTTATGCGCAAACACTGGTCAATTTTGGCCTGCCCGAAGGGTTTGCTATGGTCTTGGCTGATTGTGACGCTAAGGCAAGGGACGGGGCATTGTTTGATGATAGCCGCAATTTGTCGCGCCTCATCGGGCGGCCGACAACGGCGATTGCCTTGCCGATCGCGGCGGCGCTGCGGGCCTGATCGGGGTATCACAACACTGGGGCAGGGCGGTTATGGCCCTGCCCTAAACCAAAGATTTTAGCGCGCGACGGGGCCGCCTGCACTGACCCAATCGCCAAAGCCGCCGATATTCATCGCATCGAATCCCATGCGTTTCAGCGTCGCAGCTGCCATGCCCGAGCGGCCGCCAGAGGCGCAGTAAACGGCGACAGGCTTATCTTGTGCAATGCGCGCGTCGTAATCGGGGCTTTTCGGATCAGCTTTCATCGCCAAAACGCCCAGCGGAATATGCAGCGCGCCTTTCGCCTGTCCGCTGGCGCGCAGCTCGCCCGTCTCGCGCACATCAATCACAGTAAGCGCGCCACTGGCTGCGCCTTTGATAACGTCTTGCATAGAATTGTAGGCCATTTTCACACCTTTGATTGCGGAACCACTTTAATCATTCATACATTCGTTGATAAGAATATGTAAAGGGTGCAAGTTTGCAAAACCGCAAATAATCTCGTCAATCTTTGTAAAAGCCCCTATTCAATGATGGTGGCATAAACTACGCCCAATGCGGGTTTTGCCAAAGGCGATACTGTCTAAAATGCAAATGTTCATACTTCGTTCACTTTGGCCATTGGCGCGGTGGAAAAATCGACCTATCTTGTGACCAAATTGGGGAAAATCATGGCAGAGCAGAAGTTCATCGAGGTGCGCGGCGCACGCGAGCACAATCTGAAATCGGTGGATGTCGATATTCCGCGCGACCAACTTGTGGTGATCACGGGCCTGTCGGGTAGCGGGAAATCCAGCCTAGCATTTGACACGATTTATGCCGAGGGTCAGCGCCGCTATGTCGAAAGCCTGTCGGCCTATGCGCGCCAATTCCTTGATATGATGGGAAAACCTGATGTGGATCACATCCCAGCGGTCTGTCTCCTGCCATCTCAATTGAACAAAAGACCACCAGCAAGAACCCCCGTTCCACCGTGGGCACGGTGACCGAGATTTACGACTATATGCGCCTTTTGTTTGCCCGCGCGGGCACGCCGTTTTCGCCCACCACGGGCCTGCCGATTACGGCGATGCAGGTGCAAGACATGGTCGATGCGGTGATGGCGATGGGCGAGGGCACGCGCGCCTATCTGCTGGCCCCGATCATCCGTGATCGCAAGGGCGAATACAAAAAAGAATTTTTGGAACTGCGCAAGGCGGGGTTTCAGCGGGTCAAGGTGAACGGCGCATTTTATGAATTGGAAGAACCGCCCACCTTGGACAAGAAATTTCGCCATAACATCGACGTGGTGGTTGACCGTATCGTTGTGCGCGACGGGCTGCAAACGCGGCTGGCCGACAGTTTCCGCACCGCGCTGAATTTGGCCGATGGGATCGCGGTGATCGAACTTGCGGTGGAAGAAGGGCAGGACGCCCCCCGCACCACATTTTCGGAAAAATTTGCCTGCCCCGTGTCGGGGTTCACCATTGCCGAAATTGAACCGCGCCTGTTTTCGTTCAACGCGCCCTATGGGGCCTGCCCTGTCTGCGACGGGCTGGGGATGGAGTTGTTTTTTGACGAGCGGCTGGTGGTGCCTGATCAAAACCTAACGCTGCTGGGCGGGGCAATTGCGCCTTGGGCCAAGTCGAAAAGCCCCTATTTCACCCAAACGATTGACGCGATTTCCAAACACTACAGCTTTGATAAAAAAGCGAAATGGAAGGATTTGCCCGAAGCGGTCAAACAGGTTTTTCTGCGCGGCTCTGGCGATACCGAAATTCAATTCCGCTATGACGAGGGGGGCCGCGTCTATCAGGTCTCGCGCGTGTTCGAAGGTGTGATCCCCAATATGGAACGCCGCTATCGCGAGACGGACAGCGCATGGTCGCGCGAGGATATGGAGCGGTTTCAGAACAACCGTCCTTGCGGATCTTGCGGCGGGTATCGATTAAAGCCCGAGGCGCTCGCGGTGAAAATAGCAAATGTGCATGTCGGCCAAGTGGTGAATATGTCGATCACAGAGGCCTTTGATTGGGTACAGGCCGCGCCTGAAACCCTCAGCGTGCAAAAGAATGAAATCGCCAAGGCGATTTTGAAAGAAATCCGCGAACGCTTGGGTTTTTTGATCAATGTTGGCCTGAATTATCTGACCTTGTCGCGCGCTGCGGGCACGCTGTCGGGCGGGGAATCGCAGCGTATTCGTTTGGCCAGCCAGATCGGGTCGGGCCTGACGGGGGTTTTGTATGTGCTGGACGAACCCAGCATCGGACTGCATCAACGCGACAATGACCGCCTGCTGACCACGCTGAAAAACCTGCGCGATGCGGGCAATACGGTGCTGGTGGTAGAGCATGACGAGGATGCCATTCGCACTGCCGATTACGTCTTTGACATGGGGCCGGGGGCGGGGGTGCATGGGGGCGCCGTGATCAGCCACGGAACCCCTGCGCAGGTGGCTGCCGATCCCAAGTCGATCACGGGGGCCTATTTGTCTGGCCTGCGCGAAATTGCCGTTCCCAAGGTTCGGCGCAAGGGGAATGGGAAAAAGCTGACGGTGGTAGGGGCCACGGGCAACAATCTGAAAAATGTCACCGCAGAATTTCCCTTGGGCAAATTCATATGCGTCACAGGCGTCTCGGGCGGCGGAAAATCGACGCTGACGATTGAAACCCTGTTCAAAACCGCCGCATCGCGCCTGAACGGCGCGCATGAGACGCCCAGCCCTTGCGAGACGATCAAGGGCTTTGAACATCTGGACAAGGTGATCGACATTGACCAGCGCGCGATTGGCCGCACGCCGCGCAGTAACCCCGCCACCTATACGGGGGCCTTTACCCCCATTCGCGATTGGTTCGCGGGCCTGCCCGAATCCAAGGCCCGCGCCTACCTGCCTGGGCGGTTTTCGTTCAATGTCAAAGGCGGGCGCTGCGAGGCGTGCCAAGGCGACGGCGTTCTGAAGATTGAGATGAATTTTCTGCCCGATGTCTATGTGACCTGCGAGACCTGCAAAGGCGCGCGCTATAATCGCGAGACTTTGGAGGTGAAGTTCAAAGGCAAATCCATCGCGGATGTGCTGGATATGACTTGCGAAGATGCGCAAGAGTTTTTCACCGCCGTGCCAGCCATCCGCGAGAAGATGGATGCTTTGTGCCAAGTGGGGCTGGGGTATATCAAAGTGGGCCAGCAGGCGACGACCCTATCGGGCGGCGAGGCGCAGCGGGTGAAATTGTCCAAGGAGCTGTCGCGCCGCGCCACGGGGCGCACGCTGTATATTTTGGATGAACCCACCACGGGCCTGCATTTTGAAGATGTGCGCAAGCTGTTGGAAGTGCTGCACGAATTGGTCGAACAGGGCAATACGGTGGTGGTGATTGAACACAACCTAGACGTGGTGAAAACCGCCGACTGGGTGATTGATATTGGGCCAGAGGGCGGCGATGGCGGCGGGCAGATTGTGGCCACGGGCACGCCCGAGGACATTGCCAAGACCGAGGCGTCGCATACGGGGCGTTATTTGAAAGACCTGTTGAAACCCAAACGCAGATAGGTATTTGGGCCAAAGTGAATGGGGGCGGGGGATGTCCCGCCCCGATCAATTATGATTTCATCTTGCAGGTATTGATGCCCAAAATGGAATAGG
This sequence comes from Cypionkella sp., assembly GCA_034519315.1. Lineage (GTDB taxonomy): Bacteria > Pseudomonadota > Alphaproteobacteria > Rhodobacterales > Rhodobacteraceae > Cypionkella. The sequence continues at coordinate 82,308 of JAXHON010000015.1, read as the reverse complement.
CTGGGCAGCTGCCGACAAGGCCCGTCAGCAAGGGCACAATACCAAGCAGCTTGGCATAGTGCAGCGCGCCCGTGCCTTGATCCAAAAAGAACCAGATCAGCAGGCCAGCGCCCACTGCAATGCGCAAGCCGCGGTCGATCGTACCTTCGTTTGTTTTGAACATTTGCGTCCCCTTTTCAATTGGCCCCGATGTAGGGCGTTCAAGACTTTTCATATATTATTTACTGAATATAACTTTGATCTGGATCAAAGGAAAGCCCGCACTTTGGTGCGGGCTTATTTTATGGCGTCTAGGTCAATCCATCTGTTTGAAATTCAAACTCGCGCCTTCTTTGATGCCCGAAGGCCAGCGCGACGTGATGGTTTTTGTGCGGGTATAAAAACGGAACGCATCTGGCCCGTGCTGGTTCAAATCGCCAAAGCTCGATTTTTTCCAACCGCCAAAGGTGTGATAGGCCAGCGGCACGGGAATGGGCACATTGATGCCGATCATGCCGACATTGATGCGGTGGGCAAAATCGCGCGCCGTGTCGCCATCGCGGGTGAAAATCGCGGTGCCATTGCCATATTCGTGATCCATCGCCATGCCGATGGCCTCTTCATAGGTTTTGGCGCGCACCATCGACAGGACGGGGCCGAAGATTTCTTTGCGGTAAATCTCCATATCGGTGGTGACATGGTCAAAGAGATGCGGGCCGACGAAAAAGCCATCCTCATAGCCCTGCAATTTGAAACCGCGCCCATCGACGACCAGTTTCGCCCCCGCCGCCACGCCCGAGTCGACCAGCCGCAGGATATTGGCCTTGGCCGCCGCCGTGACAACGGGGCCATAATCCACATCATTGCCAGCGGTATAGGGGCCGACCTTTAGCTTTTCGATGCGCGGGATCAGCCGCGCGATCAGTGCATCGGCGGTCTTCTCGCCCACGGGGACAGCGACGGAAATCGCCATGCAGCGTTCCCCTGCCGCGCCGTAACCTGCGCCCACCAGCGCATCGGCGGCCTGATCCAGATCGGCATCGGGCATGATGATCATATGGTTTTTCGCGCCGCCAAAGCATTGAACGCGTTTGCCGTTTGAACAGCCGCGCCCATAGATATATTCGGCGATTGGCGTCGATCCGACAAAGCCGATGCCCGAAATAATCTCGCTATCAAGAATGGCATCGACCGATTCTTTATCGCCGTTGATCACCTGCAAGACACCATCAGGCAGGCCCGCCTCTTGCATCAGGGCGGCCAGCATCAGGGGCACGGTTGGCGCGCGCTCGGATGGTTTCAGGATAAAGGCATTGCCGCAGGCCAGCGCTGGCCCCATTTTCCACATGGGAATCATGGCAGGAAAGTTGAACGGGGTGATGCCAGCGGCCACGCCAATCGGCTGGCGCATGGAATACATATCAATGCCAGGGCCCGCGCTGTCGGTGAATTCGCCCTTGAGCAGCTGCGGCGCGCCAACGCAGTATTCGATCACCTCTAGCCCGCGCTGAATATCGCCCTTGGCATCGGGAATGGTCTTGCCATGTTCGCGCGACAGCGCCTGCGCCAGCGCCTCCATATCGCGGTTCAAAAGGCGCACCATTTCCATCATCACGCGCGCGCGGCGCTGCGGATTGGTCGCGCCCCATTTCACCTGGGCGCGCGCGGCATCGGCGGTGGCGGCGTCAAGTTCAGCCTTGCTGGCCAGCGCCACACGCGCCTGCACCTCGCCAGTCGCGGGGTTAAACACATCGCCGTAGCGCCCCGAAGTGCCTGCGACCATTTTGCCGTTTATCCAGTGGCCGATCTCTTGCATGGTAGTCTCCCTATGATTTTGCCCAGAATAGCCTTGCGAATTTGCTAATAACAGCGGCAATATCCCAAAAGTGTTTTGCAAATTTGCAAAGGTGGCGCGATGGATTGGGACGATTTGCGCATATTCTTGGCCGTGGCGCGGGGCGAGAGCCTGTCTGGCGCGGGGCGCGCGCTGCGGATTGATCCTGCGACCGTGGGGCGGCGCATCGCGCGGCTGGAACAGGCGATGGGCGCGCAGCTGTTTTTGAAAACCCCGCAAGGCTATGCTTTGGCCGAGGCGGGGGCAGGGCTGATGCCCCATGCCGAGGCCGCCGAAGCTGCCGTTTTGCGCGCCAATGACGCCGCCCGCGCGCCCAAGGGCCTTATTGGGCAAATCCGTCTTGGCGCGCCCGATGGCTGCGCCAACTATCTGCTGCCGCAAGTGATTGCGCGGATTTGCGACGAAAACCCTGGGCTAGAGGTGCAGCTGGTTGCCTTGCCGCGCGTGTTCAACCTGTCCAAACGCGAGGCGGATATGGCGGTGGCGGTCTCGCGCCCCGACGCGGGGCGGCTGACGGTGCAAAAACTGACGGACTACACCTTGCATCTGGCCGCATCGCGCAGCTATCTGACAGCAAACCCCATCACCCAGCGACAGGATTTGGCGCAGCACCGCTTTGTGGGTTATATCGCCGATATGATTTTCGACAAGGAACTGGACTATCTTGCAGACATCGGGGCACCTAGCCCACCGATTGCGTCAAATTCGGTGTCTGTGCAGCTGAATTTTCTGCGCCACGGGGCAGGGGTGGGGGTGGTGCATGATTTTGCCCTGCCCGCCGCGCCCGAATTGCAGCGCATCCTGCCCGCGCAAATCGCCCTGACCCGCAGCTTTTGGCTGATCCGCCACGAAAGTGACGCGCGCGCGGCCCGCCTGAACCGCTTTGCCGCCGCCCTGATCGCAGGCACGCGCGCCGAAATGGCGCGCCTTGAGGGCGAGGTGGCGCGGCGCGAGGGGGCACAAACGTCCTGACATAATTTCTTGACTCAGGCCCCGATTGCCGCAAGCATGAAAAGGACAATTTGGGAGGATTGTCATGCTGGTTTCGTTGATTCTTAAACAAAAGCCAATGGGCGTGATAACCGCCGCGCCCAGCATCACTGTGGCAGAATTGGCGTCGCTTTTGGCGGATAAAAAGATCGGCTCGGTTGTGCTGTCAACTGATGGCAAAACCATCGACGGCATCGTTTCGGAGCGCGACATCGTGCGGGCGGTGGCGGGCAGCGGGGCGGCGGCGCTGTCTGGCCCTGTATCGGGCATCATGACGCGCAAAGTGGTCACCTGCACCCCCGATGACCGCACCGATAGCGTGCTGCAAAGCATGACAGACGGGCGATTTCGCCACCTGCCCGTGGTGTCGGGCGGCGCGCTGGTGGGGCTGATTTCCATCGGCGATGTGGTCAAGGCGCGGCTGTCGGAACTCTCGATGGAAAAAGACGCGCTGGAAGGCATGATCAAGGGCTTTTAGCGGCCAGTTTCGCCTTGCGCTTCGCCGCGCAATATTATTGCTTGGGCGCAAAGCGTGGGGGGGCAGATGCGCATTGGTCTTTATCCGGGGACGTTCGATCCCATCACTTTGGGCCATACCGATATTATCCAGCGCGCGATGCAGCTGGTGGATCGGCTGGTGATTGGCGTGGCGATCAACCGCGACAAAGGCCCGCTGTTCACATTGGAAGAGAGGGTTGCCATGGTGCAGTCCGAATGCGCGCAAATCGTCGCCAACACGGGCGGCGAGATTGTTGTGCATCCGTTTGAAAACCTGCTGATTGATTGCGCCCGCGATGTGGGGGCGGGGGTGATTATTCGCGGCCTACGCGCCGTGGCCGATTTTGAGTATGAATTTCAGATGGTTGGCATGAACCGTGCGATGGATTCATCAGTGGAAACCGTCTTTATGATGGCCGATGCGCGCAGGCAGGCCATTGCCAGCAAACTGGTCAAAGAAATCGCGCGGCTGGGGGGCAATGTCAGCAAATTCGTCCCCGCCGCTGTCGAGGTGGCGTTGATCAACCGTTTCGGTGCAAAGGGTTGATTATGGCTATAGAATATTTGTTCCAAGGCTGCTGCCGTGCATGACGCCCCGCGCAGATTGGACGAGGTGCAGGCAAGAATTGCCGCAGATTTAGACAGCCTGCCAAAACGCCTGCGCCAGTGTGCCGATTATATCTTGGCCAATTTTGACCGTATTGCGGTCTCGACCGTGGCCGAGGTGGCCGCGGGCGCAGATGTGCCACCGTCGGCTGTGCTGCGCTTTTGTCAAACCATTGGTTTTTCGGGGTTTTCCGAAATGCAAAAGCTGCTTCAGTGACGCTCTACGTGGCGCAAAATGGCCCGATTACAGCACGTTGACTCGACGAACTTGAACGGGGCAGGCGTGGACGCCCAATGGTTTTGCTGGGCCGGAATCTACCGAGGCGGGGCGTTTGTCGTTGGAAAGCCTCACAAAATCATTGGACGAAGATGCGATGACGCGGGCGGTAGGCCGAGCCGGCGCAGGCGCAAACGCTGCATATCATCGGGCTGCGCCGCGCCTTTCCAGCCGCCAGTTATCTGGCCTATGCGCTGGAAAAGATGAATATTTCCGCAATGTTGCACGATCGATACATTGGCCAATTAGATCATCGCCATGCCCTGCGTGCGGGTGATGCGCTGATCGCCATTTCCTTTGCGCCCTATTCTGCTGAAACCGTCGATCTTGCACGGCACGCCCATGGCGCGGGCATTCCCGTGGTTGCGTTGACCGACACCCACGCCAGCCCGCTTGCGCCCCTGTCTGCGGCGGTTCTTACCTTGCAAGAGGTGGATTTTGGCGCTTTTCGCGCGCTGTCGGCCACTTTGGCGCTGGCGATCACCTTGGCCGTGGCGGTGGGGGCCGCGCGCGGGTAGGGCTTTTCTTTTTGCCGCAAATAGAATATTTGTTCCACGATGCGCGTGCGGGGCGATTCTCCGCCCCAAATGGATGGCCGCTATGACAGCAAAAACCTTAGATGTGATCACCATCGGCCGCGCCTCGGTCGATCTTTACGGCGCGCAGGTGGGCGGGCGGCTAGAGGATATGGCCTCGTTCAACAAATACATCGGTGGTAGCCCGACAAATATGGCCGCGGGCATGGCGCGGCTGGGGTTGAAATCGGCGCTGATCACCCGCGTGGGCGATGAACATATGGGCCGTTTCATCCGCGAGGAATTGGCGCGCGAGGGGGTGGATACGCGCGGCGTGATCACCGATCCTGCACGCCTGACCGCGCTGGTTTTGCTGGGTATTCGCGATGAACATCAGTTCCCGTTGATTTTCTACCGCGAAAACTGCGCCGATATGGCGCTTTGCGAGGATGATATTGACGAAAGTTTCATCGCCTCGGCCCGCGCGGTGATCGCAACGGGCACGCATTTGTCGCATCCGCGCACCGAGGCGGCGGTGCTAAAGGCGCTGACACTTGCGCGCAAACACGGGCTGCAAACGGCGCTGGATATTGACTATCGCCCCAATCTTTGGGGCCTTGCGGGGCATGGCGATGGCGAGGCGCGGTTCATTGAATCGGCCGCCGTCACCGCGAAATTGCAGGCGCATTTGCATATGTTTGATCTGATTGTCGGCACTGAGGAGGAGTTTCACATCGCAGGCGGCAGCACCGATACGCTGGCTGCGCTGCGGGCAGTGCGGGCGGTGACGGGGGCGGTTTTGGTCTGCAAACGCGGCGCTGCGGGGGCTGTGGCCTTTGGCGGACGGGGTCCCAGACAGTCTGGACGCTGGCCAAATGGGGGCGGGATTTCCCATTGAAGTGTTCAACGTTTTGGGCGCGGGCGATGGCTTCATGCGTGGCCTCTGACCGCGCGGCTGATGGACGGGACAGATTTGGCCAACGGCGCTGCTGAAATATGCCAATGCCTGCGGGGCCTTTGCCGTCTCGCGCCATGGCTGCACGCCTGCCTATCCCAGCTGGGAAGAGCTGCAATTTTTCCTGCAGCGCGGCGTGAAAACCCCCGCACTGCGCCATGATGGCGCGCTAGAGCAGGTGCATTGGGCCACCAATCGGCGCAAAACATGGGGTGATTTGCATATTTTTGCCTTTGACCACCGCGCGCAGCTAGAAGAGATGGCGGGGGCCACGCCCGCCAAAATCGCGCGTTTCAAAGAGCTGTGTTTGGACGCCACGCAAAAGGTGGCCGCTGGCCGCGCGGGATTTGGACTATTGTGCGACAACCGTCTGGGCAAATCTGCGCTGCATCGCGCGGCAGGCGCAGGTGGCTGGACCGGCGAGCCCGTGGAATGGCCCTCGTCCCGCCCGCTGACATGTGAGCCTGAACTTGGCCCCGATTTTGGCGGGCTTAGCGAATGGCCGCTGGAGCATATCGTCAAGGTTTTGTGTTTCTGCCATCCCGATGACACAGAAGAAATGCGCGCGGCGCAAGAGGAAACCTTGCTGCGCCTTTTTCATGCCTGCCGACGTAACCGACTGGAATTGCTGCTGGAAATCATCCCCTCAAAGGTGGGCGCGCAGTGGATAACACCAACTACGGCGCGGCTGATCCAGCGGTTCTATGACATTGGCATATACCCCGATTGCGTGGAAGTTAGAGCCGATGAAAACCGATGCCGCATGGGCCGCTACTTGCGAGGCGATCACGGCGCGCGATCCTTTCGTGCAGGGGATTGTGATTTTGGGCCTTGGCCAATCGGAAAGCGAATTGGCCAGTGCATTTGCCCTTGCGGCGCAATATCCTTTGGTCAAAGGTTTTGCCGTGGGGCGCACGATTCACGCAGGCGTGGGGGCTGATTGGCTGGCGGGCCGTGTTGATGATGCAACAGCTGTGGCGAAGATGGCACAGAACTATGCGCGGATGTGCAACCACTGGAACGGAAGCCCGCAAACGTACTGGAGGCCAAATGACAACGATCACGCTAACCGCAGCCCAAGCGATGGTGCGCTATCTGTCCGTTCAAATGACCGAAACGGGCGAGCGGTTTATCGACGGCGTTTGGGCCATTTTTGGCCATGGCAATGTGGCGGGTCTGGGCGAGGCGCTGCATGCGCACCGCGATGACCTACCCACTTGGCGCGGCCATAACGAACAAACCATGGCCCACGCCGCGATTGCCTATGCCAAGGCGCAAAAGCGCCGCCGCGTCTACGGCGGTAGGTCACCCTCGACTGAGCCAGGGGCGTTGAATGTGGCATGACAGCAGCGGAGTCGCCGACGTCAATCGCCTGGCCTTTGTTGATCAGGTCCAGGTGCTATGCCTTTGCCAATCGCGCGCCCGATCCTGTGCTGCAACAGTTGGAAAATTTCGCTGATGGCACGGTTTCGGCCAATGATTGCTTTCGCCCCGTCACCCGCTATTTCGACCGTATCTTGCGACCCGAGCAGCTGCTAACCGCGCCGCCTCGCGCCATGCGCGTGATGACTGACCCTGCCGATTGCGGGCCTGTTTGTCTGGCATTTCGCCAAGATTCTCATGGCCGAAGCCTATGATTTTCCGGACATCTTTCTTTGAACCAAAAGTCTGGCGCATCCGCCGCCCTGCCTTTGATAAAGACGAGTTGACCGCAGCCCTCAGCGCGATAAAATCCGCCAAATCCCCCGTCATCGTGGCGGGCGGCGGCGTGATATATGCTGGCGCCGAGACGGCTTTGGCCGATTTCGCTGCCGCCCATAACATCCCCGTTGTCGAGACGCAGGCGGGCAAATCTGTGCTGGATTATGCACATCCCATGAACTTTGGCCCAGTTGGCGTGACGGGCGGATCTGCCGCAAATGAAGTCTGCCGCAAGGCCGATTTGGTGATTGGCATCGGCACGCGGTTTCAAGATTTCACCACGGGGTCTTGGGCGCTGTTTGCCAATCCATCGCGCAAAATCATGTCGATCAATGTCGCCCCTTATGATGCCTACAAGCACGGCGCGATCAGCCTTACGGCAGATGCGCTGGTGGCGATCAATGGGTTGACGGAGGGGCTAAAAGGGCAAAAATGGCCGCCAATTCCCGCCCTTCAAGCGGGTTGGCAGGCGGCAAAAGACGCTGTCAAGGCCGCACCAAACGCTGTAGGACTACCGTCCGACGCGCAAGTGATCGGGGCTGTTCAGCGCACGGCAACGCCGCAAACTTTGGTTATGTCAGCAGCGGGCACCATGCCTGGTGAGCTGCACAAAATCTGGGATGCGCCGCAGGGCGGTTATCATATGGAATACGGATTTTCCTGTATGGGATATGAGATTGCAGGCGCGATGGGTATCAAAATGGCCCGACCCAATGCCGATGATTCCGGTATGCTGGGGCGGTTGGCAGCTATACATGCTTTCACCTGAACTGGCGACGGCGGTGATGATGGGCATCCCATTTACTGTCGTTATCACCGACAATCGCGGCTATGGCTGTATCAACCGTCTGCAAAAGGGCACGGGCGGCGCGGGGTTTAACAACTTGCTTGATGACAGCTACCACGTGAATCCATCGCATATCGACTTTGCCGCCCATGCGGGGGCGATGGGCGCGCGGGCGGTGAAAGTGGCCTCGATTGCCGAGCTAGAGGCCGAATTGCGCGCAGCCAAGGGCAGCAGCATTCCTGTTGTGATTGTGATTGACACCGACCCTTGGCCCAGCACCGAGGCGGGCGGCGCGTGGTGGGATGTGGCTGTGCCGCAAGTCTCGACGCGCAACGAAGTTAAAGAAAAATACCAAGATTACCAGAAAATGAACAAAAAATCAGTTGGCTTGTTGTTTGGTCCCAAGGTGAGCATGATCCTTTACGGCACAAATCCCATCGCGTGGACAAATGACGACGACCGCAGCCTTGGCGCGCATATCAGCTTGAAACAATGTTTGGATGAAACCGCTGCAATCGGCTTTGATGGTATTGAAAAGGGCCACAAACTGCCCACAACGCCCGAAGGATTGCACGCCGAACTGGGCCCGCGCGGGTTGAAAGGATCTGGGCGCGGCATTCGACCAACCTTTTGGTCAATGATTTGGCCAGCGAAAAGGCGGCCATCCAGCCCTATCTGGACCTGCTTAAGGCGATGGGGTGCAAGGTGGTTATCGTTTGCGAAACCTCGAACGCCATTCACGGCGATGACAGCAGGGCGGTCAACGCGCGCCCGCATTTGAGCGAAGATCAGTGGAGCAGCTTTCCCGCCGCAATCGAGGCACTGGCCGCCTATACCGCCGCGCAGGGCGTCACGATGGTCTACCATCACCATATGGGCACGGTGATCGAGGCGGAATGGGAGATTGACCGTTTGATGGACAAAACGGGGCCGCATCTGCATTTGCTGCTGGACACGGGGCATTGCTATTTTGGTGGCGGCGATCCTGTGCGTCTGGCCAAGCGGCATATGGCGCGCGTTCGGCATATCCATGCCAAAAACATCCGCCCCGACGTTTTGCGCGACGTGCGCACGCAGGGCCTGTCCTTTTTGGAGGGGGTGCGGCGCGGGGTGTTCACGGTGCCTGGGGATGCCGAAGGGGCGGTTGATTTCTACAGCGTGTTAGAGGTGGCGGCCCAGCACGACTACTCTGGGCTGGCTGCGATCGACAGGTCAGGCACCCACGGCGCACCCAGTAGAAACACTAACCCAGCAGTTGCGGCGTTGCCCGCCGCGTGAGTTTGGATCGGGGGTAGGCGATGCATCGCCGCAAACCGCAGCCGGCGGCTGGTGCATGACATAACGCCCGCCAGCGCGGGCTGGGGTTATGTGGGGTTTGCTTTGCACTCATGCCCAGGCAAGCCGGCGATTCGCGGCACATGGATGGCGTCGAGGCGATTTTGGTCATGGTCGAGGGGCGCGCGCAGGTGATGGGCGCGGGCAATGACTGGGACAAAAACTGGGGCGAGATTGGCGATCGATGCCATGCCGAAAAACCCCGCCGCATTGCCTGTTTTTCCCAGCGGGCACCCAATGGGACGCCCGTGCAACAACTGATTGCACCATTGCCATTTGCACCGCCCCCGCCATTGCCGCCTATCCCGCCGCCCGCCTTGGGCCAGAAGGGATCGAATTAACCCCGCGCGGGCAGGGCACGAACACGCGCTATGTCAACAATATCGCGATGGAGGGGCGCGATGTCGCCTCATCCCTTCTGGTGACAGTGCCGTTTTCGCCTGGTGCAGGGCATTGGTCCATCTACCGCAGGCTCCGCCATGACGAGGATGACTTTCCCCGCATGACCTATTTGGAGGAAACCTATTACCACCGCTTGAACCCCGCGTCAGGCTTTGGCGTGCAGCGGGTTTATACCGAAGATGGCACTTTGGACGAAACAATGGCCGTGAAGAACCGCTGGAGGCGTGCTGGTGCTGCGCGGCCATCATCCCCTTGCAGGCGGCCCTGGGCGGCTATGAGATGTATTATCTGAACGTGATGGCGGGTCCGCGCCGCACGCTTTTCAGTGCTCTAAAAACGACCTCGACCAGTTGATTGGATTTATCAGCGAGATAATGCTTATACGCTGAATGGAGTCGGGGGCATAGATAGGGTCGCAAAGAAATTGACATTACCAAGGTTGGGCCCTAGCCTTGAATTTCGGCATTTTAGACCGCATCGCAGATACGGGTCATTAGATCGCTGTCTTCGCGATTAAACGCAGGCGGTGCGCAGAAGCGAGAGCGGGCTTTGCAATTCACAGACGTTCCATTTAGCGCCGCTTTTAAAGAATGCGCACAAGGCTGGATCGACAGCAATATTGCGTCATTAGGCCCCGTTGCGCAGCCCATGGGCCGATCGCGCCGCGTCATATTTACGGGTTTTACCAGATTTGGATTTTCGGGCAAAGGCAAAGTTTACACCGAAGATTACTTTCCAAAATTCACCCATTATTTAGCCGAGCATGACGTGGATTGCCACTTTGTTTGGACCCAAGAACAAATGGCAGAGCACAGTGCGCATGGAAATTACGCTACGTCCATTTGTTCAATGAAGAAAAAGTAACGCCTTATGCCGCGGAAATTCGGCGCATCGAAAAAGACGCGCAGATGCGGTCTTTTGCACACATCGCACTGCGAGTATTATTTCGAACAAGAAACGCGCCAATATCTTTTTAACCGCGCATGGAATCTCAATGCCAAATCTGGTGCGCGCGGGTGATCAATACAGCGCTCAAGTGTTCAGCAATTTGGAAATGGGGTCGGGAAAACGGGTGATCGTCACCAAAGACAATACCAACATTTCCGAAGACCGCTATAACACCAGATTTATCGACACGCGTATAGATTTTGGCGGTAAAACTTGGTACACTATGTTTCGTATTCAGGCTGTGGGGGGGCATATCCATCATTGTTATGTGCGCGCGCGCGACACTGCCGAGCGTGCGCCGTCGGTCCATAGTAAAGACACGCCAGCGAATGCTGGCTTGATTGAGCATTTATATGATAAACTGATTGCGCCCAGACGGTCAGAAATATTTCACCACACCCGAAAAATGGGTGAAATCCTTGGCCCTGGATTTTATGCCCACGATATGGTTGTCTGCCAAGAAACTGGAACCCTGTATATGGTCGAATCAGGGTTCAAGTTTAACGATAGCCCTTACGCCAATTATCTTAAATCTGTGCAGGACGATACGCCAAGCAATCGCATATTTTATGACGGTAGCTATCCGATTGTCGGGGCGCATTTGTTTTTGAAAGTCTGGGACGACACTATAAAAAATCCCCAGCAAGCACCGTGGAAAATGTTGGTAGAGTGACTGCTGCCGTATATACAGACTTTGGCCGCGTTATATTTGGCCGAAGGAAGGCAGAACACCATGGATCAGGCGCAAGCGCATGCCGCGGGCCATGCCGCGCAGCTCGTTCTCGACCATTTTGGGCCGCAACAGAGGTGGCGCCAAAACAATCACGTCACCTGCATAGCCCGCGTCACGTAGCGCTTCGATCACACAAACCGCGTCACTTTGAGGATTGGAGCCTTGGGCAAACAGGCTGCAAATCGCGCAGGTGATTTGAGCGAGCGGCACCTGAAAAGCCCTAAATCATTACAATTTACCGCAAGAATTGAAGTGCTGGGTTGTATCACACCTGCAAGGGCCGCATCACTTGTCGCAAGACCAATTACCACAGTGGTGATGGCTGGATCGGTAGCAGAACGAGCGGTTGTTTTGTCGTCAGTCATTGTGCCAATATCCACTGGTATCGGAAAGGTTCAAATGCAACTGAAAACCACCAAACCGCCACTGGGCTGCAACATGACCTTCATCTTTCTGTCCAAAAAACATGGTTAACGCAAGTAGCATCCCCTGTTTTCGCTGATATGCACCCACGTTAACGCGAAGAGGTTAAATAAGTGTTCAAACCCAGTGACCTAAACGAGCAAAAAACCGCGCTTTTGTCCGCGTTTCTTGACGGATTGCCACATGCCGCGATGATCATAACCCCCGATTCAAAGGTGGACTTGGCGAATGAGCTGGCGATAGCGTTGTTCGGCCCCGCGCTGCTGGGCAGGCACTATGGCCTGTCGCTACGCCAGCCCGATCTTTTGGTCGCAGTCGCGCAATGTCTTGTGTCGCAAACACGCGCTGGCCTGCGCCTTGCCCTGCGCCAAGGTGATCAAGAGGGGAACTTTGCTATCACGCTGTCCCCGTTACCAATTGGCGCGCTGTGCTTGTTCGAGGATGTCTCTTTGCAAGAGCAGACTGATCAGATGCGCCGTGATTTTGTGGCCAATGTAAGCCACGAATTGCGCACGCCCTTGACGGCCATTCAAGGATTTATCGAGACATTACAAGGCCCGGCGCGCAACGACGCTGCGGCAAGAGACCGCTTTTTATCCACCATGGCCAATGAGGCAGAGCGGATGAACCGTCTTGTGGCTGATCTTTTGCATCTAAGCCGCGTCGAGGCGCAAGAACGCCTGCGCCCCGCGACGGAAATTGATATAGCCGCCGTCATCACCCGCGCCGTCGACAGTCTGCGCCCCTTGGCGCAGCACGCCAATGTGACGCTGATCTTGACGGGGCTGGATGCGCCGCGCCATCTGCGCGCCGACAGCGATCAGATCATGCAAGTGGTTGCAAATTTGGTCGAAAACGCCGTCAAATATGGCAGCATTGCAGGCGGCGCGGTGGACGTGGCATTATCGGAAACGGTCACTCTGCGCGGCCCTGCCTATTGTTTGACGGTGCAAGATCACGGGGCGGGAATAGCCAGTGAACACATTCCGCGATTGACCGAACGGTTTTACCGCGTTGATGCCCACCGCTCGCGCGCAGAAGGTGGGACGGGTTTGGGGCTTGCGATTGTCAAGCATATCGTCGGCCGCCATCGCGGAAAGCTGACTGTGGAAAGCACGCTGGGGCAGGGCAGCCGCTTTTCGGTCTTTTTGCCGCTGGGTTAAAGCCGCGCCAGTCGCTGGGTCAGCAGATCGAAAAAACCCTGCGCATCGACGTCGCCGATGAACAGGGCATTGGGCGTGCGATCTGTCACGCCCCACCAATCGGCAACTGTCATGCCAAGGGTTAAGTCAGACTGCGTTTCGATCTCGACATTGATATGACGCCCCGTGAACAGATGCGGCGCGATCAGATAGGCAATCACAGTAGGGTCGTGCAGCGGGCCGCCGTCGCTGCCATATTTGGCCACGTCAAAACGTTCAAAGAAATCGGCCCATTCGGCAGCGACGCGCCCGACATTGGTGTTCAACGCACGGATTGCCTCGACGCGCGCGCGGGTGGCGATGACTTTGTGCGTGACATCCAGCGGCATCATCACCACGGGCACGCCCGATTTCAGCACGATTTGCGCGGCCTCGGGATCGACATAGATGTTAAATTCGGCGGCGGGGGTGATGTTGCCCACTTCAAAATAGGCGCCCCCCATCAGCACAATTTCCTGCACGCGAGGAATAATATCGGGGGCCTGCAAAAACGCCTGCGCGATATTGGTCAGGGGGCCAAGCGGGCAAAGGGTGATGGTTTTTTCTGGCGCGCGGCGCAGCGTGTCGATGATAAAATCAACGGCATGGCCATCGGCCAGTGGCATAGTGGGTTCGACCATGGGTGGCCCATCTAGCCCCGTAACCCCATGCACATGTTCGGCAGTGACAAGTTTGCGCTGCAAGGGCGCATCACAGCCCGCATAAACGCGAATGTCACGCCGGCTGGCCAATTCGCACACAATGCGCGCGTTGCGCTGTGTCAGGGGCAGGGGCACATTTCCTGCCACGGCGGTGATGCCCAAAACCTCGATTTCTTCGGGACTTGCCAGCGCAAGCAGTATGGCAAAGGCGTCATCTTGGCCAGGATCAGTATCAATAATAATCTTGCGCGGCTGGGTCATGGTTTGCTCCTGATGGAGGCACCAAATCCCAGCCGCGCGCGATTGTCGAGCGGATTTAGTTGTCGTAATCCACCGTTTCAATCAGTTTCAGCGCTGCGGGGCGCAAGGCCGCAATCTCGGTCAGAGACTTGTTGTCAGGGGTGAACTCGCCCCATGATGTCACCACAGCCGAACGCTCTACACCTGCCTTGACAGGGTATTCATGGTTGGTTTCAGCATAGATTTTCTGCGCTGTATCGCCCGACAGCCACTCCATCAATTTCAATGCGGCGTCTTTGTTGGGGGCGGATTTGGTCATTGCGACGCCTGATACGTTCAAATGCGTGCCGCCATTTACAAAGGTCGGAAATACGATGTTGATCGCATTTGCTGCGGCCTGCTGCTCGGGGTCGGCCAGCATTTGCCCAATGTAATAGGTGTTGCCTACGGCAATGTCACATTCGCCCGCAGCAATCGCCTTGACTTGGTCGCGGTCGCCGCCATCGGGTTTGCGCGCCAGATTTGCCTTTAGTCCCTCTACCCAAGCCTTGGTAGCTTCTTCGCCATTATGGGCCAAGACGGCGGCAACCAAAGCAACGTTATAGTCATTGGTGCCCGAACGGGTGCAGATGCGGCCCTTCCATTTGGGATCAGCCAAATCTTCATAGGTGGTCACGTCGCCCGCCGCAACACGCTCTTTGCTGGCATAGACAATGCGCGCGCGGGCGGTCAGGCCAAACCACTGGCCGTCGGCATCGCGCAAATCAGCAGGGATATTGGCCCCCAGCACGGGCGAGGTAACGGCTTGGGTCACGCCAGCATCCACCACCTGCTTGAGGCGCGCAATGTCCACTGTGGGCAGAATGTCGGCGGGCGAGCGGTCGCCCTCGGCAACCAGACGTTCGGCCATGCCCTTGTCAACAAAGGCCACATTGGTTTTGACACCAGTTTCAGCGGTGAAGGCATCCAGCAGGGGTTGCAGCAACTCTGGCTGGCGGTGCGAGTAGATATTCACCTCATCGGCCAGCGCAGGTAGCGCGGCAGAGGTCAG
Organism: Cypionkella sp.; assembly: GCA_034519315.1. Classification (GTDB taxonomy): domain Bacteria; phylum Pseudomonadota; class Alphaproteobacteria; order Rhodobacterales; family Rhodobacteraceae; genus Cypionkella. Next base: position 67,170 of record JAXHON010000015.1, on the reverse strand, counting down.
CATGGCGATAAGGGCTAAACGAGACGTGGTCATTGTCGACCTTTTTGTCAGATGATGCCCGCTGCATATTCCGACTAATTTACTTGGTCAATAGATAAAATGCGCCCTTCATTACACATCGGCACAAATTTGCAGCCGCCATCGCCCTGCATCCAAGCCCTGCGCTTCGGAAAATTGAACCTGTAGGAAAGACTAGCCGCGTTCTTCGGCCTTGGCGCGGTTCCAAAGCGCGTCCATTTCCGCCAGATCCGACTGCGCAGGGGTCTTGCCCGCCGCGCGCAGCCAATCTTCGATTCGCGAAAAACGGCGGGTGAACTTGGCATTGGTGCGGCGCAAGGCGGCCTCGGGGTCGATCTGCAAATGCCGCGCAAGGTTCGCCATAACAAACAGCAAATCGCCAAATTCATCCTCGATGGCATCGGGGGATAGGGTGGCGCGCGCCTCGGTCAGCTCGGCCATTTCTTCGCGTAGCTTGTCCAAGACATCGTTTGTCGAGGGCCAGTCAAACCCCACGCGCGCCGCGCGGTTTTGCAATTTGACGGCGCGGGTTAGGGCAGGCAGGCCCATGGCGACGCCGTCCAGAACGCGGGCCTCGGCCCCGCGCTCTGCCGCCTTTTGCGCCTCCCAATCAAGGGTTTGCTGGGCTGCGGTTTTCACCTCGCGCGCGGCGCCAAAGACATGCGGGTGGCGCGCAATCATCTTATCTGAAATGGCGCGGGCCACATCGGCAAAGGTAAACAGAGCTGCCTCATCCGCCATTTGCGCGTGAAACACCACTTGCAGCAGCAAATCGCCCAATTCGCAAGGCAGCTCGCTCCATGCCTGCCGTGATATGGCATCGGCCACCTCGTGCGCCTCTTCGATTGTATAGGGCGCGATGGTGTCAAATGTTTGCTCAATATCCCAAGGGCAACCCGTTTTCGGATCGCGCAGGGCGGTCATTATATCCAAAAGACGCTGCATTTGGCCCAAGTTCTCATTCATCCTTAGCGCCCCCATTGCCCAACTTACCCATTCCAGCGTAAACAGCCCCTATCAGGAGTTGTGTTCATGCCCATAATCAATCGTATCGCCTCTTTTTCCGAAGAAATGAAGGGCTGGCGTCGCCATTTGCACGCCCATCCCGAATTGTCCTTCGATTGCCATGAAACGGCGGCCTATATCACCGCGCGGCTGCGCGAGATTGGCGTGGATGAAATCCACCAAGGCATTGGCCAAACGGGGATTGTGGCGATCATAAACGGGCAGGGCGCGGGGCCGACCATTGGCCTGCGCGCCGATATGGATGCGCTGCCAATCGAGGAGACCACAGGCGCAGATTACGCCAGCACGGTTCAGGGCAAAATGCACGCCTGCGGGCATGATGGCCATGTCACCATGCTGCTGGGGGCGGCGAAATATCTGGCCGAAACCCGCCGCTTTTCGGGGCGCGTTGCGCTGGTGTTTCAACCCGCAGAAGAGGATGGCGCGGGCGGCGATGCGATGGTGAAAGACGGGCTGATTTCGCGTTTTGACATCTCGCAAATATATGCCCTGCATAATGCGCCCAATATTGCCTTTGGCCATTTCCTGACCCGCGCGGGGCCGCTGATGGCTTCGGTCGACACGGCCACGGTTAAGATTACGGGGCGGGGCGGGCATGGGGCCACGCCGCATGACTGTATTGACCCTGTGGTTGCGGTGGTGGCGATGGTGCAGGCGATCCAAACCATCATCCCGCGCAATATCTACGCGCTGGACGAGGCGGTGATTTCGGTCACGCAAATTCACACGGGCACCGCCAGCAATATCATCCCCGAAGAGGCGATGTTCTGCGCCACCATCCGCGCCTTTCGCCCCGAAGTGCGCGAGATGCTAAAGCGCCGCTTTTATGAGATTGTGGGCGGCACCGCAGCCGCCTTTAATGTGCGCGCAGATATTGACTATGACTGGGGTTACCCCGCCACAGTGAACGACGAAAGCGCCGTAGAATTTGCCTGCGATGTGGCGCGCAGCCTTGTCGGGGCAGATGCCGTCAATGGCGCGTCAGTGCGCGAGATGGGGTCAGAGGATTTTTCCTATATGCTAGAGGCGTGCAAAGGTGCCTATTTATTCCTTGGCACGGGTCCCGGGGCGGGTCTGCATCATTCGGCCTTTGATTTTAATGATGAAATCTCGCCCATTGGGGCCAGTTTCTTTGCTCAGATTGTGGAAATGGCGCAGCCGCAATCCTAAACTTTCGGCGCGGGGGAGGCTGTTATGACACCTGAAGTGATTGTCCTGATTGTAAACGCAGCGGGCTTGGCGCTGGCGTATGGTGCAGTTTACCCGCGTTTGCTGCCGATGACCTATGCCAAAATGATGGCAGCTGATACTGTGATCACTGTGGTTTTGGTGGGCATATCGGCGCTGTGGTTTAGGGGCGAGGATACCCAGTTTTGGCTTTTTGGGTGGTATGTTGGGCCTGTGATCTTTGCGCTGATCACGCTGTTAATTATAGAAATGCCGCTGTTTTCGTGGTTCACGAAAAAGCACGATATTCGGTTTTGATGCGCCCCGCGCGCTATAGGAAAGGTTCGCAATGCCCCTAGAAGACGCAAAATCTGACATTGACGCGGCCTTTACCCGCCCCGATTTGCGCGGATATTCCTTTGAAAATGCCTTTGCGGGGGCGACATCGTTTTTGCGCCGCCGCTACTCCAAAGACCTAAGCGGCGTGGATTTGGCGATCACGGGCGTTCCCTTTGATCAGGCGGTCACGCACCGCACGGGCACCCGCTTTGGCCCGCGCGCCATCCGCGAGGCGTCCAGCCTGATGCCCTATGATCCGCCGCAGGGCTGGCCCACCAACCCATTGGAGGATATGGCGATTGTCGATTATGGTGATTTGGCCTTTGATTATGCCAAGACCGCCGATTTTCCCGCCCGTCTGACAGATCATATCGCGGGGATTTTGGCCGCAGGGGCGGGCACGATCACGCTGGGGGGCGATCACTACATCACCTTGCCGATTTTGCGTGCCTATGCCGCCCTACATGGCCCGCTGTCGGTGATCCAATTCGACGCCCATTCCGACCTGTGGCGCGATGACGATATGACCCGCATCGACCACGGCACGATGATGTATAAGGCGGTTAAAATGGGCTATGTCGATCCCGCCACATCGGTGCAAATCGGCATTCGCACCACGACCGAGGATTACCTAGGGTTCAATGTCATCACCGCCCGCGAGGTGCATGAGCAGGGCCATATCGGGGCCGCCGCCCGCGCGCGCGAGATTGTGGGCGCGCGCAAAACCTATCTGACCTTTGACATCGACGCGCTGGACCCCGCCTACGCGCCCGGCACAGGCACGCCCGTTTGGGGCGGGCTGCATTCGTGGCAGACGGCGGCGATGCTGCGCGATCTGGCGGGCATCAATCTTGTGGGCGGTGATATTGTCGAAGTATCCCCCCCCTATGACACCACGGGGGCCACCGCCATCGCGGGCGCGCATGTCGCCTATGAATTGATCTGCCTTTATCATTGGGCCAAGACCCAAAGGTAAATCGCAAGGCGCGCAGACCTGTCACAAAACTGAAAGAAACATCGTGTAGAAAGGCGTTAAGAAACCACAGCAAAGGAATGCGCCATGCATGAAGATTTCTGGTTCGTAAAAGCAGCGTTGGTCGGTGTGTGCCTGATCGCCATCATCTATGACATGCTAACGCCCAATAGCTTTGCCGCCGAGGCGGTCTTGGGCCTTGCCATGATTCGGTCTCTGCCCTAGACGCCCGCCGCGACCGCGACCGCGATTTTTGGCAAAGCCTTTAGGCGCTGGCTGCGCCACGCCTTGGGCGGGCAGGCAAGGGTTTTGGTGATCCTCTCTTGACCTAAGGGGCGAAATTCGCCAAAGCCTGCCCATGGTTCCTTTAGACAAACTTGCGCAAATATCCCAGCGTTTCGAATTTCTCGAGGCGCGATTGAACGCAGGCGCAAGCCCTGCCGAAATCGCCGAACTCTCGCGCGAATATTCCGATCTTGGCCCTATTGTGGCCGAAATAAACGCCTATCGCCGCGCCTTGGATGATCTGGCCGAGGCCGAGGCAATGCTGGCCGATCCCGATATGCGCGCGCTGGCCGAAGATGAAATCCCCAGCCTAAAAGCGCGCATTCCCGAAATGGAAAGCCGTCTGCAAGTGGCCTTGCTTCCCAAAGATGCCGCCGACGCGCGCCCCGCCATTTTGGAAATTCGCCCAGGCACAGGCGGCGATGAGGCCGCGCTGTTTGCTGCCGATTTGCTGCGCATGTACCAACGCTTTGCCGAAAAAATGGGCTGGTCGTGGGAGGTTTTGGACCAACAAGACAGCGAGCTGGGCGGGATCAAAGACGTATCCGTTCACATCAAAGGGACTGGCGTTTTCGCCAAGATGAAGTTCGAATCAGGCGTGCACCGCGTGCAGCGCGTGCCCGAAACCGAGGCACAGGGCCGCGTGCATACCTCGGCCGCCACCGTCGCCGTTCTGCCCGAGGCAGAGGAAGTGGATTTGGTCATCCCCGCCAGCGATATTCGCATTGACACGATGCGGGCATCGGGCGCGGGGGGGCAGCACGTCAACACCACCGATTCTGCTGTGCGCATCACCCATTTGCCGACGGGCATGATTGTGACCTCGGCGCAAAAATCGCAGCACCGCAACCGCGAGTTGGCGATGCAGGTTTTGCGTGCGCGTCTTTACGAGTTGGAGCGCGCGCGCGTCGATGACGCCCGCGCCGCCGACCGTAAATCGCAAGTGGGCAGCGGCGATCGCAGCGAGCGTATCCGCACCTACAACTTTCCCCAAGGCCGTATGACTGACCACCGCATCAATCTGACGCTCTATTCCCTTGGCGCGGTGATGCAGGGCGATATTTCCGAAGTGATCGACGCGCTGGTGGCCCATGATCAGGCCGTAAAACTGGCCGAGATGGAAGGATGAGCGCGCATCCCAGCGCGGCGCAACTGCTGCAAAGCGGGATTGCTGCGCTGAAAGCGGCAGGCATCGACAGCGCGGCAGGCGATGCGCGTATTTTGTTGGCCGATGCCATGGGGATAAGCTTGGATCGTCTGACCCTACATCTGCCCGATACCGCAGGCGAGCGGGCTGAAACCATCTTTCCCATGCATATCGCCGCGCGTGCGCAGCATAAGCCCGTCGCCCAAATCACTGGGCGGCGCATGTTTTGGGGCCGCAATTTTGTTGTGACACAGGACACTTTAGACCCGCGCCCAGAAACGGAAATCTTGGTGGCACAGGCGCTGCGCGGGTCTTTTGACCAAATACTAGACCTTGGCACGGGCACGGGGTGCATTTTGCTGTCTTTGTTGGCCGAACGCCCGAACGCGCAAGGTGTAGGCAGTGATGTATCGCCCCGCGCGCTGGATGTGGCCCGCCGCAACGCTGAAAATTTGGGGCTCACGCCACGCGCGCAATTTGTGCATTCTGATTGGTTTGCCGCGATCTTGCAGCGTTTTGATCTGATCGTCGCCAACCCTCCCTATATCGCCGCTGATGAGTTGCCGCACCTGTCCCAAGACGTGCGCGAATGGGAGCCGCATCTGGCCCTGACCGATGGGGGTGACGGGCTGGCTGCTTACCGGGCCATTGCCGCAGGGGCTGGCGCGCATTTGGCACCAAATGGACGCATTTTGCTGGAAATCGGCCCCAGCCAAGGCGCGGCGGTTTGCGCGCTACTGACCGCGCAGGCGTTTGAAAATGTCACCGTTCTGCAAGATTTCGACGGCCGCGACCGCGTTGTTTGTGCCCAAAAACCCACAAATGCGGTCTAGCTGGTCCAAATCCCCGTGCTTTTCAAATTGCGTAAAGAAAACCCTTGCCCAGCCCGCGCAGCTATGATTAGTCAAACCACGCGCAGCTGCCAATGGGCCGCCGCGTTCAACCCCGGTCATCGCCACAGCCCATTTGGGTAGATCTGATAGGATCTGGCAAGGTTTAGACCATTCATCTGGACAAAGGTTCATATGCGCTCTTCCAAGTCTCGCTCGCGTTCAAAAACGAACCGCCCGCGCACATTAGGCAATATCATTAACCGCGTGTTTGACAGCTCTGGCCCCGAGGGGAAAGTGCGCGGCACACCGCAGCAAATTGTTGAAAAATACCAAACTTTGGCGCGCGATGCGCAACTGTCCAATGACCGCGTGGCGGCTGAAAATTTCTTGCAGCACGCCGAACATTACACCCGCCTTTTGGCCGAAGCGATGCGCGAAATGGCCGCCGAGCAAGAGGCGCGGATGGGCCAGCAGGGCGGGCAGAACAGCTGGCAAAACCGTCAAAATGAACAACGCGATGGCCAGCCGCGCGAGTCGGGCGAGGGGGATCAACCCTACGCGGTGCAAGATGTGACAGACGGGGATGTTGGGCTTGTTGATTTGCCCGAAGCAGAGCGCCCCGCACCCCGCCAATTTCAGCCGCGCCAGAATGATCGCCGGCAAAACGACAATCGCCAAAACGACAATCGCCAAAACAACCGCCCCCGCGATGAGCGCCCCCGAGATGATCGTGCGCGAGATGAGCGTGCGCGGGATGATCGCCCCCGCGAGGAGCGCAAGCCTCGGCTGCGTTTTGAAGATGGCAGCGACGCAGAGGTGATTAAAGCCGATGCCGCGAAACCCGCCCCCATTTTTGAATCTCCCGCAGCTTTGGTTGCGCAAGTTGCTGAAAATGCTACGGAAAAATCCGCCGCAAAGCAGCGCGCGCCCCGCGTCAAACGCGCCGAAGTGACCCCGAACGGGGACGATCTATAATTTAGGACAAGTGTACTGTCGCCGACATCGCGCTTAGGCCATCGCAAACACGCGGGCAAGCGCGCAGAATTGCTCTAGCCCGATCTCCTCGGCGCGCGCGGTAGGAGGGATGTCGCAGGCCAGCAGCATATCTTCAACTGCGGGATGCAGCGATTTCAGCGATGATCGCAGCATCTTGCGTCTTTGGTTAAAGGCCATGGCGGTGATGCGCTGCAAAATGGCAAAGTCGGCAGGAAAGCGTGGCGCGTCCAGCCGCGTAAGATGCACCACGGCCGAATGCACTTTCGGCGCGGGGGTAAAGGCCTCGGGCGGCAGATGCATCACGATTTTTGCATTGCAGCGCCATTGCACCAGCAGCGCAAGACGCCCGTAGTGATCGCTGCGCGGCTTGGCCACGATACGCTCGGCCACTTCTTTTTGAAACATCAACGTCAAGCTGTCCCAAAACGGCGGCCATACTTGCGGCACAGCCAGCGGATCAGCAGCTCGGTTCCCACGTTATAGGGCAGGTTGGCGATGATGCGGATCGGCGGGTTCAAAAGCGCGGCTGCGTCTACTGTCAGCGCATCGGCGTTCAAAATGGACAAGCGGCCCTGATAGACCGCCGCGATTTCTTGCAATGCTGCAATGCAGCGTGGGTCTTTTTCGATCGCCAGCACGCGGCGCGCGCCTTCGGCCAGCAGCCCCCGCGTCAGCCCCCCAGGCCCAGGGCCGATTTCCAAAACGTCGCAAGCGGCAAGATCGCCCGCCAGTCGCGCGATTTTCGCCGTAAGGTTCATATCCAGCAAGAAATTCTGCCCCAAAGACTTTTTCGCAATTAAATCATGGGTTTGGATAACTTGCCGCAGCGGTGGAAGCCCGTCAATCGTGGCCATCTCGCCCCCTCTTTTGCGCCATGTCCTGCGCCATACGCAGCGCGGCAATCAAACTATCGGGGCGCGCTACACCGCGCCCCGCAATATCATAGGCCGTGCCATGATCGGGCGAGGTGCGCACGAATGGCAGGCCCAGCGTGACATTCACGCCGCCGTCAAAATCAATGGTTTTGATCGGAATCAGCGCCTGATCGTGATACATGCAAATCGCCACGTCATAGCCCGCCCGCGCGCGGGGGTGGAACATCGTATCGGCGGGCAGGGGCGGGGTGATGTTCATCCCGCCTGCGCGCAAATCATCCAAAACGGGAATTATGACGTCCAATTCCGCCCGCCCCATCGCCCCGCCTTCGCCCGCATGGGGGTTTAGCCCCGCCACGGCGATACGCGGGGCGGCAAGGCCAAAGTCGTGGATCAGCGCGCCGTGGGTGATGGTGATGGTTTGGCGCAAAAGATCAGCGGTCAGCGCACGCGGCACGTCTTGCAGCGCGATATGAATGGTGACGGGAACCACGCGCAACTGGGGCGCGGCCAGCATCATCACCGCAGGCGCACCGCCCGACAGATGCGACAGATATTCGGTATGTCCAGGAAAGGCGAAATTCGCGCCGTCCTTCAGCGCCTTCTTGTTGATTGGCAGCGTGCACAGCGCCGACGCTGCGCCCGATTGCACCAAATCCACACCGCGCGCGATGGCCGAAATGATACCGCTGGCATTGACGGGGCTTGGCACGCCAGCGGTCGCGGGGGCGGCAAAGTCGTGCGGCAGTACGGGCAGAATATGCGCGCCAATCTGCGCCGTTTGCGCTGGGTTTTCAATGGCTTGCCACTGCGTGCCTTGCGGCAAATGCCGAGGGTCGCCAATGTAGAAAAATGCCGAGCATCTGCCCCAAGAAATAACGGCACACGCCATTGCGGGGCGCGTGCCAGTGGGCCAATCCCCGCAGGATCGCCGCAGCTAAGGGCGACGGGCGCGCGCATTGTCATGGATCACGGATCAATGCATCCGCGCGCAACTCGGACAGATAGACATCGGCCATGGCCGCAAGGCGTTGATTGCGCAATATTAGGCGCACTTCGTCGCGGCTGGCGGTTTTAGTGGGGTCTAGCCCACGCGCGCACAGCATCACCGCGCGGTTGCCCGCAAGGGGCGGCGAAATTTCACCCGTGTCCAGCAATTGCAGCGCTGCGGCGGCATTGGGCTGCACCGCCTTGTGGCGAACAACGGCCATGCCACGCTGACTTGTGGCATAACTAAACAGCGCGTCGCAGCTATCCACCTCGGCGCGCATTTGCGCGACATGAAGGGCAGGATCGCCCGAGGCAGGCAGGGACACTTCGGCATAATCAACCACTTTGCTGCCCGTCTGCGCGACAGCAGAGGTTCCATTTTCCAGTTTTTGATACATGTACAGCCGATCGTCGATGACGATGGGCGGTGATACCTGCCCAGGGTCTAACCCGCGAACCAAAACAGCAATGGATTCGGGCAATTCGGACAGGCGTTTTGCTGGTAAGGCCCCGCCACGTCGCGCACTGGTGCCAATGGACACAGCACGCGCCGCCTGAGAGAACGAGCGACCTTTGATAAAATCAATTTGCAAGTTGCGCGCCGCTGCAAGTGCTGCGTTGCGACGTGCCGGGCTTGCATCCAGCACGATTTCGGCCAAAGTTACGGTCTGCGCGCCGCCAACTTGTAAATTGGTCAAAGCCCGATCTATTGCAGCCTCGGAAATCACGACCTGTTCGCCAAAACGCGCGCGCACGACGTCCCGCCAAATGATGCCTGCGCTGACAAAATCGCGAAAGAGCGCTGGAAGAAAGCCTTGCGCTGGCTGAGCTATTGCACTGTGGTCAAAAGGATATTCAGATATGCCAGTGAAATTCTTCAGGTTTCGTGCTATGATGCCTATGCGAAAAGGGAAATGGCCATTGTTGGAAGCAAAAGTAAAAATGATTTCACTTGTTGTGTTTGTGTCTGCCTCACAGTGTAACGTTGAAAGTTCATTGAAGGAGAGGGGTGAAACACTCTTTTTGTGGAGAATTAGTGGAGAATTCGATTGCGATTTGAATGGCCTTCGTTGGAAACGCTGTAGAAGGGGGGGGGGGGGGGGGTCAGCATTCTGTGAGTAATTTCATGCTGTATCTCAAGTCACAGTGTTGAAGCGTCTAGCAGTTTTGAAACACTCTTTTTGATGAAAAGCTCAGAGTCTTCAGATTGAATTCTGTCAGAAGTGTGATTCATGGCCTTTATTGTGCGTTGTTTCTGCTTGGCTTTGAAGCAGTTTCCAAAAGGGCGATAGAGGCTAAGACAGTGTTGTTGGATAATTTGGGAGAGGAGATGTAAAGCGTTGGAGAAATATCACTAATAATGCTGTTTGAGGGAATGTTCAACTCTGTGTGACGGGCATTGCAAAGTAGTTTCTGAGAATGCTGCGTACTCGTTCTAGTTCTGAATGAAGTGAGAAGATAAGCTATGATACAGTTTGTGTCAAAGCAGTTTAAAGACGTATGTGGAAGGCCTGAAAGAGGGGTTTCAACAGTTTTACAAAGTGTTTCTTAGTGCTCCATCAAAGGAAGGTTTACTGCTGAGAGGGCACACAACATAGTGTTGTTACGCAGTGCTGCATTCAATGCTTCACCAATCCCGTTTCCAACGAAGGAAATCGTTATCCAAGTCTAGCAGAATGACAGAATATTACAGAGTGATGCTTCTGAGAGGAAGAGAAATGTTCAAAAAGAGTCACTTCTGCAGTACCAGAATTGCGTTGAGGCCTATGGGAAATGAAATGGAATACTAGACTCTTAGTAGCCTTTTATCGTTTTGTGTTTGTGTTGTTTCTCTGACAATTTGTGATAAAGACAATTCAGCAACATAAAGCAAAAGAGAAGCTAAACGCAAAAGGAAGCGCTATCCTATGAGTGCACAGGGCTGAATAGCTTCCTGACTTCGGAGGATGATTCTGTGTAGTTGTAGGAAGACGTTTCCAGCGCTTGATATGAAGACATTAGTTTGCAATGGGACAAATATTTTGCAGGTTACAGATTCTGCTGTTGTATCAAGGGAAGTTCACTTCAAAAGAAGTTGAACTAGCAGCAATGGACACACACACAAAAGTCAGCTGTGAAAATGGATTACTGCTGCTTTGAGGTTATTTGAAAAGCAAATAAAAGGAAAGAAGGAGCAAACAGTTTCTGAAATTTGTGCTGCTTTCAGCTAACAGTGTTGAAGAAGCGATAGTGCTGTGATGTTTGTTAATGCAATGAGAAACTTAAAATGCAGCCTAGACAGAAGCGCTTCTGTGTTGTGTGTATATACTCAAGTCACAGAGTTGAATCCTGTCAATTGAAGTCTAGACAGTTTGGAAAATTGTAGACACGCTGAAATGCTTCTGTGTTGTAGTATGAAAAGGAATGAAAAGCTTCACAGAAGAGGATGCATTTTTCTGCATTCATTGAAGAGTTGAAAATTGCTTTGAAAAGGTGAGAAGCTGTTATTTGTGCAGATTTGGAAGATTATGCAAATGAGGAGATGCAACATGCTATGGTATGGCCTAAGTCGTTGGAAATGGTGAAGGTGTTTCTGCTTCTCGGCAAACAGCAGCATTGCCACTGCATAGAAATCAAAATGGTGCCTTGTTTTGATGCCAATTAGTGTTGGAAAATGTGGAAAATAGTATAATGCTGCCGTATCTATTCTAGTGATTTGAATGGAAAAGAAAAGCCTAGAAAAGCTGTGGACATGCAGTTGCATGGAGTCTTAGCAAAAGCGGTTTTGGCAATTGCAGATATTAGCGGCGGAAGATGGCCTGTGATAAGTTTCAATTAATGCTGCAAAGGCTTTGAAGACAAAGCCAGTGCCGAGCAGAATGTTCTGCGCTCATCGCTTCAGCAGCAACGTTGCCGAAATGGCTGGAGCGAGAAGCAGATAAAGCAGCGTCACCATAGCGCTCTTTATCAGCGCTTTTAAAGCTGCTGAATATGACGAAAACTTTCGGTTACTAGCCGCGAGCCTTTGTGCAAAACTTCGACATTACCTTGCGCGCGGATGCTGTTCGCACCCGTAATTTCCACAAGATCCGCAATCAATGTCGCCTTTTTCTTCAGAAGGCCATCGTGCTACTGGGCCGCCACACTGAACATAATGGCAATTACAATGCGCCATACATGACCAAGCGAGCTAGATGGAAGCGCGCCAATCATCACCCTTCCTCCAAATGCAAAAGCAACGTGAAGGCCAATAAGGACGCCGCCAAAATCGGCCCCCAAGCGGCCAAAACCACGGGGATAAATCCATTTTGGCCAAAGACTTGTGCAATGTTGCGCAAAAAGAATATCCCAAAACCCAAAAGCATCGCGAACAAGACCATCTGCGCAAAGGTTACCACCGCAAAGGCGGCGAAATGGTGACACCCGCCGCAACTAAGTTCACCGCAACAACAGTCCAAAGGTGTTGACGAAGTTCGGATCAAAGCCAAACATTGAAAGAGAACGCGCAGAAAATCCCGCTTTCTAGCGAGCGAGTATGAGCGGTGTAGCGCGTAAATAGGCAAGCGAATTGCGCAGCCCAAACCAGCAGTTAAGTCTTTTGATGGCAACAACGGTCGGTAATCGAAAGTCCCATCGGCCAGAACCTTGCGGCTGAGCTGCGGATTAGCGGCGGACAAATCCCATTCGGCGGCGGTGGTCAAATCCCATGCCATAGGGACCAAGCGCGCAGCGCCGCCTCGATGCGCGACACGGGTGTGCCGTTTTGGTCAAAGACCATGAATGTCGCATCGATCAGCAACAGTTGCCCCATATCCGAGCTGCGCGCGTGTATGATGGTTTGATTTGCGGCATCTCCCTGACGCATCCATAGTCCTGCCCCATCCAATGTCAGCACGGCCGACGCTGGGCACGCCCATTTTCGATGTCATATTGCGTCGTAAAGACCGTCACCAAAGGATTTAGAAGCAGCAGCGCAAGTATGCCAACAGTGAAGGCACCGAGACTGGGGGCGATTAGAAACTTCAATCCCGATTGGCCTGCCGCACGAATGGCCACAATCTCAGATGAACGCGACATGCCCAAAAACAGCGAAACCGAGGTGATCAGCACCAAAAGCGGCAAAATTGTATAAAATGTTTCCACTTGACCAAGCACCGACATATAGGCCGCACGGGTGATGCCTTGCCCGTCCGTTAATGCGCCCAATTCGTCAACCATACCGATCACCAGCAACAGACCTGCGAATATCAGCGCAACCCGCAAAAACATCGCCAAAAAGCGCATGAAATTATATCGAAACAAAATCATCAGCTGGCCCGCGTTTTGAAACGGGAAAAAGGGCTAAAGCGGCTACGATTTTGCTTGCGCGGCTTTCCGCTGGTCCAAAGCAACCAAAGTGTTATCGCCAGTCCTAAGAGCGGCGTCGTATAGGCCAGCACCGCGCCGCCTTGCAATTTAGGCCCCGCCGACAGCGTTAGAATATGCGTCAGATACATCCCAATCAGCAAGACCGTCGCGATCAGGATTTGCCACCACAGGCCGTGACGGGAATATCCGCCTAAAAACAGGGCGCTAAAGCCGATCATGGCAGTAAAGCCTGCGGTGATCGGCCAACTAAGACGCATATGGCCACGGTATTGCATGGCAGGGGCGCGCCACTTGCCTTGTGCGGCCGTTTGCGGCGCGGCAAGGATCAATTCGACGGTTGATAACTCTGCCATCGCGCGTTTTTGCCCTTGTCCAGTGTCGATCAGGTTGGCCAGAGAATAGGTGAAATCAGAGAACCTGCTGGTCGAGACAATGTCATCGGCCTTTGCTTTTCGTTGCAAAATCCCATCCAACATCAGCAATTTTGGTTCGCCATTGTCATCGACAACATAGGCGCGCTGCGCCGTGTAGATCTGTTGCTCGACCTCATCACGGCTGTCGGCGATGAACAGATCCTCCAACTCGCCAGTATCATTGATGGCGCGTATAAACAAAACAACCCCTTCACTTGGTTGTAAAAACTGCCCTTCTTTCAGATATTTGGCCGTCGAATTTCTGGATATTTCATGGTTAATTCAGCGCTTCGTGGCTGCTGCGGGCATCAGGAAATTGGTCACAATGGCTGTCATCAAGGCAACCGCCAGTCCGAAATAGACGGCTGGCCGCGCCAGACGAAAATATGAAAACCCCGTCGCTTGCAGAACCACCACTGCTACGCCGAGCCTTTAGCGACAAGGAAAGCTATGGCGACAAACGCGGCAATCGTTACGTGTCAAGCTTCGATGACGTGAATAAAGTCAGCAGCGACGTTAGCACGTAACAGGTCAACATCGATTATTATCGCTACACCAAGATTATCACCAACAGCATCACAGCGTCTGCGCGGTTCACCTCAATAAGATCGAAATCAAAATCAACGCGTAAAAGCCGAAGACCGCCAAAAGCTGCGTGAATACATAGCGGTCAATTCGTGCCATGGGGAAAAATCAAACGCCTGTTTTGCTGCAAATGCTTAGTCTTTGCCAGCCTACCTTATTCGGCGCGCTTGGAAAACTGCTATCTGGCATATTTGCCGCGCTGGCGTTAGCTTAGGGCGGAAAGTTGCGCGATTGGCGCATATGCAGGAGAATGCCATGGCTTTGCCCGTTTCCATCAGCTTTGCCGCGCCAGATTTGGCGCATTTGGCGCAATTTGCAGGCCAGATCGTATTGTTTGCCGATGGCCCAACCCCAAACACCGCCGCCGCGCGGGCGATGAACAAGGCCACGCGCGGGGCATTGGCGCGGGCGATGGAGTCAGACGCCTTTGCGCGCCTGCAAGCGGGCGAGGGGATGGATTTGGCCTATCCATCTGGTTTGGCGGCAAAATCGTTGCATGTCATCCATTTGCCCAAAAAAATCCACCGCTTTGGCAGCGCGGCGCGCGGGCGGCGTGATTGGGGCGGCATTGGGGCAGGCGGGCGCGATGGTCTTGGCGGAAAACCACCCCTTGGCCAGTGACATCGCGCTGGGGATTGCGCTGCGCGCCTATGACTTTTCGGCCCATAAAACCGCCGCGCCGCAGATGTTCGGCCCCGTCACCATGGCCGTCGCCAATCCCGAAGCACAGGCCAAAGCGGCGCAGGCCAATGCGGCGCTGGCCGAAGGCGTTTTGTTCACCCGCGATTTGGTCACCGAGCCTGCCAATATCCTGACCACCGATGATTTTGCCGCCCGCCTTGCTGCTATGCAAGAAATCGGGCTGGATTTAGAGATTTTGGACGAAGACCAACTGGAAAAACTGGGTATGCGCGCGCTTTTGGGCGTGGGGCAGGGGTCAGACAGCCCCAGCAAAGTGGTGGTAATGCAGTGGCGCGGCGGCGGCGACGAGGCGCCCTTTGCTCTCGTGGGGAAGGGCGTTGTGTTCGATACGGGCGGCATTTCCATCAAGCCCGCAGCTGGCATGGAAGATATGACGATGGATATGGGCGGCGCAGGCGTGGTGGCAGGCGTGATGCGCACGCTGGCGCTGCGCCGCGCCCGCGCCAATGTTGTCGGCATCGTCGGGCTTGTCGAAAACATGCCTGATGGGCGCGCGCAAAGGCCAGGTGATGTGGTGCGCTCATTGAAGGGCGATACGATCGAGGTGATCAATACCGATGCCGAGGGGCGTTTGGTTTTGGCGGATGTGCTGTGGTATACGCAAGAGCGGTTCAAGCCCCGCGCCATGATCAATCTGGCGACGCTGACAGGCGCGATCATCGTCGCCTTGGGCACTGAAAATGCTGGCGTCTTTTCCAATAACGACGCGCTGGCAAATGACTTTTTGCGTGCCGCCGAGGCCGAGGGCGAAGGCGCATGGCGCATGCCAATGGGCCAAGCCTATGATGATAAACTAAAATCACGCGTGGCCGATATGGTCAATTCTTGCGGGCGCGACGGCGGCGCGATCACGGCGGCGCAGTTCCTGCGCCGATTTGTGCGCAAGGATGTGCCATGGTGCCATTTGGATATTGCAGGGGTCGCCAGTCTGAAAACTGCCAGCGCACTTGCCCCCAAAGGGGCCACAGGCTGGGGCGTTGCCGCGCTGAACCGCCTGATTGCCGATAAATTCGAGGGCAAATGAAGAGCGCCCCCGCCCAAGGGGTCGTGGTGTTTTATCACCTAACCCAATCCCCTGCGTCCAGCACATTGAAGGCCATTTTGCCACGGGCCTTGCAGGCGGGCTGGCGGGTCTTGCTGCGCGGGGAAGATGCGGTGTTGCAAGATTTGGACGCCAAATTATGGGACACGCCAGCCGCCTTTTTGCCCCATGGTTTGTCGGGCGGCGCGCAAGATGATGACCAACCGATTTTGCTGGGTAATATCCCCAGCGCGGGGTTTGATGCGCTGGCACTCGTCGGCAGCATCGCGCTGGATATAAAAGAGGCGGCAAACCTGCACCGCGTTTGGGTTTTGTTTGACGCTGCCGATGACGCACAAATGACCGCAGCACGCAGGCTTTGGAAAGAAGTGTCGGGCGCGGGCCTACATGCCCAATATCACAGCGAAGAAACGGGGAAATGGGCGTTGAAAACCGCTGTCAACGCCCCTGCAAAGGCCTGATTTATCGGCTAAGCTGCATTTCATCGCCGCCCAAGGCAATGTCAAAGCGGCCCAAATAGTCCATCCCCAAAAGCGAGCCCGACATCTCGCCTGCGTTCACATAGGCGGTGACTTTGCTGTCGGAAAAGGGGCCAAGGGTGATGCTGTCCAAGGTGGTGCGCGCTGTGCGCACCTCGCCGTTTGCGGTCATCGCCGTGCCCAAGAACCGCAAACCTTCGACATCAATCCCGATTTTCGTCGCATCGGATTTGCTTAGAACAATGCCGCTGGCCCCCGTGTCGGCCATCATCGTGATGGGCACATTGTTGATCTGTAGCGACAGATAATAATGCCCGTCCTGCGCACGCGGGATCATCACACGCCCCGCCTGAACGCTTTGGATGGGCAGAATATCGCGGCGCAAATCAGCCCACAGCCCGTAACCCGCCGCCACGGCCAAAAAGATCAACCCCCAAGCCGCCGCAACCCGCGCCATCTCGCCCAGCCGCGCGCGGTATTCCACCAGCGCCCAACCGCCCAAGGCTGCCAACAGCAGCGCCAGATAGATCAGTGAGGCAGTGTTGTCGCTGGTCATCGCAGGCTCTCCTTGCAGTTGATATATGGCTAGATAAATGAGGCCGAACAAGGGGCGCGCACCAAATCACCGCTGCGGTCTGCGGGTAAGACGCACCGCGCATCAAACGATCCGCGGGCCAAGGCTGGCCGGATCGGGGGCATCAATGCGCCAAAACTCCGCCGCAAAAGGGGGCAGCTGCGCCAAAGTGGCCTCTAGATCTGCGAAATGTACCGATTTTCGCAAGGCAAGAGCCGTGGCCATAACAACATGCGCGGGCGCAAGGTTGTGGTGCGCGCGCAGGCTTTGGGCCTGTGCCGTCCAATCGGCGCGGGTTCCTGCCGCAATCGGGGGCGCGGGCGTCCAGTTGGCGACGAACAACGCGCGCAAAACGGCGGGCAATACTTGGGCGAAAACAATGGATTGTTCCAGGGTCAGCCGCGCCCGAAAAGCGCGCAAAACCCCCTCGACAGCGGTAAAGGTGCTGTGGTCGGTCGGCGTGCCGATGGCCTCTTTAGCGTCATCCAAAAAGGCGGCCCATTCGCGGCTGGCTTGGCGATATGTCCACGGCATCGGCACAGCTTATCCTTTCGCCCGTTGCAACCACGACGGCATGGATGGCAGCCTTGCAAAATGACCGCCGCGCATCCGAATTCCTCCGCCCCACGCAAACCGTCCTGCACAAACTGCACCGCGAGGACGGCCAATACCATCCCCAAAAGGCGCGTCACCACCGATGTGTCAATCCCCCCTCGATGCGCCCCAGCGCAGTGGCCGCGTTGAATAGCACGTAGGTTATGATCAAAACCGCCATAATCAAGCCTGCAATGCTGCCCGATGCGCAAGATCATCGCCGCAACCAAACATGCCCGCAAGGAAAAAGGCCCTGTCTAACATCGGCAAAACCTGACATGGCCCCAAAATACGCACAAGTCTTGGTGCCTCCTTGCTCGGAAAATATCTTATTTTGTGTTGATATAGTTTTTTCCTCCCCCCATGTTTCCATTTGCCCTTCCTGCCCCCACTTCCCGCCCTCATTTCCCGTTCGCGCTATTCTTTCCCCCCCTGCTCCCCCTTCGCCCGCCTACCCTCCCCCCTCTCGCCTCTCGGCCGTCCCCCCCGCCCGCTTTCGCGCCTCGGCGCCGCCCTCTTGCCCTTACCCGCTCTGCCCGCCTCGGGTTCCCCGCCATGCCCTTTCCCCCACCGGCTCCTCTCGCTCTTTCCCCCTGCCCCCCCCTGTGCTGCCCCTCCCACCCCGGCTGGCCTGGGCTTTCCAATCCCTGCCGCGGCGCGCCCCCCCCTCCCCGTTCTCCCTCCTGTCGGGGTCCCCGTTAGGTCTTCACCGCCTCATCGCCCGCCCCCCGCCCCCGTTATTTCTCCCGCTCCCCGGTCGCGCCTTCTCCCCCCCTTGCCCCCCGCCGTTATTCTCCTCTCCGCCCCTGCGCCCGCCCCCCGCCCTCCGCCATGCCCCGACCCGCTTTTGGCCGGCCGCCGGCGGGCCGCCTTCCCCCGCCCCCTCCCCGCCCCCCTTCCGCCCATCCGCCTCCCCCCCCCTCCCCTCCTTCCCCCCCCGTTTCAATCAATCATACCCCTCCCCCCCCCCCCCCTTTCCATTCAATCCATATGCTCCTCGCCTTCCCCCCACCTTTACCATTCTTGATAAAAAATCTCCACCTAACACACTTGGGGCGCGCGCGCAAAGCGCGGGGGGCAAAGCCCCCCTTTGCCTGCGCGGTCAGCCCGCCGCTTCCAGCTTTTCCGATGCGGCCAGCCACATGGCTTCGGCGCGGTCCAGCGCCTCCATCACTTCGCCGTATTTTTTGTTCCACGTCTCCAGCTCGCCCTTGCGCGCGTCCTCATATAGGGCGGGATCGGCCAGTTTGGTGGCCAATTTGCTTTGCATATCGGACAGTTTGGCAAGGCGATCTTCGCAGGTTTTCACCTCGGCGCGCAGGCGTTTGACCTCGTCTTGGCTGGTGCGTTTTGGTTTTTCGGGTGCCGCTTTAGCGGGTTTCGCTGTCTCATCGCCCGCCAGCAATTGGCGGCGGTAGGCCTCTAAGTCCTCGGTATAGGGGGCGACAGCGCCGCCTTTGACCAGCCAAAGACGGTCTGCCACCAAAGACAAAAGATGCATATCGTGGCTGACCAAAATCACAGCGCCTGAATAGGCGGTCAGCGCCTCGACCAGCGCTTCGCGCGATTCGATGTCAAGGTGATTGGTCGGTTCGTCCAAAATCAGCAGATGCGGCGCGTCGATGGTGGCCAGCAGCAAAGACAGGCGCGCCTTTTGCCCGCCCGACAGGCGCCCCACCACTGTTTCGGCCTGATCTGCGCCAAGACCGAAAGAGGCGAGGCGCGCGCGCAATTTGGGCTGCCCCTCGCCAGGGCGCAGCCGCATGATATGTTGCAAGGGCGTCTCGTCAATGAACAATTCGTCCACTTGATGCTGGGCAAAATACCCAATGCGCAGTTTGCTTGACCTGACCATTTTGCCCGCCATCGTCGGCAGCTTGCCAGCCAGCAGCTTGGACAGGGTAGATTTCCCTTCGCCATTGCGGCCAAGCAGCGCGATGCGGTCGTCTTGGTCGATGCGCAGGGATAGGTTTTTCAGCACCGCGCGCGCGTCATAGCCCACAGCCACGCCTTCCATCGAGATGATGGGAGGGGACAGCTCCTCGGGTTCGGGAAAGGTGAAGACCACCTTTTTCGCGTCTTCTGGCGCGGTGATGATGTCCATCTTTTCCAGCATTTTAACGCGGCGATTGCGCCTGCACGGCTTTGGAGGCCTTGGCCTTGAACCGATCCACAAAAGCCTGCAAATGCGCCCGCCGCGCCTCTTGCTTTTTCGCCTCATTCGCCAAAACTGCGCGGCGTTCGGCAAATTGGCGCGCGAATTGGTCATAGGGGCCAGACCAATAGGTCAGCTGGCGGTTATCCAGATGCAAAATCCCCGATACGGCGCGGTTCAAAAGGCCGCGATCATGGCTGATGATCAGCACTGTGTGAGGGTATTTTTGCAAATAGCTTTCCAGCCACAGCGCGCCTTCCAAATCCAGATAGTTGGTAGGCTCGTCCAGCAGCAGATAATCGGGCTGGGCAAACAAAACGCCCGCCAGCGCCACCCTCATCCGCCAGCCGCCCGAAAAATCGCTGCAAGGGCGCAACTGCGCGGCAGCGTCAAAACCAAGCCCTTTCAAAATGGCGGATGCCCGCCCCTCGGCTGACCATGCGTCAATATCGGCAAGGCGGGCCTGAATTTCGGCAATGCGGTGGGCGTCGGTTGCAGTTTCAGATTCCGCCAGCAGGCTTGCCCGTTCGGTATCGGCGGCCAGAACCGTGTCCAGCAGCGAGGTTGACGACGAGGGCACCTCTTGCGCGACGCCCCCGATGCGCGCGCGGGTGGGCATCGAGATTTCTCCACCCTCTAGCGCCAGCTCGCCCTTGATCAGCTTGAACAGCGTGGTCTTGCCCGCGCCATTGCGCCCGACAAGCCCCACTTTATGCCCCGTGGGAATGGTGGCCGACGCGCCCTCGAACAGGGGGCGACCTTCGACGTTATAGGTGATATCTTCGATCTTTAACATGGGGCGGGGGATGCCTTATGCGGGGCGCGGCGTCAACCATATAGCGGCTTTTCAAAGCCTAGCGCGCATGTTAGCAGGCGCCCATTCGAATTCGGGCGCAAGCCCTAACACAACGGAGAGCCACATGGCCATTGAACGCACCCTATCCATCATCAAACCCGATGCCACCAAGCGCAACCTGACGGGCAAAATCGTGGCCAAATTCGAAGAAGCTGGCCTGCGCGTTGTCGCATCCAAGCGTATTCATTTGTCGCCCGCCCAAGCTGGCGCGTTTTACGCCGAGCATGCTGAGCGCGGCTTTTACGGCGAGCTGTGCGATTTCATGGCGTCGCAGCCTGTGGTGGTTCAGGTTTTGGAAGGTGAAAATGCCATTGCGAAAAACCGCGAAGTGATGGGCGCAACTGACCCTGCCGAAGCGGCCGCTGGCACGATCCGCAAGGAATTTGCCCTGTCCAAAGGCGAAAATTCCGCCCATGGGTCGGACAGCGCCGCATCGGCTGCCCGCGAGATTGCGTTCTTCTTCTCGGGTCTGGAACTGGTCGGCTAACGCCTTGGGCCTAGAACTGGTCGGCTAACGCCGTTCAATCACGCCAAAAAACTGCAAGGCCGCTTCCAAATCGGAGCGGCCTTTTGCATCTGATCCTGCGTGAACGGATTTTAACGCGTCAACGCGATTTGCGCAAAGCGGCCTTTTCGTCGCCCTTGCAATCGTTCCATGGGCGGCCTTGCAGCGCCATATGCAAAACGTAATAGCCAATGAAATGGGGACGCGTGCCTGCGGCCATTAGCGCGCCATAGGCCGCGTCCGCGCCAAGGGCGCGCAGTTCCTCAGCCGAATGAACACCCGCTCGGGCAAATTCGGCCTCCATCGCGGGGCCAAGATTTGGGATTGACGAGATGGGCGTAGGCATCAGGCCTAAATCGCGGCCCAGTCGCGGATGATTGGGGCGCTTGGGGCAGGGGTTTGGCCCTGCTGCTGCTGTTGTTGTTGGGGCTGCGCGGTGCTGCCCCCTTGCTGCTGCGAAGTGCCTGCCATGTTCATCTCCGTTAGGGCCTGCGAGAATAACGCAAGGTTGGTGTCGCGCGCTGATCGGGCCGAATGATGGCCAAAATGTGGCGCGGTGCAGCTAAACTAGCAAACTTGCATCTAATCGGCAAGAATTTCGGCGGGAAAGCCAATCGCATTTAATGCGGCCAAGGCGGCGGGCAGATCGTCTGCCCCTGTCAGCTGCACACGGCGGGCGGGCAGATCAACCGCGATCTGCGCGGCCAAGGGGGAAAGTGCCGCCTCGATCGAGGCTTTGCAATGTCCGCAACTCATGTCAGGAATATGTAGAACAGTCATATTGAAGACCCCATTCAGTTTTCTCTTGCTACAGACTGCCACTATGGCGCGCAAGATGTCGCGCAAGCGGGGGCTTGACGAGGGACGCAAATCGGCAGCTTTTGGCGCAAAGGGGGCATCACGACATGGCGCAGACAATATCACTGAGTGTGGATGGCATGACTTGCGCCTCTTGCGTGGGGCGGGCAGAGCGTGTTTTGCGCGCCCAAGAGGGGGTGATTGCGGCATCCGTAAACCTTGCGCTGCAATCGGCGCAGGTGGTTTATGATCTGCCCGCGCGGCCAGAGGCTATGGCGCAGGCACTGACCCGCGCAGGTTATGCCGCCAAGCCGACCGCGCGCGAGATTGGCGCGCGTTTGGGCGAAGATCCCGCGCAGATATGGGGCAAGGCGGCGCTGGCGGGCGCACTAACCTTGCCCGTGTTCATCGCCGAAATGGGCACGCATCTGTGGCCCGCGATGCACCACGCCCGCGCAGCGCTGATAGGGGATGGCGCGCTGGCCCTGCTAGAGATGCTGCTTATTGGGGCCACGTTGCTGGGGCCTGGGCGGGTGTTTTTCGCCAAAGGCATCCCCGCCTTGCTGCGCCGCGCCCCTGATATGAATGCGTTGGTGGCACTGGGCGCGGGGGCGGCCTATGTCTATTCCAGCGCTGTGACTGTGCTGGCCACGGGCGGCGAAATCTATTTCGAATCTGCGGGGGTGACGGTGACGTTGATCCTTGTGGGCCGCGCGCTAGAGGCGCGCGCCAAGGGCGCAGCTGGGGCGGCCATTGCGCGCCTTGTCGATCTGCAACCGCAAACGGCGTTGAAACTTCAAGGCGACAAGCAGATCGAGGTGCCGTTGGCGGGCCTAGAGGTGGGCGATGTAATCTTGGCGCGCGCAGGCGAAAGAATTGCCGCCGATGGACAAGTGATCGCAGGCGCGTCCAGCGTGGATATGTCGATGCTGACGGGCGAGCCGATGCCCCAAGTCGTGGGAGTTGGCGACAGCGTCACTGGCGGCTGCGTGAACGGTGCGGGCGCGCTGACGGTGCAGATCACGGCGGCGGGCGCAGGCAGCGTGTTGGCGCGCATCACCCAAATGGTGGCCGATGCCCAAGCGGGAAAACTGCCCGTGCAAGACCGCGTTGACCGTATTACATCGTGGTTTGTGCCCGCAGTGATGGCGCTGGCGGCGCTGACCTTTGCGCTGTGGCTGGGGTTTGGCGCGGGCCTTGGCGCGGCGCTGATCCATGCGGTGGCAGTGCTGATCATCGCCTGCCCCTGCGCAATGGGGCTGGCGGTGCCTGTCTCGATTTTAGTTGGCACGGGGCAGGGCGCGCAGATGGGGGTGCTGTTTCGCGGCGCCGCCGCCTTGCAGCGGCTGTCCGAGGTGAACACCATTGCCTTTGACAAGACGGGCACGCTGTCGATTGGCCGCCCGCGCGTGGTGGGCGCGCTGGATATTGCGTCATCGCCTTGCGCCTTGGCCTTGGCCGCAGGGATCGAATCGCAAAGCACCCACCCCTTGGCGCGGGCTGTGCTGGACTATGCCGCCACGCAAAACATCGCCGCTGCGCGGGTGGAAAACGTCCAAACTCTTGCAGGTCAAGGCGCAACTGGCGAGGCAACTGGCGAGGTGGCGGGCGAGGTGCGCGTAGGCTCTGCCCGCATGATGCCGCCCCTGCCGCAGCAGTTTGCTGATTTTGATGCGGCAGCGCAGGCGGCGGGGCAAGGGGTGATTTTCGTAGCGCATAAGGCTGCGGTCGTTGGGGCCTTTGCCGTAGAAGACAGCATAAAACCGCAGGCGGCGGGCGCTGTGCAGCGCCTTGTCGCGATGGGTTTGCGCCCTGTGATGCTGACGGGCGACAGCATGGCCGCAGCGCGGCGCGTGGGCACGGCACTGGGCATTAATGACATCCGCGCGCAGATGTTGCCCGAAGAAAAGGCCAAAACCATCGAAGAATTGGGGCGGGGCGTTGCTTTTGTCGGGGACGGGATCAACGATGCCCCTGCGCTGGCGCGGGCGGATGTTGGCATTTCGATGGGGACGGGCACAGATGTCGCCATTGAGGCAGGGGATGTGGTGCTGATCGGCGGCGATCTGGTCGGCGTGGCGCGTGCGGTGACGCTCTCACGCGCGGTGATGCGCAATATCTCGCAAAATTTGGGCTGGGCTTTTGGCTATAACGCCGTACTGATCCCTGTGGCGATGGGCGTGCTGGTGCCTTTTGGCGGGCCCGCGCTCTCGCCCATGCTGGGGGCGCTGGCGATGGCGGCCAGTTCGGTGTTTGTGGTGGGAAATGCGCTGCGACTGCGCCATTTCGATCCAGATCACGGCGTCTAAATCGGTTGCACAAAAAAACGCTCAAAATCAGGGCATTTCGCTTTCATTCCGCGCCATGTTTGCGCTAACATACATCGAGGGCGCGCTTTGGGGCTTCGCTATGGGGCAAAGTTCTGGTCAGACAGAACCAATGGCAGGCCCAATGCGCCGCAGAAATGGAAGAAAAATGACCGATCAAAGCCCCATCGCCCTAACCCACGCCGCGCTAAAAGCGGATATTTTACGGCACCTTATGTTTACACTGGGCAAAGATGCCGATCATGCCAGCCGCTTTGATTGGCGTATGGCGCTGTCCTATTCGCTGCGCGACCGCATCGTGGGGCCGTGGTTTGCCGCGACCCGCCGCACCAATGGCGAGGATCGCAAGCGGGTTTATTACCTGTCGATGGAATTTCTGATTGGCCGCATCATGGAAGATGCCGCCACCAATCTTGGCCTGCGCGAGATGGCCCGCGATGTGATGGCGGGCTTTGGCCAGAATTTTGCGGATTTGGTTGACGACGAGCCTGATGCCGCGCTTGGAAACGGGGGGCTGGGCCGATTGGCCGCCTGTTTCATGGAATCCATGGCCACCGTTGGCTGCCCCGCCTATGGCTATGGTATCCGCTATGAGCACGGACTTTTCCGCCAGTTCTTTCAGGGCGGGCAGCAAGGCGAGGCCCCCGAAGATTGGCTGCGCCACGGCTTTGCTTGGGAATTTGCGCGCCCTGAAGCGGCCTATACCATCCCCTTCAAGGGGCATGTGGAAACCCATGGCGGGGTGGTCAAATGGGTGCCTGCTGAAACAGTCATCGCATCCGCCTATGACACGCCCGTGATCGGCTGGCAGGGCAAATGGGCCAATACGCTGCGCCTGTGGGGGGCAGAACCGACAACTTTGTTCGATTTGGATCGCTTCAATCGCGGCGATTACGCCGCCGCCGCCGAACCCGAGGCGTTGGCCCGCACGCTAAGCCGCGTTTTATACCCTGATGATACCACCTATCAAGGCAAAGAGCTGCGGCTCAAGCAGGAATTTTTCCTGACCTCTGCTGCGCTGCAAGATATTTTGCGCCGCTATAAATCTGCCCATTCCGATCTGCGCGCGCTGCCCAAATATGTCGCCATACAGATGAACGATACGCACCCCGCGCTGGCGGGCCCCGAACTTGTGCGCTTGCTTGTGGATGATCACCACATTCCCTTCCCCGAGGCAGTCGATATCGCCCGCGCCTGTCTAGGCTATACCAACCACACCCTTTTGCCCGAGGCACTGGAGCGTTGGGCCACCTTTACCTTTGGCACAACTTTGCCGCGCCATATGCAACTGGTCGAGCAGATCGACGCCTGGCACGCCGCCAAATATACGCGGCCCCATTACCTGGGCATCGTCAAACACCACGAGGTGCGGATGGGGGAACTTGCCTTTGTCATGGCGCATAAGGTCAATGGCGTATCGGCGCTGCATTCCGATTTGGTCAAGTCTAATCTGTTTCCCGAATTGCATGCCCTGCATCCTGGCCGCATCATCAACCAAACAAACGGCGTCACGCCAAGGCGGTGGCTGAATATGTGCAACCCCGCGCTGGCGGGGCTGATCACCGACACCATCGGCACGGGCTGGCAAGATAATCTGGATGCGCTGAAAGGGCTACAGCCCCATGCCGATGATGCGGGGTTTCAGGGCAAATTCATGGCCGCCAAACGCGCAAGCAAAGTGGCGCTGGCAAATTGGACGGCGGCGCATTTGGGACAAAATATCAATCCCGATGCGCTGTTTGATGTGCAGATCAAACGCATCCATGAATACAAACGCCAACTGCTGAATATATTGCAAACGATCGCACAATATCAACGGATCAAGGATAACCCGCAGGGCACCTTTGTGCCGCGCGTGAAGATCTTTGGCGGCAAATCTGCGCCAGGCTATGTGGTAGCAAAGGAAATCATTCATCTTATCAATGATGTAGCGGCGGTTGTTAATGCGGACCCTCAGGTAGGGGATGCGTTGAAAATCATCTATCCGCCCAACTATAACGTCTCGATGGCGCAGGCGCTGGTGCCTGCCGCCGATCTGTCCGAGCAGATTTCAACTGCGGGCAAAGAGGCCTCGGGCACAGGAAACATGAAATTCATGATGAACGGCGCGCCAACGATTGGCACGCTGGACGGTGCGAATGTGGAAATTTTGGCCGAAGTGGGGGCTGAGAATTTTTTCCTGTTCGGCCTAACCACCGACCAGGCGTTCAAACGGCGCGAAGATCCCGATCAATCGCGCAAGGCGATAGAGGCCAGCCCCGCCTTGCTGCGCGTTCTGAATGCGATTTCAGATGGCACCTTTAGCCCTGATCAAAAGGACCGCTACCAAGGTCTGATCCACCGCATTTGGCACCATGATTATTTCTTGGTCGCGGCCGATTTTGATGCCTATGACGCGGCGCAATCCGCTGTCGATTTGGCCTATGCAGATGGGCCGCGATGGGCCAAGATGGCTGCTCTGAATACGGCGCGGTCTGGATTTTTCTCATCCGATCGGACGATCCGCAGCTATATGACAGACATCTGGGATATTCCCAGCGCCCTATAAGGACTTAGTGCCGCATGACTGATTTCCCCTTTGATTTTGGTGCTTTAGAGGCTGTGTCACAGGGGCGCTGCGCCGATCCCTTTGCGCATTTGGGCCTGCATCAGCGGGGCGGCGATTGGTGGGTGGTGGCTTTTGACCCAGGGGCCGAGGCGCTGTTTGTGCATCAAGGCGCGGCAGAGTTCGCTGCGCGCGCGGTTGGCCCGCAGGGGATATTTGCGGCCAAGGTTGCAAGTGGTGCCGCCTATACTCTGCGCTGGCAGGGCTACGGTGCCCAGTGGGCGGGGCCAGATCCCTACAGCTTTGGCCCCGTTCTGGGCGAGATGGATCTGCATTTATTGGCCGAGGGCAAGCATCAGCGCATCTGGCAGGTTTTGGGCGCGCATGTGACCGTGCATCAAGGCGCGGCTGGCACGCATTTCGCCGTTTGGGCGCCCAATGCGCAGCGCGTTTCGGTTGTGGGTGACTTTAATCAATGGGATGGGCGCCGCGCGCCGATGCGCAAACATCCGCATTGCGGCGTGTGGGAGATTTTTTTACCCGCTGTCGGGCAGGGGGCTACCTATCGCTATGAGATTTTGGGGCCCGATTGGCAGGTTTTGCCGCTCAAGTCTGACCCCGTTGGATTTGGATCCGAACACGCGCCCGCCAATGCCTCGGTCGTGCGCGATATATCCAAAACGGCGTGGACGGACGGCGATTGGATGGCGCAGCGCGGCGCGGCGCAAACCATTTCTGCGCCGATTTCCGTGTATGAGGTGCATCTGCCCAGTTGGCGGCGCGCGGAGGGTGGGCGGATGCTGTCCTATCTGGAATTGGCCGATCAGCTGGTGGATTACGCGCTATGGATGGGCTTTACCCACCTAGAGTTTTTGCCGATTTCGGAATATCCCTTTGACGGGTCTTGGGGCTATCAGCCCATTGGTCTGTTCGCCCCCACCATCCGCCATGGCACCCCTGACGAGTTTCGCGCGATGATTGACACCGCCCATAATCGCGGGCTGGGCGTTATAATTGACTGGGTTCCAGGCCATTTCCCCACCGATCCGCATGGTTTGGGTCAATTTGACGGAACTGCACTTTTCGAACATTCTGACCCGAAAGAAGGCTTTCATCAGGACTGGAACACGCTAATTTACAACTATGGCCGCATAGAAGTGGCAAATTTTTTGGTTTCAAACGCCCGTTATTGGCTAGAGGAATACCATATCGACGGGCTGCGCGTGGACGCTGTCGCATCCATGCTCTACCGCGACTATTCGCGCCGCGATGGCGAATGGATCCCCAACCACCACGGCGGGCGCGAGAATTACGAAGCGATTGCATTGCTGCAAAACATGAACGCCGATGCCTATGGTGCAATGGACGGGATTATGACCGTGGCCGAGGAAAGCACCGCCTTTAACGGGGTCTCGCGCCCTGTGCATTTGGGGGGCCTTGGCTTTGGGTTCAAATGGAACATGGGCTGGATGAACGACACCCTGCGCTATATGTCCGAAGATCCTATTCACCGCAAATACCACCACGACAAAATGACCTTTGGGCTGCACTACGCCTTTTCGGAAAATTATGTGCTGCCGATCAGCCATGACGAAGTGGTGCATGGCAAAGGCTCGATGCTGCAAAAAATGGGCGCGCAGGGGTTTGCGGGTCTGCGCGCCTATTACGGGTTTATGTGGGGGCATCCGGGCAAAAAGCTGCTGTTCATGGGCTGCGAATTTGGCCAAAGCGCCGAATGGAACCACAATCAAATCCTTGATTGGCACGAGGTGGATATGCCCGCCCATCGCGGCGTGCAGCTGCTGGTGCGCGATTTGAACCATCTTTACCGCGCCGAGCCTGCCTTGCATGCGCAAGATTGCAGCGCGCAGGGCTTCGATTGGATCGAGGGCGGCGATGCCGAGGCGTCGGTTTTTGTCTGGCAGCGCCAGCGCCGGGCAACGCGCCGCGTATTGTGGTCGTCTGCAACATGACCCCCGTGCCGCGCCGCTACCGCATTGGCCTGCCAGCGGCTGGGCAATGGGATGAGGTATTGAACACCGATGCCACCATTTACGGCGGCGGCAACAGCGGCAACATGGGCGGGGTTGCGGCGCAGCCCATACCCTACCACGGGCTGGCGCAATCGGCAGAAATCACGCTGCCGCCCATGGCCACGCTGTTTTTCAAAGAAAAATTGGATGAAACATCGACTGGGAGGACGATATGAAAGCCAGACCAAACACTCGCCTATCATCGCGCGCCATGGCTTTTGTGCTGGCGGGCGGGCGCGGCAGCCGCCTAAAAGAGCTGACCGATAACCGTGCCAAACCTGCCGTGTATTTCGGCGGCAAAACGCGGATTATCGACTTTGCCTTGTCGAACGCCCTGAACTCGGGCATCCGCAAAATGGCGATTGCCACCCAGTACAAAGCGCACAGCCTGATCCGCCATATGCAGCGCGGATGGGGGTTTTTTCGGGCAGAGCGGAACGAATATCTGGATATTTTGCCAGCAAGCCAACGCGTTGACGAAAACAAATGGTATTTGGGCACGGCCGACGCCGTGGCGCAGAATATCGACATCGTCGACAGCTATGATGTGGAATATATCGTCGTGCTGGCGGGCGATCACATTTATAAAATGGATTACGAGGTGATGCTGCAACAGCATGTCGCGCAGGGGGCAGATGTCACCATCGGCTGTTTGACTGTGCCGCGTATGGAAGCGACCGCTTTTGGTGTGATGCATGTTGATAAGGACATGCGTATCACGCAATTCTTGGAAAAGCCCGCCGATCCGCCTGCGATTCCGGGCGATCCTGCCCATGCGCTGGCCTCGATGGGGATTTATGTTTTCAACTGGAAATTCCTGCGCGATCTGCTGATCCGCGATATGAATGATGCCAACTCTAGCCATGATTTTGGCAATGATTTGATCCCACATATCGTGAAAAACGGCAAAGCCGTGGCGCACCGCTTTGCCGATAGCTGCGTGACATCGGGGCTAGAGCAAGAGCCATATTGGCGCGATGTCGGCACGATTGACGCCTTTTGGCAGGCCAATATTGACCTGACTGATTTTTTGCCAAAGCTGGATATTTACGATCAAAGCTGGCCAATTTGGACCTATGCCGAAATTCTGCCTCCTGCTAAGTTTATCCATGACGAGGCAGATCGGCGCGGGATGGCGGTTTCCTCGCTGGTGTCGGGCGATTGCATCGTCTCGGGGTCAGAGGTGCGCAATTCGCTGCTGTTCACAGGCGTTCGCACGCACAGCTATGCCAGCCTTGACCATGTCGTGGCCTTGCCGCAAGTGACTGTGAATCGCAAGGCTGACCTGACGCGCTGCGTGATTGATCGTGGGGTGATCATTCCCGACGGTCTGGTTGTTGGGCAAGACCCTATCGAGGATGCAAAGTGGTTTCGCCGAACGGACAGCGGCATTGTGCTGATCACGCAAAGCATGCTGGATGCACGGGCGGGCGCGAAATAGGGCAGGGGCAAAGCATGGGAGGCAAGGTTTTATCGGTCGCATCCGAATCTGTGCCGCTGGTCAAAACGGGTGGGCTGGCAGATGTTGTGGGCGCGCTGCCCGCAGCGTTGGCCCCCCTTGGCTGGCAGGTGCGCACAATTTTGCCCGCCTACCGCGCCTTGCGGCCGCATCTGGCGCAAATGTCCGTCGCCCTAAGCCTGCCTGATTTATTTGGCGGCCCTGCGCGGGTGATGGCGGGGCAAGTGGCGGGGCTTGACCTTCTGCTGTTGGACGCCCCGCATCTGTACGACCGTACGGGTGGCCCCTATTCCGATGATAAGGGCGACTTTCCAGACAATCCGCAGCGGTTTGCCGCGCTGTCATGGGTTGCGGCGCAGATTGCGCGGGACGGGATGGCAGGGTGGAAACCCGATGTTTTGCACGGCCATGATTGGCAGGCAGGATTTGCCCCCGCCTATCTGCGCTATCACGGCAGCGGCGGGGCAGCCTCGGTGATCACCATTCACAACATTGCCTTTCAAGGTTGGGCGGATGTGGCGCTGATGGATGATTTGCAACTGCCTCGCGCGGCATTCACCCCCGACGCGCTGGAATATTATGGCGGGCTATCCAGCCTAAAGGCGGCGCTGGTCACGGCGGATGCGATTACAACCGTATCCCCCACCTACGCGGGCGAGATTATGCGCCCCGAATTTGGGATGGGGCTGGAAGGGGTCATTGCCGCGCGGGCAAGCGATGTGCTGGGTATTTTGAACGGGGTAGACGGCGCCGTTTGGTCGCCGCAAATTGAACCTATACCCTATGCGGCCCAGAATATGGCGGGAAAAGCCAAGAACCGCGCCGCGCTGCTGGCCGATCTGAACCTAAAGGTTGATGGCCCGCTGGCGATCCTCGTCTCGCGCCTGACTGCGCAAAAAGGGATTGATTTGGCGTTAGAGGTATTGCCCGAATTTTTGGATGCGGGCGGCGGTTTGGCGGTGCTTGGCACGGGCGATCCTGCGTTCGAGTTGGGCCTGCGGGCGCTGGCGTCGCGTTACCCAGCCCAAGTTTCGGTGAAAATCGGCTATGACGAGGGGTATTCGCACCGACTGTTTGCGGGTGGTGATATGGTGCTGGTGCCCTCGCGGTTTGAACCTTGCGGGCTGACGCAGATGTATGGGCTGGCCTATGGCACGCTGCCTGTGGTGGCGGGCGTCGGCGGGCTGGCTGATACTGTTATTCATGCCAGCCCAGCCGCACTAGCGGCAGGGGCGGCGACGGGGGTGGTGTTTTCGCCCGTGGATGCCTTAGGGTTTGCAGGGGCGCTGCGGCGCGCGCGGGCGCTGTTTGATCAGCGTGACACTTGGGCCAAAATGCAGCGCACTATGATGGGCGCAGATTTCGGCTGGGCTGGCCCTGCGCGAGAATACTGCGATCTTTATCAAAGGCTTATCGTGTGACTTTGATCCAAAATATCACCGAAGGCGCCCCCTATCCTATGGGGCCAGATTTGGACGCGCAGGGCGTCAACTTCGCCGTATTTTCTGCCCATGCCACGCAGATTTTCTTGTGCCTTTTTGATGCTTCGGGCCGTCATGAGACCCATGCGATCCCCTTTGCTGCGCGCACGGGGGACATTTGGCATATGCATATTGCAGGGCTAAGGGCGGGGCAAGTTTACGCGCTGCGTGCGGATGGCCCCTATGCCCCCGAAGAGGGGCACCGCTTTAACCGTCACAAACTGCTGATCGACCCCTACGCGCGCGCCTGCACGGGCGGCTGCGCTGGTCGGATACGGTTTATGGCTATCGGATGGGGGCGGCCAAGGCGGATTTGGGATTTGACACCCGCGATTCTGCCTTTGCCATGCCAAAGCCCGTGGTGATCGACACCAACTTTGATTGGCAAGGCGATGCGCCGCCGCGCCATTCTTTGGCCGATACCGTGATTTACGAGGCGCATGTCAAATCGCAAACCAAACTCAACCCCGCCATTCCGCCAGCCCTGCGCGGCACCTATGCGGGAATGGCGCACCCTGCCAATATCGCCCATTTGCAGCGCCTTGGGGTCACGGCGGTCGGAATTACTGCCGATCCAATCCTTTGTTGATGATAGATTTTTGGTGGATAAAGGCCTTGTAAACCACTGGGGTTACAACACAATTGGCTTTTTCGCCCCCGATGCCCGCTATGCCGCAACCCCCAACCCTTTGGCCGAGGTGCAAGCCATGGTGCGCGATTTGCACCGTGCGGGGATCGAGGTGATTTTGGACGTGGTCTATAACCACAGCGCCGAAAGCGATCATTTGGGGCCAACGCTGGCCTTTCGCGGTTTGGATAATGCCAGTTATTACCGTTTGGCGGGCGGCGGGCGGTATTATGTAAACGACACGGGCACGGGAAATACCTTTGATCTGACGCATCCTGCCTGCCTGCGCATGGTTATGGATAGCCTGCGTTATTGGGTGCGCGAGGTGCATATCGACGGGTTTCGATTTGACCTTGCCTCGGTCTTGGGGCGCGAGGCGCATGGGTTTGATCCGCGCGGCGGATTCTTTGACGCGCTGTTGCAAGACCCCATTTTGGCAGGGGTCAAGCTGATTGCAGAACCTTGGGACATTGGTGCGGGCGGCTATCAACTGGGGGCGTATCCTGCGCCCTTTGCCGAATGGAACGACCGCGCGCGCGATACATTCCGCCGCTTTTGGCGCGGAGATGCGGGGCAGGTGCCCGATCTGACGCGCCGCCTTTTGGGCAGCGCTGATAAGTTTGATCACTCTGCCCGCGCGCCGCAGGCCAGCGTCAACTTTGTGACCTCGCATGACGGGTTTACCTTGCAAGATTTGGTATCCTATGCCGTCAAGCGCAACCTTGCCAATGGCGAGGATAACCGCGACGGCCATAGCGACAATCATTCAGGCAATATGGGCCATGAGGGGCCAAATGATGCGCTAAACCCCGCCCGCGATCTGCGCAAACGCAACCTATTGGCGACGCTGCTGCTGGCCCAAGGTATCCCTATGTTGCTGGCGGGGGATGAAATTGGCCACTCGCAAGGCGGCAATAACAACGCCTATGCACAAGATAATGCGACGACGTGGCTGAACTGGGCGGATGCCGATGCCGCAATGATGGATTTTACCACCCATTTGCTGGCGCTGCGGCGCGCCCATCCCGTGCTACGGCAAAGGCTGTTTTTGCATTCTCGCGCGCGCCGTGACGGGCTGCAAGATGTGATCTGGCATTTGCCAGATGGCCGCGCTCCACAGCCCGAAGATTGGCACAGCGCCGATCTACGCTGCATTTGCCTGCAGTTGCGGATGGCCGCCGACGGGGGCGATGACCCTGACACGCTGTTTATCGTGTTGAATGCGGGCGGCGAGGTGGCCGTGACATTGCCGCCAACATTGCCAGCTTGGGCGCTGGTGCTGGACACAACGCGCCCCAGCCTGTCCTATTTGCCTGTGCAAGGCGGCCTATCCGCGCCCGCCCAATCCGTTTTGGTCTTTCAACCCCTTGCCAATGAGGCCCAGCCATGACCCGCATTTCCACCACAGCGTTTACTGATCAAAAACCGGGCACGTCGGGCCTGCGCAAGAAATGCCGCGTCTTTATGGCACCGCATTATTTGGAGAATTTTGTCCAAGCGACCTTTGACGTGGTGGGATGTGCGGGAAAAACATTCGTCCTTGGCGGGGATGGGCGGTATTACAACGACAGCGCAGTGCAGATCATTTTGGGGATGGCGGCGGCCAATGGGGCGGCGCGCATGATCGTCGGGCAGGGTGGCATCTTATCGACGCCCGCCGCCAGCCATCTGATTAGACTGAATAAAACCGACGGTGGCATCATTCTATCGGCCAGCCATAACCCTGGCGGTATCGACGAAGATTTTGGGATCAAGTTTAACATGCCCAATGGCGGCCCTGCGCCTGAATCTGTCACAGAGGCAATTTTCCAGCGCACGCTGACGATTGACGCCTATAGCAAGGCCAGCCACGGGGGCATCAATCTGTCGAAGATTGGCCGCCATGCCTTGGGCGCAATGATTGTCGACGTGATCGACCCCGTGGCAGATTACGCGGCCCTGATGGAAAGCCTGTTCGATTTCGATGCAATCCGCGCCATGTTTGGCCGCGGGTTTCGGATGCGGATGGACAGCATGTGCGCGGTGACTGGCCCTTACGGCGTGGAAATTCTTGAAAACCGCCTTGGAGCGGCGCGCGGCACTGTGACCCACGGCACGCCCTTGCCCGATTTTGGCGGTATGCACCCCGATCCGAACCCCACTTGGGCGCACGAGCTGATGGCGGAAATGATGGGGCCTAATGCGCCCGATTTTGGCGCGGCATCGGATGGGGACGGTGATCGCAACATGGTTGTCGGACGCGGAATTTATGTCTCTCCTTCCGACAGTTTGGCGGTGTTGGCGGCCAATGCCCATTTGGCCAAGGGCTATAAGGCGGGGCTAAAGGGGATTGCGCGATCCATGCCCACATCCGCCGCCGCCGACCGCGTGGCGCAGGCGCTGAACATCCCCGCATACGAGACGCCAACGGGGTGGAAGTTCTTTGGCAACCTTTTGGATGCAGGCCGTGCCACGATCTGCGGCGAGGAAAGTTTTGGCACTGGCAGTGACCATGTGCGCGAGAAGGACGGTCTGTGGGCGATTTTGCTATGGCTGAATATTCTGGCGGTGCGGGGCCAGTCTGTGGCCGAAATTCTGGCAGATCATTGGGCGCGCTATGGGCGCAACTACTATTCGCGTCATGATTATGAGGCGATAGACACCGCCCGCGCCGATGCGATGATGGCCGATTTGCGTGCCAAATTGCCCAGTCTTGTGGGACAAATGGTTCAGGGTCAGGGCGTGATTTCGGCGGATGATTTTTCCTATTGCGACCCTGTAGACGGCTCTACGTCGGCAAGGCAAGGCATTCGTATTGTCTTTGACGGCGGCAGCCGCATCGTGCTGCGCCTGTCGGGCACGGGCACCTCGGGTGCAACGCTGCGCCTCTATCTCGAGCGCTATCAGCCCGGCCCCGATGGGCTGGACGGCGACCCGCAGGCAGCCCTTGCGCCGATCATCGCCGCAGCCGAAGAGATTGCGCAGATACGAAAAAACACGGGCCGCGATGCGCCCGATGTTGTGACCTAAAGCGGCAGCCAAGGGCAACGCGCCCGCAAGACGCACGAGATGGCGGGTGCGCGGTATCAGCGCGCGGGCATGCGGCGCAAGACCAGCTGCGCCGCCAGCCCAAAACCAACAAAGGCTGTCAGCAACGGCACGGGCGTTCCGGCAAAGGCCAAACCCACAGGAATGGCGATGATCACCGACATCACGGTGGATAGCGCGGTGATGATCGACGAAGCAAGCCCCGCGATATGGCCCAGTGGCTCTAAGGCCAGCGCGTTCAAATTGCCCATGGTCATGCCCGTGCCGCCAAAAGCGACCATGGCCCAGATCAAAAATGCTGCAAATAATAGGGTTGGCGGCATGGGTAGGAATTGCGCCAGCAGCACCGCCGCGCTTGCGGTCAAGGTTGCACTTAGCGACCAAAGCGCCATCTTGCGCATGCCAACACGCTGCACATAGCGCGCGTTGATCACCGATCCCAGTGCCGAGCCCACGGCGATCAACGCGAACCATTTCGGGAAATTGGCAGCGCGATCAAAGGATTGATCGAATATCCCTTGCATAGAGGATAGCGCCGCAAAGAGCCCGCCCATGATCAGCCCTTGCAGCAAGATCGCCGCGCGCACGGTGGGCTGGCGGGTCACTTCGCGGCTGGCTGCGATGATGTGGCGCAGCGACAGAGCTTGCCTTTGAGGCATCGGCAAGGTTTCGGGTTGTCGCAGGCCAAGCCAAAATGATGTGGCCAAAGACACCGCCGCAAAAACCAAAAAAATCGCACGCCAATCGGCCAAGGCGATGATCGCTTGGCCCAAAAGCGGGGCGAGTGCGGGCACAACCATGAATGTGGCCATAATGACACTCATCACTTCGGCCATGGCGCGGCCTTTGAACAAATCGCGGATCATGGCACTGCCCGCCACGCGCGGGGCGGCCGCGCCCAAACCTTGCAAAAACCGCGCCGCCAGCAGCCATTCCAAAGTGCCAGCAAGATAACTTAGAAACGCGCCGAAGATAAACAGCGCCGAGCCGCCCAATATGACCATTTTGCGCCCATAGGCATCAGAGATGGGGCCGACGACAAACGTGCCGATCCCCAAACCCAGCACAAAAGATGTCACCACCAATTGCGCGCGGTTGGGGGCGGCGGGGCTAAGTGTGGCCGCAATCTCGGGAAGGGCGGGCAACATGGCATCAATAGACAGGGCCACGATGGCATATAGGGCGGCCATCAGGGCCACGAATTCGGCGCGGCGCAGCGGCTTTGGCGCGCGCATCAATGCACGGCCAGTTTCGCGGTAAGTTCGGCAATCACATCGCCCCAAACCTGCGGCGGCTGCGCACCTGACACCACATATTGCTGTGCAATCAGATAGGTTGGCACGGCGGTGACGCCCTTTTGCCGTGCGTCCACATCGCGGGCGGCAATATCCTCGCGGTCGGCATCTGAAGCCAGCAGACGCAAGACCGCGTCCCTGTCCATGCCTGCGCTGGCGGCGACATCGGCCAAAACCTCGGCCGCGCCAATATCGCGCCCCAGGTCCCAATAGGCGGTGAACAGGGCGTCCACCACCGCGCTTTGCACGCCCTCTAGCCGCGCCCAATGGATCAATCGGTGCGCGTCCAGCGTGTTTGGAATGCGCGCGGGCTTGTCGGGGTTCAACGCAAGGCCAGCAGCGCGGGCCACTTCACGCAGACGGTCATGCACAGCGTCCAGTTTGGCCGCATTGCCAAACAAGGCCGCCAGATGCGCACGCTTGTCCACACCGCCCGCAGGCATATCAGGGTTCAACTGAAACGGGTGCCATTCAATGGTGAAGGGATGCGCGGGGTTGGCACGCAGCGCAGCGTCCAAGTTGGCCTTGCCCACCATGCACCACGGGCAAACGGGGTCGGCAAAAATATCAAGGCGTATCATGGCGGTCTCGCAGTTGCTTGCGCCTTTCAATGCTATTGGATTGGCTGGGTCAAGGGGCGCAGTTGCGCGTTTGCGCACAATACGCTATGCGCAACTGATGTCCACCGACCCCAAACGCATGATCAAACTGGCCCTCGACGGCGGTGATGCGGCCCCACCTGCACCGCTGGATTTGGGCGCGCGGGTGCGCCACTTGCGCCGCGCCAAGGGGTGGACGCTGGAACAGGCCGCCGCGCAAGGGGGGCTGGCAAGGTCTACCCTGTCCAAAATCGAAAACGGGCAAATGTCGCCCACTTATGACGCGCTGAAAAAGCTGGCTCTGGGCCTTGGCATTTCTGTGCCGCAATTATTTACCCCCGCCCCCGCGCCGCAAGTTTCGGGGCGGATGGTCACGACAAAGGCGGGCGAGGGCCAAGCCCATGCCACCACCACCTACGAGCATGAACTTCTGGCAGCAGCTTTGACCAAAAAGCAAATGTTGCCCTACCGCGCCACCATCCGCGCCCGCGATATGGGCGATTTCGACGGCTGGGTGCGCCATGAGGGCGAGGAATTTCTGTATGTGCTTACTGGCATTGTGCGCCTTTACACCGAGTTTTATGAACCCGTTGATCTGCGGCGCGGCGATAGCGCCTATTATGATGCAGGCATGGGGCATAATGTCATCTCGCTGTCCGAGGATGACGCAACGCTGCTGTGGGTGACGTCTTTGGCATAAACGGGGGCGCTTGACCGCAGTGATTTGGCGGCGCAATCTGCTTCCAAGGCGGCAAAGGGGCGGGAGGGTCTATGCGCTGCGCAATCCTGACCGACATCCACGCCAATCGTGAAGCCTTTGACGCAGCCCTCAGCAGCGCCGCTGCGCGAGGGGTGGATCAATGGGTGCTGTTGGGGGATATGGTGGGCTTTGGCCCCGATCCCGATTATGTGCTGGACAAGATCGAAGCCATGGTTGCCAAGGGCGCAGTTGCCCTGCGCGGCAACCATGACCGCCATTTGCCAACGCCCGCCAAAACGTTAAACCCCGCTGCACGCCGCGTGATTGACTGGACAGTGAATAAGCTGAACGCGCGGCAAAAGCTGTTTCTGGGCGAGCGCCCGCTGACCTATCGCTTGGGTGATGCGCTGTTCGTCCATGCCTCGGCCCATCATCCGCAAGATTGGAATTATATCAACAGCGCCGCAGATGCGCGCGCCTGCTTTGCCGCGACGGATGCCCGTATCACCCTTTGTGGCCACGGCCATGTTCCGCGCCTTTTTGCCCTAAAAGATCAGGTCTTGCCGCAAGATATTGCGCCAGACTTGGCCGTAACGCTGGATAGACCGCGCCGCTGGGTGGGTGTTGTTGGATCGGTTGGCATGCCGCGCGGCGCGCGCGCGGTGGCACATTACTGCATTTTGGATAGCGCCGCCAATACCCTTAGCTATCACGAGTGCCCCTATGATGCGGGCGTTACGGCGCAAAAGATCAGGGCCACGGGCATGCCGCTGGCGCGGCATTTGGGGCTGTTGCGGCTTGGGTAGGGGGCGCAAGGCCCCCTGCCGTATCTATTCTTGATGCCACCAAACTTCGGGCTGAAAGCCCAGCCAATCGCCGTAAATAGGCAGGCGATCTGGAAATTTCAGGGCTTTGACATGGGCCAGACGCGATTTGTCGGAATACCACATCGGGATCACATAGCGACCCGCAGTCAAGATACGATCCAGCGCCTGCGTGGCGGCGACAAAATCATCGCGGTTGGTGGCCGACACCATGGTTTTGATCATCGCCTCGGCAGCGGGCACATTCATTCCCATCCAGTTGCGCGTGCCCGGTTCCGTCACCCCGCCCGCACCCCAATAGAGGGTTTGCTCATTGCCAGGTGACAGCGACAGTCCACGAACATAATGCGTCATATCAAAGTCATAGGCGGTGGTGCGTTCCTTGTATTGCGCGCTGTCCACCGTCGTTAGCTTGGCTTCGATGCCAAGACGTTTCAGCGCCTCGATATAGATATTGGCCGCGGCAATCATATCATCCTGCCCATTGGTCAGCAGAATTTCAAAGGTGAAAGGCGCGCCAGATGCATCTTTCAAAACGCCGCTCTGCACCGTCCATCCCGCCTCCTCCAGCAGTTTGGTCGCGCTGCGCAGCCCTTCGCGGTTGGCCTCGGATCCATCGGTTTTGGGCAAAGTATAGCCACGCACCGTGCCAGAGGCTAAATCATCAATAAATGGTTTTAGCAGCGCCGCAACCGCATCGGGTGCAGGGGCGGCCATATCGCTGCCCAATTCCGAATTCGAGAAATAAGATTGAATACGCGGATAGACCCCGCCGTTGATGGTTTGGTTGATCAGTTCAAAATTGAACGCCTGAATCATCGCCTCGCGCACACGCCAATCGGCAAAGATCGGGCGGCGGGTGTTCATCACAAACCCTTCAATGCCCGAAGGACGCTGGTGCGGGATTTCAGATTTTACAACATCGCCCGACTGGACGGCGGGGAAATCATAATTGCTGGCCCATTTGGCAGGGTTTGTTTCGCGGTAAGTGGAAATTTCGCCCGCCTTAAACGCCTCGAACACCACGCCGCCATCGCCGAAATATTCATAGCGCACTTCGTCAAAATTGTGCTGGCCGCGATAGAAGGGCACGTCTTTGCCCCACCAATTGGGGTTTTTCTTGAAGGAAATAAACTTGCCTGCCTCGAATGTATCCACCACATAGGGGCCTGATCCGATGACGGGCTCTAGGGTGGATGCAGTGAAGTCGCGACCCTCGAACTGCGCCTTTTTCAAAATGGGGCGCAGGCCCAGCAGCAAAGGCAGTTCGCGGTCAACCTCGGTAAAGGTGAATTTGACCGTGCGCGGGCCCGTGATTTGTGATGTGGCGATTTTCTTCCATGCGGCCGCATAGCGGGGGCTGCCCTCGGTTCCCAGCTTTTCAAACGACCAAAGCACATCTTCAGGCGTCACGGGACTGCCGTCCGAAAAAGTCGCCCCCTCGCGCAGGGTAAAGGCGACATAGCTGCGGGCCTCGTCCGTCTCTAGTCCCTCGGCCAGCGTGCCATATAGCGAAAACGGCTCGTCATAATTGCGGCCCATCAAGGTTGCGACGGTCAGCAAAGACACACCAGCGGGGGCCGAGCCTTTGACGATAAAGGGATTGAGCGAATCAAACCCGCCCGATTCGCCAAAAATGATTTGTCCCCCTTGTGGCGCATCTGCATTGGCATGGGGCAAGGACACAAAATCTGGGGGTAGGGCGGGCGCGCCATACATGGCGATTCCATGCGAAAATGACGGGGCGATTCCCTCGGCCCCAGCGGCAAATCCAATGCCAGCCAAGGCAAGAATCAGCCCCATTTGGCGCATATGCCGTGGAATTTGGTGTAGCTTCATCGTGTAAACCCCCTAGATTTGTTCAATTTTTATGGTCTTTTGCGGCAGATTAGGCTTTGTGCGCGGAAAATTCAAACTTTTAACTTGGCCAGCGCGCTGCTTAGGGGTATACATTCATTACTGCTCGATAGGTTTCTTGCCTGTATGAAACCTGCCTCAATGACTTGCGCCCGTTTGGTTTCAAAACCTGCGGGCGTTTTTTTTGACCTTTCGCAGGTGCAGCGATAGGCTGGGGCAAATCACAGGAGGGCGGGATGCTAAAGGGCAAAGTGGCAGTGGTAACGGGCAGCAATTCGGGCATTGGTCTGGGTGTCGCCGAAGAGCTGGCGCGCGCGGGCGCGGATGTGGTGCTGAACAGCTTTACCGACCGCGAGGAGGATCACGCATTGGCGGCAAGCATCGCCGCCAAATACGGCGTGCAGGCGCGCTATATCGCCGCCGATATGTCAAAAGGGGCCGATTGCCGCGCGCTGATTGCGGGGGCTGCGGCGCAACTTGGCGGCTGTGATATTTTGGTCAATAATGCTGGCATTCAGTTTGTCGCCCCGATTGATGAATTTCCCGTGGATAAATGGGATCAGATCATCGCGATCAACCTATCCAGCGCTTTTCACACCACGGCCGCCGCGCTGCCTCTGATGCGGGCCAAAGGGTGGGGGCGGATTGTCAACGTGGCCTCGGCGCATGGTCTTACGGCCTCGCCCTATAAATCTGCCTATGTCGCCGCAAAGCACGGCGTTGTGGGCCTGTCGAAAACGACGGCGCTGGAAACGGCGGGGCAGGGGATCACCTGCAACGCAATTTGCCCAGGCTATGTGTTGACCCCGCTGGTCGAGGCGCAAATCCCCGAACAAATGGCTGTGCATGGCATGGGCCGCGAAGAAGTGATTGCATCGGTGATGCTGGCCCGCCAGCCCAGCCGCGAATTTGCCACCACGGGGCAAATCGGCGGCACGGCGGTGTTTTTGTGCAGCGATCACGCGGCGCAGATCACGGGCACCACGATTTCGGTCGATGGCGGCTGGACGGCGCTATAGGGTTGGCTTTTGGGCGGGGTAAACAAGCCCCGCCGAAACGACCAGCTTAATTGCCTCATCGGCCTTCATATCCAGCAAGATCACGTCGCGCGCGGGCACATAGATCAGCATGCCCGATGTCATCGGGGTTAGGGCGACGAACACTGCTATCATCTTATCTGGCCCCGGCAATTTGGCGGCAATCTCGCCTTGCGGAGCGGATGCCACCAGCCCAACCGACCAAGCACCTTGATGGGGAAAGCGCACAAGGCAGGTGCGGTCAAAGTTCTTTTCTGCCTTTGTGAAAAAGGTTTCGGTCACTTGTTTTACGCCCGAATAGACCGAGCGGACGATGGGCAGACGGTCAACCAGACCCTCGGCGCGGCGAATGATGCTGCGGCCAATTAAGCCGCGCGCCACGGCCCCGACGGCAGCAGTCACCACCAAAAACACCAAAACCCCAACGCCGCGCACGGGAAATTCGGCCTCGGGGCCGAAAAAACGGTGGACGAGTTCTTCGGGCTGGTAGGCGGTGGGGATCAGCGGCAATATCCAGCCATCAATCCAGCCAATCACCCCCCAAACCACGTAAATCGTCAGGCCCACGGGCAGAACGACGACCAGACCCGTGAAAAACGCCCCCCGAACGGCGGCGAAAAGGGATCGTTTTGGTGGCGATGAGTCGGTCATGGGTCACTAAGCCTGTTTTTTCAATTCAATCGCGATGCTGGCGGCAAGACGCGCATTGTTCAAGACCAAAGCGATATTAGATTGCAGCGAGCGCCCCGCCGTCAGCGCATAAATGCGGTCCAACAGGTAGGGCGTCACCTCTTTGGCGGCGATATGGGCGGCATTTGCATCTTTCAGGGCAGTTTCGATGATGGGGCCGATTTCAGCAAAGGGAATCTCATCGCCCGCAGGAATGGGATTTGCGACCAGCTGCCCCCCCTTTAGCCCCATACGCGCCCGCATCAGCGCGCTGGCGGCGATATCGGCGGCGCTGTCCATGCGCAAAGGCGATGTCAGCCCGATGCTGCGCGACCAAAAGGCGGGAAAATCATCCGCGCCATAGGTGATCACGGGCACGCCGTGAGTTTCCAACACCTCTAGCGTTTTTGGAATATCCAAGATGGCCTTGGCCCCTGCGCAGACCACAGTGACAGGGGTTTGCGCCAATTCCAGCAAGTCGGCCGAGATGTCAAAGCTGGTTTCAGCCCCGCGATGCACCCCGCCGATGCCGCCCGTGGCAAAGGTGGAAATCCCTGCCAAATGCGCGCAGATCATCGTGGCGGCGACCGTAGTGGCCCCCGTTTTGCCCAAGGCGACGCAGGCAGGCAAATCGGCGCGCGACAGTTTCATCACGCCCGCCGCTTGGCCAAAGGCGTCCAGCTGCGCCCCCGTTAGGCCAATCAACACCTCGCCCCCCATCACGGCGATGGTGGCGGGCACCGCGCCGCCTGCGCGCACGGCGGCCTCTACCTCGCGGGCGGCCTGCACATTTTGCGGCCATGGCATGCCGTGGCTGATAATGGTGGATTCCAGCGCCACTATCGGCAGGCAGCGCGCGCGCGCCTCGGCCACTTCGGGGGAAAAGCGCAAGG
Source organism: Cypionkella sp. (assembly GCA_034519315.1). Classification (GTDB taxonomy): domain Bacteria; phylum Pseudomonadota; class Alphaproteobacteria; order Rhodobacterales; family Rhodobacteraceae; genus Cypionkella. Next base: position 24,097 of record JAXHON010000015.1, on the reverse strand, counting down.
GAAGGGGTTTCATGGGTCTACTCCTGAGACATAGGCGGCGGCGGCGGCAAGAGCGGCTTGCAAGGCAATCTCGCCCCACTGTCCGCGCGCCTCGGCGGCGATATGGGCGGCCATAAACGTGTCCCCCGCCCCCGTGATGCGGCGCGCGGTGATGCTGGGGGGCTGGGCCGTCAGCGGCGCAATACCTTGGCCCGCCAGCGCACAAGGATTGCCGCCATCGGTCACCAAAACCCGCCGCGCGCCTTTGGATATCAAGGCATTTGCAGCTGCAAGCGCCGTGACATGCGACCCGCCCGCCAGAATATTCGCCTCGATCAGGTTCACATAAAGCGTGGCTTTCGGATGGGGTAATAGCGGGGCCAAGCGTTCGGCCTTGCCGGGGCTGGCGGGGGCAAGGCGCAAATCGGCGCAAGCAAAGGCGGGGCTGGCGGCAATTTGGGCCAGCAAGTCAGTTGTCAAATTGCCATCCAGCGCGATCATACCCCAATAGGGCGCAGCATCGCGGCCCAAACGGCCATCCATCAGCGGCGCAAGAATGGCCGCGCCCGCGCGCTCCAGCGAATGGGCATCGGCTATGGCGGCAATCAGCCCGTTGCCGCCTTCGATCGCCATGTAAACATCCGTTGGATCGTCGCTTCGATGCGCAAGGGCCATATCTATGCCCATTTCCGTGCAAGCAGCCGCCAATTCCTCGCCCGCACCATCGCGTCCAATGGCGCAAAGTGCAGCAGGGCGCATCCCCATACGCGCCAAGGTCATCGCTATATTCAAGGCCACCCCGCCCGGCAGGCGGGTGATGCGCCCTGGCACATCTTGCCCCGCCGCCATGGGCGCAGGCGTGCGACCAATGATGTCCCACAAAACCGCGCCGATGCATAGAATATCTGGTGTCATAACAGACTTTTGCCTTGGCGCGGCGATGGGCGCAAGCGGTTAAGGCGCAACCGCGAACAAATCAAACTGCGGCTTGTAAATGGGGCTGGTCATCCCAAACGCCCCCATGACGGTGTGAAAAGGAATGTCTTGCGCGGCGACTTTGGCGGTGGAAATGTCCGCTGCCATTATGCCCTTAGCCGCCATCAGGCTGGCCACTTGGTCGATCACTTGGCCCAACAGCGCATCCGTGAAGACAATCGTATTATCATCGGCGTTGACCAATTCATCGGCTGTGCAATCGGCCAACTGCACCGATTTGCAAACGGGTGTAAATCGTTCAAACTCGGGCGGATACTTTTTGAAATAGGCGGGGCCAGGGCCGCCCGTCACATGGATCAGCACAAAAACGCGGTCGGATTTTGCGGCTGCAATGCGCTCGGCCAGCCCATAAACCAGCGCGGCATCTGATTTTTTATCGGGGCAATTTTCCGTGCAACCCGCCACCACTTCGTTGGCCCATTGGTTTTGTGCTACGTTCAGGGGTGGGGTTCCAGTGTTGTTCAAACGTACAATCATCTCGACCCCCATCCGCTGAAGGTAGCTGGGCAGCGGTTCATAGTTTGCCACGGGCGGGGCCTTTGATCCCTGATAGGATAGGATGCAGGACACGGCCGCGATGGTATTGGTGGCGCAAGACATGCCGTTTTGCAGGGCAATCATCCCGTGCGCGCGGGCCTCGGGCATCGTCTCGCGGGCGTAGCCATACATGCTGGAATTGGCGCGGCGCGAGGATTCGCCGATCATCAGCACCACCACATCCTTTTGCCCCGCAGGCACGCTGGCGGCAAAACTGGCATCCGGCAGCAGCACAATCTCGCGGTTATCAAACGCACGCGCCTCGCGCGTGTCGGTGTTCAGAATATTGGCGATCATGGAATCGTCCAATTCAACGCCATAAGTGGTGATAAAATAGAGGGACACGGAATTGGCCACAAACAGAACAACCGCCACGGCTTGCATCAATCTCACCGAAATCAGCGCGATTCCATAAAGAAGGAAAAAGAACAAAAACAGTTGCAGCGCCTCGAAACTGGCAAGTGTCACCCAGCCGGCCGCGTTGCTAAGATCGGTGACAGATAGCGCATGGCGCAGGGGCCTGAAAAATCACCATATTCACAGAGGCATAGCCCAAGATGAACATGACTAGGCCGATACGTAACCGAAGCCGCAAAAGGGCAGCGAAAAAGGAGGTGGCGGACTTGGGCAAGATGGGCCTGCGTTGGGATTTCAAATCGCGCGCCGCATCGCCCAGCCCATGCCAAAACATAAGGCCGCGCCAATGCCTGCGCATTTGCCCGCTTGCGCTTTGCGCGCGCCTCGCCTATACGCGCGACACTTCACAAGCGGGGCTTGGGAGAGGCGGGGAGACATCCCGCAGCTTCCGCCGGTTGGGCATCTGCCTAAGCGCCCTGCTGAGGATTGAAACCGGAAAGGAAAACGACCATGGCTCTTCCAGAGTTTACCATGCGCCAATTGCTTGAAGCAGGCGTTCACTACGGCCACCAAACCGCCCGTTGGAACCCCAAAATGGGTCCATATATCTACGGCGACCGCAATGGCATCCATATTCTTGACCTGACGCAAACCGTTCCCTTGCTGGATCAGGCGCTAAAGGTAGTGCGCGACACCGTCGCCAAAGGCGGGCGCATTCTGTTCGTCGGCACCAAGCGCCAAGCGCAAAAGCCGATTGCCGAAGCAGCCGAGCGTTGCGCGCAGTTCTATATGAACCACCGCTGGCTGGGCGGCACGCTGACCAACTGGAAAACCGTGTCGGCCTCGATCCAACGCCTTAAGCAAATTGACGAAATTCTTGGGGCAGGGGGCGAAGGCCTGACCAAAAAAGAACGTCTTGGCATGGAACGCGATCAGGCAAAATTGCAAGCATCCTTGGGCGGTATCCGCGAAATGGGCGGCACGCCTGATCTGATTTTCATCATTGACGTGGGCAAGGAAGATCTGGCCATCCTTGAGGCGCAAAAACTGGGCATCCCAGTGATTGGCATTGTGGACACCAACAACTCGCCCAAAGGCGTGGATTATGTGATCCCTGGTAATGACGACGCCGCCCGCGCGATTGGCCTTTATTGCGAGCTGATCGCAAAGGCCGCGCTGGATGGCATGTCTGCACAAATGGGCGCAGCGGGCGTTGATTTGGGCGCGCTGGAAAATGCGCCAGTTGAAGAGGCAATTGCCGAAACCGCCGCCGAGGCCTAAGGCCAGCGGCCGCAGAATAATCACGGCGGGGCGCGATCCCCGCCGTTCCCATTTCCCAATTGATGGAGACTATGATGAGCATCACCGCACAAATGGTGAAAGAGCTGCGCGAGTCCACTGGCGCAGGCATGATGGATGCGAAAAAGGCATTGGTGGAAACCAATGGCGATATGGAAGCGGCGGTTGACTGGCTGCGCACCAAGGGCTTGGCCAAGGCCGCGAAAAAGGCAGACCGTCTGGCGGCCGAAGGTCTGGTGGGTGTTTCCGTCGTTGGCGGGCGCGGTGTGGCCGTTGAAATCAACTCGGAGACTGACTTTGTCGCCAAGAACGGTGATTTTCAGGCCTTGGTTGGCGGCGTGACGAAAACCGCTATGGGTGCCAATGACATCGACGCGCTGCGCGAGGCTGACATGGGTGGCAAGCCTGTGCATCTGGTGATTTCCGAAGCCATCGCAACGATTGGCGAAAACCTGTCTTTGCGCCGCATGGCTGTTTTGGAAGGCGAAACTGTCGCCGCCTATGTCCATAATGCTGCGGCTGACGGCATGGGCAAAATCGGTGTTCTGGTGGCGGTCAAGGGCGCAAATGCCGCCTTTGCCAAACAAGTGGCCATGCACGTCGCAGCCACCAACCCGCTGGCCCTGAATGAGGCCGCGTTGGATCCTGTGGTCGTCGAGCGTGAATTGGCGGTGCAAACCTCCAAAGCGCTGGAAGAAAACGCAGCATCCGCCAAGCCAAAGCCAGAGGCTGTTATTCAAAACAACATCATCCCGGGCCGCATGAAGAAATTCTTGGCCGAGAATACCCTGATGGGCCAAGCCTTTGTGATCAACCCCGATTTGACGGTGGAACAAGCCGCGAAAGACGCTGGCGTTGAGATCACGGGTTTTGTGCGCATGGGCTGCGGCGAAGGCATCGAGAAGAAAGAAGAAGACTTCGCAGCCGAAGTCGCAAAGATGGTTCAAGGCTAACGTTAGCCATTTAGAACAAGTAAAGGCGCAAGGGCAACCTTGCGCCTTTTTCTTTAGGATCAGATGGATATAGGGCGTTTTTAAGGTATCGGCGCAGTTGCGCGCATGGATTTATATTACATAATAATGATTATCGGATAAATGGATACCAATTAGAGCATCATAATTGCCATGACCAAGGCACTAGCCGCAGGTCACATCCTGCCCCATCCGCTGCACCGCCGGTGGCCAAAGCCACCGGCCAGCGCACGCCACGCCCCCGGCGTGCGCTTTGCTTCCGCCCGTGGCGCGCGCTGGCCTCTGGTTGGATTGCTGACGGACTCCAGCGGCGCTGTGATCTCTGTGGGCGGGAAAACGCAGTGCGTTTTCTGTTCCGCCCACGTCACATGAACAAATAAAAAGGGCCGAACGCATCTCTGCAGCTCGGCCTTTCCTTCGCCCACAAGCGAAATCAACTACACCCGCTCGTCCCGCCGCAGGTATTGCACTTCATGCATGTCCCGTTGCGCACCAGCGTGTAGTTGCCGCATTCGCCGCAAGGGTCGCCCTCGTAGCCTTGCATTTTTGCTTTGGTGCGGTTGTCCATGCCGACAACGCCCGAGGATACCGCTGTGCTGCTGGCAGCCCCAGCAAACACCGCCGTCATGCCACTGGCTGCCCCTGCGGCGCGCGCGGTTTCTGGGATCAGCATGTTCAGCGACGAGACGGTATCGGCGCTTTGCATCCCGCCTTGCAGCACCACCAATTCCGATGGCAAACGCTTACGCAGATACCCCGTCGAAGAGATTTGCTTCAGCACCTCTAAGCTGCGGTTGGCGGCATTTTCCGACACTTCGGAAATGTTGCGCTTGCCCTCCTCCTCGCCGCGCCCCAGCTCATCAAAGGATGCGCCCGTAGGTTTGACATGCGCCAGATCGGTGCGATCAAGGTAGGACACGGCCAATTCGCGGAAAATATAATCCAAGATCGAAGTGGCGTTCTTGATCGAATCATTGCCCTGCACCATGCCCGCAGGTTCAAAGCGGGTGAAGGTAAAGGCCTCGACAAACTCCTCTAGCGGCACGCCGTATTGCAGGCCCACCGACACGGCGATGGCGAAGTTGTTCATCATCGCGCGGAACCCCGCGCCTTCCTTGTGCATGTCGATGAAAATCTCGCCCAGCTTGCCGTCGCTATATTCACCCGTGCGCAGATACACCTTATGCCCGCCCACGACAGCCTTTTGGGTGTAGCCTTTGCGGCGTTCGGGCAATTTGTCACGGCTCGTGCGGATGACATCACGGTAAACGATCTTTTCCACGATCTTTTCTGCCAGAACGGCGGCTTTTTCCTGCGCAGACCCGCTGGCCAAGATTTCCTCGGCCTCTTCGTCATCTTCCACCAGCGCGCTGGCCAAAGGCTGGGACAGTTTCGATCCATCGCGATACAGCGCGTTCGCCTTGATCCCCAGCGAATGCGACAGCTCATAGGCGGCCAGGGTTTCTTCGATCGTGGCCGAATTTGGCATGTTGATCGTTTTGGAAATCGCGCCAGAGATGAACGACTGCGCCGCCGCCATCATGTAGATATGGGCATCCACCGACAGATAGCGCGTGCCTTTTTTGCCGCAGGTATTGGCGCAATCAAAGACGTTGTAATGCTCTTCCTTCAAATGAGGCGCGCCTTCCAGCGTCATGGTGCCGCAGACGTGATCATTGGCCGCGTCAATTTGCGCGCGGCTAAAGCCAAGGTGGCGCAGCAAATCAAAGCTGGGGTCGTTCAGTTTTTCTTCGGGAATGCCAAGGCTGCCCTTGCAGAAATCGGCCCCCAGCGTCCATTGGTTGAACACAAAGCGGATGTCATAGGCCGAGGGCAGCGCCGCCTCGATCTTTTCCAGCTCGCGCGCGCCAAAACCGTGGCCAATCAGCGCCGTGGTGTTGATGCCGGGGCAATTGCCGATGCTGCCATGGCCCACGGCATAGGCGACAATTTCCGCCGCCTGCGATGTGGAATAGCCCAGTTTTTCCAGCGCGGCAGGCACCGATTGGTTGATGATCTTGAAATAGCCGCCGCCTGCCAGTTTCTTGAATTTGACCAGCGCAAAATCTGGCTCGATCCCCGTGGTGTCGCAATCCATCACAAGACCGATGGTGCCCGTGGGCGCGATCACCGTGGTTTGCGCGTTGCGAAAGCCATGCTTTTGGCCCAAATCCAGCGCCTCGTCCCAGGCCGACTGCGCCAGGGTGATCAGCTTTTGATCAGGGCAATTTGCGGTGATCCAGCGCGCACCGGGGTTGATGTTCAGCCCTTCATAGCCGGCCGTCGCATTATAGGCGGCGGCGCGGTGGTTGCGGATCACGCGCAGCATATGGTTTGCGTTGCGCTGATAGCCCGAAAACGCCCCCAACTCGCGCGCCATTTCGGCCGAGGTGGCATAGGCCACGCCCGTCATCAGCGCGGTCAGCGCGCCGCACAGCGCGCGGCCTTCGGCGCTGTCATAACCATAGCCCATATTCATCAGCAGACCGCCGATATTGGCATAGCCAAGGCCCAGCGTGCGGAAATCATAGGACCGCTGCGCAATTTCCTTGGACGGGAACTGCGCCATCATCACCGAGATTTCCAGCGTCACCGTCCACAGACGCGTGGCGTGGATATAATCCTCGGCCGCAAACGCGCCGTCCTTGAAGAAGGTCAGCAGGTTCATCGAGGCCAGATTGCAGGCGGTATCATCGAGGAACATATATTCCGAGCAAGGGTTGCTGCCACGGATCGCGCCATCTTCGGGGCAGGTGTGCCACGCGTTGACGGTGTCGTGAAACTGAATGCCCGGATCGGCGCAGGCCCAGGCGGCATGGCCGACATTGTCCCACAGATCGCGCGCCTTGACGGTTTTGGCCACTTTGCCATCGGTGCGGCGGATCAATGCCCAATCTGCGTCATCCTTGACGGCCTTCAAGAACGCATCGGTCACGCGCACCGAGTTGTTGGAATTCTGGCCCGAGACAGTGACATAGGCCTCGGAATCCCAATCCGTGTCATAGGTGGGGAATTCGATGCTGGTAAAGCCCTGCTGCGCATATTGCAACACGCGGTTGATATAGGTGTCGGGGATCATCGCCTTTTTGGCCGATTTGATCGCCGCTTTCAGCGCGGGGTTCTTGGCGGGGTCAACGGCGGCCTCAGAGCTGCCGTCCCATGTGCGGATCGCCGCGAAGATGTCGTTCAGGCGCAGCTCATGCGCCTTGGAACCTGCGACCAGCGAGGCAACTTTTTGTTCTTCAATCACTTTCCAGTTGATGAATTCTTCGATATCGGGGTGATCCATATCGATGATCACCATTTTGGCCGCGCGCCGCGTGGTGCCGCCCGATTTGATCGCGCCCGCCGCGCGGTCACCAATTTTCAGGAACCCCATCAGGCCCGAAGATTTGCCGCCGCCCGACAGCTTTTCGCCCTCGCCGCGCAAGGACGAAAAGTTGGTGCCCGTGCCCGAGCCATATTTGAACAGGCGCGCCTCACGCACCCACAGATCCATGATCCCGCCTTCGCCCACCAGATCATCCTTGACCGATTGGATAAAGCAGGCGTGCGGCTGGGGGTGTTCATAGGCGGATGCCGATTTGGTCAGCACGCCGGTTTGGTAATCGACATAGAAATGCCCCTGCGCCGGGCCATCGATGCCGTAGGCCCAATGCAGGCCGGTGTTGAACCATTGCGGGCTGTTGGGCGCGGCCATCTGTTCGGCCAGCATGAAGCGCATCTCGTCGTAATAGGCGCGCGCGTCGGCCTCGGTGGTGAAGTAGCCCCCCTTCCACCCCCAATAGGCCCAAGCGCCCGCCAAACGGTCAAACACCTGTTTCGCGCTGGTCTCGCCGCCAAAGCGTTTGTCGCTTGGCAAAGCCTCTAGCGCGGCGGTATCGGGAACCGAGCGCCACAAAAATTCGGGAACGCCCTTTTCCTTGACGCGTTTCAGCGCGGCAGGCACCCCTGCCTTGCGGAAATATTTCTGCGCCAGAACGTCGCCAGCCACTTGGCTCCAACCTTCGGGAACCTCGACTGCATCATTGCGGAACACAATCGAGCCGTCGGGATTGCGGATTTCCGAGACAATGGTGCTGAACCCCATCGCGCCATAGGCGCCATTGGCTTCGGTGGTGAAATTGCGTTCGATTTTCATTGTCCCCGTCCTTTTGCTTTGGCCAATGCGGCCTTGTTCGTTTGGGCAGTTACCTGCCACGATCATGGGGAGAACACGCGCGAGCCGCCGAGGTGTCGGTTTTGCGGCTATACTGCTGTCACTGCCCCATTCGCCCTAGATTTAGTGTCTCAGGGCGCTTGGGCATCAACATGGGGTAAAACGAGGGCGGCTACAAACGATTTATTTACCCTCGGCACTACATTTTGTGCTTGACCTTGGCTGGGACATCTAGGCCTGTATTGCGCACCCGCAAGGGTTGATCAGACCTGTGGGAAGGCGCTGCCGTTTCCCTTGGGTGAAAATGCACTGAAATATGCTTGCCATAGCGCAGAGATTTGACAAATCACATGAACTTTGCCCAGCACGCAGCAACGACGCGCCGCGCGAATTTGATCGAATCATCGGCACGTATGCTGGTGTCGCATCTGGCTGTCGCACCCAAAATGGGTTAAACCAAACCGCACAGCAAATACGCACAACAAGGCTCTTTTTTTTCTCTTTTCGTTTTCTTTCCCCTTCTCCCTTTTTTTGGTTTTCCTTCTTCTCTTTCCCCCTTTTCCCCTCTCCTTTTTTCTTTTATCTGCTTTGTTTATTACCCTCCTTCCCTCTTTTTCTATCCTCCTTTTTTCCTGGGGGCTTTTTTCTCTGGGTGTTTTTCTTTGTCTCTTGCCCCTTGTTTTCCCTCCTTTCTTTGGGGTCTGTTTCTTTCTCCCCCCTCCCCCTTTTCCGCCTCTTCGTCTTCCCCGTTTTCGCCCCCTTTCGCTATGTCAGGTTGATTTTTGCCATGATCATCGGACTGATCGTTTTTGCCGAGGTGCCCGATACCCTCACGCTGATTGGCGCTGCGATCATCGTCGCTTCGGGACTATATACCTTTATGCGCGAGCGTGCCCGCGCCAACCACTAACCCTTTCCAAGGCGCGTCCCTTGCGCTATCAGCGCGGCGAGAGCACCCTATATTTCGGAGCCAAGCATGAGCACGATCATTGATATTCACGCCCGCGAAATTCTAGACAGCCGTGGCAACCCCACGGTGGAAGTGGACGTTTTGCTGGAAAGCGGCGCTTTTGGCCGCGCCGCCGTGCCTTCTGGTGCCTCGACGGGCGCGCATGAGGCGAACGAGCGGCGCGACAATGATGCCAAACGCTACAAAGGCAAAGGCGTTTTGCAGGCCGTTGCCGCCGTGAACGGCGAGTTGGCCGAGGCGATTGTTGGCTTTGACGCCACCGAACAGGTGGGCATCGACCGCACCATGATCGAGTTGGACGGCACGCCCAACAAATCCCGTCTCGGCGCGAATGCGATTTTGGGCGTGTCCATGGCCGTGGCCAAGGCCGCCGCCGAATACACGGGCCAGCCGCTGTACCGCTATATCGGCGGCACTTCGGCGCACGTTCTGCCCGTGCCGATGATGAACATCATCAACGGCGGCGAGCATGCCGACAATCCGATTGATATTCAAGAATTCATGATCATGCCCGTTGGCGCGGACAATATCCGCGAGGCGATCCGCATGGGGTCGGAAGTGTTCCACACCCTGAAAAAGGAACTGCAAGCGGCGGGCCACAACACAGGCATCGGCGATGAGGGCGGCTTTGCCCCCAACCTCAATTCCGCGCGCGACGCGCTGGATTTCATCCTGAAATCCATTGAAAAGGCGGGCTATAAACCGGGCCAAGACATCTATCTGGCACTGGATTGCGCGGCCACCGAATATTTCAAGGGTGGCAAGTATGAGATGAAGGGCGAGGGCAAATCGCTGTCCATCGAGGAAAACGTGGCCTTCTTGGCGGGGCTGGCAGCCGATTACCCGATCATCTCCATCGAGGATGGTTGCAGCGAAGATGACTGGGCGGGCTGGAAACTGCTGACCGACACTTTGGGCGGCAAGGTGCAGCTTGTGGGCGACGATCTGTTCGTCACCAACCCGCGCCGCTTGGCGGAAGGTATCGAAAAGGGCTGTGCCAATTCGATGCTGGTCAAGGTCAACCAAATCGGCACGCTGACCGAAACCATGCAGGCCGTCGATATGGCCCACCGTGCGCGCTATACCAATGTGATGTCGCACCGCTCGGGCGAGACGGAAGATGCCACGATCGCCGATTTGGCTGTGGCCACGAATTGCGGGCAGATCAAGACAGGCTCGCTATCGCGCTCGGATCGTTTGGCAAAATACAATCAGTTGATCCGTATCGAGGAAATGCTGGGCGAGACGGCGGTTTACGCGGGCCGCAGCATCCTGCGCTAGGCTTTGGGCTGATAAAAAAGCGCGATCTGGACTGCCATTGCGCAGCTTTCGGGTCGCGCTTTTCCTTTTGCGCGGATAGATAGGGTGGATGAACACCCCTGCCCCCAAACCCGAAAATGCCGACACCTTGGCGGGCTTTGCCTATGCCTTGGGCGCCTATATCATTTGGGGGTTTTTGCCCCTGTTTATGAAAGAGCTTGCCCATATTCCGCCCGTTGAGGTGATTGCCCACCGCGTGATCTGGTCGCTGCCCATCGCGGCGGCGGTGCTGATCTATCAGGGGCGCACGGCGGATCTGAAACGCGCGCTAAAAACCCCGTCCATGCTGGCGATGGCGGGGGTTACGGCGGCACTCATTTCGGTCAATTGGCTGATTTATGTCTGGGCGATTGGCAGCGGCCACGCGCTGGATGCGGCCTTGGGCTATTACATCAACCCGCTGTTTTCAGTGTTTCTGGGCTTTGTGATTTTGAAAGAGCGCTTAAGCCGCCTACAAATGGGGGCTATTGCATTGGCCGCCCTTTGCGGTCATCGTTCTGACAATCGACGCAGGCCGCCTTCCTCTGGTCGCACTGGGGTTGTCGCTGACTTGGGGCATTTACGCCTATTTCAAAAAATCCCTACCGATTGGCCCAAATCAAGGTTTTTTGCTGGAGGTGTTGCTGCTGGCCCCCTTTGCACTTGTCTTTATTGGTTGGCAAGCATGGTCTGGGGCCGGCCATTTTGCGGCGGGGTCGATCTTTGATACGGGGATGCTCATGGCAACGGGGGTACTTACTGCGGTGCCACTGATGTTTTACGCCAATGGGGCCAAAGCCTTGCGCCTGTCTACAATCGGCGTCATGCAATATATCCCGCCGACGATGATTTTTGTTATCGCAGTTATGTTGTTTGACGAGCCGTTCGGCCCTGCCCGCGCGATTGCTTTCCCGATGATTTGGGCGGCGCTGGCGCTGTATACGTGGTCATTTTTTGCACAGCGCCGCGCGGGTTAGTTTGGACAGGCTAATCGGGGCGGCTGATTTGTCCGCCGCTGATATGCGCAGGCGCGCCCGTCGTGCTGGGCCCTGATGTGGGCAGACCCCGCATAACCCGCAGAGCAAGATAGCCAAAGGCCTGCGCCTCTAGCATATCACCATTTAACTTTACAAATTCAATGGGTTGAACGGGTAACTTTAAGTAATTTCCAAGCTGTTTCATCATTGCAAAGTTGTGCCGCCCGCCCCCTGCCACCAACAGCTGGCTTGGTGTCTGCGCAAAATGTTGCAGTCCCGCGCCCACAGATGCGGCGGCAATGGCCGTCGCTGTGGCAACGGCATCCGCATCATTCAAATGATCCAAGGCATGCAGCGCGATTGAAAACGCGTCTCGATCCAATGACTTGGGGGGCACTCTTGCAAAATAACTATGGCGCAAGAACGCGTCGACAATGCCATGATCTACCGCGCCAGTCTGTGCCAGCGCCCCCCCCTCATCTTGCGCGAGGCCGCGCCGCGCCAGCATCAGATCATTGATCGGCGCATTGGCGGGCCCCGTGTCAAAGGCCAGAACCGCGCCCTCGCTGTCAGGGCGCGTCACATTTGGATCGATCCAAGTGACATTGCCAACCCCGCCCAAATTCAGCATCATAAGCGGCGTATCGGCCCCGATAAACCGCGCGCAGGCGTGGTGAAAATACGGCACAAGCGGCGCGCCCTGCCCGCCCATGGCGACATCCGCGCTGCGAAAATCCCAGACCACGGGCAGGCGCAATGCGGTCGCCAAAACACCCCCATCCCCCGCTTGATGCGTGCGCCCGTTTGCGGGGTCATGTGCCAAGGTTTGCCCATGAAAGCCGATCACATCGGCCCCCGAAAACCGCGCGGCAAGGTCGATATGCGCGGCCTCGACCACTTCGGCGGCCTGCGCCACCCCTGCCTCGCCCTGCCATTTGCCCAAAGCCGCGCGCAAAACGGCGCGCTCGGCATCCGTATAGGGGCGGTAATCATAAGGGCCAAATTCGAAAATAGTCGCGCCATCGGTGCGGATCATGGCCGCGTCCACCCCGTCCAGCGAGGTGCCCGACATCATCCCCAGCGCCCAGATCGGCCCGCCTTGTTTCATCTTCCCCTTGGCCCCCGCCCCCGTTATAGGAGTGCAACCTTATTGCATGAGACGCCCATGACCTACCATCCAAAATCCGAATTTTTGCGCGTGATGCTGGCGCGCGGCTTTGTCGCCGATTGCACCGATTATCAGGCGCTGGATGAGGCGCTGCTAAAGGGTGGTATGCCCGCCTATATCGGCTTTGACGCCACAGCGACTTCGCTGCATGTGGGCAGTTTGATTCAGATTATGATGCTGCGCTGGCTGCAAAAAACGGGCGGCAAGCCGATTGTTCTGATGGGGGGCGGCACGACGAAAGTCGGCGATCCCAGCTTTCGCGCGGACGAGCGCCCGCTGCTGACCAACGCCCAGATCGACAGCAATATCGACGGGATCAAGCGCGCCTTTGCGCCCTATGTCCACTTTGGCGATGGGGCCACGGATGCCGTTATGGTCAATAACGCCGCGTGGCTGGATGATCTGAATTACCTGTCATTCCTGCGCGATATTGGGCGGTATTTTTCCGTCAATCGGATGCTGTCCTTTGAATCGGTCAAGTCCCGCCTTGACCGCGAACAATCGCTGTCCTTTCTTGAATTCAATTACATGATCTTGCAAGCCTATGATTTTCTGGAACTGAACCGCCGCTATGGCTGTATGTTGCAGATGGGCGGATCGGACCAATGGGGCAATATCGTCAACGGGGTTGATCTGACGCGCCGCGTGGTAGAGGGCGAAGTTTACGGCCTGACATCCCCGCTGCTGACCACGTCGGATGGCAAGAAAATGGGCAAATCGGCCAGCGGGGCGATTTGGCTGAACGGCGATATGCTGGCGCCCTATGAATTTTGGCAATTCTGGCGCAACACCACGGATGCCGATGTGGGGCGGTTCTTGAAACTGTATACCGAGCTGCCCTTGGACGAATGTGCAAGACTGGGCGCGCTGGAGGGAGCCGAGATTAACGCCGCCAAAATCGTGCTGGCAAACGAGGTGACGACCCTTTTGCACGGGGCCGAGGCGGCGAAGGCGGCCGAAGCCACCGCGCGCGAGGTGTTCGAGCGTGGCGGCGTGGGCGACGAGCTGACCACGGTGCGCATTGGGGTTCGGATGACACATTCGAAGCAGGGTCGTGGGGACCGCTGCAACTGTTCGTGCGGGCGGGGCTTCGTCTGCTTCGGGTAAGGGATGCCGCAAAGCGTTTGTTAATTGATGGCGGGGCGACGCGTCAATGATGTGGTGGTCACCGAAACAGCAGCCGCGCTTGGTGTCGGTCAGTTGAGCTGCGCAGCGGTCATAAAGCTGACCGCAGGAAAGAAGCGCCATGCGCTGGTCAGTGCTTGCCTGAGCTATAGGTGATCTTGCCGTAAATTCAGGCATGAAAAAGGGGGCCTTTCGATGCCCCTCTTTTGCAGAGTCTGAGGGGAACTATTCTGTGATGGTGACCTTGCTCATCACATCGGGCGCCGGTCACTGGCGGCATTCTGACCTTCGCCAAGCTTGATGCATGTCCACCAACCTCCATCCCCGACACAACCTTGCCCGATCATGGTATATTGACCGTCCAGGAATTCGGCCCGGTCATTGAATTGCATGATGAAAAACTGGCTGTTGGCGGAATTTGGATCTTGCGCCCGCGCCATACCAACCACGCCGCGCGCAAAGGTTTCCTGGGTGAATTCGGCTGGGATATTTGGCATCTCGCTGCCGCCCATGCCCGCCATCGCAGTTTCGCTGCCCGCTTTGCCATATTGCACATCGCCCGTTTGGGCCATGAATCCGTCGATCACGCGGTGAAACACCACGCCGTCATAGACGCCCGATTTCGCCAGCGCGGTGACTTGCGACACATGTTGCGGCGCGGTATCGGCGGCCAGATCAATCACCACTTGGCCATTGGCCGCGCCAGTGATGTCGATCACCAAATTGGACCGCGACAGTATGGTATAAGGCATAGGCGGGGCGTGACCAATAAGGCCAGGGCAACAAAGACGGATTACGCAACATCGGCGGTAACACCCGCACGGTGATCATTCGGTCAGGCTTTCGCTCGGCGGCTCGCCCTGCGCGTGATCTCGTCCACGAATCTCCATCCCCGAAATCACCCGGCCCTAGACGTGTATATTGGCGGTTCAGGAAGTGAGTTGTCCGTGAAAAGTTGATGAAGAACTGGCTGTTGGCAGAGTTGGGGCTGGTTGGAGCGCGCAGCCCCGATCGTGCCCCGGTCATGGGGAATGCCTGGAAAGATTTAGGCAGGAACGATCGGGATACTCTGATCCGCCCGTGCCCGCGCGGCGCAGGTTGAAATTGTTTTCCATATTGCCGTTTTCCACATCCCCCGTTTGGGCCATGAACCCGTCAATCACGCGGTGAAAACAAACATTGTCATAGGCCTTGGCGCGGGCCAAGGTTTTCATCCGTTCGGCATGTTTGGGGGCAATATCGCTCAGCAGTTCAATCACCACTTCGCCGCCCTTCAGCGTGATGATGATGGTGTTTTCGGGATCTTTAGATATCGGCCATGGTCGGGAAGTCTCCAACTTTTGCATAACTCAACGTGGTTTAAGGGCGCGGTGGCGCGGAGGGAAAGGGGGACAGGTTGAGGGGCAACCTTTTCGTGAGGAAGCGCCGAAACAGGGGAAATCGGTCATGGGAGAGGCGTGATGGGCTGGAAAACAATCGACGATATGGATGTTGCGGGCAAGATTGTGCTGACCCGTGTGGACATCAACGTTCCGATGGAGGGCGGGCGTGTGACGGACGCCACGCGGATCGAAAAGATTGTGCCAACGGTGAATGATCTGCGCGCTAAAGGGGCAAAGGTCGTGCTGCTGGCGCATTTCGGGCGGCCAAAGGGGCAAGTGGTAGATGAGATGTCGCTGCGCCATGGTACAGCCGGCGTTGGAAAACGGCGCTTGGGCCGTATGGTGTGACCTTTGTGGCAAGCGCCCAACTCGCAGCGGCACCATTGCTGCCCTGCCTGCGGATGCTGCGTGGTGTTGGCCGAAAACACCCGCTTTTCCAGTATGGAAGAAGAGAACGATCCGAAAATGGTGGCGTTTCTCGCCAGCCTTGGCGATGTTTTTTGCAATGACGCCTTTTCGGCGGCGCACGGCGCGCACATGCCTCGACCAAGGGCGATGGCCCATGCCGCTGCCCTCTTTGCGCGGGGCGTTTGATGGCCGAAGAATTGGCGGCGCTGGAGGCGGCCTTGGGCGCGCCGCAGCGGCCCGTTGTCGCCGTGGTGGGCGGCGCGAAAGTATCAACCAAGCTGGATTTGCTGGGCAATTTGGTGGACCAAAGTCGATCATCTGGTGATTGGCGGCGGCATGGCGAATACATTTTTGGTGGCCCAAGGCATCGAGGTTGGTAAATCACTTGCCGAGCGGGATATGGCCCCAACGGCACAAGAGATTATCGCAAAGGCCAAGGCGGCGGGCTGCACCATTCACCTGCCCGTTGACGTGGTGGTGGCGCGCGAATATGCGAAGCCCGGGGCGCACAGCCAGACCCCGTGGCAACCGCCGCCTGCCCCAATGACGCGATGATATTGGACGCAGGGCCGCAGACCGTGGCCGCGCTGGCCGCGGTGTTCGCCAGTTGCAAAACGTTGATCTGGAACGGCCCCCTCGGCGCGTTCGAGTTGGAGCCGTTCAACATCGCGACCAATGCCGCCGCCAAGGCGGCGGCACGGCTGATTTAAAGCGCGCAGGCAAGCTCGTTTCGGTTGCGGGCGGCGGCGATACGGTGGCCGCGCTTAATATGGCAGGGGCGGCGGATGATTTCACGTTCATCTCGACCGCAGGCGGCGCGTTTTTGGAATGGATGGAGGGGCGCGAATTGCCCGGTGTCGCGGCTTTGATGGCGCCGTCTAACCTTTTGTATGCTGCAAACGTTCCCGCTGTTAGCGCCAAGCCACTATTGCGGGCGTAGAAAAGCCCCTCCTATGCCAAAGATGAGTTCAACCGGAAAGGACCAAGGCCCATGCGCACGACAAAAATCGTTCAGAAAATCCTATCCAATTATGAGGGCGAAGACGCCCGGCGTGAAGGCCAACCTGTGCCGCATGCTGATGGAGGGCAAGCTGGGCGGCACCGGCAAAATGATCATCCTGCCCGTCGATCAGGGGTTTGAACATGGGCCCGCACGCAGCTTTGCGATGAACGCGGCGGGCTATGATCCGCATTACCACTATCAGCTGGCCATTGATGCAGGCCTGAACGCCTACGCCGCGCCTTTGGGGATGCTAGAGGCGGGGGCAGATACGTTTGCAGGGCAAATCCCGACCATTTTAAAGGTGAATTCGGCCAATTCGCTGATGGGTGACGGGGCGGGCAAGAATCAGGCAATCACGGCCTCGGTCGATGATGCCTTGCGCCTTGGGGCTTCGGCCATTGGGTTTACGATCTACCCAGGCTCTGACCAACAAATTGATATGTATGAAGAAATCAAAGATATGCGGCGCGAGGCCGCGTGTAAGGGCATTGCCACTGTGATCTGGTCTTATCCGCGCGGCCCTGCCATTTCGAAAGATGGCGAAACCGCGATTGACGTGGCCGCCTATGCGGCGCATATCGCGGCGCTGCTGGGCGCGCATATCATCAAGATCAAACTGTCCACCGATCATCTGATGCTGCCCGAGGCGAAGAAAGTCTATGAAAGAGGGCAATCGCGTTGACACGTAGGCGACGCAGGGGGGGGGGGGGCGGGTGCACCGCGGTGCGCGCACTGCGCGCGATACGGCTGTTGGCGGGCGGCGCGATTGTGATTTTCTCCGGGCGGGGCGGCCGAAAGGCGCTGGATGCGGTCTATGACGATGCGCGCGCAATCCGCGACGGCGGCGGCAACGGCAGCATCATCGGGCGCAACTCGTTCCAGCGGCCGCCGAGGCGATGCGCTGTATGCTGAACCATGGTGGATATCTATAGCGCGGCCGCGCTTGAATTTCGGGGCGGCCCTTTGATCGCGCAGGGGATTTGTGGCAGAATCATCGTCCATGCCCCCGAATCAGAGGGATTCGATGACTGGGGCACAGGTCGAATGCCAGGAAAATTCCTTAGACGTCCTCGGATGTTGGGCGGTCGTGGTGCTGGTCATTCCCCTGTGGTCATGGGCGGCTCTTTCGTGGTCTCGGCGGTGCAGGGCGAATTTGGCGTGATGCGCCGCGTTCCAGCGCAGCCGCAGGTCGCCGAGGCTGCGCGCCAGAGCGCGACGCGATTGCGGCGCCGAACTCCGGCCGAGTTGCAGAACCTGAACCTGCGCCTGTCTGATAGCTATCTGGACATGGATTTGCTGGATGAACGGGCGCGCATTGTTCTGGGCTATTTGCGCGCCGATGAGGTTGTGATCCGCCAGCGCTGACGGGGCCAACCTTCGCTGCGCATGCGGCATGGCCCACCCCGCCCTGACAGATAGGATTTGCCCTTTTTTCTTCGATATGATATTAATAGTTTAATGCTAAACTATTTTTCGGTCATCTGCGGGAGGAAACCCTTTGGCTGCCAAACCTATCAGCTCGCGGATTCGGTACAGGAAATCACAACGTCTCAAAAGACGAGTTGCTGAAATACTACCGCGAAATGCTGCTGATTCGCCGCTTTGAAGAAAAGGCGGGCCAGCTTTACGGCATGGGTCTGATCGGCGGGTTTTGCCATTTGTATATCGGGCAAGAGGCGGTTGTTGTCGGGCTGGAAGCCTGCACCAAAGAAGGGGACAAGCGCGTCACCACTTTACCGCGACCACGGCCATATGCTGGCCTGCGGGCATGGATGCCAATGGCGTGATGGCCGAACTTACCGGGCCGCGCGGGGGGTATTTCGCGCGGCAAGGGCGGCTCGATGCACATGTTCTCGCCGCGAAAAGCACTTCTACGGCGGCCACGGCATTGTCGGCGCGCAGGTGCCCATCGGCGCGGGTCTGGCGCTGGCGGATAAATACAAAGGCAATGACAACGTCACCTTCACCTATTTCGGTGATGGCGCGGCGAACCAAGGCCAAGTCTATGAAACCTATAACATGGCCGAATTGTGGGATCTGCCCGTGATTTTCGTGATTGAAAACAACGGTTATGCCATGGGCACATCGGTGAAACGCTCCACCAAATCCACCACGCTGTTCGGGCGCGGCACTGCCTATGGCATCGCGGGCGAGCAGGTGGACGGCATGGACGTTCTGGCCGTGAAAGCCGCTGGCGAAAAGGCCGTGGCCCACTGCCGCGCGGGCAAAGGCCCCTATATTTTGGAAATGATGACCTACCGCTATCGCGGCCATTCGATGTCTGATCCTGCAAAATACCGCACCCGCGAAGAAGTGGAAAAGATGAAGGCCGAAAAGGACGCCATCGAACATGTGCGCGATTTGCTGCTGGGCGCTGGCCTTGCCAACGAGGACGAGCTGAAGGCGATTGATAAGGGCATCAAGGACGTGGTCAACGCCAGCGCCGAATTTGCCAAAGAAAGCCCCGAGCCTGACGTGTCCGAACTTTACACCGATATTTACGCCTAAAGGGGAATAGACCATGGCAATTGACATTCTTATGCCCGCCCTGTCCCCCACGATGGAGGAAGGCACGCTGGCCAAATGGCTGGTGGCAGAGGGCGACACTGTGAAATCTGGCCAGATCATTGCAGAAATCGAAACCGACAAGGCGACGATGGAATTCGAGGCCGTTGATGAGGGGATCGTGGGCAAGCTGTTGGTCGCCGCGGGCACCGCAGGCGTCAAAGTGAACGATCCTATCCTGCGGCTGATCGAGGAGGGCGAGGATGCACTCAATGCCGCCCCTGCCCCGCGCTGCGGCGCTAGAGGCACCGGCTGCCGCGCCGCTGCCCCGGCGGCCATGCAGCGGCGGCGGCCCCCGTGGCGATGGCTCCAAGGGCAGCCCCGATTGGCCCGAAGGCACGCCTATGAAAACCATGACCGTGCGCGAGGCGCTGCGCGAGGCGATGGCCGAAGAGATGCGCGCCAACCCGAACGTCATGCTGATGGGCGAAGAAGTGGGCGAATACCAAGGCGCCTACAAGATTTTCTCAGGGCCTGCTGGACGAATTTGGCCCCAAACGCGTGGTCGATACGCCGATCACTGAGATTGGCTTTACCGGTATCGCGGTTGGCGCGGCATGGGGCGGTCTGAACCCGATAGTCGAATTCATGACTTTTAACTTCTCACTGCAAGCTATTGATCATATTCTGAATTCGGCAGCCAAGACCAACTATATGTCGGGCGGGCAGCTGGGCTGTCCCATCGTGTTTCGCGGCGCAAATGGCGCGGCGGCCCGCGTTGGCGCGCAGCATTCTCAGGATTATCGCAGCGTGGTATGCGGTAGGTTCCTGGCCTGAAGGTCGTGATGCCCTATTCGGCAGCCGATGCGAAGGGCCTGCTGAAAACCGCAATCCGCGACGGCAACCCGGTGATCTTTCTGGAAAACGAAATCCTGTATGGGCAAAGCTTTGACGTGCCCGATCTGCCGGATTTCACCATCCCCTTCGGCAAGGCCCGCATTTGGCGCGAGGGGGCGGATGCGACAATCGTCTCCTTCGGGATCGGCATGAAATACGCCTACGAAGCGGCCGATATGCTTGGCAAAGGACGGCATCTGGGCAGCGAGGTGATCGACCTGCGCACCCTGCGCCCCTTGGACTACGACACGGTGCTGGCAGCAGTGCAAGAAAACCAACCGCTGCGTGTTGGTCGAGGAAGGCTTTCCCGTGGGTCCTCGATGTCTGATCACATCGCCAGCACGATCATGCAGCGCGCCTTTGATTATCTGGACGCGCCGGTTGTGACCTGCACGGGCAAGGACGTGCCGATGCCCTACGCCGCCAATTTGGAAAAACTGGCGCTGGTTACAACCGCCGAGGTGGTCGCCGCCGTCAAATCTGTTTGCTATCGCTGAGGGGGGGAAATCATATGGCTCTCGAATATCTTTAATGCCGGCACTGTCCCCCACAATGGAAGAGGGCACACTGGCCAAATGGTTGGTGACAGAAGGGGACACGTGTCAAGTCTGGCCAGATGATCGCAGAAATTGAAACCGACAAGGCCACGATGGAGTTCGAAGCGGTGGACGAGGGGCGGGTTGGCAGAAATCTGATGCCCGCTGGAACTGCGGGGGTCAAGGTGAACATGCCAATCGCAGTGCTGGTCGAGGAAGGCGAGGCGCTGGATACCGCTCCCGCTGCTGCCAAAACCAGGCGCAGAACCTGCAACGCCGCCGCCGCCCCCGTTACGACCCCAAACGCAGCGGCCCGTGGCAGCGGCCCGCCATAGCCGCACCCCACCAAAGGCGGCGCGCGCGTAATTCGCATCGCCCCTTGCCCCGCCGCATCGCTGCGGAAAAGGGTATTGAACTGGGCAGCATTAAATGAAGCTCAGGCCCCCATGGCCGCATCGTGCGCGCAGATGTAGAGGGGGGGTGGACAGCGGTGCCCAAAGCGTCTCCTGCACCACCACCTTTGAAACCGCCCGCGCCAGCATCTGCGGCGCAAAGGACGTAATCTGCCGAAACGGTGCTGAAAATGTACCAAGGCCGCGATTTTCACAGAAATGCCATTGGACGGGATGCGCCGCACTATCGCCGCACGCTTGACAGAGGCAGAAACAAACCATCCCGCATTTCTATCTGCGCCGTTCTGAGTGCGGCTGGATGCGCTTCGATGGCCTTTCGCGAACAGCTGAACAAAGGGCTGAAGAGATCGCGGTGTCGAAACTGGTCGGTCAATGATTTCATCATCAAAGCACTGCGCACAAGGCGCTGCAATCGGAGTCCCAGACGCCAACGCGGTTTGGGCAGGCGACCGCGTGCTGAAAAACTAAAAACCATCCGCATGGCTGCGGTGGCCGTGGCTATTGAAGGCGGGCTGTTTACACCTGTTTTTGAAAGATGCCGATCAAAAATCGCTGTCCGCCCTATCGGTCGAGATGAAAGATCTTGTCGGCACGTGCCAAAATCCAAAAAACTTGCCCCCCACGAATACCAAGGCGGTAGCTTTGCCATTTCCAATGTTGGGAATGATAGGAATCGAGAATTTCGACGCCGTGATCAACCCGCCCCAAGCCGCGATTTTGGCAGTGGGCGCAGGGAGTCAAACAGCCCGTGGTGCAAGCGGATGGTAGCCTTGGCGTGGCAACAAGTGATGTCAATGACTTCCTATCTGTCGATCACCGCGTAATTGACGGGGCTTTGGGCACAGCCCTGCTGGCCGCCATTTGTGCCAATTTAGGCAATTTCTATGCTGGCATGAGACCAAAAGGGGGCCTGTGCGGCCCCTCGCTGCGCTCACCCCCGCAGGATATTTAGGAAAAAGAGAAGCGGCAATTTGATTAAAATTATCGCCGCGCTCGGAAAACATCCTGGGGGTGCCTGGGGGTGAATGCGCGGAACGCGCCAAGGGGCGCAGGCGCCCCTGTTTTACCGTGCACTTCGGCATTGCTAAGAACTTGATCCATCATCACCGATGGTTGATCACAGCCCGCCTCGCCCACGATCCTTGCGGGCACGCCGGCCACGGTTTTGCAGCGGGGCACGTCGACCAGAACCACCGATCCTGCGGCGATGCGGCTGCAATGTTCCCCGACGGTGATGTTGCCCAGAACTTTGGCACCTGCCCCGATCAGCACGCCATTGCCGATCTTGGGGTGACGGTCGCCATCCTCTTTGCCGGTGCCGCCAAGGTGACTGAATGCAGCATCGAGACATTATCCCCCACTACGGCGGTTTCCCCGATCACGATGGAATGGGCGTGGTCGATCATGATGCCACTTGCCCGATTGGGCGCGGTGGGGTGGATATCCACACCAGACACTTCGGACACGCGCATTTGCACGAAACAGGCCATGTCGCGCCACCCCTTTGCCCCCATAGCCAATGCCCAATCCGATAGGCCTGGAACCGCTTGATATCCTTTGAAATACAGCAAGGGCTGGAGGTAAAGCGGGTGGCAAGCGGGGTCACGGTCAAAAATCGGCGATCAAGGTCGGCACGGGCAGCAGCGGCCAAGGACTGGGATCAACTGACATAGGCTTCGATCGGCAATTTCGCGCATGATTTGTCTCGCTCATCTCGTCCGATGGCGAGTCTTCAGTGAAATAGCGATAGGCCAGCGCCCGCTCAAACGTGACGCATGGTGCAGAAAGGCTGGAATGGACCAACCCGCCCATCAAGGGTTCAGCCCGAAATGGCAGCCGCCTCGTTGGCGCACCCGATCCCAAACGGGATCTAAGCGTAAGTTTGGTGTTGGAATTGGCCATGATGTGCACCTTGTTGATGATCTTATCATATCACATGGGGCACAGGGGCGGCAAGGCAAGTTGGGTATGTTCTGTCCTTGCAAACTTGGCGCATATGTAGGGCGCAAATCAATGCCACCATCGCGTGCAGGATATCGCCATTTGTCAAATCAAATGCGGGCGCGTCTTTTTGCACCATAACCCTGCACGATCTGCCAGCGTGCCCGTCCCCTATTCAGGATGGCTGCGTTGGTAGCGTTTGATATAGGCACCCGCGGCCTGGGCCTGATCCAGCCATTGCACCGCCAGCAACGCGCTGATCTGGCACAAGCGCTGCCAAGGCGCGCGTGGCGGCGATCACATCCATCAGCAGCACTTGCCGCATAGCTACAGCTGCGCGATGATGCTGCGATAGAGCCAGCGCCAAAGCTATCGCTCAATTGCGACACGGCAAAGGTGACAGGGCCCGCCGCGCCATCTGCTGCCTGCATGGTGGCCGTATAAGCAAAGTTCCGGCGCGCCCAGCTCTACTTCGCGCAGCAGGTTTGTGCGCTTGGGTGATGCGCAGATGATAGGCCTCGCGCGTCTCGCCCAAAGGGCACCTCGGCGGTAAACCAGCTATCGCCGTCAACCCGCGTGCGCCGCACCATGTCAGCGCCGCGTCGCCCCTGAAACCGTAGCGCGCAGATGCCCCACTGAATAGGGCCGCAGACCCATGCCCAAAAAGCTATGGCTTTGGTGCAGCACATCTTCGCCATCATAGCCCGCGCTAAGAAGACCCACGCGATACTGCCGAAGCAGCCCGCGCGCCGCCAACGATGTCGGAATTTGCCGCAGCGCGGAATTGGGCAGAACAAACTGCGCGCCCGCAGGCCAAGAGGCTGCCATTTGCCCATCACTGCCTGCCTGACCGCGCAGCCGCTGTGACAGATCATATGTATTTGTCGGCAAAACCGCATTGGCAAATTGAAACACCTCCCACCCATCGGGGGTGCCGTCGCCGATCAGCGCCACATTGCGTCCTGCCAAAATCTCGGACCAGTGCGTGATGATAGCGCCCCCGACAAAAGGCTGACGCGCAAGGCGGGGCCGCGATCCCAGACCCCGATTTGCGCCGCGCCCATCGCGGTTTGGGTCACGCCCGTGATGGCCGATTCGGGCAGGGCGATATCCAGCGCGTATCCATCATCGCTGACAGATGACCAAACCCCCGCCGCCCCCCAGCAGTAGTAACT
>JAXHON010000016.1:0-50579 GCA_034519315.1 Cypionkella sp. | reverse complement strand
CCGTGGCCGATGCTTTCTCGGACGCCAACGAAACCGTGACGGTCGCCGAAGACTCCGGCGCCACCTCGGGCTCCGTGCTCACCGGCACCACCAGTGCCGATGGCACTGTCACCGTCTCCTCCTTCCAGGTCGCCGGCAACGCCACCGTTTTCACCGCCGGGCAGACCGCCACCATGGCCGGCGTCGGCACTTTGGTGATCAACGCCAACGGCAGCTATACCTTCACGCCAGCAGCCAACTACAACGGCTCCGTGCCCGTGGTCACCTATTCGATGACCGACGGCACCAACACCGACACCTCGACCCTGTCCATCACCGTCTCCCCCGTGGCCGATGCTTTCTCGGACGCCAACGAAACCGTGACGGTCGCCGAAGACTCCGGCGCCACCTCGGGCTCCGTGCTCACCGGCACCACCAGTGCCGATGGCACTGTCACCGTCTCCTCCTTCCAGGTCGCCGGCAACGCCACCGTTTTCACCGCCGGGCAGACCGCCACCATGGCCGGCGTCGGCACTTTGGTGATCAACGCCAACGGCAGCTATACCTTCACGCCAGCAGCCAACTACAACGGCTCCGTGCCCGTGGTCACCTATTCGATGACCGACGGCACCAACACCGACACCTCGACCCTGTCCATCACCGTCTCCCCCGTGGCCGATGCTTTCTCGGACGCCAACGAAACCGTGACGGTCGCCGAAGACTCCGGCGCCACCTCGGGCTCCGTGCTCACCGGCACCACCAGTGCCGATGGCACTGTCACCGTCTCCTCCTTCCAGGTCGCCGGCAACGCCACCGTTTTCACCGCCGGGCAGACCGCCACCATGGCCGGCGTCGGCACTTTGGTGATCAACGCCAACGGCAGCTATACCTTCACGCCAGCAGCCAACTACAACGGCTCCGTGCCCGTGGTCACCTATTCGATGACCGACGGCACCAACACCGACACCTCGACCCTGTCCATCACCGTCTCCCCCGTGGCCGATGCTTTCTCGGACGCCAACGAAACCGTGACGGTCGCCGAAGACTCCGGCGCCACCTCGGGCTCCGTGCTCACCGGCACCACCAGTGCCGATGGCACTGTCACCGTCTCCTCCTTCCAGGTCGCCGGCAACGCCACCGTTTTCACCGCCGGGCAGACCGCCACCATGGCCGGCGTCGGCACTTTGGTGATCAACGCCAACGGCAGCTATACCTTCACGCCAGCAGCCAACTACAACGGCTCCGTGCCCGTGGTCACCTATTCGATGACCGACGGCACCAACACCGACACCTCGACCCTGTCCATCACCGTCTCCCCCGTGGCCGATGCTTTCTCGGACGCCAACGAAACCGTGACGGTCGCCGAAGACTCCGGCGCCACCTCGGGCTCCGTGCTCACCGGCACCACCAGTGCCGATGGCACTGTCACCGTCTCCTCCTTCCAGGTCGCCGGCAACGCCACCGTTTTCACCGCCGGGCAGACCGCCACCATGGCCGGCGTCGGCACTTTGGTGATCAACGCCAACGGCAGCTATACCTTCACGCCAGCAGCCAACTACAACGGCTCCGTGCCCGTGGTCACCTATTCGATGACCGACGGCACCAACACCGACACCTCGACCCTGTCCATCACCGTCTCCCCCGTGGCCGATGCGTTCTCGGACGCCAACGAAACCGTGACGGTCGCCGAAGACTCCGGCGCCACCTCGGGCTCCGTGCTCACCGGCACCACCAGTGCCGATGGCACTGTCACCGTCTCCTCCTTCCAGGTCGCCGGCAACGCCACCGTTTTCACCGCCGGGCAGACCGCCACCATGGCCGGCGTCGGCACTTTGGTGATCAACGCCAACGGCAGCTATACCTTCACGCCAGCAGCCAACTACAACGGCTCCGTGCCCGTGGTCACCTATTCGATGACCGACGGCACCAACACCGACACCTCGACCCTGTCCATCACCGTCTCCCCCGTGACCGATGCTTTCTCGGACGCCAACGAAACCGTGACGGTCGCCGAAGACTCCGGCGCCACCTCGGGCTCCGTGCTCACCGGCACCACCAGTGCCGATGGCTCTGTCACCGTCTCCTCCTTCCAGGTCGCCGGCAACGCCACGGTTTTCACCGCCGGGCAGACCGCCACCATGGCCGGCGTCGGCACTTTGGTGATCAACGCCAACGGCAGCTATACCTTCACGCCAGCAGCCAACTACAACGGCTCCGTGCCCGTGGTCACCTATTCGATGACCGACGGCACCAACACCGACACCTCGACCCTGTCCATCACCGTCTCCCCCGTGACCGATGCTTTCTCGGACGCCAACGAAACCGTGACGGTCGCCGAAGACTCCGGCGCCACCTCGGGCTCCGTGCTCACCGGCACCACCAGTGCCGATGGCACTGTCACCGTCTCCTCCTTCCAGGTCGCCGGCAACGCCACCGTTTTCACCGCCGGGCAGACCGCCACCATGGCCGGCGTCGGCACTTTGGTGATCAACGCCAACGGCAGCTATACCTTCACGCCAGCAGCCAACTACAACGGCTCCGTGCCCGTGGTCACCTATTCGATGACCGACGGCACCAACACCGACACCTCGACCCTGTCCATCACCGTCTCCCCCGTGACCGATCCTTTCTCGGACGCCAACGAAACCGTGACGGTCGCCGAAGACTCCGGCGCCACCTCGGGCTCCGTGCTCACCGGCACCACCAGTGCCGATGGCACTGTCACCGTCTCCTCCTTCCAGGTCGCCGGCAACGCCACCGTTTTCACCGCCGGGCAGACCGCCACCATGGCCGGCGTCGGCACTTTGGTGATCAACGCCAACGGCAGCTATACCTTCACGCCAGCAGCCAACTACAACGGCTCCGTGCCCGTGGTCACCTATTCGATGACCGACGGCACCAACACCGACACCTCGACCCTGTCCATCACCGTCTCCCCCGTGGCCGATGCTTTCTCGGACGCCAACGAAACCGTGACGGTCGCCGAAGACTCCGGCGCCACCTCGGGCTCCGTGCTCACCGGCACCACCAGTGCCGATGGCACTGTCACCGTCTCCTCCTTCCAGGTCGCCGGCAACGCCACGGTTTTCACCGCCGGGCAGACCGCCACCATGGCCGGCGTCGGCACTTTGGTGATCAACGCCAACGGCAGCTATACCTTCACGCCAGCAGCCAACTACAACGGCTCCGTGCCCGTGGTCACCTATTCGATGACCGACGGCACCAACACCGACACATCGACCCTCTCCATCACCGTCACCCCCGTGAACGATCCGTTCACGGACGCCAACGAAACCGTGACGGTCGCCGAAGACTCCGGCGCCACCTCGGGCTCCGTGCTCACCGGCACCACCAGTGCCGATGGCACTGTCACCGTCTCCTCCTTCCAGGTCGCCGGCAACGCCACCGTTTTCACCGCCGGGCAGACCGCCACCATGGCCGGCGTCGGCACTTTGGTGATCAACGCCAACGGCAGCTATACCTTCACGCCTGCGGCCAACTACAACGGCTCCGTGCCCCTGGTCACCTATTCGATGACCGACGGCACCAACACCGACACCTCGACCCTGTCCATCACCGTCTCCCCCGTGAACGATGTGCCTACGATCGGCGCCGGTGTCGGTGTGAGCTCAGGCTCCGTCGTCGAAGCCGGCGGCGTGGCCAATGCCATCGCAGGCGCCCCCACCACCAGCGGCACCCTCACCATCGTCGATGCCGATTCCAACCAGTCCAGCTTCCAGGCGATTCCCCCTGCATCGCTGGCCGGCACCTACGGGTCCTTTACTTTCAACAACGCCACCGGCGCTTGGACCTACGCCCTGGACAACACCAAGGCAACCACTCAGGGCCTCACCGCCGGCCAGGTGGTGCATGACACTCTCACCGTCACCAGCTTGGATGGCACAGCCTCACGCGCCATCGATGTCACCGTCACCGGTGCCAACGACAACGCCACCATCACCGGAACGGCCACTGCCTCCATGACCGAGGATGTCGCCGTCTCCGCCGGCAACCTCATCACCAGCGGTGCGCTGGCCGTCTCCGATGTCGATACAGGGCAGACCTTGTTCCAGACTCCGGCCACGCTGGCCGGAACCTACGGAACTTTCACCTTCAACACCGCCACCGGTGCATGGACTTATTCGGCCAGCAATGCACAAACCGCCGTGCAGGCCTTGGGTGTCGGTCAGTCCCTGACCGACTCCATCTCCGTCAAGAGCTTGGATGGCACCGCCACCCAGGCCATCACCGTCACCATCAATGGCACTAACGACGTGCCCACAGTCATCAGTGGTGCAGTAACAGGAACAGAGGACACGGCGCTCACCCTGACCTGGGCAAACTTTGGCATTAGCGACATTGACTCTACGGCCAGCACACTGAGCGTAAAGATCATTACGCTCCCGGCTGACGGGATATTGCAGTACTCGGCGAACGGCACGACCTGGAGCAACGTCACATCAAATCAGCTGATTACCAAGGCGGATGTCGACGCGGGGCGTCTTCGATTCACGCCAGACAGCAATGAATCGGGTAGCAACGAATACTTGTCAGCCGGCACCGGCAACATGAAAAATGACTATGCGCAAATCACATACCAGGGAAGCGATGGCAGCCTGACCAGCACAACCGCAACGCTGACGGTTGACATCAAGCCCGTGGCGGACGACCCAATATTGAAAATTGATGGGACTTCGGTAATTGACGGGTCAACGACCATCGTAAGCCAGCCACCGGGAAACGGTTTAACCGTACGCACGTACACGGCAATACCCAATATCGACAGCAACGCAGTAAATACTTTGGCCGAAGTGCGCCAACTATTGACTTTGCTGAACGCCAACACGCCAGCAACAACGTCAATATCGACAGCGCCGCAAAACTACACAGCAAACACCGACGGTGCCCCATCTGGAGTTCCAACAGATGGGGCCTACCGGATGACGGGGGTCATCTACCTGGAAGCTGGCCACACCTACACATTCAGCTCCTACATGGACGATACCGCCTTGCTGGTCCTAGGTGGCGACATAGTGCTAGAGAAGCAGTACAACAGTTGGGGCAACATCACTGGGACGACCTATGCGCCGGCGGCCAGTGGTTACTTTACGCTCGACTGGGCTGTTTACAACGGCCATTCGATTGGGGCACTCAAACCCTACCTAAGTGTCGACGGCG
Source organism: Cypionkella sp. (assembly GCA_034519315.1). Classification (GTDB taxonomy): domain Bacteria; phylum Pseudomonadota; class Alphaproteobacteria; order Rhodobacterales; family Rhodobacteraceae; genus Cypionkella. The sequence goes on along the minus strand of JAXHON010000016.1, from coordinate 45,422 downwards.
GCGCTGCACAAGACCTAACCAGCAACAACTTCAAAATTTATAGCTCAATTGCCGCGGTCGAGAGCGCAGGTGGCGCACACGACGCGGTAGTCGGAACCAGCACTGCCGGGTACTACCCAGTGAGCAACAGTGGGGTAGAAGACGCCGTCATCAAGATTTCGCCGATCACGATCTCGCTCGCAGACACCGACGGATCGGAAGCACTGGTCTCGCTCATCGCAAAAAATCTGTTGGTCGGAACCGTATTGTCCGATGGCACCAACAGCTTCACGGCTACAGCAGGCACACCATCCGTCAACATTACCGGCTGGTCGTTGAGCACCTTAACGATGAAGGCACCTGCCAATTTCAGCGGCACGTACGGTCTAACCTTGGAACTGACCAGTAAAGAGAACGCGACCAACGAGCTGGCCACCACCACCACCACGCTATCGATCCCAATCGCAGCCGTGAATGACGTCCCGGTTGCAGTGGCGGACACCAACGGCGTTGCCGAAAACTCGGGCACATACACAGTCTCTGGCTCGGTGAGCAGCAACGATACAGATATTGATGGCGACACCTTGACCGTCTCCGCAGTCAGTGGACAAAGCGCGCTCACAGGAACCAGCGTCGCTGGCTCCTATGGAACCTTCGTGATTAATGCGAATGGAACCTATACCTATACTCTCACCAGCGATGATGCGCGTGTCAATGCCCTCAATACGGGACAGACACTGACCGACGCGATTGCGTACACCATCGCTGATCCAACCGGTGCAAGTAGCAGCAGCACGTTAACCATAACGATCAACGGGACCACCGACACATATACCGGCACGTCACTGATCATAGGAACAAATAGCGCAAACACATTAACTGGAACATCGACCAATGACAACATCAACGCGCGAGGCGGCAACGACTATGTCGAAGCTGGTTCCGGCAATGACGTGGTTTACGCCGGGGACAGCAGCACACTAACAACAACGGTCGCCAACCTCGCCGGATCTACCTTTATGACGACGGCTGATGGCAGCATGACCACCGGCGGTGTCCTAACCACCGCCGTCGCCAGCACCACGAATAAAGGCTACGGCGATCTGGTCCATGGTGGCGCCGGCAATGATGCATTGTTTGGCGAAAATGGAAGCGACCTGCTGTACGGCGGCACAGGCAATGACTACCTCCATGGTGGCACAAGCAACGATGCATTGCGCGGTGGCGTCGGCAACGACCGCCTCGAAGGCGGCCAAGGCAGCGATGTGCTGCGGGGAGACTCCGGCGCCGATGTATTTGTTTGGTCCCTCAACGACGGGAACAGCACCAACGGTGTCATTGCTGCAGGTGCAGGCAATCCCTATGGAGTGGGCAATGCGATTGGTCTATCCGGCACTACCGACTTGGTGATGGATTTCAGCAAAATCAGGCGGCGATGTACTCGACTGACCAGTTATTGCTGGCGGAAGATCACCAGTTCGTATCAAGCAATCTGTCGAATTACCTACACTTTGAGGCATCCAATGGCAATACAGTGGTGCACGTTAGCACCACGGGAGGCTTTACAGGCGGCACTTACAACGCAACAAACGAAAACCAGACCATCGTGTTGACGGGCGTAAACCTACTGCAAGACAATAGTGGAACCACACTGCTGAATGACAACGCGGTCATTCAGGACATGCTCACTAACAAGCGGCTGATCGTTGATTAGGTCACCATATGTCCCCAGCTTCGCGCCGGGGACATACGTACCCAACAAGATGCACGGGAATTTTTAGCTACCAGAGTGCGCGATGGGGGTAATTTGCACACCAGGGCCCGTCGCGCCATCGAATCCCAAGGACAACAAGACCTCCAGCTCTGCGGCGGAAGTAACGCCTTCTGCCAGCACCAACAATCCAATGTTGTGTGCGATGCCGCACAAGCCCTTCAGAAAGGCCGCATTTCCACCATTGGACTCCACGCCGCGAACAAAACTGGAATCCACTTTCAAATAGTCCAAACCGAGGTCATGCAGCCGACCGATCTGGCTGAAGTGATGCCCGAAGTGCTCCAAACCAGTCCGACAGCCCATCGCATTCAACGAGCGGCAAAGCACTTTGAACGCATCAAGCTGCTTCAGGGCCCCTCCCTCCGCTATTTCAAGCCACAGCCTGGGGGCCAACTCCTTATGCGCAGAAATTAACGCAATCAAGGTGCGCTGAAAAGTCGCATCCTCCAATGAGCTAGCCGACAAGTTGATAGCCAGTCCAGGCAAGGTTGGATTGGACTGGAGTTCCTCCAGGCCCAGACCCACCGCCACCAAGTCCAATGCGGGAGTCAACTTGAGTCGCTCTGCAACTGGCAGGAATCTGCCCGCAGGCAACCACTCCCCTTTTTCATCAAACATCAATCGCAACGGGCATTCTCGGTGCGAAAGAATCCCCTTCGCGTCGACAACGGGAAACGAGATGAGTCGTACCCACTTGTGCTCCAGCGCCCGTTTGATCATCACGGCCCACTGATCTGCGGTGCGTGGCAACTCGTCTGCCGCATCCGCCTGCCCCTCGCGAACCCCATCTTGACCTTCTGCCTCGGCACTAGCCAACGCCAGATCGACTTGCGACAAAAGACCGCCTACATCAGCCCCCGCAACGAATCTGCCAACCCCAATCCAAGCGGTTGCAGCGCCTTCGACAAACGGGCCTGCGGCCGTCACCATGTCCTGCAACAACTTCGTAGCCACCGCATGACCTCCCTTTTCCGCAGGCAACAACACCGCGAAATCGGCACCGTTGAGGCGAGCAGCCACGCCATTGCTAGACGTTGCGCAGACCGCATTAATTGTGCGCCCCATGATTTTCAAAAAGTCATCGGTGGAGGCTCGTCCGAGTCGTCGGTTCACCCCGATCAGGTCTGCCAGACGCACCATCATGAGCGCCCCCCCCACGGAATCCTCTGCATCGACCGCTTGGCGCAGGCGCGCCATGAAATGAGAACGGTTGGCAAGTCCGGTCAAAGGATCAAAGTTAGCCTCCTTGCGAACCAACTCCAGCCGTGAGGCCTCCTCTTCAAACATGGCTTTCAGACGATCAACCGTCGCATTCATAGCAACTGCAAGCTGCTTTAGCTCAGGCACTTTGGGCAACTCCACCGTCACAAAACGACGTTGAGTAATAGCCCGCGCTTGCTCGATGACGACGTTTAGCGGCTTACGCAACCGGCTAAGTACCAGAGAGCTCAACAGCCCACCAACCAGGCCCGCCAAGCTCAGTGCAATCACCATTTCATAGGCACTTTTCCACAATGCGCGTAGCAACGATCGACTGTGACTCACCAGTGTGACCGTGCCAAACTGCTTCCACCCGCTGTTGATCTGCGCAATCCCTGGTGAAGCCTCAATCGGAAGGAGACGTGTAAACCACTGGGGCGCATCCACCGTCACCACCTCACTGACCCGCTCAGTAAAGGGCTTACCCGCAGGATCAACGATGCGAATCAATTCGTAGTGACCACTGTCAAAGAGGGATGCCACTACCAGGTCCGCCATGACTTCGTCCGGATTGCCCTGACTCAGAGAAAGTGCGAGCGCATTGGCGTTGTCCGAGTTCTTAATAGACAGTTGGGATTCCAGATACCCACGGGCACTCAGCAACGAGACCAGCAGGCTGCCGCCCAACGCGAGCAACATGCTGATCACAATCGCCAACCACAACTGACGGTACATTGACATAACGACTCCTCAAACCTGTTAACTATTCAAAGCCTTCTGCCTTGGCACGCCGCAGCAAGTCTTCCCACCGAGAAAGCCTTCCGGTGCCACCTGCGGCGGCTGCGCCACCACCTGCAATGCCCGCAAAAACACCTGCGCTATTGAAGCTAAAAACGGGAATCAAATCCGGCCGTCGCGATGCCGGCCGAATGTCGGGAAGTAGGTTGTCCATGATCAGCGGCTCGGCGCTGGGTTGGGCGTAATACGCCAAAACCATATGTGCCACGGTCGGCGCAAGCTCATCGCCTCCCGTTTTAGCCCGTACATAGATCAGCCGCAGCTTATCTGGTGCGGTGCCAGCCTCAATCAAGGTGAAATACTTGGCGATGGCGAAGTCTTCGCAATCACCCGCAGCTCGGCCCAAAGTTTCAAGCGGCGTAGCCCAGTAATCCGGCTGCGCCCAAATGATCGCGTCTTCGCCAAACTGGGTTTGTCGATTGACAAAATCATTCACTTTGCGCAACCGGTCGTTATCGGCCGCGCCCGACAAAGATCCGATCAGATTCTTCCACGCGTTGAACCGTGGGGTGACACCAGCCCCCCACCGCTGCACGGCACTCGCCAACAATTTTTCGTAGTCGGCAATCGACAGCGCGGCACTAAGTACGCCCAGCAAAGCAAGGCCCACAAACCAGTGTGCGACTCGGGTTAGCCTCACTTTGCCACTCGACGCAGATTCATCAACTCAAAAAACTTGTCTTTTTCCACTCATCCGCTTAAAGCCAATGCATTTCCTTGTAATAGCGCAAGGCGCCGGGGTGCAAGGGCGCTGTCAGCCCATCTTTGATCATCTTTGCGGCCTGCAAATTGGCAAACGCCGGATTGGTTTTCTTGAAGTCTTCTAAGTTCTCAAAAACCGCCTTGACCAAGGCATAGACCAGTGGTTCTGGCGTGGACTCATTCGCCACCAACGTCGCCAACAACCCCACCGAAGCAACGGCGTTCGATTGCCCGGGGTAGGTGTCTGGCTGGATTTCAGTCTCAACAAAATAAGGTTTCTCTGAAATCAGTTTGGCAATCGCTGAAGCAGACATTGGCACAATTTTGGCGCCGCAGTTTTTGACCGTGCGCATCACATTGGAAGCCGGGTGTCCCACCAAATATCCGAATCCATCCAGTTTTTTTTCACACAACGCATAGCTTTGCTCGTCGGTCGGCCGCTCCACGACCTCACCAAAATCAGCTTGGCTCCATCCCAACAAAGTGAAGACACTATCTAAAGTCGCTCGACTTCCAGACCCAGAAACTCCGCGGCTGATCCGCAAGCCCTTCAAGGCATCCTGATGGGTCGCGGTCACATGGCTTCCCACAACCAACGTAACGAGTTCGGGATATAAGGAAAGCACCGAACGAATTTGCGGCTGCGCCCCAATTCCAGCGAAACCTTCTGTCCCCTTGAAAGCGTTGTAGTGCACGTCCGCCTGAAGCAATGCAAACGGGCTTGAACCGCGACGCAACAAGGCCACATTGGCCACGGAGCCCTGGCTCACTTCCACCGCACACCGGACATTGGCAACGCGGTCCTTATTCAACAACCTGCACATACCCCCAGCGGCCGCATAATAGACCCCAGCCACTCCACCGCCGGCTATGGTCGCCAGCTGGGTTTGCGCTTGAACTGGCGCAACTTGCGCGCATCCGAACCCCACCAAGAAGGCCACGCTAATAAACCGTTGAAACGTGAAAAACATCGCATTGCACCTTTCTGGTTGGCATCTAAAATTGATTTCCAGCGACGATTTGGAGGCGGGGGCTTGAGAGCCCTCTTTGCTTGATCAAGATTAACATAGGCGTGCCGACGAAACCCTCGCCAACATTTATAAGTTGACCTCGATGCATTGGAGATTTTTCTCAAGCCAGATCCTTTTCCCGTTGTGTTTCATCGCGGTTAGCACAGTTGCCTCGGCACAGTCGCCAAGCACCCTACCTGCTGCCATTGAAAAGGCCGTGCTTGAAAATCCCGAGGTGAAACTGCGGCAGCACAACTTGCAGGCGGCCCAGCAAGAGAAAAGGTCTGCCGCTGGTGGGTGGCTTCCACGTATTGATGTCGAAGCGGCATCTGGCAGCAACCAATACCAAAGCCCATCCACGCCTTCGGCGCTGAGGTACTCCAGCAACCGAACCTCACTTCAGTTGCGTCAGATGCTGTTTGATGGATTCGCAACCCAATCCGAAGTGCGCCGCTTGAGCTACGGCGAACAAGTCGCCTATTACGAACTTCTTTCCTCCAGCAACCAAACCGCCCTCGAAGTTGCTCGGGCTTACATTGACGTCCTGCGCTTTCGTGAACTGGTTGATCTTGCCGCCGTCAACTACCGCACCCATCTGGATGTTACCGACCGTATCGCGGAAAAGGTCACCGCCGGTGTCGGTCGCCGTGTGGATCTGGAGCAAACAACAGGACGCTTGGCATTGGCGGAGTCCAACTGGCTGACGGAAGTCAGCAACCTGCACGATGTTTCTGCACGCTACCAGCGTCTGGTGGGGGATATACCGGCAGAGAGTCTCGAGCCCTTACCACCACTTGGAGAGTTCCTGCCTGTCGGTATCGGCTATTTGGGTGATGCAACTCGCAGCAATCCCGACTTCCTCGGGGCGGTAGCGACTATTCGTGCCTATCGCGCAGATCGGGAGTTGCGCAAAGCCGCCAACTACCCCACGCTAGAACTGCGTGCCCGCCAAAGCTACCAAACCAATGTCAATGGGGTCGCCGGAGATTTCAATGACTCAGCAATCGAAGTCGTGCTGAACTACAACCTCTATCGCGGCGGCTCCGATTCGGCAAGAATAAAACAGTATGCGGCCAAGCTCGAAAGCGCATTCGACCTGAGAGACAAGGCGTGCCGCGATATTCACCAGACTGGTCAAATCGCCTTCAACGACTCCCTTCGGCTGGTCACACAACTCAAATTGCTCGGGCAACACGAGCTATCTACCTCTAAAGCCAAGCAAGCCTACCAACAACAGTTTGATATTGGCCAACGCTCGCTTTTAGATTTGCTCGACACAGAAAACGAGCTCTACCAAGCACGCCGAGCCTTGGCCAATGCAGACCATGACCTCAGACTCTCCGATGTCCGTGTTCTGACAGTGTCAGGCTCGCTTCTTGAAGCGCTAAAGCTAAAACCGCTGGCAGCTGACTCGCCAAAAATTTCTGGTGGCGCCGAAGAAGACGATGAGTTACTGCTTTGCACTGACCGCATCATTCCGACTTTGGTTTTGGACCGCGAGACCGACCGGCGTTTGCCCGTTCCCGAAAAACCAATCGCCCCCGTTGTGCCGACTGTTGTGCCCGTACAAGCACCGCTGCCCGCCAAACCCGCGCCAGACGAAGTGTGCCGCGCAGAACTTCAGTCGCTGGTGGAAACGTGGATTGGCGCCTGGAACCGTAAAGACTTGCAGACTTACTTGGGCTCCTATGCAGATTCTTTTGTTCCAGCCAAGGGTTTGTCGCGCAAGGCTTGGGGCGACCTGCGCAAGAGTCGTTTGAACAAGAAGGGGGGCATACAGGCGACCATTCACAACATCACCCCGGTCAGCTGCGACCCGAAGACAGCGGAAGTTGCTTTCTCGCAGACCTACGGATCGACGGACTACAGTGATGATGTGGAGAAGACCTTGTTCCTTGAACGTGCTGCCAATGGCTGGAAAATCGTGCGGGAAACGGTCACCAAAGGACGCACCTTCTAATATAGCTCTGTCGACTGAGCAGGGGCGGCGGTCGCAATCGTCAGCTTCGCCCCCGTCTGGCACAGTCGTTTGGGCCCAGCCGCTAGCCCACAGTGAGCAGCCCAATACCGCCACGGCACCGACGACCATGCGCCGCACAACACGCTGAGTGGGCCTGTCAAAGGCTGTTTTTCTAGGTTAAAAAGGAATGTCGTCGTCCATGTCGTCAAACCCACTGGCCGGGCGCGGCGCTGGGGCTTGGCGGGGCGCGGGGGCCGCCGCTGCAGGGCGGGCGGGCGGGGCCATGCGACGTGGAGGCGGTGCACCGCCTTCGTCGCCACCGCCATCCGATGGACCTCCCATGCCTTCACGGCCGCCCAAAAGCTGAAGCTCGGTGGCTACGATGTCCACCGTGTTCTTTTCCACACCGCTCTGGTCCGTGTACTTGCCGTACTTCAGACGCCCTTCCACGTAAATGGGACGCCCCTTTTTGACATATTCGCCGGCGATTTCGGCCAGGCGGTCATAAAAGGTGACACGGTGCCACTGCGTGTCTTCAATGGTTTCGCCGGTATTGCGGTCTTTGCGGCGGCTGCTGGTGGCCACGCTGACATTGGCCACGGCCTGGCCGGAGGGCAGGTAGCGGATTTCAGGGTCACGGCCACAGTTGCCGACCAGAATGACTTTGTTCACGGATGCCATGGGGTTCTCCAAATCCTAATAGTGGGGGAATTATCCAGCCTTTGCCGCGGCCGTCAGCTTGGGCACCTGCATGGGCCAAGCCACGAGCAACCACAACAGGGTAGCACCAGCGCAGACTCCATAGAGCAGCTGCGGGCCGGCCACCTTCAGCAACCAGCCCCCTGCTGCACCGCCGACAAAGAAACCCAGCGACTGCAGCGTGTTGTACACCCCCAGCGCCGCGCCACGCGCCGTAGTCGGCGCCAGGCGCGACACCAGACTGGGCTGGCTAGCCTCCAACACATTAAAGCCGCAAAAAAACACAAACAACACGCAACCCATCAGCGCCATCGAAGGCACCACGGTTGCCGCCGTGCTCACCAGCGCCACCAAGACCAACTGCACCACCCCCACCAGTGCGATGGAGCTCAAAAATACTGCCCGCAGGTAACCGCGCTTTTCCAATGGGAACAACGTACCGCCCATCACCAAAAACGACCCCAACACGGCAGGTAGGTACACCCACCAGTGATGGTCCCGTGCCAAACCCGCCTGCACCAGCAGTCCGGGCACCGCCAGCCACATGGCCAGCTGCACCGCGTGCAAGATAAACACGCCCGCATCCAGCCGCAGCAACGCAGGCAGCTTCAGCACATCGCGCAGACGACCCCGTGCCTGCACCACGGCGTCACGCGGCTCGGGCGGAACCGCCCACAACACTACGGCAATCCCACCCAGTGCCAACGCGCTGGTCAGCGCAAACAAACCGTGCAAGCCAAAATACCCCGCCAAGAGCGGCGACAGCACCAACGAAACGCCAAACATGAGGCCAATGCTGGCACCCACCATGGCCATGGCCTTGGTGCGTACCGCGTCGCGCGTGAGGTCGGCCAACAGCGCGGTAACCGCTGCCGATATGGCACCGGCCCCCTGCAAGGCGCGCCCGACCACCAGCCAGCCCAAGGTCGGCGCCCAGGCTGCCAAGGCGCTGCCCAAGGCAAATACCACCAAGCCCGCCACGATGACCGGCTTGCGCCCTAGCCGATCCGACGCCATACCAAACGGGATTTGCAGCAGCGCCTGGCTCAGGCCATAAATACCCATGGCCAAGCCGACCCGCGCCGCGTCGTCTCCGCCGGGGTACTTGTGGGCCTCCAGCGCAAACACCGGCAGCACCAAGAACAAACCCAACATGCGCAACGCAAAAATCAATGCCAACGAGGCACTGGCGCGCCGCTCCAACGGCATCATGGCCGTCGATTCGAAGGCGTGTGGAGCGGGGGAAGACGGGGAAGTAGTCACGGCAGACAGGGCGGGCAAAAAACCGCGCCAACCCACACCGGGCAGCGCAACGTCCCCGACATCTGTCACCTATCATGGCGGGTTACTCATTTTCGGGTCGGCCACGTCCCTATGAACTCGGTCACCACTGACGACGGCAAAACCCCGACGCACCAGCTTCAAGCACGGATGGCAAGTACCTTGCCAGAGCGCTCCAACAGCAAAACATCAGCGTGCGGGGCGCGCGCACCCACAACCTGAAGAACATCGACCTCGACATTCCGCGCAACCAGCTGGTGGTGATTACCGGCTTGTCGGGCTCGGGCAAGTCCAGCTTGGCGTTTGACACGCTGTATGCCGAGGGCCAGCGCCGCTATGTAGAAAGCCTGTCGGCCTACGCGCGGCAGTTTTTGCAGCTGATGGACAAGCCCGATGTGGACATGATCGAGGGCCTGTCGCCCGCCATCTCCATCGAGCAAAAAGCCACCAGCCACAACCCGCGCTCCACCGTGGGCACGGTGACCGAGATCCACGACTACCTGCGCCTGCTGTTCGCCCGCGCCGGCACGCCCTTTTGCCCCGACCACAACCTGCCCCTGCAAAGCCAGACCGTGAGCCAGATGGTGGACGCCGTGCTGGCGCTGCCCGAAGACACGCGGCTGATGATCCTCGCGCCGCTGGCGCGCGAGAAAAAGGGCGAGTTTCTGGACGTTTTTGCCGACATGCAGGCCCAAGGCTATGTGCGCTTTCGCATCAACGGCGAGGCCTACGAGTTCGACAACCTGCCCAAGCTCAAGAAAACCGAGAAGCACGATATCGACGTGGTGATCGACCGCATCAAGGTGCGACCTGACAGCAGCAGCGCGGCGACAGCCTGACGCCAGCGCCTGGCCGAGAGCTTCGAGGCGGCGCTGCGCCTGGCCGAGCGGCCGCGCCGATGGCGCTGGAGCATGGACAGCGGCCAGCCAAAGAGCACTTATTCAACGCCAAATTCGCCTGCCCGGTCTGCAGCTATTCCATCAGCGAGCTGGAGCCGCGCCTGTTTTCGTTCAACTCGCCCGTGGGCGCCTGCCCCAGCTGCGACGGCCTGGGCCACCGCGATTTCTTTGACCCGGCGCGCGTGGTCGCCTTCCCTACCCTGAGCCTGGCCAGCGGCGCCATCAAGGGCTGGGACCGCCGCAACGGCTACTACTTCGCCATGCTGGAGAGCCTGGCCAAGCACTACGCGTTCGACATCGACGCCGTTCGAGAGCCTGCCCGAGGCGGTGCAAGCCGCCATCCTGCATGGCTCGGGCGAAGAGGACATCAAGTTCAGCTACGTGATGGACTCGGGTGCCTCGCAGGGCAAGAAGGTCACCAAGAAGCATCCCTTCGAGGGCATCATTCCCAACATGCGAGCGCCGCTACCGCGAAACCGATTCGGCGCTGGTGCGCGAAGACCTGGCGCGCTACCAGGCCACCCAGCCCTGCCCGGACTGCGGCGGCTCGCGCTTGCGCCAAGAAGCCCGCCATGTGAAGATTGGCGAAGGCGACGCAGGCCCGCGCCATCTACCAGGTCAGCCACCTCACGCTGCCGCGAAAGCTTTGGCCTATTTCAAGCGGCCTGAGGCTGCACGGGCGCCAAAGCCGAAATCGCCGACAAGGTGGTGCGCGAGATTGGCCTGCGCCTGAAGTTCCTCAACGACGTGGGCCTGAACTACTTGAGCCTGGACCGCAGCGCCGAGACGCTGAGCGGCGGCGAGGCGCAGCGCATCCGCCTGGCCAGCCAGATCGGCTCCGGCCTGACGGGCGTGATGTACGTGCTGGACGAGCCCAGCATCGGCCTGCACCAGCGCGACAACGACCGCCTGATCGGCACGCTGCAGCACCTGCGCGACATTGGCAACAGCGTGCTGGTGGTGGAGCACGACGAGGACATGATGCGCGCCGCCGACCACGTGATCGACATGGGCCTGGGCGCAGGCGTGCACGGCGGACGGGTGATTGCCCAGGGTACGTTTGACCAAGTGAAAGCCCACCCCGATTCATTGACCGGCCAGTACCTCGGCAGGCCCCTCGCGCATTGGCACCGGCGCAGCTACCTGGTTGCCGGTGCGCGCAAAAAACCCAGTGGCCAAGGCTGCCGGGGCAAAGGCGCCACAGGCGGCGCTGGCCTGGGCCAGCCAGGCCGCGCATCGCCAGCGCACGCTGCAGGCGATCGCATCATCGGCGCCAGCGGCAACAACCTGAAAAGCGTGGACGTCGAGTTCCCCGTGGGCTTGCTCACCTGCGTGACCGGCGTGTCCGGCTCGGGCAAGAGCACGCTGGTGAACGACACGCTGTATGCCGCCGTGGCCCGCCAGCTCTACCGCGCCCACGACGAACCTGCGGCCCACGAAGAGCATCGACGGCATCCAGTACTTCGACAAAGTCATCAACGTCGACCAGTCGCCCATTGGCCGCACCCCGCGCAGCAACCCCGCCACCTACACCGGCCTGTTCACCCCCATCCGCGAGCTGATGGCCGAGGTGCCCACGGCGCGCGAGCGCGGCTACGGCCCGGGCCGCTTCAGCTTCAACGTGGCCGGCGGCCGCTGCGAGGCCTGCCAGGGCGACGGCATGGTGAAGGTGGAGATGCACTTTTTGCCCGACGTGTACGTGCCCTGCGACGTGTGCCACGGCAAGCGCTACAACCGCGAGACGCTGGAGGTGCAGTACAAGGGCAAGAACATCGCGCAGATGCTGGACATGACGGTGGAAGCACGCGCACGCAGTTCTTCAGCGCCGTGCCCACCATCGCGCGCAAGCTGCAGACCCTGCTGGACGTGGGCCTGTCCTACATCCGCCTGGGCCAGGCCGCCACCACCCTGTCGGGCGGCGAGGCGCAGCGCGTGAAGCTGGCGCTGGAGCTGAGCAAGCGCGACACCGGCCGCACGCTCTACATCTTGGACGAGCCCACCACCGGCCTGCACTTTGCCGACATTGACCTGCTGCTCAAGGTGCTGCACCAGCTGCGCGACGCGGGCAACACCATCGTCATCATCGAGCACAACCTGGACGTGATCAAAACCGCCGACTGGCTGATCGACATGGGCCCCGAAGGCGGCGCGGGTGGTGGCACGGTGGTGGGCGTGGGCACGCCGGAAGCCATTGGGGCAAATCCGGCCAGCCACACGGGGCGGTATTTGAAGGCGCTGTTAGGCTGACACCTTTTGCGCTTTGCGCAAGCCCGCATAGGCCAAGGCCTGACAGCCTGCCTGGAACAGCTGGATCACCAGCACGGCAGCTAGCACCCAGACGGGCACCGTTGCATGCGCGGGAACCTCGGATACCGCCATGGCAGCCTCCAGCGACAAGCCAGCCAGCATAGCCAGATAGACATACAGTGCACCACGCTGCGCCACCATGCGGAACAGCAACACAGGCAAGCACAGCAGCAGCAGAACCGCCCAGACGACCAACACCAGCTTGATGCCGAGGAACAGAAAAGGCACACGAACCAGAAAGCGCAGTTTGAGCCCTTCTTCATAAACCAACTCAAAGACCGGACCAAACCGGCTCAACACTACATGGGCCACAAGTGTCCAACCGAAGGCTAGGCTGATGATCATGGGCTCGGTGAGGCTGGGCCGCAAACCGTCCAGCCCAAACGCGAGGATGCAGCACACGGGCAAGAACTGCTTGCGCCAAGGATTGGCCTCCGTGCGGACGACGGCCCAGATCAGCGCGTACAGCGGCAACAGCCAGAAAGACAGATTTTCGCTCGCCATGCGCCCCGACAGCCAATGGAAGTGGCCATCGAAATACGCCGCTAGAGCCACAAGCAACGGAATCACCGCCAGGGCATCCGTGCGCCAAGCACGCGCGGCCCACCATCGCGGCAGGCTGTCGCTCGAAGGATAGAAAATTCCCGCGACCAGATAGAGGTACATGTAGATGCCGAGAAAAACCAGTAGAGCCAAGCCAGGCTCTGCGATCTCCATCCCAGGCCGCTGAAACAGGCTCAAACCGCGCACTACGAACACCGCCGCCAACAGCAAAGCGGCGAGCAATCCGAACTGCACCTTCCCCCCAAAAGACAGCAAGCCCATTGCCGCGCGTGCCGACTGCGTGGACAGGCCAAACGCCTCCAACCGGGCCGCAGGCAGTTGCAGGGCCTCCTGCCGCGTCATCGGGTCCGGCAGAAGCGCCAGCAGACGGGCCACCAGCCTGCGCTTGCCGTCCCAGAGCCTTGCCAGCGCCATGGGCCAGAGATCGGCGGGCTCCGTATGGCCACGCAAAGCCGCATAGACATGGGCCTGGTGCAGCTTGTCCTGCAAGGGCACGGCCAGCCCCGGCCCAAGCTGCTGGCTCGCGCGGTAGTCCAGCCCCCATTGAAAATGCTTGGTCAGCGAGATCAGCACCGGCACCGGCACATCGCTGTGTTCCAACACAAAGCCCGCAAAGCCGTGGCTGGCCGCGAACTGGGCCGCAATCGGCAGGTCTTCGAGCTGCTGCTGCAGGCCGGGCCACATGCGCAGCAGATGCTGCGCGCCACCCTGCTCCAGAATCGCAGCGCAGGTCTGCAGCAGGCGTTCTGCGGTGGGGCCTTGCACCAACTCGGGCGGGGCTTCTTCAGCCGCCACGGGTGCTTCAATCGGAGGAGGCAGCTCGACTGGCTCTGACTCAGGCGCAGGGGCTTCTTCAGCCTCCTCAAAATCCATGTACTGCACCCACTGCTGCGCCGCCTCATACGCCTCCCGCAGCTGCTGGTAGGCCGCCGCGTCGTCGTCCGGGCGCGTGGTCTTGAGCTTGATGGAGTAGGCCTTTTTGATGGCCCGGATGTCATTGGTGGGTTCTATGCCCAGCGTGTCCCAGGGCGCCATCAGAAGACAAAGCCTTTGTCCAAGCTGTCCAGCGCCGCGCGAAACTCGTCGCGCGCACGGGCCACCTCCTTGGCATCCTGCGTGTCCAGCGCCATCTCAAACTGCGCTGTCCAGCGCTGCAGCCACTGGCGCTGGTCGCCCAGACGGTCTTCGTACAGGCGCTTGGCGCGCTCCAGCAGGTAGATGTTTTCCTGTTGGTCGCGCGGGTGCTGCTTGAGGGCGCGCAGGCGTTCCAGCGCCTGGGCAATGTCATCAGCCCCCATGCTGGCGCCGGCGGGCTGGATGATGGTCGAAGCCATCAACTGCTGGCGCTCGTCCTTCACTTCCACTTCCAGCATGCCGTTGGCATCGTAAGAAATCCGCACATTCACGCTCACCTGTCCAGCGGGCTTGGGCGGCACATCGATTTCCAGCACACCCAAGGCCATGTTTTCGCTGCCAATGGGCGATTCGCCCTGACGGATGTCAAACAAAATTTGCCGTTGGTTGTCGCTAATGGTGTTGTAGCCCTGCACACGTGAGACGGGCACTGGCGTGTTGCGCTCGATGATGGGCGAGAAGCGGTCGCCGAAGCGCCGACCATTGATGAACTCGCTGATGATCACCCCCAAGGAATACGGCATGACATCGGTAAGCACCACCTCTTCCAGCGCAGCGTCGCGCGCCTTCAAGGCCGCCTGAATGGCAGCGCCACGCGCAATGGTTTCGTCAGGGTTGATGGTGCGCAGCGGCAGACGCTGAAAAAGTTTGGTCACCGTCTGGCGCACCAGCGGCATGCGCGAGGCACCGCCCACCAGCACCACCTCCGACAGCTCATTGGGCGAGAGACGCGCATCGCTCAGGGCCCGCTCGATAGGGCGGCGCAGGCGCTTGATCAGCTCATCGCTGGCGGCTTCAAATTCGGCACGGCTCACCGTGTGGGTGAAGGCGGCGTCCTTCCACTGCAAACGCATGTCCACCGTGTCGGCATCCGTCAGGTCGCGCTTGGCCTGCTCGGCTGCGCGCCACAGCGCCTTGGAGGCCAATATCTGCTCCCGGTCGCGCTCAGAGAAGTTCTCGCATTTCTTGAGGAACAAGGTCTCCAGCACGGCCACGAAGTCTTCGCCGCCCAGACGGGTATCGCCCGCGCTGGAACGCACTTCCACCACGCCATCAAAATACTCCAGCACCGACACATCAAAGGTGCCACCGCCCAAGTCGAACACCAGAAAGGTACTGTGGTCCTGCCGCTCTTGCAGGCCATAGGCCAGCCCGGCTGCGGTGGGCTCGTTCAGCAGGCGCTCCACCTTGAGGCCGGCCAGCTCGGCCGCGTGCTTGGTGGCACGGCGCTGCACGTCGTTGAAATAGGCCGGCACCGTCACCACCGCCTCTGTCACCTCGGTGCCCAGGTAGGCCTCGGCGTCGGCCTTGAGCGACTTGAGCACCATCGCCGACAGCTCTTCGGCGCGGTAGTCCTTGCTGCCCAGGCGCGTGAGCTTGTCTGTGCCCATCCAGCGCTTGAAGGTCATCGCGGTTTGCTGGGGGTGGCTGGCCAGGCGCTCCCGGGCGGCCAGCCCTACCAGCAGCGTGCCATCGTCGGCCACGCTCACTGCGCTGGGCGTCAGCACGTGCCCGTGGGCGTTGGGGATCAAATGGGCCTGCCCGTCGCGAAAAACCGCGACCAGGCTGTTGGTGGTTCCAAGGTCGATGCCGATGTACATAGCTCTTGTTGTGGTGCATGCGGGCGGCAAGCCGCCTCAAAGGCCGCAGATGGGCCGAAAACTGCAGCCCCTCCCTCCCAGAAGGACCTGCGCGGTGAACTGCAGCCATCATAAAGGCGCGCCAACGCCCGGCACCACCCAAGCGCCAGTTTATGGATGAAATTGGCCTCTAGCGCCTGTGGAATATGCGCAAGCAGCTATCAATTTAGCAGCAAATTACACCCCTGCGGCGGCCAGCTTGCGGTACAACGTCTGCCGGCTAATGCCCAGCTGGCGGGCTGCCAGGGACACATTGCCGCGCGCAGCCTCCAGCGCCTGCTGGATGGCGGCGTGGCCCAGGGCTTGCAGGCTCTGCGGGGCCTGGGGCATGGCGGGTTCCACGGGGGCTGTCTTTGCGGCGGCCCCCACCTGCAGCGCGTCCACCAGGTCGTCGGGCATGTGCGTCCAGTCCAGCGTGTCCTCATGGTCCAGCAGCATGGCGCAGGCGGTGCGCAGCACGCTGGCGTACTGGCGCAGGTTGCCGGGCCAGGTGTGGGCGCTCAGGCGCGCCAGCAGCTCGGGCGCCAGTTGCACCTCGCGCTCCGGGCTCAGGTCCGCCAACAGGCGCTCGGTCAGCGCGCCGAAGTCGCTGCGCTCGCGCAGCGCGGGCAGCTGCACGGTCAGGCCGTTGATGCGGTAGTACAGGTCTTGGCGGAAGCGGCCTTGCTCTGCGGCCTCGGCCAGCTTGCTGTGCGTGGCGCAGACCAACGCAAAGTCCACCGCCACCGCCTTGCCCGCACCCACGGGCGTGACGGCGCGCTCTTGCAGCACGCGCAGCAAGCGGGTTTGCATGGCCAGGGGCATGTCGCCAATTTCGTCCAGAAACAGCGTGCCGCCCTCGGCCTCGCGCAGGCGGCCCAGGCTGCCCTCTTTGCGCGCGCCGGTGAAGGCGCCAGCCACGTAGCCAAACAGTTCGGACTCGATCAGGCTCTCGGGGATGGCGCCGCAGTTGATGGCCACAAAAGGCGCGCGCGGCGCGGGCCGCTGGCGTGCAGGGCGCGGGCGAACAGCTCTTTGCCCACGCCCGACTCGCCCTGGATCAGCACCGGAATCGGCTTGGCCACCACGCGGCGTGCCTTGTCGGCGGCGCTGCGCCAGCGGGCGTCGCCCGTGTCCAGCGCGGCCAGCGCATCGCCCTGGCTGGCAGGGGCCGGGGCCAATGGCGCCGGACACGGTAGGTAGACTGGCCAGCGCCGCCGCAGCTCCACCTGCACCTGGGCAAACAACACCGCACCGTTGTGCAGGCGCAGCTGCTGCACCTGCTGGGGGCGGCGTTTGTGGCGCGACAGCAAGTCGTCCAGCCGCACATCGAGCACACGCTCCAGCAGGGTGGCGCCGATGTCACCGGTATTCAGGCGCAGCAGCGCCAGGCCCACGCGGTTGGCACCCACGATCCAGCCGTCGTCCGACAGCGCGACGATGCCTTCGGCCACGCTGCCAATGCCCTCGGGCTGGGTGTGCAGGTGCAGGCGAATGTTGCGTTTGCAGGTGGCCAGCATGAGCCGGTTTTCGATCATGCGGGCGGCGGTGCTGGCCAGGCCCAGCGTGTGGCCGTGACCATGGCGGTGGTCGCCCGAAATGTCGAGCACGCCCACGCAGCGCGCCGGTGGCGGACAGGATGGGCGAAGCCGCGCAGGTCAGGAAACCGTTGCGCTCCAGAAAATGCTCGCCGCCATGGATCTCCACCGCGCTGCGCTCCACCAGCGCGGTGCCAATGGCGTTGGTGCCCCGGTGCGCTTCGTGCCACGAGGCGCCGCTGGTCAGCGCCACACGCTCGGCCTTGCCCACAAAACTCACATCGCCCAGGGTGTGCATGAGCATGCCGTGCTGGTCGGCCAGCACCACCACGCTCTGGCTGTGGCGCACCTGCTCAAACACATATTCCATGACCGGGCGCGAGTGGGCCAGCAGCGCATGGCTGTTGGCCAGCGCCTGGCGCAGGCTGGCGCTACCCGCATGGTCGGTGGCAGCACGGCCGGTGGGCGCCAGGCCTGCGGCCAGACTGCGGTGCCAAGAGCGGGCTAAGCGTTCGTCCAACACGCCCACGGGGCATTGGCCGGTTTCCAGCAGTTGCTGGCGGGCCTGTCGCAAGGCCAGCACGGGGGAGGTTTGTCGCACGTTGTCTCCTGCGCGGGGTCGTGTTCGCCCCGCTTTGGCACAGTATGGGGGCGGGTGGGGGGCGAGGCAATGGCGCACACCCGCCCCAGCGTCCAACTGTTCCATTTTGTGACACCTGTCACTGTGGCGAATCGTGACAGTCCTGGCTTGCGGACAGCTTGCACGGGGTGCTGCGATGCAATAAATCCAATGAAATCAAGGGCCCGCGAAGCGCAGGCGGATGGCACGCGTCTTGAGACAAGGCTGGCACCCGCCGGACAGCCCGATGCAGGCACGCACAGCAACCACAAGAGGACGACAACATGACCGTGTACGCAGCACCCGGCGCCGCAGGCGCCAAGATCACCTACAAAGCCCAGTACAACAACTTCATCGGCGGCAAGTGGGTAGCCCCGGTCAAGGGCCAGTACTTCGATGTGATCACGCCGGTCAGCGGCAAGGTCTACACCCAGGCCGCCCGGTCGACCGCCGAAGACATCGAGCTGGCACTAGACGCCGCCCATGCAGCGTCTGATGCCTGGGGCAAGACCGATGCCGCCACGCGCAGCAACATCTTGCTGAAGATTGCCGACCGCATCGAGCAAAACCTGGAGCTGCTGGCCTACGCCGAGACCGTGGACAACGGCAAGGCCATCCGCGAAACGCTGAACGCCGACATCCCGCTCACGGTGGACCACTTCCGCTACTTTGCGGGCTGCGTGCGCGCGCAAGAAGGCGCCCTGTCCAACATCGACGAGAACACGGTGGCGTACCACATCCAGGAACCCCTGGGCGTGGTGGGCCAGATCATTCCGTGGAACTTCCCCATCCTGATGGCGGCCTGGAAACTGGCCCCCGCCATTGGCGCGGGCAACTGCGTGGTGCTCAAGCCCGCCGAAAGCACGCCCATCTCCATCCTGATCTTGGCCGAGCTGATTGCCGACCTGCTGCCACCCGGCGTGCTGAACATCGTCAACGGCTACGGCCGCGAAGCCGGCATGCCCCTGGCCACGAGCAAGCGCATTGCCAAGATCGCGTTCACTGGCTCCACCACTACGGGCCGCGTGATTGCGCAGGCAGCTGCCAACAACCTGATCCCCGCCACGCTGGAACTGGGCGGCAAGAGCCCCAACGTGTTCTTCGCCGACATCATGGACAAGGACGATGCGTTTCTGGACAAGGCCATCGAAGGCATGGTGCTGTTCGCGTTTAACCAGGGTGAGGTGTGCACTTGCCCATCGCGCGCGCTGATTCAAGAATCCATTTACGACAAGTTCATGGAACGTGTTTTGAAGCGCATCGCCGCCATCCAGCAAAAGAACCCGCTGGACACCGACAGCATGATGGGCGCGCAGGCATCCAAAGAGCAGCTGACCAAGATCCTGAGCTACCTGGACCTGGGCAAGCAGGAAGGCGCGCAAGTGCTGGCCGGCGGTGGACAAGCCCACTTGGGCGGCGACCTGGAAGGCGGCTACTACGTGCAGCCCACGCTGTTCAAGGGCCACAACAAGATGCGCATCTTCCAGGAAGAAATCTTCGGCCCCGTGCTGGCGGTGACCACCTTCAAGGACGAAGCCGAAGCGCTGGCGATTGCCAACGACACGCTGTATGGCCTGGGCGCTGGTGTGTGGAGCCGCAACGGCAACGTGGCCTACCGCATGGGCCGCGCCATCAAGGCCGGTCGTGTATGGACCAACTGTTACCACGCCTACCCCGCGCATGCAGCGTTTGGTGGCTACAAGGAGTCGGGCATTGGGCGTGAGACGCACAAGATGATGCTGGACCATTACCAGCAGACGAAGAACCTGTTGGTTTCTTACTCCGAAAACAAACTCGGGTTCTTTTAAAGCGCTCTCAAAAGCCCCTTCTCGCCGGAGGGGCGCCACGCGCCTACCCAAGGGGGTGCCCACCTCATACTGGGGTACCAGAAATCGGCGGGCAACCCCTTGGGTAGCCACATGGCTTTTGGTATGACGACAGTGGCGCCAACAGGCTTACGTGGACTGTGTGGGCGACGCCGTTTCTGGTACCCCAGTATGAGGTGGCCGCCCACCGATCAAACTGAGCCCGCTGCGCTGCGAGCACCAACACAGACCACAAGGAGACACAACCATGGTCGACAAAGTAGTAGCCACCCCAGCCGCCCTGGAGCTGGTGGCCTTCCTCAAAACCAAACACGGCCCCGATTTGATGTTTCACCAAAGCGGAGGCTGCTGCGACAACAGCGCGGCAAACTGCTACCTGCCCGGCGAAATCACCATGGGTGCGGGCGATGTGTATTTGGGTGACATTGGCGGCAGCCCGTTCTACATCGGCATTGGCCAGTACGAAACCTGGAAACACACCCAACTCATCATCGACGTGATTGAGGGAACCGGTGGCACTTTTTCTCTGGAGGGGCCTGAGGGAAAAGCCTTTCACACCCGTTCGCGCGTGTTCACCGATGCGGAACTGGCCGAGCTGGGTATCACCAAACCCATTGAGCCGTAAAACCGAACAAAATCAGCCAATAGCCCTATGGAGTATGCGCAAGCAGCTACTAATTTGATAGCATTTACTGCATAAATCCCAAATCTGCGGGGTAGTCCGGCCGCCCGGCGGCGGTGCCAAAGTTCACGATCTTAGGCAACACGCCGGGCATCTCCGCGTCCGTCACTCCAAACCACTTCGCCAAGGTTGCAGCGTACTGGTCGGTGGAGGTGCGGGGCAGTAAACGGCCCTGGCCCACATGCCAGGCGTTCTCTGGCAGATAGACGCCGCCGCTCTTGGTGTCGCTCACGCTCACCGGTGGCGCTACGCCGTAAAACTGCTTGCCGTTCACCGCGCCGCCCACCACAAAATGGTGGCTACCCCAGCCATGGTCCGAGCCATCGCCGTTGCTGGCCAAGGTACGGCCAAAGTCGGAGGCTGTGAAGGTGGTGACCTGATTGGCAATGCCCATTTCGTTGGTGGCGTCGTAGAAGGCCGTCATGGCGCTGCTGAGGCGGTCCATGACCACCGCCTGCTGCGCCACCAAACCGTCGTGCAGATCGAAGCCGCCCATGGAAACAAAAAACACCTGCCGACGCGCGCCCAGTGTGCTGCGCCCCTTGATCAGACGGGCCACCATCTTGAGCTGGGAACTGAGGCCATCGGTGCCAAACACCGTGGTCGGTGGCGTCAAGGCCAAGGCGCTGGTCACGGATGCCTCGGCGGTCAAGGCACGTGATGTCACCGCGTTGTATTCGTTCTCCAGCTTGTGCGTGCGGGCTTCGCGAATCAGCGCATCAATGGTGCTGCGCACGCTGGTGGAACCGTAGACCGACCCATCGGTGGCGGGGCGGATTTTGATGGCACCGGAGGTGCTCACTTGGTACTGCAGGGCGGTGTCCCCCGCCAGTAACACCGTGTTCCCCGACACCGACATGCAGGTGAACAGGGAGTTGCTATTGAGCGCATTGCCAATGGACAAGTCGCCCAGATTGCCACCCCAGCCTACCGTAGATCCTTCGGGCGAGGACGACTGCCAGACCGACTGCTGGTCGTTGTGCGAGAACAGTTGGGGGGGGCGCGGGTACAGCGTGCGGTTGTTGCTGTTGTACTGATCCCGGGTGAGCGGCACCACCAGTGGACCCACATTGAGCTGCACCGCCGCTTTGCCGGTGTTGAACAAATTGGCCAAGCCCGTCATGGACGGGTGCATCGCGTACTCGCGGGTGGTAGCCCCCAAGGCGTCAATGGGTGGCGTGGTGGGAATGAGGCGCGTGGCGGTCAGTGCCGATTTGGCCAAAGCCACCCCCCCAGCGGTCTGCCCGGCGCCCCCGCCACGGATGGTGTTGTAGAGGTTGTAACTGGGGTCGTCATAGGTGATCAGGGTATTGGCATAGTCGTTGCCACCGAACAGAAAAACACAGACGAGGGCCTTGTAGTCGCCGGCCGGTGCGTTGAAGGCGGCGGCCTCGCCCATGGCCGCCAGGTTCAGGGCAAAGGGCAGCGCGGTGCCAGTCAGCGCCAGCTGGCCGCTGCGGCGCAAGAAGGCACGGCGGCGCCGTCGCCGGCTGCCAAGGCAAGACTGGCCGTAGAAAGCGGCAGGTTCAACGCCAAGATTTGCCGCGCCGCGGCGCGCGGTTCCTCAACGCTGCGGCGCATCCAAACCAAAATTGTGCCAAAATCAGCGTCCATGAGGCGCACCTTTGCTGTAAACCTCGACCAAGGCCAGCGCCCAAAACACCACAAAAGCGGTTAGCGCAAAGATGCCCACCAAAAATGACTGCGTCCCGGGCCCAATGATGCCAAAGGTCAGCCCTTGCAGCAAAACCAAGGGCGCGCAGGCCACCAAAGACCAAAACAGCGCCAGCCGCGCCCCATACCAACTGCCGCCTTTCGCGCCAAGCCCGCGCGCCACGATATGCGACAAGGCCGCCAATCCATAGGCCACAGGCAGGAACAGCAGCAGCCCATAGGCCAGCCCAAGAAGTTGCGGCGCAAGCGGTATTGCCGCATCCTGCAGCGAAATGCGCGATAGCCTGGGATACTGCGCTACAAATGTCAGCAGCAAAAACACGAATAAAAAAGGTGAATAAAAAGGCTTCCGACCGCCCGCGCGCCATGTGCGCGCGCAAAACCAAGCGGTGGTTACGCCATGTTTTCCCAATGTCGCGCGTGATTGACATTACGTGTTTTCCCTTGCCAACCAATTCTCTAGCAGACCCGCGATAACATCGCGAAGGGCTTCGTCTTCGATTTCCACCAAGGCATCGGCCAAAAAGGACAGCACCAGTAACACTGTCGCCTGATCCACGGGCACCCCGCGAGAGCGCAGGTAAAACAGCGCAGTTTCGTCAATCGCCCCCGTGGTCGAGCCGTGGCTGCATTTCACGTCATCGGCATAAATTTCCAACTCTGGCTTGGCTAAAAACTGCGCCGCATCGTCCAGCAGCAGCGCTTGGCTGATCTGATAGCCGTCGGTCTTCTGCGCGCCTTGTTTGACCAGAATTTTGCCTTGGAAAACACCCGTCGCGCCGTTGGACAATACTTTCTTAAACACCTGACGGCTTTCGCCGCGCAGGGCGTCATGGGTGATAAAAACTGTATCGTCTTGGTGACACGGGGCATCTTTGCCACTGCCAAGCGCCGCCCCCGCCAGATGGGCAACAGCGTCATCGCCCGCGAGCCAAATCGCCGCCTCGTTGCGGGTCAACGCACCTTCAGCCGTCAAGCTAAAGGATTTCAGCTGCGCGCCCGCGTCCAGAGAGGCGAACAAATGGTTGATACTGCGGCGCTGCGCGTTTGGCGCCTGGGTGCGCAGATGATGCAGGCGCGCGCCCTGACCAAGGGTGATCTCCATCACCGTGTTTGCGCCTGCTGGCAAGCATCCGCTTTCCAAAACAGTGATCTCACCACCTGATTCAACGCGGATACAGTGATGTAAGATCGCATCATAATTATTTGAAATCGAACGATAATCTAGGGAGATTGGTCGATCTAATTTGCCGATGACCCGCAACAATACCCCCGCTGTCGCCTGCGCGGTATTTTGCGCAGCCAAGGGGCGCGGAATTGTGTTTTGCGCCTGCAATTCCAGTGCGCCATAGGCGTCTTTTGCCCAGTCGGCAGGTGCATCTAGGGTCGAAAATTCGACACGATCGCGCGGCAAGGTATCGGACTTGGCGGCATCAAAAACGCCGTCCACAAAGACCAAGCGGTAGGCCTCGGTCGCGGCAAAGACATCAGAATTGGCCGCGCCGCCCGCACCTTGCAGCATCGCCGGATCAGAGTAGCGCCAATATTCATGCGATTTCTGGGGCGCTCCCAGCGTTTGCGCGCGGGCGAATGCTGCCTTGCGGATGTCTTCAAACGGCATCTACAACTCCGTCCAGCCCGTGTTCGGCCAAAATCGCGCTGTAGCCATTCTGTTCCACCTCTAGCGCCAGCTCTGGCCCGCCCGATTTCAAAATACGGCCCGCGGCCATGATATGCACAAAATCAGGTGTAATATGATCCAGAAGCCGTTGATAATGCGTGATAACTAGGAAAGACCGCCCTGCATCCCGCAGCGCGTTGACGCCTTCGGAAACCAACTTCATCGCGTCCACATCAAGGCCCGAATCCGTTTCATCCAAAATGCACATCTTGGGTTCCAGCATGGCCATTTGCAGGATTTCGTTGCGCTTTTTCTCGCCGCCAGAAAATCCCACATTGACGGGGCGTTTGAGCATGTCTGCGTCAATTTTCAACGTCTTAGCGCGCTCGCGCACCAGTTTTAGAAAATCACCGGCCGATAATTCGGCCTCGCCGCGCGCCTTGCGCTGGGCGTTCACCGCCGTGCGTAAAAATGTCATGTTCCCAACGCCTGGAATTTCGACGGGGTATTGAAAGGCCAAAAACAGCCCCGCCGCCGCGCGCTCTTCGGGTTCCATCTCTAGCAGATCGGCGCCTTGCAACTGCGCCGCGCCATCCGTCACCTCATAACCTTCGCGGCCCGCCAGAACGTAGGATAGCGTCGATTTGCCCGACCCGTTTGGCCCCATGATCGCATGCACTTCGCCCGCGCCGATGGTCAGATTAACCCCGCGCAAGATAACCTTATCTTCTTCTTCAAGTTTGACATGCAGGTTCTTGATTTCCAGCATTATTTTTCCTTTGGGCACTAAATTGATTGCAAGAATTGCCCGACAATCCAGCCAAGTTTTGCAGGCGGAATGGGGGTTGGGGTTAGGTCGAACTGCGCCATGCGGCCAACATAAGCCGTGGGGCGCACCACCTCTTCTATCGCCGCATAGGCGGGGCGATCAAGGTAATCATCAAACAGCACGCGCAGGGGTTTGGTGATGCTGAACAAAGTCGTCAAAAAGCAGGCGACGCGAAAACGCCCGTCGATCAACACAAGATCAGGGTGAACAAAGCCCTTTGCCGACCAGATTTTGGTGGGATAATCGGGCCAGCTTCGAAAATCATCATCATCCAGCGGATGACCCCAGCCGCGCGTTGGGCCAATATCGCCGTGGTGCAGATGCAACGTGGCCAGCGGAGGGTGGGCGGCAAAATAGTGCCGCATATTGGCCAACCACTCGGCATCGCTTTCTACCGAGAAAATGGTTTTCCCCGCCATTTCCGCACCCAAAACCGTGCTCCCTCCGCTGCCATATTCCAAGATAACGCTGGCCTGCCCATAGGCATGCGACAGTGCCCGCGCCTCGTCTTCGGGCAGGGTCAGTTTGGGGCGCTGAAAGTCATCTTGTTTCATTTAACCCACGGAACCTTCTAGGGAAATGGCGACAAGGCTTTGCGCCTCCATCGCAAATTCCATCGGCAGGGCTTGCAGCACCTCTTTGCAAAAGCCGTTGACCACCAGCGCCACCGCCTCTTCCTCGCCCATCCCGCGCGCACGGCAGTAGAACAGTTGATCATCGTCCACTTTTGAGGTTGTCGCCTCGTGTTCAACGCGGCTGCTGTTGTTTTTCACCTCAATATAAGGAACCGTATGTGCACCGCAGGCATCGCCAATCAGCAGACTGTCGCATTGGGTATAATTGCGCGAGCCGGTGGCCTTTGGGTGGATCGACACTTGGCCGCGATAGGTATTTTGCGCCCGCCCTGCCGAAATGCCCTTGGAAACAATGCGCGATTTGGTGTTTTTGCCCAGATGGATCATTTTGGTGCCCGTATCGGCCTGTTGAGCGTTGTTGGCGATGGCGATCGAGTAAAACTCGCCTTGGCTGTCGTTGCCGCGCAGGATGCAAGACGGGTATTTCCACGTGATGGCACTGCCCGTTTCAACCTGCGTCCACATGACTTTTGACCGCGCGCCACGGCAATCAGCGCGTTTGGTGACAAAATTATAAATCCCGCCGACGCCATTTTCGTCGCCCGGATACCAGTTTTGCACAGTCGAATATTTAATCTCGGCGTCGTCCAAAATGACCAATTCCACGACCGCCGCGTGCAGCTGATGGGTGTCGCGTTTTGGCGCAGTGCAGCCCTCTAAGTAGCTGACATAACTGCCTTCTTCGGCAATGATCAGCGTGCGTTCAAACTGCCCCGTGTTTTCGGCGTTGATGCGGAAATAGGTTGACAGCTCCATCGGGCAGCGGGTGCCTTTTGGGATGTAGACGAAGGAACCATCTGAAAACACAGCCGAATTCAGCGTGGCGAAATAATTGTCCGTGGGCGCACGCACCGTGCCCAGATATTTGCGCACCAAATCGGGATGTTCGCGCACGGCCTCGGAAATCGAGCAGAAAATCACCCCAGCCTTGGCCAGCTCGGCCTTAAAGGTCGTGCCCAGAGAGACAGAATCGAACACCGCATCCACCGCCACGCGGCGCGTATCTGCGCCCTCGGGCATTTCTACGCCTGCCAGCAGCGCCTGCTCGCGCAGCGGAATGCCCAATTTGGCATAGGTGGCCAGCAGCTTTGGGTCCACTCTCGTCTAATGATTTAGGCTTTTTAATCAGAGACTTAGGTTTGGCATAATAGTATTGATCTTGGTAATCAATCGGCGCGTAATGCAGCATTGCCCAATGCGGCTCGCTCATCGTCTGCCAGCGGCGATAGGCGGCAAGGCGCCAGTCCAGCAGCCATTCGGGTTCCTCGTTCTTGGCCGAGATCAGCCGCACGATGTCTTCGGACAGCCCCTTTGGCGCAAATTCGGTGTCAATTTCTGTGTCCCAGCCGTGTTTATACTTGCCCGCCATGGCGGTCACTGTGTTCACGGTCTGGGCGTCAACGCCTTCGCGGATGGTGGTTTCTGCGGCTGCTTCAACCATTTTTTACGTTCCCCTTCATGGGCTTATCGCCACAAATTAAACCAATTTTTCCCGCGCCTTGATGCGGCGATAGCCCGCAGCCCAACCTTCGGCAAAGCGCAGGACGCTGTCTTGGCCAACGCCCGGCCCGATGCTGATGCGGTGTAGGCCGAGGCCGCCTGAACCGCATCAAACCCCATCGCCTGCAAGGTTTTGCTGGCGCGCACCTTGCCCGACGAACAGGCCGAGCCCGCCGAAATGGCAAAGCCTGCCAAATCCATCGCCATCACCTGTGTTTCGCCTTTCCAACCCTCGGCGATGATGCATAGGGTGTTGGGTAGGCGGGCCGCATTATTCCCGACGGAAATAGTGCCAAATCCTTGGGCCGACAATGCCTGTTCTAGAATATTTCTAATTTCAGCCACCTCTTGCCAAACGCCATTGGCCAAATCGCGCGCAGCGGCCTTGGCAGCGGCGGCAAATCCTGCGATTCCAATTAGATTTTCGGTACCCGCACGGCGGCCAGATTCTTGCCCGCCACCGCGCAGCTGCGCAGCCAAATCCACGTCTTGACGCAAGATCAGTGCGCCAACCCCTTTCGGCCCACCAAGTTTATGCGCCGAAGTGAGCGCCATCTCGCAGCCCAGCCAGTTAAAGGCGATGGGCAGCTTGCCAAAGGCTTGGGTGATGTCAGACACCGCCAGCCCTTCGGGCAAGGATTGCACAACCCCCGTTTCGGAATTGGCCAGTTGCAGCGCCGTTTTGGAAGGTTCCAAAACCGTCACTTGCCCCAAGTTTGAGGTTTTCAACTGCGGATCGCACCATGCCAAAACCGCGTCATGCTCTACCTCGGCGCAGTGCAGCTTGCGCCCCGCGCAGGCCAGTGCGGCCGCTTCGGTCGCGCCAGAGGTAAAGACAATATCCGCCCCTTCGGCGCCCGTTGAAGCAGCGGCAATATCGGCGCGCGCCTTGGCAATCAGCGCCTTGGCGGCCCGCCCCTCGCGGTGAACAGAGGAAGGATTGCCCAACACATCCATCGCCGCCGCCATGGCCGCCCGCGCCTCGGGCCGCAGCGGCGTTGTGGCGTTCCAATCTAAATAAAGACGGCTCATTCATCGACCACGCGGAACAGCGCAGGCACGGCGGGGCATGGCACCAGCGCGTTGCCGACCACATCAGACAGGCGCGCCTGATGCAAATAAACATAGACTTGCGCCGACAGCCCCTGCCACAAGCGGTTGGTTAGACTTTGCGCGCGCGATCCTGAAACCCCACCAGACGCCCCTGCCCCTGTGTGCATCGCATCGACAGTTTCCTCAACTGCTTCCAGCACCTGACTGATCCGAATCGTGTCGGGTGACAGTGCCAAGCGATACCCGCCCCCCGGCCCGCGCACGGCCTCCACCAGCCCTGCGCGGCGCAACTTGACGAACAACTGCTCAAGATAAGGCAAAGACAAATCCTGCCTTTCGGCGATTTGCGATAGGGTCATCAACCCGCCCTGCGGGGCCAGCGCCAAATCGGTTAAGGCCAGCATGGCATAGCGCCCTTTGGTCGACAGCTTCATGGCGATTCCCCCCAAAGAAATGGTTTTGATTGACGCGCGCCCCCGCCCACCGTAACAGAGCACAGCGCTGATACCAGCCGATTTAGAACCGCTCTAAATTAGGCAAGCGATTTTGTCAACAATTCGCGCAAGCGATAATAAAGGTGCGGATATGCCCGAAGTGATTTTCTCTGGCCCCGAAGGACGACTGGAAGGGCGCTACCATCCGCAAAAAGACCGCGACGCGCCGATTGCCATCATCCTGCACCCGCACCCCGCCTATGGCGGCACGATGAACAACAAAGTGACCTATAACCTGCATTATGCGTTTTATAACCTTGGCTTCACCGTGATGCGGTTCAATTTTCGCGGTGTGGGGCGCAGCCAAGGCGAATATGACGAAGGCATCGGCGAGTTGTCGGATGCCGCCTCGGCGCTGGATTACCTACAAACGATGAACCAAAACGCCAAACATTGCTGGGTGGCGGGGTTTTCCTTTGGCGCGTGGATTGGGATGCAGCTGCTGATGCGGCGGCCTGAAATTACGGGGTTTATCTCGGTCGCGCCGCCTGCGAACCTGTATGATTTCAGCTTTCTTGCGCCCTGCCCCGCATCGGGCCTGATCATCAACGGCAGCGCCGACAAGGTGGCCCCGCCGAAAGATACCGTGTCTTTGGTGAACAAACTGCACGAACAAAAGGGCATCACCATCACCCACGAAGTGGTCGAGGGCGCAGATCACTTTTTCAAAGACGAAGAGGCGCATATGAAGCCGATGCTGGATACAGTATCGTCTTACGTCAAACGCCGTTTGACCGAACAAACGAGGTAGGCCATGTCCCTGATTCATGATCTGTGCGACACACTGGCGCGTGATGTGATCGCCGCCATGGACGAGCTGGGGGATGATCGTTTTCACGAAAAGATCTCCAAAGTGCTGCTGGATATGTCGCCGACCACGCAGGAAATTTACAACTCCGCCATGCGCGGCCTGCTGGCCGAACGCAAAGCGCGCGCCTTTATGCAGGCCGCCTTGCAGGCCAAACGCGAAGGGCGCACGGGGCCGACCATACACATGGACGCTGGGCATTGAACGCGCGCCTAGAGGCGCAATTTGCCTTTTTGAACGAGGCGGATCGGCTGAAGTCTGTCTTGCGCGCGACAACATTGGTTGACGGATCGCGCCCTGAAAATTCGGGCGAACATAGCTGGCATTTGGCGCTGTATGCGATGGTTCTGGCAGATCAAGCCGCGCCAGATGTGGACATCACCCGCGTGATCAAAATGCTGATTTTGCACGATTTAGTGGAAATTGACGTGGGCGATGTGCCGATCCATTCGGCGCAAGGCACCGCTCATTCTAGCACATCTGTGCAAGAGGCCGAAGCGGCCGCCGCAACCCGCATCTTTGGCCTGCTGCCCCCCGATATCGGCGCGCCGTTTCGCGCCCTTTGGGATGAATTTGAGGCGGCCCAAACCCCCGACGCCATTTTTGCCAAATCGCTTGACCGCGTGCAGCCTGTGATGGCGAATTTGCAATCGGGCGGCGGCACTTGGGTGACCTATCGGGTCACCCAAGACCAACTGCACAGCCGCGTTGGCACAAAAATCGCGCGCGGCGCGCCTGCCTTGTGGGAATGGATTGGCGCGAAATGCGCGCCGTTTTTTCGCAGCTAATTTAGGATGAATTAGTTCGGTATACCGCTGTATACTATCTTCCCAAGCGCGCCATTTTCCGTTATGTCCTTTGCAACCATTCAACCAAGGGGCACGCCATGACCAAAATCAAAGTCGCCAATCCCGTCGTCGAACTTGACGGCGATGAGATGACCCGCATCATCTGGGATTTCATCAAGCAAAAGCTGATCCTGCCCTATTTGGATATTGATCTGAAATACTACGATCTTGGCATCGAAGAGCGTGACCGCACCAATGACCAAATCACCATCGATTCGGCCGAGGCAATCAAGAAATACGGCGTTGGCGTGAAATGCGCGACGATCACCCCTGACGAGGCACGCGTTGAAGAGTTTGGCCTAAAGCAAATGTGGAAATCGCCAAATGGGACGATCCGCAACATCCTGGGCGGCGTGATTTTCCGCGAGCCTATCATCTGCAAAAACGTGCCCCGCTTGGTTCCTGGTTGGACAAAACCCATCGTGATCGGTCGCCACGCCTTTGGCGATCAATACCGCGCCACCGATTTCCATTTCCCCAGCGCGGGAAAACTGACGAGTGAATTCGTGGGCGCGGACGGCACGGTCGTGAAAAAGAACGTTCTATTTCCGCCCCTTCGGCGGGCGTTTACATGGGCATGTATAATCTGGATGACAGTATCCATGATTTTGCCCGCTCGTCCTTTAACTATGGCTTGCTGAAGGGCTGGCCTGTCTACCTCTCGACCAAAAACACCATCCTCAAGGCCTATGATGGCCGATTTAAGGACATCTTCGCCAAGGTTTACGCCGAAGAATTTGAAGAATCAGGTTCAAAGGCCGACGGC
This sequence comes from Cypionkella sp., assembly GCA_034519315.1. Lineage (GTDB taxonomy): Bacteria > Pseudomonadota > Alphaproteobacteria > Rhodobacterales > Rhodobacteraceae > Cypionkella. Next base: position 14,603 of record JAXHON010000016.1, on the reverse strand, counting down.
ATCACCTTACGAACATCGCTTGATCGACGATATAGTTGCCTCGGCTCCATGAAATGGTCGGGCGGCTATTGTTTGGGCCTGCAAAAATTACGACGGCGATGTTCAGTCTGACACTGTTGCTCAAGTTTTCGGCTCACTTGGCCTGATGACTTGAATGCTGGTTACTCCGCGATGGCAAAACCGTGGGGGCCGAAGCGGCCCATGGCACCGTAACGCGCCACTACCGCGAACACCAAAAGGGCAAGGCGACATCGACCCCAATTCGGTCGCGTCGATTTTTGCGTGGGGCCGGGCGAGCCTAAAAGCACCGGGCGCGAAGCTGGAACGGCAACGTCTAAGCTGATGCGGGCCTAACCCACCACGTTGGAAAAGGTGACCGTGGACGCAGTCGAAGACGGCTGGATGACCAAAGACTTGGCGCTGCTGGTTGGCCCCGATCAAAAATGGCTGACCACGATGGGCTACTTGGAAAAGGTCGATGAATATCTGAACAAGGCGCTTGTCGGCTAGGGCCCAGGGGGCCGCGCCCCCTCGCGCTCCACCTGCGGATATTTGGGAAAAGAGAAGCGCAAATTTGATTAAAATGTCGTTGCTTCTTTTTTCCAAAAAATATGCCACGGAGAAGCCGCTGCGGGCAGCGGCGCGGGGGTGCGAAACCCCTGCTTGGCTGTTGGATTTGAACCATGATAAACGCGCCAGAACACAGCCTACTGGACGATGCCCAAGGCCTGATCTTTGGCGCGTTTATGGCCGGTTTTGGCATAATCATCCTGTCGCATTTGGGGCTGGTGACGGGGCAGACGGCGGGGCTGGCGCTGCTGATCTCTTATGCCACGGGATGGGCTTTTGGCCCTGTATTTTTCGCCGTGAATCTGCCGTTTTACTGGCTGGGCTATCGGCGCATTGGCCGCGCCTTTGTGGTCAAGACCTTTATTGCTGTGGCCCTGCTCTCTGCTGCGTCCGAACTATTGCCGCGCTATATCCGTTTTGACACATTGCACCCCGCCATCGGCGCGATTTTGTTTGGCTTTGCCACGGGATCGGCGCTGCTGGCACTGTTTCGCCATGGGGCGAGCCTGGGCGGCATCGGCATTGTGGCGCTGTGGTTGCAAGATAAAACAGGGTTTCGCGCTGGATTTACGCAGATGCTGGTCGACGCCGCTATTTTTGCCGCTGCCTTGGCGCTGCTGCCCCTGCCCCAAGTGGCCTATTCGGCGCTGGGCGCTTTGGTGGTGAATATGGTGATTGCGCTGAACCATGCGCGCGATCGCTATATCGCGCGCTAAAGGGCTGGCAATTCGCCCCGCGCCCGTGTAAGGCGCAGCCAACTGGAAATATTTGAAAAGAGAACGCCCGATGGAGCTTCGCAACATCGCCATTATCGCGCACGTCGACCATGGCAAAACCACCCTTGTCGATGAATTGCTAAAGCAATCGGGCAGTTTCCGCGAAAATCAAGCCGTTTCCGAACGCGCGATGGACAGCAATGACATCGAGCGCGAACGCGGCATCACCATTCTGGCCAAATGCACCTCGCTGGAATGGTCGGGCATGCGCATCAATATCGTCGACACCCCCGGCCACGCCGATTTTGGCGGTGAGGTGGAGCGGATCCTGTCGATGGTGGATGGTGTGGTGCTGCTGGTCGATGCGGCCGAAGGGCCGATGCCGCAAACCAAATTTGTGACCTCCAAGGCGCTGGCGCTGGGTCTGCGCCCGATTGTGGTGTTGAACAAAGTCGACAAACCCGACGCAGAGCCTGCCCGTGCATTGAACGAAGTCTTTGATTTGTTTGCCAATTTGGGCGCGACGGATGAGCAGCTGGATTTCCCGCATCTCTATGCCTCGGGGCGCTCTGGCTGGGCCGATACCGAACTGGATGGCCCGCGCAAGGATTTGTCGGCGCTGTTTGATCTGGTGCTGAAACACGTGCCCCAGCCTGCGCAAGTGGCGCGGCGGGCCGAACCTTTCCAGATGCTGGCCACCACCCTATCTGCTGACCCGTTCATTGGCCGTATTCTGACGGGCCGCGTCGAAGCGGGCACGCTAAAGGCTGGCGAGACGATCAAGGCCCTGTCGCGCGACGGCGAGCGCATCGAACAATTCCGCGTATCCAAAGTGCTGGCTTTCCGCGGCCTGGTGCAAACCCCGATTGATGCCGCCGAGGCGGGCGATATTGTGACCCTTGCAGGCATGACCAAGGCGACTGTGGCCGACACGCTTTGCGCGCTGGATATCGACAACGCCCATCCCTGCCCAGCCCATTGATCCGCCTACAATTTCGGTCACTTTTGGTATCAATGACAGCCCGCTTGCGGGCAAAGAGGGCACCAAGGTGCAATCGCGCGTGATCCGCGAGCGTCTGATGCGCGAGGCCGAGGTGAACGTGGCGATCAAGGTCACCGACACCCCCGGCGGCGATGCCTTTGACGTGGCAGGGCGCGGCGAATTGCAGATGGGTGTGTTGATTGAAAACATGCGCCGCGAAGGGTTCGAGCTGTCCATTTCGCGCCCACGCGTTTTGTACCAAGACATCGACGGCGTGCGCCACGAGCCGATTGAGGAAGTGACCATCGACGTGGATGATGACTATACTGGCCCCGTGATCGAAAAACTGACGGGCCCGCGCAAGGGCGATTTGGTCGAAATGAAGCCCGCAGGCGTGGGCAAAACGCGCATTATTGCGCATGTGCCCTCGCGCGGTTTGATCGGTTATCACGGCCAGTTCATGACCGATACGCGCGGAACTGGGGTTTTGAACCGCGTGTTTCACGGCTGGGCGCCACACAAGGGCGCAATCGAGGGGCGCCGTCAAGGCGTGCTGATTTCCATGGAAACAGGCCAATCGGTGGCCTATGCGATGTGGAAGCTGGAAGATCGCGGCCATTTCTTTATCGGCGTGCAAGAAAATGTCTATACGGGCATGATCATTGGTGAACATAGCCGCGATAATGATCTGGAAGTGAACCCGCTAAAGGGCAAACAGCTGACCAACGTGCGCGCATCGGGCACGGACGAGGCAGTGCGCCTGACGACACCTGTGAAACTGTCACTGGAGCAGTGCATTTCCTATATCGACGATGATGAACTGGTCGAAGTGACCCCAAAATCGGTGCGGATGCGCAAACGCTAGCTGGACCCGAATGACCGCAAGCGCAATTCGCGCAAGGGGGATTAAAGGGAAATGGGACGATCCAACCTATGAAAAGACGACATTGGATCCTTCCAAACTAGGCTATATGCAACGCATCTTGAGGGGTAAAAGGCGTTATTGTAACCCGATCTCCCTCAAAGACGCAAAAACTGCCACTTGTCACCTCTTGCCAGCCCTGTTCGGACATATCTAGCGGTTCGGACACCACGGCATAACCGCCCAGACGATCTGACCAACGGTAAAAAAGGCTGGGCGCTGCATCGTCGCTGGCATAGCGCACCGCATACAGACGCTGCCCATCCGATAACGCGGCTGTTAGCCGCAACTGGGGCAAGGTGCCCTTTTGCTGCGCCAATTTGGTAAACTTAGCCGCGGCTATTTCCAGCGCAGCGCGAGGATTTTCCTGCAAACCAGCGGCCAGCGCCACCAAAAACAGCGCCTCGGAATCAGTTGCGCCGCGCCGCGCTGCATATAGCGCATCGGGGATCAGCATATCCGCATCGCGGCGCATCTGGGCAAAACCGCCCACCTGCCCATTGTGCATAAACGACCAAATCCCATGCACAAAAGGATGGCAATTGTTGCGGCTGGTCGCCGTGCCCGTTGCCGCGCGCACATGGGCCAGAAACAGCCGCGCACGGACATGCTGGGTTAGGCTGCCCAAATTGGCATCGGCCCAAGCGGGCATAACATCGCGAAACAGGCCAGGTTCGGGTTTGTGAGCATACCATGCCACGCCAAAGCCATCGGCATTGACAGGGGTATGGCCTTGCCTCGCATCAAGGCTTTGATGAATCAACGAATTTTCAGGCCGCGCGATGATTTCGTCCAAAAAGATCGGCGCTCCGATATAGGCAGCCCAGCGGCACATGGGTTAATCCTTCCGCGCATCAAAAACATCACGCAAAAGAATATACCGAAAAAATGCAGATGCAAGGGAATTAATTCCGAAATATTTTAAATTATTGGAAATTCATTCCCCAACCTCTTCGACCACCATCAAATCGCGGGTGCTGGCACCTTTGGCGTGCTGTAGGGCCGCTTGATATTCGGCGCTGTGATAGCACGCGACAGCTGCGTCAAGCGAGGGAAACCGCGCCACCACATTGCGCGCGCGACCCTGCCCCTCTAGCTGCACATATTTGCCACCGCGCGCCAAGAATACGCCGCCATGGGCCGCGATGGCCACCGTCGCGCCCTTGGCATATTCGGCGTAAGCCTCGGGATTTGATACCTCGACATGGGCGATCCATAGGGCGGTTGGCATGGCTTATCCTTTCATAGCTGCGCGCACGGCGGCAAGGGCCGCGTTGGCCTGCGCAAAGTCATTCCCACCCGCCTGCGCCATATCGGGGCGGCCGCCCCCACCCTTGCCACCTAAGGCTTCGGCGGCGGCCTTCACTAAGGTGACGGCGGAAATTTTATCCGTCAAATCCGCCGTAACCCCTGCGGCCACGGCTGGTTTGGCCCCAGTATCGGCAATCAGCACCACCGCGCCAGACCCGATCTGCGCCTTGTATTGGTCGATCAGCGCAGGCAGATCTTTGCCAGACACGCCCGCGACGGTCTGCGCGATCAGTTTGATTCCGTTGATGATTTCCGCCTCTGCTGCGCCCTTGGCCCCGCCGCCCATCGCCAAATCGCGGCGCAGTTGCGCCACCTCATTTGCCAAAGCACGGCGTTCTTCGGCCAGTGCGGTGACGCGCGCCAGCACATCACCCGCGTGGGTTTTCAGGGCATTTGCCACATCTGACAAGCGCTTGTCCTGCTCGCGCAGATAATCCAGCGCCACCTGCCCCGTCAGTGCCTCAACGCGGCGAACACCCGCCGAAGAGGCAGAGTCGGACAATAGTACGAAAGACCCAATATCCCCCGTGCGCGCCACATGGGTGCCGCCGCACAGCTCTAGGCTATAGGTCGCCCTATCCGCACCCTTATTCGAGCCGTCCAAACGGCCCATCGACACAACGCGCACTTCTTCGCCGTATTTCTCGCCAAATAGGGCCTGCGCACCCAAGGCGCGGGCATCGTCGGGGGTCATGATGCGCGTTTCAACAGCGGTGTTCTGGCGGATAAAGGCATTCACCTCTGCCTCGACGGCGCGTTGATCGGCGTCTGACATGGCGGCGGAATGCGAAAAGTCGAACCTCAGGCGGCCATCGGCGTTCAGGCTGCCCTTTTGGGCCACATGATCCCCCAGCGCGCGGCGCAGCGCCTCGTGCAAAAGGTGGGTGGCAGAATGACTGGCGCGAATGGCACTGCGGCGCGCATGGTCAACCATCAGCTTTGCGCCCTGAGCGGGCTTGATGTGACCTTCAGTGACGCGGGCGATGTGCTGAAACACGCCCTGAACCTTGCGGGTGTCGGTGATCTCGGCGCGGCCTGTTGCGGTTTGGAACGATCCAATATCCCCCACCTGCCCGCCGCTTTCTGCGTAGAACGGTGTTTGGTTGACAATGATCACGATCTCATCGCCCGCCGCAGCCTCGGCAACCTTTGCGGCGTCTTTGACAAGGGCAACAATCTGCCCCTCAGCCTCTTCCAAGTCGTAGCCCAGAAACTCGGTTGGCCCTGCCTCTTGGGCGATTTCGAACCAAATCGCCGCATCCGCCGCGCCGCCTGCACCAGACCACGAGGCGCGAGCCTTGGCGCGCTGTTCTTCCATAGCGGCCTCGAACCCTGCGGTATCCACGCCGCGCCCCTGCTCGCGCAGCGCATCTTGGGTCAAATCCAGCGGAAAACCGTAGGTGTCATACAGTTTGAATGCCGCAGAACCCGGCAGATCGGCCCCATCCGGAATGCGGGCAAGCTCGTCGTCCAGTAGGCGCAGGCCCCTGTCCAGCGTGGTGCGGAAGCGGGTTTCTTCCAGACGCAGGGTTTCCTCAATCATCCCTTGCGCGCGGGCCAGTTCGGGATAGGCCGCGCCCATCTGTGCCACAAGCGCAGGAACAAGGCGGTGCATCACAGGATCGGCCGCGCCCAGCATATGCGCGTGGCGCATGGCGCGGCGCATGATACGGCGCAAAACATAGCCGCGCCCCTCATTCGAGGGGGTCACGCCATCGGCAATTAGGAATGACGTGCTGCGCAGATGGTCGGCAATCACGCGGTGATGGGTTTTGCCAGGACCGTCAGGGTCGGCGCTGGTCGCATTGGCCGATGCCTCGATCAGCGCGCGCATAAGATCGGTGTCGTAATTGTCATGCTTGCCTTGCAAGAGCGCGCCAATGCGCTCTAGCCCCATCCCCGTGTCAATGCTTTGCATGTCCAGCGGTTTCAGCGTGCCATCGGCAAACTGTTCGTTTTGCATGAAAACGTTGTTCCAAATTTCGATATAGCGGTCGCCGTCTTCGTCCGCGCTGCCAGGCGGGCCGCCCCAGATTTTATCGCCGTGATCATAAAAAATTTCGGTGCAAGGCCCGCAAGGCCCCGTTGGCCCCATACGCCAAAAGTTGTCATCGGAGGCGATGCGGATGATGCGATCATCGGGCAGACCTGCGATTTTTTTCCACAGATTCGCCGCCTCGTCATCGGTGTGGTAGACGGTAACGGTCAAACGGTTCGCGGGAAGATCGAAATCTTTTGTCAGCAGTTCCCAAGCAAAGCCAATCGCCTGTTCCTTGAAATAATCGCCAAAGCTGAAATTTCCCAGCATTTCAAAGAACGTATGGTGGCGCGCGGTGTAACCGACATTGTCCAGATCGTTGTGCTTGCCGCCCGCGCGCACGCATTTTTGCGCGGTTGTCGCGCGTTTGTAGGGGCGGGTTTCAACGCCCGTAAAGCAATTTTTGAACTGCACCATGCCCGAATTTGTGAACATCAAGGTCGGGTCATTGCGCGGCACCAAGGGAGAGCTGTCCACCTTTTGATGGCCGTTTCGTTCAAAGAAATTGAGATAGGTGGCGCGGATGTCATTCAGCGAGGCCATGGGCTACTCCAGCAAAAGATCCTGGTCTTAAGGCTTTAACGGCGCAGGTGGAGGCTGTCCACGGGCGCGGGGATAATTTCTTCAAAAAATAGGGCCAGATCTGCGGATTCTGGCCCTAATCTGCCTGACGAGGCTCGAATCAATCGTCAAAATCCTAGGGTCGTCACCATCAGCGGAAATCCAGCCCATTGGCGCCGCGAATTTTATCCTCGATGTCCAGCGCAATGGCGGGATTTTGGCGCAAGAAAGATTTGGCATTCTCGCGGCCCTGGCCGATGCGCTCGTCCTTGTAGGAATACCAGCTGCCTGATTTTTCCACAACGCCCGCCTTGACGCCAATATCCACCAACTCGCCCACCTTTGAGATGCCCTCGCCATACATGATGTCAAATTCCACCTCTTTGAAGGGCGGCGACACTTTGTTTTTCACCACTTTGACGCGGGTGGAGTTGCCGATCACCTCGTCACGGTCTTTGATCGCGCCGATGCGGCGAATATCAAGACGCACGCTTGCATAGAATTTCAGCGCATTGCCGCCTGTGGTGGTTTCTGGGCTGCCAAACATCACGCCGATTTTCATGCGAATCTGGTTGATAAAAATCACCATACAGTTCGATTTTCCAATCGAACCTGTCAGTTTGCGCATGGCCTGTGACATCAGACGCGCCTGCGACCCCATTTGCATATCGCCCATATCGCCTTCGATTTCCGATTTGGGCACAAGGGCCGCAACCGAATCGACCACGATCACATTGACCGCACCCGAACGCACCAAAGTATCGACAATCTCCAACGCCTGCTCGCCCGTATCGGGTTGGCTGATCAAAAGTTCGTCCAGATTGACGCCCAATTTGCGGGCATAAGCGGGGTCAAGCGCGTGTTCGGCGTCAACAAAGGCGCAAACGCCGCCTTTTTTCTGCGCCTCGGCCACGACATGCAGCGTCAGCGTGGTCTTGCCCGAGGATTCCGGCCCGTAAATTTCGATGATCCGTCCCTGCGGCAATCCACCGATGCCAAGCGCGATGTCCAGCCCAAGGCTGCCCGTCGACGTGGCCTCAATATCCATCACAGCATTATCGGCCCCCAGCTTCATGATCGAGCCTTTGCCAAATTGCCGTTCGATCTGCGCCAGCGCCGATTCCAGCGCCTTTTGTTTGCTGGTTACCCTTGTCCATGCCGTTTTTTCCCGTGAATTCCAACAGATTTGCAACTGCCATTTTGTTTCCCTTTTCACAAGGCCGCAAGGACTATCGCCCCGCCGCGTTCTGCGTCAATGTTCCGCCTTTGTTTCTCATTCATGCACGATAGCCGCATACAAAACAAGAACATTTTACGAAAATTAGTAGAATCATCCTGCCGCATGGTTGGTTAACAAAGTTCTAATTCAACGACGCGAATCGTGAGTTTTCGGCAAAATTGTTGAAAAATGTCTGTTTTTCTGGTCAAGTTGCCGCCCCATTTAGCAATTTTTCCTGCACGGCAAGCGTCAGATCGGCCAGCGAAAACGGTTTGGGCAGGAACGTGGAATTGGCAATGCGCGCTTGATGCTCGCTCATCACATCTTCGGCATAGCCCGAGACAAAGATAACAGGAATATCAGGGCGCACCAATTGCGCTTCACGCACCCATGTCGGCCCGTCCATACCTGGCATGATCACATCAGAGATGAACAGATCGACCTGCACACCGCTATCGCGCAAACTGTCCAGCGCCTCTTCGCCCGTTGCCGCCTCTAGCACGGTATATCCGCGCAGGCGCAGCGCACGGGCGGCAAAGGCGCGCACGGGGGCCTCATCCTCGACCAGCAAAACAACCCCCTCTCCTTGACGGATCGAGACGGGTTTGGGCGGCGCGGCCGCCTCGCCTACAGGGCGGTTATGGATGGGAAAATACAGCGTGAAGGTGGTTCCTTCGTCCAATTTGCTATCCACAAAAATGAACCCGCCCGATTGTTTGACAATGCCGTAAGCTGTGGATAGCCCCAGTCCCGTGCCCTCACCCGCCTTTTTTGTGGTAAAGAAGGGTTCGAATATTTTGTGCAAAATCTCGCTTGGCATGCCCGTGCCCGTGTCGGAAATACTGATTTTGGCATAATCACCCGCAGGTACGATGGCGCGGTCGCGCTGCAAATGCTGCGCAAGGTGCACGGCGTGGGTTGTCAGCGATATGGTGCCGCCTTGCGCCATAGCATCGCGTGCGTTGAGAACCAGATTGACAATCACCTGCTCTAGCTGACGCCGATCTGCGCGGATTGTGCCAATTCCGTCGCCATGGGTCAGCAGCAGCCGCAGCTTTTCCCCGACCAGTCGATTAAGCAAATGCGTCAACTCAGAGAACACGTCCTGCATATCCAGATATTCGGGTTGCAGCGTTTGCTTGCGTGAAAAGGCCAAAAGCTGCGCAACCAGCGCAGCCGCACGGTTGGCGTTTTGGCGGATTTGCATCAGATCAGGATAGCTGGGATCGTCCCCCGCGTGGCGCAGCAACAGTAAGTCAGTGTTGCCCGAAATCGCAGTCAAAAGATTGTTAAAGTCATGCGCCACCCCGCCCGCAAGCTGCCCAATCGCCTGCATTTTCTGGCTTTGGACAAATTGCTCCTCTAAGGTTTTTAGCGCATTCGCATCCTGAATCACCGCAAGTACTGACGGGCGGGCCTGCTGCACCATCCGCCGCAGGGTGACTTGCACAAAACTTGGCCCATCGGATGGGCTTTTGCTCAGTCGCACCACTTGACTGCCCATAGGCAAACGCCCCTCGATCACATCGGCCAGCCAATCCGAGGCGGGCCGGCCAAGGGCGTCGAACATGTCGTGAAAATAGCTGGCATCTTGGGACATAGGTGCGATAATTTCGCGCGCAGCTGCATTGGCAAACCGCAGCTGCCCATCGGGTGCAAAGGTCATCAGGGCCACGGGAATATCTTCATAATCGGCGCTGCCTGCATCTGTTTCGTCTGCCGATTTTGGCAACGGCAACAGATAAATTTCGCGCCGCTGCCCCTGCGAGGGCAATTCCACCAGCAAAACGGAAACCTCGCCAGTTGCTGCCTTCACCAGCATCTCTTCGCTGGTGCGCCATTGCTCTGGGCTGGCAATATCTGCCAGCGATTTTGGACGCCGCCCAAGCAAATTTCGCAGCGCCGTGTTGCAAAACAATACAACCCCTGCCTTGTTGGCCGTCAGCATGGGCAGGCTGATGCCCTCGGCGCCCATTGTTTTGGTTTTTCCGCCCCCCCCTGCATCAAATCGCCAGACAAACGCATCGCTGCTTTGAACCCGCAGAACCGTTATCCGCAGGCTTTGCCCATGGGATTGGATGTGAGATTGAATGTCGTCAACAGCGCTGCCATGCGCCAGCGCACGTGCGATCAGTTTGGCCACAACAGGGGCAGGACTGGCAGCAAAGGCCGCAAGGCAGCTGGCAATATGGGTTTGCTTGGCCAAAGCACCGTGCGAAAACAGGGGCACGGCGCTGGCGTTAAACGCCGAAATCATGCCATTTTGCCGCGTGATGATGGTTGCCGAAGGATCTTGCAAAAGCAAATCCATGACGGCGGCAGGGACAGCAGAGCCGCCTTGTGCCGCCGCGCGCATGACAAACAGAAATCTGCCCGCACCATAGACAAGCAAAACAAGCCCCAAACCCAAAACGACGCTATGCAAAGGGCCTTGGGCCAATCGCGGCGCTGCGATTTGCACCAGCGCGCCCGCGACAACCATTGCCAAAGGCACTGATGCGCGCTGCTGCGCCAGCGACATCAGGCGGGCAGCCTGCCCAAAAGGTTTGCGCAAAAAGGGAAGAACATCGGGAAAGCGGGGTATCACTATATCTCCGATCAAGGGTTGCGATTGTGGCGCGCGTCAGGTTCGCAGGGTTGGATCATCTTCAAAATATGGCAGCGCTTGGCTGTCACCAAGCTACGCAAAAGTGGTTAACAATGCGCTAACGCAGGGACGCTTTGCGCATCTGCCTTGATCCTAATGCCGCTTTGGGCGCATATCAACCATTGGTTGAAATGCGGTTCATAATTGCCAGAAAAAACCCATCGCCGCCCGTGGTATCTTGGGCCAAATTGCCAAGGCCAAAGCGCTGCATCTTGCGGCACTTAAACCGTGAATTGCGCTGCAAAAAGCTGGCAATCTGGTCTTCGTTTTCGCAATTTAGAACTGAACAGGTGCTGTAGGCCAGCTGCCCGCTGGGTGAAACCATGGCTGCTGCTTGGTCTAAAATGCGGGCTTGCAAGGCCAAAACCTCGTCCAGCTTCTGCGCCGTCAAAGCCCATTTCCCCATCGGATCACGCCGCCAAGATCCCGAGCCAGAGCATGGAACATCTGTTAATATAAGATCATAACCATTTGTTTTTGTACCAAAATCAGAAAAATCTGGTAAAGTTTGTAAAATCTGCACCGCTGCATTTGCGCGGGCCGCGCGTGCGGGTAGATCAATCATGCGGCGGGGCAATGCATCATAGGCCTGCAAGATAACTGATTTAGAATCAGATAGTTGCGCGGCAATGTTCAGTGTTTTTCCGCCGCCCCCCGCACAAAAATCTAAGATGCGGCCCGACTTGGGCAGGGATATTGCGGCAACAATCGATTGCGATGCGGCATCTTGCAATTCTGCCAGACCATGCTGCAAGGCGTTGGTCGCGCTTAATTTTCGTGCGCCGTCAACAACTTGCAATGCGTCTTGCAAGTATGGCACCAGCTGCGTTTGAACCCCATGCGCCGCCAGTTCCGTTTGCAAAGCAAGCAAAGTTGTCTTGGCGCGGTTGACGCGCAAAAACACAGGCGCGCGCGCGATCAGCGCGGCGGCAAACTGGCCCACATCGGCCACAGATCGCGCCAATTCGGGCAGCAGCCAATCGGGCAAATCCATCGCCTCGCCTGCGACGGGACGGCGCGCCTCATCAGCAGGGCCGATGCCGTGGGGGGCATGTCCCTGCCCGTTGAACAGCGCCTCTATAGCGGCAACATCAGCCCCGCCCGCGCGCAGCCCGCCCAAAATCAGACCGCGCCCTGTCATCCCCCCGCCTTGCGCCGCGAACGAGCGCTTGCAGCGCAGGGCATCAAAAACCAAATCGCGCACGGCGTGCCGATCGCCCGATCCAGCAAAGCGGCTGGCACGGCCCCAAGCGGTCAGCGCCCCCTCGGCTGTTTGGCCTGCCAAGATGGCGTCCAGCACCGTTATAGCGGCGGAAAGGCGCGCAGAGGGGGTCATTTTCCAAATATCCGTTCAATAGTTGCGCCAAAGCGCGCAATTGCCCTACACATTCGCGCCCGCGCCCCCCATGTAGCAGCGATGAATATGTCGCGCCATACCGACCAATCGCTTTCCCATGCACTTTTGGCCGCTGTGGGCCAAGAAGGCGAGGACCATATTCGCCTTATTGATTTGGTGTCGCGGATCAAGACCCGCGCCTTGGCCCTGCTTTTGGTGCTGTTCTCTTTGCCAAATATTCTGCCCAGCCTGCCTGGAACCTCGGCGATCACAGGGGCACCCTTGATGCTGTTGACGCTGCAAATGACGCTGGGGCGGGGCATATGGTTGCCTGCCATTGTTGCCAATCGCGCCATACCGCGCGCGGGTTTTCTGGCGCTGCTGACCCGCGCCCAACCCTATTTTGACAAAATCGAGCGGATGCTGCACCCGCGCCTGTTTTGGGTGACCTCGCCCATCGCGCAGCGGATTTTGGGCGCGCTGATGCTGGCGCTCAGTCTGATCATCATGCTGCCCATCCCCTTGGCCAATGCCCTGCCCGCGCTGGCGATTTTGATCATGGCCGCTGGCGCTGACCGAACGGGATGGTTATTTCATCATTGCTGGTTTGATAGCGTCCGCGGCCGCCGTAGCTGTGCTGCTGACTTTTATGGCGTACTGATCACCTTGACGCTGGCCCAAATCACCCCGTGGTTTTAACCCACGCGGTAATTCGGGCTTTCGCGGGTGATTTGCACATCATGCACGTGGCTTTCCTTTAGCCCCGCACCCGTGATGCGCACAAAGTCACAGCGCGCGCGCATTTCGGCAATGCTGCGGTTGCCCGTATAGCCCATGGCCGCGCGAAGACCGCCCACCATTTGATGCAGCACCGTGGCCACGGGGCCTTTGTAGGCGACTTGGCCTTCGATCCCTTCGGGAACAAGTTTATCGCTGGCGGCGTCTTTTTGGAAATAGCGATCCGCGCTGCCCCGCGCCATCGCGCCAAGGCTGCCCATACCGCGATAGGATTTAAAGCTGCGGCCCTGATACAGAATCATCTCGCCCGGGGATTCGTCCGTGCCCGCAATCGCGCTGCCGACCATCGCGCAAGAGGCGCCTGCCGCAATCGCCTTGGCGAAATCGCCCGAAAATTTGATGCCGCCGTCTGCGATAATCGGCACATCGCCTGCGCCGCGCGCGGCGTCCATAATCGCCGTCAGCTGCGGCACGCCCACGCCTGCCACAATGCGTGTGGTGCAAATAGACCCTGGCCCAATGCCCACCTTAACGGCGTCAGCGCCTGCGCCAATCAGCGCGCGCGTGGCCTCCTCTGTGGCGACATTGCCTGCGATGACTTGGACAGAATTGGACAGCGCCTTGATCCGCGCGACAGCTTTGGCCACACCTTCGGAATGGCCATGCGCGGTGTCAATCACCACCAAATCCACCCCCGCCTCGATCAACGCGCAAGAGCGTTCGAACCCCGCGTCCCCCACTGTGCTGGCGGCGGCCACACGAAGGCGGCCCATGTCATCTTTGCAAGCCTGCGGATTTAGCACCGATTTTTCAGTGTCTTTCAACGTCAGCAGGCCCGTCAACTTGCCCTGCCCGTCCGTCACCAGCAGCTTTTCAATGCGGCGCGATTTCATCATGCCAATCGCCGCCTCGCGGTCGACAGGTTCGCGCAGGATGGCCAAATTTTCCGCCGTCATCATCGCGGACACGGGGGTTTTCTCATCGCTGGCAAAGCGCATATCGCGGTTGGTCACAATCCCCACCACACGCCCTGCGCCATCGACCACGGGAAAACCCGTGATCTGATACCGCTCCATCAACACCTTGGCATCTGCCATGGTTTGATCGGCGGTCAAAGTGATGGGGGCATAGACCACCCCGCTTTCGAAACGTTTGACGCGGGACACCTCGCGCGCCTGCGCCTCAACGTCCAGATTGCGGTGAATAACCCCAATGCCGCCAGACTGCGCCATCGCAATCGCCATCCGCGCCTCGGTCACGGTATCCATGGCCGAGGATAGCAGCGGGATATTCATGCGCACCGATTTGGTGACAAATGTCGATGTATCGGCATCCGAAGGCAGCACATTGCTGGCCGCGGGGACAAGTAGAACATCGTCAAAGGTAAGCGCCTCGCGAATTTCCATTGGGGCCTCCATGGGCATTGGGAAGGATCGTTTGACGCCGCCTAGTTGCACCATTTGGCCGCAGGTGCAAGGGGGGCGGGCGGGATTTGGATATTTTTACCGATGTGAAAACGGACAGCTTGAGTTTGGAGGCAGCGCTGCTAGAAGGTGCAAAGAC
>JAXHON010000041.1:0-9682 GCA_034519315.1 Cypionkella sp. | reverse complement strand
GTTACGTATTGTTGGCATATGGGGGGCCAGCGCCTCCACCACCGCCACCTTAACCGACCCCACATCGGTGACCGTGGCCCTAGCGCCAAATGCGGGCCAATTTCTGCGGCAATTGCCCCCATCGCGCCCACTGGCACGGCCAGCACCACCAAATCCGCGCCCGCCACCGCCTGCGCCGCCGTTTCGCAGACGCGGTCACAAAACAAATCCCGCGCAATCGCGCGGGTTTGCGGCGTTTTGGCAGTAGCCCACAATTTCCCCCGCCAGCCCCTGCGCGCGCATGGCATGCGCCATCGAAGATGCAATCAGCCCCAACCCGATCAAGGCCACGCGGTTGTAGATGGGGGCCTTGGTCATCTCACTTTAACCCTTTGAACAGTGCTATCGAATGGGCCACACGGCGACAAGCGGCCTCGTCCCCGATGGTGATGCGCAAGGCATGGGGCAGGCCGTAATTCGCCACATGCCGCACGATGATCCCCGCAGCCTGCAAATGCGCATCCACCGCCCGCGCCTCATCCTCGTCTTTGAACCGTGCCAGCACAAAGTTGGCATGACTTTCATCGCAGCCAATGCCCATTTGTCACCAATTCTCGCCCTGCAGCCATAGCGCGGTCCCGCGCGCTACTGCTGCCACGCTAATCGGCAATATAGGCTTGGTCGCGCATCGCCGCCTCGGCCCCATCAAGCGCCACGTTCGACAGGTTGAACGGGCCGCGCACGCGGTTCAAAACCTCGATCACAGCGCGCGGCGCATAGGCCCAGCCCACGCGCAAACCGCCCAAACCATAGGCCTTAGAGAACGTGCGCAGCATCACGACATTGGGGCGATCTGTCACCAAAGCCGCCCCGCCATCATAGCCCGCCGCAAACTCGGCATAGGCCCCGTCCAGCACCAAAATCACATGGGCAGGCAGGCCATCCGCCAGCTTGGCGCAGCGCCGCCATTCCCAGCATCGTGCCCGTGGGGTTGGCAGGGTTGGCAATAAATCACCAAGCCGCGTCTGCATCGGTAATCGCTGCCAAAATCGCCGCCACATCCACGATGCGGTTCTTTTCGGCCACCTCGACAGGCGTCGCCCCCGAGGCCAGCGCGGATATGCGATACATCAAAAACCCGTGCTGGGTGTGGATCACCTGCGCGCGCGGGCCGCCGTAGGCTTGGCACAGCATATGGATAATCTCATCGCTGCCCACGCCGCAGATGATGCGCTCCGCGTCCAGCCCATGCACATCGGCAATGGCGGCGCGCAGGGCGGCGTGGTCGGTCGATGGGGTAAAGATGCAGCTTATGCACAGCGCGGCGCATAGGCCTCGCGCGCGGCGTCCGACGGGCCTGCAAGGTTTTCGTTGGACGACAGTTTCAACGGGGCCGCCACGCCAGCAATGGCGGACTTACCCCCTTGATACAAATCAATTTTCATAATGCCCGAACGTGGACGCGGTGCGCTGGTCATACCTATTCCCCAAGCTGCTATGCAGCCTTTTAGCCGCGCCCGCGCCAGTTCGCCAGTGCCTTTTGGCCGCAGGTGTAGCGCCGCCCCACTGCCCGCACTTCAGTCCACCAGAAAATTGACAAAGGCCCAAGGCTCGGCGTCGTCGCGATCTTCGGCAAAGCGGTTGATGCGATGGGTCAGCGGCGTCCAATCTGTATAATGCGCCTCGACACTGCCCAAATAGGGGCGCTGCACATCTAGGCAGCGGGCGTGGTCCATGTCATCCGCCTCGACAAACACCCAGCGCTCGGGTTCTCAATCGCCCAAACCATGGCCGCCAGCACCGCCGATGTCACCTGCATGCCCGTGCGTTGCAGGCCAGCGCACGCGCCTGCGCATTGGACAGGCGCGAGCCATACCACCATCGCGCCTTTACCATGGCCGTAAATCAAAACGCCCAGATCATCGCCGCCCGAGGTGATTTCTTCAGCAGTCAGGATATGCTTTTCGCGCGGCAGCATGCCTGACCCGTTCACCTCATGCAGCGACAAAATCGCATCGGGGCAGGGATGATAGGCATAATGGCAGGTGGGGCGGAACACCGCCCGATCCGCCCTGCCATACCGTGTAGTAATCCGATATCGACAGCGCCTCGTTATGTGTGACGACAAAGCCGAACTGCGGCCCCGCACTGGGGCACCAGCTGCGCACGCGGGTATCCGCGCCCGCGCGGTCGATCCAAATGGCATAGCCCGCGCCATGGTCAAAATGGTGGCCGCGCGCAGGAAGGCGCGGCTCGTGCGTGCCCCAGCCCAGCTCGGCAGGCTGATAGCCCTCGGATAGCAGGCCATCCACCGACCATGTGTTCACAAAAACGCCTTTAGGGCGCGGGCGGGCGGAGACTTGGGTGTCGCGCTCGGCCACATGCACGCCTTTGATGCCAAGGCTTTGCATCAGGCTGGCCCATCCCTCGCGGGTGGTTGGCGCATCCGCAGACGCGCCCATATCGGCGGCAAGGCGCAGCATCGCCTCTTTCAAAAGCCACGACACCATCCCCGGATTGGCCCCGCAGCACGACACCGCCGTCGGCCCGCCGATGTAATCGCGCCCCAGCGCCCGCACCTTTTCGCGCAGCGGATAGTTGGTGCGTTCGGCATGGGGCAGCGGGCTGTCAAAGTAAAAGCCGGGCCAAGGTTCGATCACCGTATCCAGATACAAAACGCCCAAACGCTGGCACAGCTTCATCACCTCGATACTGTCGACATCCACCGACAGGTTCACCACCATGCCCCGCCCATTTGGAAATAGCGGGGCCAGCGTGGCCACCAAATTATCGGGCGTGATCGCCGCAAGCAGATGCGCAATGCCATGCGCGGCCAGAACATGGGCAAACTCGGCGCTGGGCTCGATCACCGTCATCTGCGCAGGGTCAATTTCGATATGGCGCAAGATCAGCGGCAAAGTGCCTCGTCCAATCGAACCAAAACCAATCATCACAACAGGCGCGTCAAAGCGGGCGTGGATAGGGTGGGTCATTGGCCTCCGATTTTGCAGCGCGATAGGCGGCGCGGCCCCGCCCCTGCGCCCAGAAATGAAAAGGCCCACCAAGTTTGGTGGGCCCCCAAGTCTGCCCTTTGCGGGCAGGAATGATATAACGCCCCGCCTTAGTTCTTGGCGTAATATTCGACGATCAAGTTGGGTTCCATTTGAACAGGATATGGAACATCCGACAGGCTTGGCGTGCGCACAAACGTGGCCGCCAGCTTTTGGCGGTCTAGGTCGATGTAATCGGGCACGTCACGCTCGGCCAAATCCAGCGCTTCGATGATGATCGCCAGCTGACGCGACTTTTCGCGCACGGCAATCACGTCGCCCTCTTTCACGCGGTAGGACGCGATATTCACGCGCTGCCCGTTCACGGTCACATGGCCGTGGTTCACGAACTGGCGGGCGGCGAAAATCGTTGGCACGAATTTGGCGCGGTAGACCACTGCGTCCAAACGGCGCTCCAGCAGACCTACCAGCATCTCGCCCGTATCGCCGCGCACACGCTCGGCCTCGGTGAAGATTTTGCGGAACTGCTTTTCGGTCAAATCGCCGTAATAGCCCTTCAGCTTTTGCTTGGCGCGCAGCTGGGTGCCGAAATCCGACAGTTTGTTCTTGCGGCGCTGGCCGTGCTGGCCTGGGCCATATTCACGCTTATTGACAGGCGACTTTGGGCGGCCCCAGATGTTTTCGCCCATGCGGCGGTCAATTTTGTACTTGGCAGACGTGCGTTTGGTCACGGCTGATCTCCTTCAATGTTGCGGCTGTTACAAAGGGCGTTGTCCTTTGGCCTTGCGACCCGACAGGCATCCCCTTGCGGGGGCCACCAACACCAATAAAAAGACCCAGAGCTGCCTCTGGGACTTGCGCGCTTATACAGGCCAAAAAACCAGAGTCAACAGCCCGCCCTGACCCCATTTCATTTTGGCCCAAATACCTACGGGGGAAAGCGCGCAGCGCTTGGGGGGCGTGCCCCCCTATCGCCGCTAATGCCGCATCTCGTGGCGCAAGATCGCGGCTTCCGCCCCGCTGATATTGCGGCGGGCGTAATCGCCGTAGGCATGGGGGTTTTGCGCGATTTCGGGCAGTATTTCCAACAGGCCCGCGCGCTGATCCTCTGCCACGGTGTCCAGCGCCGTGTTCGAGGGGTGGAAACTCTCCGTCTCCAGCCCATTGGCCCAAACGATGTTGTGGTGCTCCAGCAGCAGGTGCACATAGGTCACTTCGCGCAACGTGCGATCCGCCATAATCGTGCGATCATTGACCAAATCTTGCGCTGCGACCAGCACTTCGGGCGTATTGAACAGCGCCAGCGCCGCCTGCCCTTTGATCAGCATACGATGCTGCGGCGAGACGAGCAACTCGCGGTCAGGCCGTCCAAATCCCAGCGCGCCGCTGGCAAAACGGATGGGGCGCAAATGCGGCATCACATGCAGCCGCGCGCCCGTCATGCGGCGGTGCCCGCGCCACAGAATTTCTTGCGGGCCATTGTCGCGGGTCAAAATGCGATCGCCCGCCTGCAAATCGTCAATCGCGCGCGCGCCCGTTTCGGTGGCAATCATCGTGCCGGGCGTAAAGCAAATCACCCCGCCCGCGACTTCGGCCCCAGCGCCTGAATGCGTGGTATCAACCGCAGCGCGCACCACCCACAAATCTTGGTCGGCAGGGGGCAAATCGCCCAAAACCATCAGCAAATTCGTGCCTGTATCGGGCACGCAGATCAGGGTTAGCGTATAGCTTTGCATCCCGTCTGTGACGATGAATGATTGCTCGGGCAGCTGGCCCGTTTCAAACTCTGCCGCATCACTGCCCTGCAGCGACTGGCCTACGGCTGCGCCCACCAATCGGCGCACCGTGCGCGCGGCGCGGCGGCGCATGTCAGCCGCCCCCTCTGCCCCATCCAAAATCAACACATCTTGCGCGCGGTCCACACACACCACTGGCCCCGTAAACCGCCAAGTTGCCCCGACTGCCAGCAATGACATCGGCGCAGATTGCACACCGTCTATTTCTGTTTGCGCCCAAGATATGACGAACGTGCCCAAAGAGCCCGAGTTCATGGATATGCCTGCTCGTTTTTATAGTTTCTGATTACGAAACATTAAAATGGCAGAATATGGCAGAAATGTGGCAAAGCGGGCCAAGCGCCCGATATTATTGACAGTTTGCGCCTAGAATCGTACCAAAAGGCTAAGTGATCCAATGGTTTGGCCTTCACGTTTGCTGTTCAAATTCAGGCGACAGGTAGGTTGCGCCGAAAAACACAAAGGATTTTTCGCCTTGCCAATTTAGCCCTGCACGCAGGCGCGAACGGCTATCGCGCGCTGTTACGCCGCCGCCTTTGGGCAAAAGTTGGCTGCTCATCACAGCGGCGACATCACCGCCAAATGTCAGACTTAGACCTTTGCCGCGCGGCCCTTGCACCGCGCTATAGCGCTGACCTGTATTCACATCGCGCAGCATCAGCCCATCTTTGGCCAGATTGCCAAGGGTGACATCCGCCCCTGCGCGCGCCAAGGTTTCAAATCCAACCAGCCCCTCGACAAAGGGGCGCAGCGTGACAACTGACCCCAATGCGATGGGGCGGCCCACCTCGCCCGTGCCTTGAAAATGCACGGCATTGGGCAATTGCGCGTCATAGCTGGCCGCGCCATCAGGCAAACCAATTGCGTCATGGACGTAATCTTGAAACCGACTTAGCGTGTTTTGGGGCCCAATCATCACCACATCCGCGCCAAGCGACAGCTCCTCTCTGCGCGAACTAGCCGAATGGTTGTGATAGCCCATCGCCAAAACCCCCGCATAGCGGCGATCTTTGGCCGCAGGAGCCTCTAGGGATTCGGGCGTGATATTCTCGGCACGAAGGCGAAATTCCACCACTTTGCCAAAACGATCGGGCAGGCTGCCCGTCCATTCTGGCCCGCGCAAACGCGAAATGGTGTAGGACGAGGAATGCCAACGATCGTCCAGTAATCATTGTTGAAAAAACGCCCCCAGCCAATGGTTTTGCGCGCGCTGCCTCTGCTGGGCCGTGCCGACCTCTTCGCGCCTGCGCGGCAGGGCATAAGCCGCACCAAAGGGCGGCAACCCGAACAGCGAAACTCCAACTGACCATAAAGATACGCCTTGCTCCGAATCACCAATAATCAAATCGGCAGCGCCCAATACTGGCTATCGGCAAAAACGAATCGGACCGAACGCGATTGCGGACAACTGCAAATGTGCATGAGCTGTGTGGAAAAATCGAGTCAATTCTTGCGGCGATCACAGTAGGGCTTACAGTGTTGCCCATACACGCCACGCCATCATCGTGCGGTTTGAAAATCCCCATTCATTGTCATACCACCCAAAAACCCGCAGCAAGGGGCCGTTTGGCGTGTCTAAAACGCGGGTTTCTGGCAGGGCCATGACAATGCTTTCGGCGCCGCGCGCGCAAATCGGTGGATACCAGCGCGCGATCGGTCCAGCCAATAACACCCCCCCGCCGCTTACGGCAGCGCGTTCAAGCCGCGCGCCGGCAGGCCGCGCCAGCAGCACCGCCAAATCCACCGCCGAAACGCTGGCCGTGGGCACGCGCACCGCTGAACCCAAAATCCGCCCCGCGATTTGCGGCAAAACGCGGTCCAGCAGGCGCTGCGCCGAGGTGGTCGTGGGCACCATCGACAGCGCCGCCGCGCGCGAGCGGGCAAAATCGGCGGCGGGGGCATCAGTTGTAGGCTGACTGCCCGTGTAACAGTGGATCGTGGTCATGGTTCCCGCCACCACGCCCCAGGTGTCGTGGAGCAGACGCACCAAAGGGGCCAAGGCGTTTGTGGTGCAAGAGGCGTTCGAAACGATGGGCTGGCCTCGCCAGTGCATCATCATTCGCGCCCAAAACCACCGTAAAATCGGCGGCCTCTGATGGGCCAGAGATCAGCACGCGCCGCGCGCCCGCCGTGATGCCGCGCTGCGCCACATCGCGCGTGCCCGCCCGCCCCGTGCATTCCAGCACCACATCCACGCCGCGCAGATCCAACTGCGCCAAATCGGCGGTTTGATGAATAGGTATCGCGCGGCCGTCCACCACCAACGCCGTGGCTCTGCCGCCCTCTTGCAATGTCACTTGGCCAGGGTAGGGGCCAAAAACGCTGTCGTATTCAAACAGATAGGCGCACATCTGTGCATTTGCGATGTCATTGATGCCAACGATTTCTAGCCCCATTTGCGAGGCGGTATCGCGCGCCCATGCCCGCAGAACCGTGCGCCCGATCCGCCCAAAGCCGTTAATAAAAACGCGCATAGCTGCCCCTGCTGCCGATATTTGTATGGGGCAAACAATCACGCGCGCGCCGCCCCCGCAAGGGCCACGCGCCACTGGACTCATGCAGATGGCGCCGCCTTAGGCCATCAGACGGACAAGCCTTGTCTGCGGCGGTTTAGGCCAAGGCGGCGGTTTTGGCGTGCAGATGCGCGACCAGCCCCGCATCCAATCCCAGCCGCGCGGCCAGCATCGCCAGATACCCCTTTTCGGCGGGGGCCTCTGGGTCGATCACCAACAAAGATGCGGCATAAATCTCGGCGGCTTCTGCCTCGGTTTGGGCCAGCGCGGCGATGCGGTTCACGTCAAATGGCGCGTCAATTTCGGCAGCAATCAGCGCCTGCGCCTCGTCGCCCAAGCCAAGGTTTGGCAATTGCGACAAAATGCGTCCCCGCTCGGCCGAGGTGACATGCCCATCGGCCTTGGTGGCCGCAACCATCGCCTGCACAAGGCGCAGCGCAAGATCTTCTTGCCCCTCATCGCTGGCTGGCAAAAAGGCGGGCGAAGGGGCGGGCAAGGCCGCAGGATCTGCCTCTGCGCTGGCCGATTTGCCATCCTTCCAATCTTGATAGGCACGATAGGCCAGCGCGCGACCACAGCCGCCCCGCCCACCTTTACCCCAGATCCCACCAATTTGCGCGCATTGCCCGACAGCAAAACGCCCAAAAGACCGCCTGCAATCGCGCCCTTGGTTAGGGTGGATTGCTTGTCCCACGCGCCTTTTGCCGCGCCCGCCGCACCTTGCAGCCCGCCACCCTTTGTGAGGTCTTGCGCCCCAGATAGCAGCGCATCAATCAGAGATTTTGCCATGGCTTCGCCCTTTGAAATTACATCTTTTGTCACATAGGCAGTGCTTTGCACCGTTCAAGCGGCCACGCGCCGCTTTTCACCGCGCGCAGGGGTTGCGGCAAATTAACGCCGACTTGGTCACCTTGCGACCCAATGGCGCGTGGGCTATCCTCGCGCCTGCGATTTTGGGCAATTGGATAAGGGACATGCAATGAACAAGGCAATCACCCAAGGGTTGGTTTTGATGCCGCCCGCGTTTTCGGCAGGGCTAAACCTTTGGTCGCGCGAGGATGGCAGACCCGGGCAAGGCAGCTATCTGGGCCAATCCAACGCAGCCTTTGTGCCCAATGACCAAGATTTCGCAGGCTGCCTAGAGCTGCAAAAAACGCAATCCACCCAAAAGCTGCGCGCCTTTCAGCAAATCCCGTTTCTGCCTGGCCTGTATTTGCGCGTCACAGCCCGCGTCAAGGCGATCAGCGGCGCGCTGCCTTTGGTGCGCATTGCAGGCTATGCCGCTGCGGCGAATGGCAGCAATGTCACCTCGGCCGATCAGGCGGGGCCATCGGTGGCCCTTACCAACTATGGCGAAGTTGTCACCGTCAGCGCAATCATTGGGTCAGGCAATCGCTCTGGCGTGGATATGATTTGGGGGCTGGCCCCCGTTTACGGTCATTTGGGTTTGGATTTGACGGGCGCTTCGGGCGGAGTGGTGCGCATTGACGATATTATCATCGAAGATGTCACTTCGATTTTCCACAGCGATATGTTTGGTTGGGTCGATGTGCGCGACTACGGCGCTGTTGGCGATGGGGTCACAAACGATTTGGCCGCCTTTGATGCCGCCGATGCGGCAGCGGCGGGCAAGACCGTCATCGTCTCGCCGGGCACCTACTATCTTGGCGGGAATATGACCTTTGACAATCCACTAAGCCTTCAGGGCACCATCACCATGCCCGCCGCCAATCGGCTGTCTTGCACGCATGACTTCAACCTAGAAACCTATGCCCGCGCCTTTGGCAGCGAGCTAGAGGGGTTCAAGCGCGCGCTGCAAGCGCTGCATTTCTTTACGGACCATGTCGAGCTAGACCTAAAAGGTCGGCGCGTCGAATTGACAGGGCCGATTGATGTGGCTGCCCTGACGGGCCTGTCCAGTTTCGAGCAGCGCCGCGTAATCACCAATGGGCAAATCACCGCCATTGATGGGCCCCTTGGAACAGCTGAAACAGTGACATCCACCGCCACCTTTAACGCCGCCTCTGCCCGTTGCAACTGAATGGGGCGTCACCAATATCGCCGCTGTGCCCGTGGGCGCGCGCATTTCGGGCAATGGCGTGGGGCGCGAGGTTTACGTCACCTCGAAAAACGTCGGTGCGGGCACGCTGGAAATTTCGCGCCCGCTGTTCCAGACTGGCACGCGCACCCTGACCTTTTCGCGCTTTCAATACATGCTGGATTTTTCAGGCTTTGATAAACATTCAAAATTTGAAATCAACAATGTGGAATTTCTGTGCGGCGGCTATGCAAGCTGCATAAATCTAGGGATCGAAGGGTCGGTGTTTCGCCTGACCAATTGCACCATCAACCGCCCCAAAGACAAAGGGATCACGTCGACCGG
>JAXHON010000026.1:0-62920 GCA_034519315.1 Cypionkella sp. | reverse complement strand
CTGCCACGTATTGCTACGACGCGGGTGGGCTGGAGGATGAACCAGTCGTGGTCGGCGAGGCCGATTTCGCGGCGGAGGTCACGGTTGTATTCGTCCAGCCCGGCGGGCGTTTCAAAGTCGAAGACATTGGGGATAATGACCGCCGAACGGCTGCAACGGCGGGCCATCTCCTTTTGCGCCATCGAATTGATGACCACATGCTCCACGCCCGGCAACGCGCCGGGAAACGCCGCGCGCAGGTAATCGTTGACCGCGCTGACGACGAACCGCTCGCGTTCCCCATGTCAAAATCGTTGGTGATGCGCGATCGTGGGCAGGGGCTCGTCTCGGCGATGACCTCGGTCATCGTCAGGCCGTTAGCGGAGATAGTGCACCGGGAATGGCGAGAATGTTTCTGTGGAATCAAAGCACACTCAAGCTTGAACCGCTCAATGAACTGAGCAGAGTTCGTCCTTCAAGGTTTCCTTGAGCGCATGAATCTCGTCGGTGGTGGCGCGGACTCGGGTTTTCACGCCGAAGACAACCTGTCCTCAAAACGGCGGCGACGCGGGGATGATTGAAGTAAGCCAGAGGGATTTCGTGGCTGACCTCGACGGGCGTGTCCAGCAGGCCGGCTCGCCCTGAAGCTACTTTTCGATGCCCCATGCCCTGAAGAATGTGCGCCCACTTCTTCGCCTCCAGCGTCACCCCGTCCGTGCGCGCCGTGAAAGCGCGTCGTGAGATGAAACCGATGCGTTTGGGTTCGCCGATGGTGAGGAGGAGGCAACTGCTCATGGACTGAAAGTCCGCCAAGTTGGGGCTGGGACATTCAATAGATTTTTCATGTCGAGGGTAGAATCCGGCCATCCATGTTCTACTGGAACAGGCTCGCTCTACGGCGAAAGTGTGGGGCGGGAGGAAGTGACGGCATTGCTGGCGGAAGCTGATGCGGAGAGATGCGCTCCGCTTGCGAGTCTGCGGCTTCAGCCACGGTTCCCGGGACACGCCCAGCCGCTAGGGGGACCGGCGAAAGCCGGGACTCCTGACCTGACGCAGCGCAGACGCGCTGCTGATCCCACTTATGCCGACCAAGTCACGGAGCCGGGCGTTGCGCCGCGCTGCAACGCTGGCCGACTTCTGTGAACACCACCTGAGGAGACGTGGTGAGCGGCGTTCACCACCTGCTGCCGTTCTATCCGTGGTCCTCGGACGACGGGTTTTCGGTGAAGGATTATTGCGCGGTGGCCCCGCGAATACGGCACCTGGGCGGACATCGAGCGGTTCCGGCGCAGGATTCGACCTGATGTTCGACGCGGTGTTCAACCACACTGTCGGCGCAGGGCGAGTGGTTCCAGCGGTTCCTGGCGCGACGAACCGGAGTTCCGCGATTTCTTCATCACCGTTGAGGGGCACGCCCGACCTGTCGCAGGTCGTCCGCCCGCGGGCGCTGCCGTTGCTGACGGAGTTTCCAACGGCGCGCGGGCCGGAGAAGGTCTGGACGACCTTCAGCGCCGATCAGGTGGACGTGAACGTGCAAGAATCCGCGCGTACTGCTGGCGTTGCTGGAGGCGCTGCTGTTCTACATGGCGCACGGCGCGCGGTTCATCCGGCTCGACGCCATCGCGTATCTGTGGAAGAAGTCGGCACGCCGTGCATCCATCTGCCGCAGACGCATGCCGTCATCCAACTGATGCGCGCCGTGCTGGACGAAGTTGCGCCCGCACGTGCAGCTCATCACGGAAACCAACGTGCCGCACGCGGACAATCTGTCTCGTATTTCGGCGACGGCACGAACGAGGCGCAACTCGTCTATAACTTCGCCCTGCCGCCGCTGGTGCTGCACGCGCTCGCTGCGTGGCGATGCCACCCACCTGACCCGCTGGGCCGCGCACTGCTGGAAGCGCCGTCCGACCGCACGACGTTTTTCAACTTCCTCGCGTCGCACGACGGCATCGGGATGAATCCCGCGCGCGGGATTCTGCGGCACGGCGGAGATTGACCACCTGGTGGCACGCTGTCAGGCGCACGGCGGCTTCATCAATTACAAGCATAACGCCGACGGCACAAAGAGTCCGTATGAGATGAACATCGTCTATTTCGACGCGATCAATCGATCCGGCGGCGGGCGAGCCGATTGCAATACAGGTGAACCGTTTCATGGTGGCGCAGGCGATCATGCTGGCGCTGGCGGGCGTGCCGGGAATATATTTCCACTCGCTATTCGGCTCGCGCAACGACCGTGCCGCCGTGCTGACCGACCGGCAGCAACCGCCGGATCAATCGGGAAAATTCACCCGCGCGGCACTGGTAGGCGGAACTGGCAGATCCGCTGGGTCGTTACGGGCGCAAGTGTTCGCGCGGTTCAGGGAATTATTGCATACGCGGCGGGCGCATCCGGCGTTTGCGCCTCGACGCGCGGCAGGAGGTGCTGGATCTGGATGCGCGCGTGTTTGCCGTGCTGCGCGAGAGCAGAGATGGTGCGGACTCGGGTGCTGTGCCTGCACAATGTGAGCGACCACGGACGGTTCAACCTGAAGAAGCAGCGCTGCCGGGCATGGCGGGCGAGCACCGGGTTGTCACCGTTCGAGGTGAGAGCTGGCTGGTGGAATAGCCGCGAAGGAACGCCGGGAACGTTGCCGGATTCAGGTTACAGGTTCGTCTTCAACCGGTACGGTCAACTCGCGCCACTGGCCGCCTGGCTGCGCGCGCGGGCGCGCGGTCAATTGCCACGTCAGCCCGGCCGAAGGCGGGGCGGGCTCAATGTCGTTGTCGAGTCGGTCTCCGACCATGAGTGCTTCGCGGGGACTGACATTGCGGCCTCATGCCGGGTTATGAGCAGAGCGAAAGGCGAGCTGCGGAGTCCGGCTTGCTGAAGCCGTGATCGAACGACCAGAAAACCCGCTCGGGATCGAACATCGAAAGGTTCAGCCCAGCGTCACCCATGTGACATCGTCCAGTTCGCGCAGGGTATAGGGCTTGGGCATTCGACGCGATGCCAAAGCAAGACGCCATTCTTGTTCAACCAGCGAAGACAGTCGACCACCCCCGCCATGAGCTTCAACGACCTGCCGATCTGCATCTGGCGGAGGATGAACTCAGCGCGTTTGCGGGCCGTCAGGCGGGACAGGCCGGGGAATGACCTCCAACACCACGGCGGGCCAGACGATCGATCCCGGGCCATCGGATGCCGCGAGGCGCTGGGCTTCGGCGTGACGGCGGACGATATTCCGCCTGGAGTCCGCCTAGAAAAATCGGTCCAGCTGAGCGATGGTGGGGTGTTGAGCATCCTCTCAAACAACTATGCTGCCACAGCAAATCAGCGTTGCCCGGGTGGAGCGCCCACTTCGAGCAGGGTGCCGTAGACGTCAAAGACGGCGGTGCGGACTGTTACGTTCGAATGTCCCATAAATGGGTATTGGTAACCACCGTTGCCGTGGCAGCAACAGGCACCACAGCAACGTCCAGCGCAGGCACAGCGCCTTGGCTGTCCATGTAAGCAGACAAGTCAGTGTGGCCCCGGCTGCAATGTTAGTCACATCCGCGCTTTTGGTCGTGCCGTCTCCATCCGGTGAACGTGCCCGCCGTAATGCTCACTTCGCGTAGGCCGTGCCCGTCTTGAAAGCCAGCCTCATGCCGCGCCGGACGTTGCCAAAAGATGACAGATAGGCGTCCTGCCGGTCAACATAGGCTTTGACGCTTTGCTGCGAAGGCACAAGGATGTCGCTGTCGCTGACCATGTCGTCTTCATCAACCAACGTCAGACCCGCCGCCGTTGGCGAATGAGTGAGCGTGGCAATGCCCAGACCATCGACAAGGTAGACGTGCGTTGGCGTGGCTGTAACCGTGTCATCCCCCGTATAGAAAACAATGCTGTCCTTGACCGCTTGGGCGGTGACAAAGGCTTGGATTTCCGCCAGCGTCGGGGTTGCAACCGCTACAGCCGCAACCGCTGCCGCACCTGCAAAAACGCGGGGGTTGGAATTGGCCTTGAGCGCCAACGCGTCAAAAACGCCATTGCTGGCTACTGCATTGGCGGACCCATCGGTCGGAATAAGATCAACCGTCGCGCCCGCAGCAGGCGCAACAGGAACAAATTGCGTCCCGTCAAACGACAAGAGATTGCCAGCGGCTGCGCCCGTCAAGTCCACATCGGCAAGATCGCCAAGCTCCAAGGCGGCAAGCGCGGCAGGCTGGACCGCGCTATCCGCAAGCGCGCCTTGTGCGGCTGTAGCCCCGCCCGCAGGAGCCGCTTCAAGTGCATCAACCGCAGTGATGATTTCGTTCAGCTTATTGCGAACGGAAAGACCGCCTTCGCCGTTTGCAATGGGTGTTCTGGCCATGTCGTTTTATCCTTTTTCATGCGTCCCGCCACACGGCAGTGTCAACCCATTGCCCAAGATCATCCCATGACCCGGTCGTCAAAATCCATCCCGACACCACGATCTGAACGGTGCTGTAGAACACCCGAACGTTGCCCGCGCTATCTGTGACGGTTTCGCTTACCTGATAGGTGCCAGCAGCCGCTACCGTTGCCCCGTTGTAGGCTACAGGGGCCAAGCTGTTTATGCTCACCTGTCGCACGGCACTAACAATCGTGCCAGCCGTGCTAGTATAGCTGCCCCATGTCACCGCGCCGGACAGAACGTCATTGACCAGTAGGGGGGCAAGCACAGGCGATGCGCCTGTGATGATAGATGGTGCGGCCCGACCGCTGCCCGCTAGTGAAATGTGAAGCCCTAAGATCATGCCCCGCCCCATCACCCCCGGATGCCGCCATGCCTGGCAACAATCACAAGAAAATTTCGATATTTGTTGCAGTGGTTCCGGTCGCGTGTGGATGCGACTTGCCGCAAGCAAAAGCACCTCGTTTGCCCCGATCCGGCTATCTCGAACAACCCCCGCCAACCGTGCTGATCCGCAAACTGCCCGCGCCCTCTGCGCGAATAGCCCTAGCGCGTTTATTGCAAAGTCAACGGTATCATTTGGCGTTACAGGGACAATATCAATCCCGGTGACACATGCTTGATTGGTCTGGATTTGCGCGCCATATTTGCCCCCAATGTGAGGGCGGGGCCATTACAGCCCCGCATTGTTATTCTTCTGTTTTGGCCGGGCGTCCGGGCTTGGCCTTGACTTGCACAAGCATTCCACTTGCAAGCCATTCCGCAACACCTGCGTTCTGCGCTAAGGCGTCAGGAATTTCGAGCTTCACCACCGGGCGGGATTTCAACCCCGCCCGGCAAGATCAAAATCCCACTGTATCGCGCTGGCAACCTTCATCAGACGCCCGTTACATAACGCATGGAACCGGGGCGGCGAATGTTGACTGGCGCAAAGCGGAACACACCATACACGTCAACATAGACCGACCGCAATTGAGGCGGCAAGAACTCCAACGGCATAGGCATATACATCTTTACCACTTCGGGCTTGTTTGCATACATCACCATCCGGTTAGTCAGGTAATGCGACGCCTGCACCGCCACGGGCTGGCCTGTTTCCGCCGTGTAAACGTTCTTTGCCTTGATGTAGTCCAGAACGGTCATCGACCCGTCGCCAGAACCCATGCGCCGCGTTGCAAGGTCGCCCCATTGCGCCATCGGCAGCAAGATCGTGTCAGGCATGTCGATGCCCTTTGACCCGTCCCAGATTGCAGTCATGTTGCCGTTTACGGTTGTAAGGATTTGGTCCACCGTAGCAGCCGTGAAGGTTTGCGCAGCGGCAACAGTCGTGATGCCCGTGGTATTGGTCAACCCTTCAACCCCGGCGGCAGCGTCGCCAATATGCGCAACACTATCGGCAAGGAACTCAAATGCTTCCCGCGCGACCATCGCACCTTCCGATGAAAGGTTAGTGCCCATCATCGCGGCCTGACCGATTTCGGTGAAGCTGTAAGAATACCCCACGCCCCCATCCAGGATGCCCTGCTCAAACTTGTTTTTCAGGATATCCACCATTGGGATATCGTCGCCCTTGCCGCTCAGAAACTTCGCTTTGCCCACTTGGTCTTGGACAAAGAAAGTCACGCTGGCGGCGTAAGGATTGGGCGACGTATCCACAAACACCCGCTCACGATACTTGAATTGCGGATACTTACGCTTGAGGGCAACCGCCTCAATGTGCGACTGTTGCGAGACGACGTGCCCAAGCGCAATGGGCGCGTCCATGATTTGCATTTGCTTAGACATGGTTACAGGCCCCCTTAGCCCAGATACACGCGGACAAGTTGTCCGATAGTTGCCGTGGTTTCAAACTTGGCCCCGGCGATTGTAGCGGCAAGGCCAGCGCCGATTACACCTGTTGCGGCGGTGAACGTCACGGGATCGGCGGGGGTTACGGCCGTGGAAGCCGTGACCCAAACCTCGCCCTTGCGCATAACGCCTGCAAATTCGCCAACCGCGTAAAGGTCGGCGGTGCGGGTTTTGTCGGCAATCGTAATGCCTTCAAACCCAGCGCCGCCAAGCCGCGCCGTGCCGTCAGTCGCGCCGCGCCCAACCGCAAGGCCAAACCCCACGGAAGCCGTAGTAATTTGACGTGATGCGATATCGCGGGAAGGCTGGCCCTCGGCCACAAGACCGGCATAGCCGATTGCAGGCGAGTTGATATAAGTCCCTTGGGTGTCGCTGATCGGCATGGCTTACGCCTCCTGTTTCATGGACGGATGCGCGGCGGCGAAGCCGTCTGCAAAGTCGGTGTAAATCTTCTGACGGTCTTCGGCCTTAGCCGGGGCCGCGTCTTTCATCTTGGCAACCGGATCGGCGGACTTGATGCTCTCGACAAGAATGTCAAAGCGCGCGTCAATGTAGGCATCCGCCTTGCCCGCAACAGCCGCGTCACCCAGCTTGGCAACGACAACCGCCTTGCGAATAGCCGCATCCGACAGGCCAGCCGTGGCAACGTCCTTGGCAATCGCGATTGCCTTGCTGATAAGATCAGCGCGGGCGGCAACTCGGGCATCAAGCGCGGCGTCGGTCATCTTGCCTTTTTCCATTTCCGCCAATTTGGCGTCCTTTTCGGCAAGCTCTTTTTCCTTGGCGTCCATATCAGCCTTGGCCTTTGCCTTGGCTTCCATGTCCATATCTTTCAGGGCGGCAATCTGCCCCGTCAGCTTTTCAATTGCCACGGCGGCGGCGTCGGTCACTTCGACCTGCAAGCCATCCACCATAATCTTGCGCAGTGCATCAGGCATGTTTGCCCCTTTCATGTCTGCAATGGTGACAGGGCTTGCGCCCCATTGATCCGCAGCGTCTCCGATGCGGGTATTTCCTGCGCGAGGGTTATTGTTCGGCAGGTATGCAACGTGGTTAAACCGCAAGCGGCCCACCTTGTTTGTATTGATATGGCGTTCCGTCTGGCGAAACGCCGCTATCCTTTATGATTTGCGATGTGTAGCCAGCAGACAAAGACCGTGCGCCGCTCTCCACCTCATCAGCAGCCCTAGCGTCCATGATTGCCATACTGGCGACGACATGCTGACCATCCCTGACAACTTTACCGCCCATAACGCCAACAGCCAAATCACGCCAGTTTTCAGCGCCGACCATAACACTAGGATGGTCTCGCGTCACGGGGCGACCAGCAAGAGACGCCATGCTGGCTTCGTCAAAAACCACATCAGGGTCACGGTAAACACCAAAAACCTTGTGAGCGTCATCACCAGTCAAGCCAAGTTCTGACCCGCGATATTGCTGCACGTTTCCAGCCCTAGAAACTTTCGCCATGCCTACAAGATACCCGTCGGCAGACCGGGAAAGACCAGAAGCGTCAAGCGTAAGGCAATCTCTAATTTGCACTTCTGCCACCCTTGCCCTGCAAGCAAGCGCCGATTGCGTCCTCTGCCGTAAAGCCCATGCGAATGCGGCGATTGAAATTCTGACGCCCCACGCCATACTTGGCAATGATTTCTTTTGTCGTCAGACTTTCGCCAAAGACAAAATGCGTCGGCTTTTTTACCAATTGAGGCTCGGAAATAGCCCGATCAACAGTCCACCCCATTGCAATGCGCGCTGCCACAACACCCTTGGTCAAGCCCATTTCGGCTTCTATTTTTGACAAGGCAACCATTTTGCCATCGACATTCACATAAAGAGTGTTCGTGCGGTTTTGCGATTGCTCGGAAGCGGTTGCCCACCTGCAATTGCCCGGCTCATAATTCCCGTCAACATCAATTCGGTCCAGCGAGCGCCCGTCTGGCCTGGGACCCATGTGAGCGAAGAACGCATCAAAACTTTGCGCCCACGCATCGCACACAGATATGCCCCGCCCGCCGTATCTTGCATAGTTTTCAAGATTTGGGTTTGAGCATCTGGCCTTCATGCTTGCCCATGCCTGATATTCTGGCGTCTCAGACATACCGTGCTTCAAGTTGGTATGGCGAGCGGGATTAATCGCGGCGCATGATTTGCATCTGGTGGATCGTCCAGAAATCAAGCTATTCACCCCAACATCCTTGATAGCACCGCAATCGCACTGGCACTTTACAAGTGTTTTCTTGGGATGCTTTGCACCATCGCCGATAACCACATACAGGCCAAACCTCCGCCCCACAAGATAGCCATCAGCCGTCTTGCGCGGTTGCCCGATTGCCGCCCGATCCGTGAATTTGAACATGATCGCCCCTGAATTGGTGTTACGTTATCACATTACAATTCGTCGGGCAATGCATCATCATCGCCGTCAATATCAGACCCGTATCGCCCCGCTACAGCCGCTTCCAGCCCCGGAAACGCGCCGCTTTCGGTCAGGCCGTTAACAGCCGCTTCCCCAATAGCCTCCATCGGCACGACGCCCATATTGTTAAGCCGTTCAAGCGCCGTCATCAGCTTATCGCCGACTTCGGCCCGGTCCTTGGCCGTCGGTTGCCACAAGCTGCGCCACGTGTAATGCAATTCTGCCGGATAGTCGCCGAGTGCAGAGCGCACTAGGCATTGATCCAGAATTTCCATTGCAGGCGACATATGCAGCGACTGCACAACCTTAACCCGGTCGTAATAGCCCCGAATATCCGCATCCCCGCTTGCGTTAAGGCCCCCCGGCGACATTCCAAATAGCAACGTCATGGGAATGCCAGTTGCGGCGCTGGCAAGCTGGCAAAACCTATCCATGATATCAGGCAATCCGCCAAAGCTGGCCGATTTCTGTTCATATTGCTCATCAGCGTCCATGATCAGCGCGCCGCTGATACCCTTGCCCGTTGCCGCCAAGGTCAGGCGCTTAATAACCTCGTTGCTATAAGCAGCGCCGCCAGTGCGCAGGTTTTGCATCAGGCCGGGGATTTTGAAAACATCAACCTTGGCTTCATAGGTCAGGCTATTGACATTGTTTGCGGCCTCATCAACGCGGGTTAGCGCATCCATCATGCCAATCAACACGCTATCGCCAAACCCCGTATTTTGGTCTGTGCCATATTCGGGCATGGGTTCCGTGCCGATGAAAACAGCAATACGCGACGGATGCACCTGCAACCCACCGCGCAATGACCACATTTTCGGACGCTGATAATTAGGCAGGGTCGGGTCTTGCTCCAACTCCATCGCGGACAGGTCGCGCGGCGAAAGCAATGTCAAATAACGCAACCCGCCTGCTTTGACCGCCTCCGGCTCCAGCGGTTTTGCCGTATCAGCGTCCCCTGTGCCAATAAGAATTGCGGACCCGCCGAACAAACGCGCCCGTTTCATCGCGGTCATAACTTTGGCTTGCAACCCAAGCCGCTTTTCCTCAGCCTCAATTGCGCTGATCTGGTCGGCCTCACCCTGCCACTCGCGCCATTCACGCGCGGCGTCTTCGGCGGGAAGGTCAATCGCCCGGCGAATAAGGCTGGATGACCTATAAGCGTTTAACGCCTGATATTCATCCACAACAGGCACAGCATAAGACGCCCGCCCCGCTTTATCCCGTCCGGTCCCCATGCCGGAAACCAAATTCACCAGCCCGTCATATAGTTTCATCAGAAAACCCCTGTCAGGCTGTAGTTGTTGCCCTGTAGAATATCCGTTACCGCGTCCATCATCGGGTCTATCTGGTCATCATGCGCTCCGTTTGGAAACGCTGATGCCTCGGCCAAAAAGTCAGACAATGACGGGTCATTTTGTAATAGTATCACATTGCCGCTTTCGATCAAAGGGGCGGCGTCATAGGCGCGGGTTATCTTGTCCCGGTCCCGCTGGATGGGCAAAACCGGAACGCCTTCACGCTTTAGCGTCTGGATCAAACCCGTTCCGCTAACCTTGTCCTCAATTTTCATTGATCGCAAATGCCCGTTGTCGATTGCGTTGTGCTTTGCCCAGAATGCCCGCGCCTGCACTAGCAACTCCGGCGCTTCCCATTTGCCGCGTATCTGGTCTAGCTTAACCGCCTGCCCGGTGACAGTGCGACCCCAGCATTGCAAGACGCTGTAGTCGTTTTGCTGACCAGTCTTTTGGGCTGTATCGGCATAGATTGCGCGCCATTCGCAACGCGGCGGCATGACGGCATATTGCCACCAGTCATCCCGGAATATGCCCCCCCCGACCGGGGCGGGCCGCTGTTGAAGCTGTCCTGCCGTTGCGTAGCTTCCAAGGGACACCTCCAATTCCCGCACTTGGCTTTCAGGGAACCTATCCGGGAACATCAATTCCCCAGCGTCCTTTCTAGGATCAACCCATCCGATCAATGTAGGATTGCGAGGGGCCTCAAATCGCATAGGAATGCAAAGATGGTCATACCCAAGAGCGATAGCCTCTGCCGACACGTCCTTTTCATGTAACCGCTGCATGATGATGACAATAGCGGATTGTTCATTGTTGACGCGGCTAGGCAGAGCTTCGCGGAAGGTTTTAACCCCAGCGTCAAGCATGGCTTTTGAATTGGCATCATCAACGCTGTGCGGGTCATCAAGGATAACCCTGTCACCCCTTGCCCCGGTCATGCTGGTGAACGCCATGGCTTCACGAAACCCGGTTGCACTGTTTTCAAACTTGGTTTTGGCGTTCTGATCGCCAGTCAGCACGATAGGCCAACGCGATTGATACCACTCGGATTGAATGAGGCGACGGCATTTCATGCTATCCCGAACGGCAAGGTCTTGCTTGTGAGCCGTGCCGATAAACCGCTTGGCAGGCATCCCGCGCGGCCCCCATTCCCATGCAGGCCACAGAACGCCCGTCAGCAGGCTTTTCATTGATCCGGGGGGCACGTTCATCAGCAGGCGGCGAATATCCCCTGCTGTGACCGCCTCTAGGTGCTGGCAGATAGCGTCTAGCGCCCATCCCCATTGCAGCGGCGTGGCAGGTTCAAGAACAGCCCATGCGCGCTTGGCAAAGGCGGCAAATGACCGCTTGCACAGTTCCCGCTCTACCGCGTCAATCGTTGCTTGATCTAGTATCATCAGCGGCCAGCATGATTTCGGCCAAGGCCTCGACTGATAGCTTGGATACATCAAGGGCAGGCTTGGGCGTCATGCTTCCATCGGATGAAGTTACGTCCGTCTCCACCCGATCAGAATATCCGTGCTTGCTTAGCATCATCTTTGTCAGTGGAGGGTTAAAGTCGCCACCAAGCCCGCCGTTGATCAAGGCTCGCTCTTGCCGCTGCATCAATTCCCTGAGGATGTCAGAAAATTCCGCCTTTGCAGGGTCTGACTGCCACGCATAGCAGGTCTCTCGGGTTACCCCCAAGACACAAGCAAGGCCTGCAATGGAAGGAACAACGTCGCCCATGTCCTTAAACGCGGTGAGGTATCCCCTAGCGCGTTTAAGTAGATCTGGTGTGTATTGTGTGGGTCTGCCGACGTCTGCCATGCGCGTGATGTTACCTTATGACGCCATCGCAATCAAGGCGCGTTACGGTTACGCCTTCGGGCGGGTCAATCATTAACCGCCGCCCATCGTATAACATCCATTTTGGAACTACTGCCCCCACCTCTGGCGTTTGGCCATTAATCTTAACAATGCACACGGTTACTGGATCATCGACATAAGCATCCTCCAGCCATTCGCATGTTTGGCCGTCTGGTGCGGTCCATATGTCGCCTTTGCGGATCATGTCTTTGGCCCCTTGGGAAGTTTGCGCCAATAGTCTGGCAATATCGTTTCTCGACGGCCAACCCACGAACTGCCATGCTCTTTCATAAAGCAGTCAAATGCCGGAACGAAATCTGCCCACCATCCAAGTAGATGCACATCTTCCGGCGGTGGCTTGTCTGCGGTCTTGTGCCATTTGCGCTTGGGCTTGCGGGGGGCGGTTGCCTTGTC
Source organism: Cypionkella sp. (assembly GCA_034519315.1). Classification (GTDB taxonomy): domain Bacteria; phylum Pseudomonadota; class Alphaproteobacteria; order Rhodobacterales; family Rhodobacteraceae; genus Cypionkella. The sequence continues at coordinate 50,711 of JAXHON010000026.1, read as the reverse complement.
GGTGTCGGTCCATTCTGCGATGAGGTCAAGCGGGTGATCATAAAGCGTTCCATATCGTCCTCCTTTAGGAAAGCCAATGTAGACACATTCAAGCTTGCAATCAGCGATAACAATCTCACCCCAGTCACTTCGGCGCGGCGGCACCGACATCGGCCCCACTTTGCGACCATCGCGAGTGCGGTAGTATTTGCCGTTCTCAATCGTTAGGGTCATTGCCTTGCGTCCTTTTCATCATTTGCAATCACCGGCGGCGTACAGCGGCGTTGACCTGATCAACCATGTGGCTTGGAACCCAATATTCCCGGCGAACAAGGCCAGCGCTTACCTTGCGCTGGCGTTCTGCTGCTTTGCGGGTGGCGGGGGGGTCATGCTGCAAAAACCACGCGGCCAATCAATTCAAAGGAAGCGCAAAAAGGCTTAATATATGAAGCCGCTGCGTCAGCATGGCCTTTTGAGACTTTGGCCATTGCCGCCACAAACTCTGCAGCATAGCAATGGAGTGCCTGCTTCGCATGTCTCACCGAACTTCGCGGATTTCTTTGCGTGGCCTTACACCGCATCTCATTCACTCCATCTTGCGTTTCGTTATCCCCTTTGTAACCGATGTGACCGGGCACGTCAACAACAAAATGCGCGGGCGGCGGGCCGAAAGTCTAAACCCGCCCCCGCGCTGCCAATGTTTGCGTCCTTGGCTACGCGCCACTTTTTGGCTTGGCAACCCGCGCTTAAGCCGCGCGGTGGGCTATGCCTTTTTGAGCGAACCCCCGCGAGGGCCTTTCGGTTGTCGCGGGGGCCTTTTGTCCAAGGCCGTATGCAAGCAGTGACGTGCCTTGGCGCATGTGTTTCATTTGTGGATCATGGCTTGAACCACACCTTGCGCTTATTGTGGATAGTCACTGTCAGCAAGCCCTTGGTCACCATGCGGTCAAGTCGCTGCCTTATGGCGTGGTCGCTGATGTTATCCCACACTTCTGCGGCGGCTGCAAAATTGATCTTCCCGTTTGGCAGCGCGTTGAATTGCGCTGTGAGCGCGTCCGGTTTGTCTTTTGGGTGGCCGATGCGTTCTTCGCCGTAGCTGTGTTGACCGTTATCACGCTTTGCGGCGCGGTGCCTTTCAACGGCCGTGAGTTGTTCGTAGGTCATGCCGTTTCGTTTGTCTTCGGTGGGGATGGGTTTCGGCAACGGCTGCGGGGCGCGGGGCTTGGTGATAAAATTCATGCCGCCACCTGTGGGTTGATGATTTTTTCCAGCAATGACCAGGGGTCAATCTGGTGCCAAATATCATCGGCGGCGTTGGCGGCACGGGGGGGGGGGGGGGGGGGGGCGGCGGCATCAGCTGCAGCGGGGCGGTGGCAGCATCGTCGGCATCGAGCGGCATCGGCGGCATGGGCACGGGCGGCACTGGTGGCACAAGGTGGGCATTAAGACAGCATCGGCGGCATCGGCGGCGGCATAGGCTGCATCGACAGTTTTGTCTTTACACATCAAGGCCCATTCCGCGCCAAAGCCGCACTTATCTGCACCGGGCTGCATCGCGGGCAGGGTCACACTCCACATGTGTTCAAGGATGATGCCAAGCCTCACCTTGTCACGCCCATCGTTTGTGCCAGCCAGCAAGGGGATAAATGCCGCCAACCTGCCATCATTGCGCAATCCATCAGGCACGGCGTCTTGCATGGCTATGACCCATGCGTGCAAAACTTCGGACATGCAGTCAGGTCGCTTGTCATCGACGGCGCCAGATACGGCAAGGTTGAATGCTGCAATCGCACAAGCGCGCTCTTTTTGTTGCCAACGCCATATGAGAGGTGGTGAGCGCTAAGCCATTCGGTCAAGCGCGCATATTTGTGTGGGTGTTGGCTCCAGAACTTACCTGCGGGTGTGTCTTTGTCGATTTCAACTGGAATATTCATTTTGCGGTTCCTTTGTTGCGTGTGCGGTGTGTCCGTTTATGCCATGGGCGGCGTGTTAGATTAAGCGGCAAACAGATCTCCTGCACCATCAGAAGCGTAGTCATCCTTGGCGCAGGCGATATTCTTAACGGCCTGCCGATAATAAGACCCTTTCAATTCCACGCCAATGCCTTTCCGCCCAAGATATACAGGGCTGTAAACCTCTGATCCAACGCCCATAAATGGCGTGAAAACCGTTTCGCCTGGGTTTGTGTAAAGTTCGACGCACCGATGAATGATGTCCAACATAAGCGGGTGAACGTGCTTAACGTCATCTGGTTCACGCGCTTCACCATCGTCCACTACGGCGCGGGCCTTCAATCCGCAGCCTGTCTTTTGTTTGTTGCTTGCGCGAATATCCATCCATGCGGATGATGCGTAGCGCCTCCAGACGTAGTGAGAAAATTTGTTTTCCTTCTGATCGCCGTCAAATCCGCGAAACTGACGAATTTCCGGCGGCATTTCCTCTTCGCCAAAAATATCGCGGGAACCCGCGCTCATGAATAACTGGCGTTTTGTTTTCCCCTTTCTTGCGAAAGAACAGAATGTAGTCAGCATGTGCAACGCTGGATTTCGTGCTATCCTCGCAAATGGTTTGATGCGCCAACCCTCTAACCATAGTGCGCAACCGAACGGCCAACGGCTCGTTCCATTTCAGCCGGCGGCCTATGTATTCAAAGCCCGCTTCCTGGTGCAGCTTGATGATGTTTCCCGGCAGGTCATGTGACGAACCAACTGCATCCTCGCCAATGTCCATACAGTGAACAGCGTTAATTCTACCCGGCTTGGTCGTGCGATACAGTTGCTTGATCAAGAAATTGTATTGATCGTAAAACTGCTGATAATTGTAGCAGTTTGACATGTCGCGCTCGTCGCCACTGTATTGGAACAACCCAGCAAAAGGCGGGGAATATACCGACATGTCAAAACTGTTGTCTGCAAAGTCTTGGATCACTTGAACGCAATCCCCGTTATACAGGGCGTAGTCGTTTGTGATTGTTTGATCTGATACGGGCATTTCCTACATCCATCCTGGCATTTTTGGTTTCTTGGCCTTCAACAAAATTGGTCTGTGCTTTTGTGCGGATACCATGTGTTCCATCATGCTCTGAAACATTGCATCAGCGGCCAAGGCCTTGCGTTTGCGCGACCCTGCCACGTTTGAAAGTGACGTTGTGCCGATTTGGTGAACGGTTACAGGTCGCCTTTGCCCGAACCTCCAAAACCTTCGAACGGCTTGGTAGTATTGTTCGTAGCTGTAATCATCGAAGTAAGTGCTGGCCGCACTGTGCTGCCAGTTCACCCCAAGGGCGGCAATCTTGGGCTTAGTCACAAGGTATTTGATTTGCCCAGACTTAAATGCCGCAAATTTTTCTTCTCTTCACTTCGTCCTTATCCGAACCTGACAAGTTAACAGCGCCCGGCAGAATTTGCGCCACAAGGTCGGCCTCTGCGTTCAGATGGCACCACGAAACGCCGCTATCGTGCTGCGAAAGCAAGTTGAGCGGCAAGTTCGCAGCGCTCCTTAATGGTGGCTTTGCGCTCCTCGCGTTCCATTGGCAGGCCACGAACTGGCATGGCAAAAAGCTGACCATCTAGAGGCTTGCTTTCAATTTCGTGGTGTATCTCGATTAGTTCTGGCAACACCCAACCTTCGTCGCTGAACCCCATGTCAGAAGGCTTGCGGATAGCGCGCGCCCATGATGAAACCCAGCGCCAGAAATGAGGCTCTGCATGTCCTTTGAACCGCCACAGCCTGCCCGATATGGGCGGGATGTAGCGATGTCGTCATTGGATTTGAAGAAATGCTCCAGCATGGTCATGTATGCCATATCGCCAAGCGCTTCTGATGACGTGCCAAGTTCAGTATAATCATTTGGACTTGGCGTTGCGGTATACATGGCGCGGTATTTCACCTTGCGCATGAATTGCGTGATGTGCGATCTTATTGCACCGTCAAAGTTTTTCAAAATACTGCTTTCATCACACGCAACCCCACCAAAATCATCGGCATTGAAATAATGCAGGCGTTCGTAGTTGGCGCATACAATGTTCGTTCCCGGCTTAAATTTGCCATTTTGTGACCGCGCAGCGCCAATGCCAAACTTCTCCGCTTCTTCGACGCTTTGCGCCGACACCGAAAGCGGGGCCATGATCAGAACAGGTTTGTTTGTGTGCCTATGGACGTTCTCTGCCCACACAAGCTGCTGAATGGTTTTCCCCAGACCGCAATCTGCAAAAGTTGCAGAACGCCCGAGACGCAATGACCATTCAATCAAAGCGGACTGAAAGTCGTGGCAGAAAGGGTTGTGGTATATTTGCGAAAACCCAAACTCGCCGGAAAGGTGAGTTTTTGCCTCAACAAATGCTTTGTATTCTTCTAGTGACATATCCCCTCCATTGGGTTGCTCCATAGGTTTAGGCGCGCGGCGAAGGGTGATGGAGACACCCGTCATCGGCCAGATGTCGCCGCGCATGTATATGTTAGCCGCATGGGGGCGGGGCGTCAATCGGTATCACAGCACCACCCCCGCTGCCTTGCACTGATCCGCTGTGACCATGCCGCGATGCACCATCTCACGCGCGCTTTTCATGCCTCCGGCCATGATCAGCTTATTCCAAATTTCAGCCATCCCCAAGCTATAGCCGGGTATCATCATAGGCACCTGCACAAGCGTCGGGGGCAACGTGCTTTCATCGGCCACAAGGTATTCAACCAAAACGCCATTGCCCTGCCTTTTGACAATCAGCCCCAAGGCATCACCCGGCCCATCGCCGAGCAACAGCGTATCAAAATCACGGATTGCCTTCTGGAACTCCGGCTCTTCCCACATGTTGCCACCTGCCAATGGAAACAGGCTTGACTTCTGCATACCACTTTCCCGCGATGAGAAAATCAGGCAACCAACCGCTTAGCAGTTTCGGCTCGTAAACCCATTCTATGCCGACAAAATCAAAGAACGCCGCCCATTGCGCCTCTAGTGCGGATCGGAACGTCACGCCCTGATAAATCGTTGAAACAGCTTCAATTGTGCGGTCAATCATGGCCTTCATCCTTCATGCAATCGCCCTTCAAGGCTTCATTTACTGCATCATGCCTATCCGGCCCCGTTGCGTTCGGAAACATCTTGTCGATCATGTCCTGAATGCGCGCCCGCTCTTCTTCTGTTGCTGGCCTGCGCGTTGGTTCTGGCAATGCAGGGCCGCGTTTCAATGCCGCAATCATCTGCACTCTTGGGGCAGCAAGCGACTTGCATATTTCTTCCAATTCCACCCATGAAGGCCAAAACTTATGCGGCGTTTCCAGAAGCGCCACGCGGACAATATCTGCCGGAAATGCAGAAAGGCGCTTAGAAAAAGCCGAAAGCCTTGCGCCCTCTGCCACTGCATCATCTGCCCTGCGAACAACCAAAACCGACAATTCAGCAAGCCAAGCCTCTATCTGCCCTTTTGTTGCAGGCTGCATAAAATTTTGCAGATCGGCCAAAGCCTTGTCACGATCTCCACCCGGCAACACATCACACCCGACGCAAACTGCATACGATGCACGACCTTCCGGGAACCGCCATTCAGTATTCACCTTGAGCGTGACGCCGTAAGACGATGCTCGCCATACTGCCGCCTTGTCCATATCCGCCGGGGCTTGCTTTGCCAGCCATGCCGCCACGCGCTGCGAATTTTCGGGCGTTGTTAACCCACGTTCGCCACCCTGCGTCCCAATCGGCAAAGGTTGTTGCGCGGGCGATGTGGTAATCGCGGAACTTATCGGCTTCATCTGCTATTTCCCCGTCTGTGAATTGCTTGGCCTTGGCGTCTGCGATGTTGCGCTCGGACGGCACCCAACCATCTGGCAACCTGAATCGTCGCTTAGGCTTGGCCGTCTTGTTTTCCCCTTGGGGAAATACAAGGGGTTCTTCTTTCTTCTCTGTATCTGTATCTGTATCTGTATGGTTGAACGGTCGTTGAACGGTCGTTGCGAACTGCACCCTTGTTTTTGTTGCCTTTTTTGGGCACTAGCTTTTCCTGCTGTGGATGCAATTTTCAAGTCGTGCGCACGGTTTGAAATTTCTATTTCCGCGCGGTCGTTTGAAAGCATGCCTTCATGCACCAAAATTTTGCCAAGTCGCACCAGCTTATCGAGGGTCTTTTCAAACGTCGCTTCCCTCATTCCGCAGTATGTGGCAAGGCGCAAAGTGTGGTTTTCGATAGGCCCGTTTTCCTCATACATGCGACAAAGTAGCATCGTGTAGAGGCCCACTTCTTGCGCTGTCATGCCGCGAACGCCGCGCATGAAATCGCCGGGATAGAACCTAAAATATGGGATACGCTCTTTCGCCAATTTGCCTGCCTTGTATTGGCAAGGCTTGACTATCGGCACCACCCGCTATAGTCTGTCCTTGCGTTTCGTATCGCCACCTTAGACGCTCACCACGTCAAAAGCAAGCCCGTCTGGTCACTCAGGCGGGCTTGTTCATTTTGATGACTTTGCGCCTTCCAAGTAGACGCGCTCCAAATGCATGATCGTGGTGTGGTGTCTGCCACCCATGATGCGCCCAATTTCCGGGGTGGACATTCCAGCTTTCTTGGCCTGATGAATTGCTTTCCCCCTGTAATATGCCAGGGGTTTGCTTTGTGATCGCCCAGTAAGCGCCAAAACAGATATCCCATGCCCAACCGCAACGGCTTCAATAATTGATCGCGCCCGCGCCTCTACTTCAGGATTGCGAAAGGCATTCCGATCAGCAATTGCATCCTTGCGATCTTGGGCTTTGCGCTTGTCGTTGACAGCCTCAAGACGGTCAACTCTATTTGTTAATGCAGAAACCAGTCGGGTCAGGGCAGTTATTTGCTCTTGCGGTGTCATGTTTCAAGTATCCTGTAACCCATAGCCTCGGCCACACCTTTGCGCACCTCATAATCGCGCGTGGCGTATCCCTTGCTATCCTCAAAAACGGTAGCCCAATTCAACAGCCTGTCCTCGTAGGCAAAATCCACCGTCAGGCGCATCTGGCGCCCCGATCTGCTGCGCACAGGCCCGTCACGGCCTTCAAGCATAATGGGCACTTGCAGGCGTAGGTTTCTGATCTCACCCAAGCGCTGTAACAGCATCAATTCGGTGTATCGTTTTGCCTCTCTCTTGCTTGCAAACCTTATTCCGTCAATGGCCTGGGGTTTGGCGCGGTATTTTGTTTGGGCAGTCATTTTGGTATATCCAAACTTTTTTCACGCCACCTACCGCAGCCATTCTAACGTATCGCGCCTGCAATCCCCCCTCGATTATGACCTGCTGCGACAACTCAAGCGCCTCGGCAAGCTGCATAAGCATGGCCAAGGCTGCGACCGTCAAACCGTGATCATCCATCATCTGGATAACTGTCTTTGACCCATCATTCATTCCTTCACCCATCCGTCTGCGGTGTGATCGTAACCTAGTTTGCGCAGCTTGGAGCGCGCCTCCCAAAGAAGCCGCACTGTGAAAGCAATGCTTTCCGCGCTGCGATAGACTTCATCAGGTTGAACCCAAATTGAGGCCGCACCGTTTTTTGCCATGCTTTCGGCAATCGTTGCGGCATGGCGACAAACTGGCGTTGTGTATGTAGGTTCGTTGCGGACTTTGTTCATAGCCCTGACTTCGGCCTTGGCAGCGCGTTGTTCATCACTCGTTGTCATATCAGCACCCCTTGCGCCAGTTGCATTGTCATCAATTCGCCGGCGGTTCATTTCCTCGATCCAGCCTGCGTTGCGTCGCGTTGCGGTCCCTGCCCCGTGCTACCCGTTGCCAGCGTATGCCCGCGATGCCGTCATGGGTATATCCAACCTTGCGCAATCCAGCTTGCCAGCGGATTTCAGCGGCGGGGATACAGGCGCGGCAACTGCACAGGGTGGCGTTTGACTTGCGGTCTTTGCGGTGGCCGGGGTATCCATAGCCGAAACCGCTTTGCGCAGCGCCGCATAGATCGCACGGGGATAGCGCAGGATCGCCGGGCATTTCATTGCTTGCCCTTTTCGGTAATTTTTTGTTGATTTCTTCTTTTATTTTTCTGCATTGCCCTTGTTAATGCTTTTTCAATTGCCCACCCATAGCTAAGCCTCGAATTCAAACAGCTTACACTTATTCCCGTCCTGACGGACCATCCCTTTACCGTATCGGTTTCCCCGTTATGTGTTAAAAGCCTTACACTCATTGCTTGCCCCTTGCGCGAATGGCCGATTGCAGCGCATCGGAAATATCGTGCATTGCCTTTATTTTTGGGGTCGGCATTGTAGGTTCCGGCAACCATAGCTTCACCCTCGGTCATGGCATCTTTCACGACCACCGCACACGCTTCACGCTCTTTTGCCACAGCCTCTGCAATCATACCCGCATCATCGCGCCGATATGCGTAGTCAATATGTTCCTCGACTGCATCCCATGCCGCCTGAATTGCGGGCGAACCCTCAGCGGCAATAGCATGGCGCAATGCGTCAACCTGCCGGATCATCTTAGGCACGTTGCGGTTGCCGTATTTTGCAGCGTTCATGGCTTTCTCCTTGCGCGGATAGCGGCGGATTCTTCGCTTCGGGTCATATCGTCGTGGCACTCATGTTCAATTAATCGAGCACACGCTTCCCGCTCTTTTGCCACGGCCTCGGCAATCATGGCGGGGATGGTGTCTGACCGGGTGTATTCGGTTCCGTATGGGCTTTGATGCCAGCTTCCGCTTTTCATTGTGGCGTCCGGTGTATCGCAGTTGGCCCATATCTTATCCGGCGCGCTCATGGCTTCTACCCCCAAGACGGCACGCGGCAATCATGTTTCCGTGGCTGTTTCCATATTGGCCCCGCCGTTTCCACAGCCGCGCCAATTTTTCCAGCGCATCACGCAGCGCCCCGTTCCCGCGCCTCTGCGGCGCTCCGGCACGATCATTGGCTGAAATCAGTTTGTCTTGCTCTACAAGGCGTGCATCATTAGCCTTTTCCCATCCAGCAATGGCTTTGTCTCGCTGTGCCTCTGCGGCTTCAAGGGCTGCGATCAGGTCAGGCAAAAACTGCGCGCGCGCAAGCTGTGGAATAAGTTCGCCCAACCCGCCGGTTGTCCGTCATCCCAAGCTTGCCCAGTCTGTTCCGCACCCATCCTTTGCACGCCTTGCATCTGACGCCTTGGCCCGTGTGATCAGGTCTGTGTCGGTCATTGCATCAACTCCAAATCAATTGCGTCTGCCTCTTGCATAGGCTATACTTGCCAGCCGTGAGTGACACCATCATCGTCGCCAAATCGCCGTTTGCGTTTGCGCGTAATTCCTGCCACGCCTGCCAGCTTTGCAAACCAATCGCGCGGCGGATCACTTGGCTTGCACCTCAGTGCTGCGACTTGCGCGGGGTAGTGGTTCTTGATCCAGCCTGCATAGGCCGGGTCGCTGAACTTTGGCTGTGGAACAATAACACTGGCAGTCATGACGCCACCAGCGCAATCGACCGCGGCCGAATTGGCCAACCGCGTGATATGCCCGCGCTTCTCAAGCTGAGTGACAATGCGGTGAATTCCCCCTTTGCTGGCCATACCCATGGCAAGCATGATGTCCTCGTATGAGGGGGCAATGCCGCCGCTCCCTTCAATATACCTAGTGATGTATTCCAGCGCTTTTGCCTGCGTTTCCGTAAGGCCGTGCTTGATCATGTTCTTGTCCTTTTCGCATTTTGTATTGACAAGGTAGCGCAATGTTCTGTAGGTTGTCAACAGGCAAGCCGCAAAGGATGGATGCAATGAAGCCGCCAAAAATCAAATGGGAAGTCAGCCCCGCGCCGACAGGGCCTTACCGCAGCTTTGCACGTCGCGGTTGGCCAATCGGATTGTTGCCAAACGGGCAGCGCGTGTTCATCCAGTGTTCTGACGATTATGTGCCCGCAAAGGTCAAGGCTGGCGATCATGCTGAATTAGTTATTCGTCTTGATTTGTTTATTGACGGCGAAATGACGTTGCGCACGCTTAAGAGCCACGCTGAAAATTTGGCAGAAGCCAAACAGATAGCGGCCAATTTCTTTGCCCGGAACCCGCAATACATCAAGGATCAATCACAATGACTGCACCCGTGAAGTTTGGCCGCAACGTCATCAAGCACAATGAACGCCGCATGCAGACAGCGCACTCGCGGCACGCGCGCATTATGACTATCGCATGCGCGCGCCGCAAATCGGCAACTGCTGCGGCTGGATCAAGGTGCAGCAGTTTGTTGACGCGGCGTTGTCGACTGGCCAAATGGCGTGATGATTGAGGCGACGGCATGACTGACAAACCCACGGGCCTTGCGTTATTGCGCGCGCCATTTCCCGCGCACCAGATCTCCAAGCTGCCAAAGCCATACAAAGCAGACAACCCTAAAGGCAAATGTCAGGAGTGCGGTGGATACCACGGATTGCCAGCGGCTCACTTGGACTATGTGGGGCACGCCGCGCTTACTGATCGCTTGCTTGATTGTGACCCCAAATGGAATTGGGAACCCGTTGCGCTTTCACCAGCGGGTGAGCCTTTGCGCGATAGCATTGGCGGCATGTGGATCAAGTTGACGGTTTGTGGTGTTACCCGCTTGGGCTACGGTCACCCGGACGGGAAAAGCGGCGGTAACGCCGTCAAGGAATTGATCGGTGACGCTTTACGCAACGCGGCAATGAGGTTTGGCGCGGCTCTTGATCTTTGGCACAAAGGCGACCTGCATGGTGATGATGCGCCTGCGGTTGAATCGCCAAAGCCCCCGCCAGAACCTGCGTCACCCCCTCGCGATCCTGTCAAAATTGCCGATGGCCTTATTGCCGTTATCGTCGCCTGCAATGACGCCGAACAACTTGCCGCTTGGCCAAAGGAAGGCGGCAAAGCGGCAGAGGCATGGGATTGGCTTACTGATAACGCCAAAGACCAAGGCCAGCGCGTGCGCGATGCCTACAGCAAGCGCATCACTGCATTGACTGCAACGCCGAACGCCGATCTTGGTGGGGATGACATACCGGAGCATCTTCAATGAACGTCTTTCTTGATATTGAAACCATCCCGACGCAATCGCGGGAACATGCCGAACAAATTGGCGCGTCTATTGCGCCGCCGAGCAGCATGAAAAAGGCGGAAACCATCGCCGCATGGGAAGCCGACGAAAAGCCGAAGGCTGTTGCCGATGCGGTTGCAAAGACCAGCTTTGACCCGGCATTCGGCCATATCTGCACAATCGCTTGGGCTGTAGATAACGGCAAGATCGAGGTTGCCCACGCCCCGACGATTGGCCAAGAGAGAGATGTTCTTTCGGCTTTCTTTGCCAGCATTCCGCCCGATACTTTTGCCGCGCCTACCTTTGTCGGGCATTATATTGGCGGGTTTGATCTGCGGTTCATTCTGTGCCGCGCCGTTGTATTAGGTGTGCCGATACCGCCGCAAATACCGCGTGATCCGAAACCATGGGATAAGTCTGTATTTGACACTATGTCAGCATGGGCCGGGGCCAAGGGCGCGATCAGCATGGACAAGCTGGCCCGCGCTCTGGGCCTCAAAGGCAAGAGCGACTTTGACGGCAGTATGGTTGCCCAGGCGTGGCTTGACGGCGAACATGATAAGATTGCCGACTACTGCAAAAGCGATGTGGCAACCACGCGCTCAATTCACAGCCGCTTTGCTGCGGTCAACTGGTAAGGATAAGTCATATGGCCGGTTCTGTTAATCGTGTAATCATCATCGGCGCGCTTGGCCGTGACCCCGAGGTGCGCAGCTTCCACACGGTGGCCGCAAAGTATCATTGCGCATTGCCACCAGCGAAAGCTGGCGCGACAGAGCAGCGGCGAACGCAAGGAACGCACAGAATGGCACGCTGTCTCGATCTTCAACGAACCCGTTGGTAAGATTGCAGAGCAATATCTGCGCAAAGGGTCAACGGTTTAGCATCAGCGCCAGCTTGGAAACCCGCAAGTGGCAAGATCAATCGGGCGCGGATCGCTACACCGACAGAAGTTGTGCTGCGCCAGTATCGCGGTGAATTGACGCTGCTGGACGGAAAGAAACCTGACAGCGGTGATGATGATCAGGGCGGATATGGCAACGGCGGGCAATCCGGCGGCTACAGCAAGCCCCAAACGGGCGGCGGTGGGGGCGTGTTTGACATGAACGATGAAATCCCTTTTGCCCCGGCGGTGCTGTGATGGATTACCTCTGCGGTTTATATTGGGTTGACGGTATGGTTTATGTGCGCCACGGCAGCCACAGGCAAGCCGCGTCGAAATTGGTCGCTTGGTGAAACTGCTGGGGCGAGTACACTGGTGACGCCACTGTTGCACGCAGGCGGGCTTTTTTACTATGACTGACATGAACGTTATCTACATCCGCAAGGCCATTGAGCACGCCTTACACGGTGGTCTTTTTCTGAATACGCGCAGCTTATCAACATAGGCGCCCATAAAAACGATCCCGATCGTAGGCCCTCTGTTCGCGCCAAAATCCTTCAACCAAACACCGAACAACCAGGAACGCATGATACGCAGATCGGCGGGTAGCGTGATGTTTCTCTTGGCCGCCCTTGTCAATGTTTTACTGTCTTTGCCATTGAATGTTCGCGGCCAAGATTGCGTAATGGCTAAGGATAGCCGCCCCACACCTATCGTGAAACTGACAGGCGGCAAGCTATCGCCTGTCAGCGCATACGACGCTGAGGAACTGGCCAGATTTGCCAACGGGGCAGAATTTGACCTGAAGCCACGCGGCAAGCGCAGCAGGCCCCACAACCACCTTTATTGGGCGCAGCTTGGCAAAATCGTGGCGGCAACAGGCGCATATGGCCAACCAGCGAAAAGATGCACATGTGGGTCAAAGCTGAACTAGGGTATCTTTCGCCGATACTTAGCCCAAGCGGTGAGGTGATATGCCAAGTTGTGGACAGCACAGCATTTGACAAAATGGATCAAGCCGCGTTCAACCTGTTTCACCAGCAAGCGGCGGAGTTGATCGCGCGGGAAATGGGCATTGATATGGGGGGCAAGGTGTGGATGAATTGATTGCAAAATTCCGTAGAGCGGATCAGGCGCGATGGATATTGATTGGCTGGAAGGCGACGATCAAAGCGCGCTCGCACCGTGCACGACAGGGACAGAGATATTGATCCCGGAGAAGCGCGTTAAGCGATGGTTTTGGGGTATTCCAATCAATGCCTGACCTCGCCGGACGCGGCCCCCTTGGCCCTAAGTCGCCAAAGAGCGGCAGAAAGCCACCGCGACCCATTCCAAAGCAAAGCGCCAAGCGCAAGGCTTACATGCAGTCAGCATCCCGCGCTGATGGTCTGGCACATATGGCAAAGGTCGCGCGCCTGACGTGCCTTGTGTGCGGCGCGCATCCTGTCGAGGTTCACCATCTGCCAGACCCGCGCGACGATCTTCGCACCATCCCGCTTTGCCCGCGACATCATCGGCGGGAATGGGGTGCGGGATCGTATCACTACAGCAGGCGAGCGTTTAACGACCTGCATGGCAGCGATGCCGAATTGTTAGATCGGGTGGCAATAGCCCTTGCGCGTGGCGGCGGGATGGTGTAGCAATATATCACCGCAACACCGCAAGAGGAAACCGCAAATGGCAAAAGCAATCCGCCCATATTGTTGCGAAAGCGCGATATTCTGGCCTAAAAGAATTCAGCGGAGGAACGTGCGTTGTTGACGCAAACGCCAGGCATGATGAAATCATTGCCGCGCTCACAAAGCACTTTTTGACGTTTTTGCCGCCGGGGTTTGATATCACCGAGCCGATGGCAGGATCGCCGTTTTTTCAAGAAGATGATGCCAGCGAATAGCCGTAATGTTTCTTCGGACAAAGAGAGGACACCGCAGACATGACAGACACATCAGATCTTATCGCACGGGCCAAGGCATCGCTGCAAGGCGTACAGAGGGGCCTTGGGCTTTATGAATTTCGAGCAGATCTGCAACGGGGTTTTCTCTGCATGGCGACGTTCAACAATGCAGCAACGCAAACAATTTGACATTGATCTGCACAGCGATGATGGGAAAGATCCAGTATCTCGCCTTCATCGCCGCGCTGCTCGCCAGCTTGTCTGACCTGATCGCAGCCCTTGAAGCCGCAGAGGCGCTGGAAGCGGGATTTGCGTGATGCGGTTATTTTTGCGATGATCAAAGTGGACACAAAGCAATGACGGATAACTGTCGTTGTTGCGCTGATGCCTCACCGCACGGTTCTGACGATTTGGGCGGGGACTAAGGCACCGCTACCCGCTCAACCCGCCCGTGCGCAGACCGCAAAGCAGCGCAAGGCAAAAGATACAGCACATGCAACAAAGGATCAAGACCCGATGGCATTGATTGAACCACGAGGAAAGCACAAGCGGGAACAGGCACAGGTGACAGGGGCGCGCGCCTGCGAAAATGCTGGACGCCTCGCCCGATATGAAACTGCTACAGCTTGCAAGCCTGATGGGGTATCGCGGAAAACTGCGTGCTACTATCGCACCCTGCACCGGGATGGATGGCGTCCCGGTGATGATATGCCGCGAGTGAAAAGATAGTGCTTGCGCTTGCGAAAAAAGTAGTGTAGCAATACATCACCGCAACAAAGGAACCGCAAAATGAAACTTCCCGATATCATTTATATGGGCGAATACTTCCACATTGGTGATGTAAGGTCTTTCTGGTGTTCTCTTGAACCAAAGCCCACACAGGAAGCAATGCTGGATCATTTGCGGCTTGACTGCTTTGACAGCACAAACCGCTGCGATTGCTCTATGGAAAGCCTGCTTGTTATTCTTGTGGCCGACGGCAAGCCAAGCAACGTAACATCAGACTTTGTAAGCTTGTTTAATGAACCGGACTACGATGACCGGGGACGGCATGAAGATCAAGAACGGCATGGATGGGAGCAAGTGAAATGAAAGCCAACTTTGTATGAATTGATCGGGGCCATTGGGCGCGGATGGAACGCGAAGAGTTGTGTCATTGGCCGCAATGGCGCGTAGGTTTTACAAGTGGCGTGATTTTGACCGCGCTATGGGCTACCTCAATGTGCAAAGCCATTGGCACTCGGTTGGGCAATGCGTCAATGGCATCTGAACGCCGTGAGCAGCTTCGCTTGAAGCAAAACCCAATTGCTGGGCAATCATGGTCACGTTGGCTATACCCACAAAAACGGCAAGCAGCACGCTTGTTTTCGCCACGCCCATGCAAAAGTCTCCAAAATCAAACGGCACTTGCGTCTGGTGGATTGCGAAGTGGAGAAGATGACATGACAACTCAAATCATCACGGTGCCCGCATGGCACGATCCGGCGCGCGCCATGGAAAATGACGCTGCCCTTGCCGCTGCTCGCGCTGTTTTGTGGCGCGACGGCAACCACACAAATGCCGTTTTGCGCGACGCCTGCGATGTCATGCGCGCCTTGGGCGACACTACGGATCACCTGCAAGCCGATGTGATGACGCAAGCGCTGGATTGGCAAGCGCGGCATCCTGTAGGCCAAGATGATGCGCTTCACTTTGACACCCGCGTAATTGCTACCGCAGCATGGTGCAGTGGCATTGCCACGATCTTTTTGGCGCTGGTGACGGGGTATATCATCGCCACAATCTAACTGCCTGCCCGTTGCGAAACTCCCCGCACGGGCCAACTTCCCCGGCCACAATTCTCCCAGATTGGCCGGGGGCTTTTCAAACCGCACGGCACGGACTGCCGCAATAAAGGAGACTGACCAAT
Source organism: Cypionkella sp. (assembly GCA_034519315.1). Classification (GTDB taxonomy): domain Bacteria; phylum Pseudomonadota; class Alphaproteobacteria; order Rhodobacterales; family Rhodobacteraceae; genus Cypionkella. The sequence continues at coordinate 35,059 of JAXHON010000026.1, read as the reverse complement.
GAAAGACTTTCTGATGACCACCACGGCGCTTCTGATGCTTGCGGGCGCTGGCCATGCCGATACGTTGCCATCCTGCGAAAAGATCGACAAGGGCGGATATTTCACTTTTGCGCGCGGTTGCGCCGAACGTGACAGCCGTGACACCGACCTTGTGCGGATTGTTGCTGCGGAAGAGCCGGAAGGCGAAGGCGAAGGCCCTGTTGATCCCGAAGGAGACGGCGATGGAAATGGCGGTGCAGGTGGTGACATGGGCAGCGGTGACGGTGGCGCTGGCAGCGGCGGCGATGCTGGTGACGGTGGCGACAGCCCTGCTGACGGCGGGGATGATACGGCTGGCAATGGATCGGAGGGGAAAGAAGCGTCCGCCGAACACTGACTGATGCTTTGGTGTCCAGCCCTTTGCCCCCACAGGGCTGGCATCCTAAGCGGCACAAGGAAACCGCACATGATCATGACTTGCATCCTCATCGCCATCACGGACGGCGACACGATCCGCACCGACTGCGGCCGCATTCGCATCGCCAACATTGACGCGCCAGAAACTCGCGTCTGCCCGGTCGAGGCTGACGCCGCCACGCGCCACCTTGCCACACTGATCAACGGCACGCTGACGGTGAACGCGCTTTATACTGATCGCTATGGACGCATCGTTGGCGTTATCACAGACAATGGCCGCGACGTGGGCGCTGCTATGGTCACGTCAGGCCACGCGCAACCATGGCCACACAGCCCGTCAGGCCGCGCGCTGACAGCAAGACCGAGGGGTGTTGATCATGTATCCCGAAAAATACTGGCTTGATGAAACTAGCCCATCGGAACTTAAGCGGCGCGCGATTGATTTTGAGGACGAGACGGGCATCTTGAACTTGCGAAACAGCTTGAAGATCGCGCAAGCCAATTGAGCGCCGCCCACACATCACAGGCCAATCCTTCCCGCGCCACACAGACCTGCCGTAAGTGCGGCGGATCAATGCACCCCGGCATTGCCACTGGGCAGACCTACACAGGCGGGGTGCCTGACTTCCCAAGCGATACGCATATCAGCACATTCAGCGCGGGCGGGCCGGGGCAGGTTATCAACGTAATGAAATGCAGCAAGTGCGGATGGAGCGTAACATGATCGACACACACGAAAAGCTTTTGGCCCACTGGCGGACAGGTGTGGGAAAGCCATACAAAGGTCAGCTGATTGACGATGAAGCCTACACGAAATTCCCCTTTGACCCTCGCGACACTAGTCCCTTTGACCCTCGCGACCCTAGCCGCCTTGGCTGCATGTGCGCGCAAGGGCAGTTGCTGCATATTCTTGGTGGCTGGTCAATTGATGACTTGATGACAAGGAGTCAGGACGAAGCGGACCGCGCTACCGCACAAAGCTTTGATATCAGCAAGGCGCACGCGGTTTTGCTGCGCTTTATCAACGACAGAATTGACGGCGCACCAGAAATTGTGCTGACCGATCCGGGCAAAGTGCTTGGCGATCAGTGGTCTAAGGTTCTTGATTTCTGGTGCCATCTGGACGGTATGTCAGCGGCGACCATAAAAGCGATAAGGGAAAAGACGGTGGAAGGGACGGAGGCAACAAACAAAAATGGCGGCGAGGATGGCGGCGGGGGAAGCGGCGGAGGAAGCAGGCGTGCGAAGCGGTGATAGGATCGGTGGATAGCGTTGTAGAGGGAAATGCCGTATGGAAGGCGGTGCATGCTACAGCCGAAATTCAAGGCGCTGCGGTCATGCGCGCTAAAGGCCAACCTTTCTATTTCCTGCCAATTTTCGGGTTTTCATCACCCGAAGATATTCCGCCACGCCCTGATAATTACGGGCGCGGCTTCGTGCCAAAAGCATGATTGCCGATAGCGCATCCCCCGGATTATCACCAGCACCCACGGGCGCTTCCCGTTTCGGCATGACCAATCACGCCGCGCAAAAATTGCGGGTCGTTAGCCGCAAGGTAGTCGATGGTTTCGGCGCGGTTGGTTGAAATCACCTTCCACCCCGCGCATCCGTCAGGGCTTGGGGCTACGCAGGACGCCAGACCGACGAGCGCGAGACACAAGGTCAGTGTCCTGTTGAATGTCTGCATCAAGTGCCGTCCTTTCACGTTCCGCCTTGAGTGAAGCCGCAATAGCCCGTTCCCGCGCCACAGCGCGCGCCTGACGCGCCCCGGCTGATCGTTGCGCCCAACCCCATGCCAGAACCGCCAGAAGGGCCGTAGCGGCTGCCAGAACAAGCCTGACGGGGCGGCTGGCTAGGATTGCGGATAGGATCATGCCGCCGAACGCCGCTTTGACAGCAGCCAGCCGATTTCAGCAATGCCATACGATACCGCGCCAATAACGAACTCGCTGGTGCCAGCATCTGACACCAAATCCGCAAGATCAGGCGGCAACGCGCCGGAAGTCATCAGCCAAACACCAAGCCATCGCAACGCTTGCCGGATCAATTCTGCAAAAAGAGGGTTCATTTTTCATCCTTAATCAAAAGCTGATATCGGTCTGCGCCGGGGAAAAACCGCGCTGCGATGTCACTCGCCGCCGAACTGTCTTTTGTTACAACGGTCACTTCCGTATATCCTTCCAGCTTGTCGGGGTCAGGATCAGATTCATCGCCGATATACAGGCGCACAATGTATTCATTCATTTCCGCGTCCCCCTGAATGCCGCGACAATGGCGGCAATTATCTGCGCCAGCCAATTAGGCGCGGCGGTTGCTGCAGCTTCGGGCGGTCTTTGCCAGCGGCAACGGGTTTTGATGCTACAACCGCCATAAAGCCTGAATCTGCCTTAATCAGCGCGCACAAAAGCGCGCTGTTGATTGCCGGCAATTTTGGCATCCGTTCCATCACTTTCCGTTGATGATCCGGCGCGGATTGTCTGCCGCGGCATCAGTCAAGCGCGCCCGGAAAGTTCGTAAAATGGCCAGCTTGCGCCCGCCCGTACAACAGCCCGTCCCTCATGCCCTGATCACAGCAATCCGCGCGCCGACTTTGGCATCAAGTGCCATGGTTACGGCTTTGCCACCAAATCAACGCCTACATCGGCCGTTGCCCACTTTGGCATAATTGTCCAGCCATGCGTCACCTGCACAGGGCCCGCGCCCAATACACACCCATCACGCCAGTATGGTTTTTGTCACCCACGAAAGCTGGCCTTTGGCGTAAGCCTGATCGAGCCGTTTGATGACGAGCGGCATCGCTCGGGCTTTTGTCCTTATGGCTTGGCATGACCGTTTCTTTGATCGGGGACATGTGGCCCCCGGTTTCATGCTTGACCTGCGCAAGAATATTGGCCGACGTGCCATATATCTGTGACACCCGATGACTGCGCTGCATCGAGCAATACTGACACACCCGCGACCTGTGCCACGTTCATTGTGCCGCCAAACATAGGCCGGATTTCGTCAAATAGCTTGGCTTTGTTCATGGCTAATATCTGACTTTCACGCGGACACCGGGATTGCCAACAACTCTTGCGGGCCTGACCGTGACTTTCGGCTTAGGCTTACCGCTTTGCGTGCCTGCGCCCATGCCGGTTCCCGCGCCATACCGATCACGCACCATTGCCATTTGACCTGCCGTGCGGTCCCCGCCCGTTTTGCCTTTGCCTGTGACTTTTGTGGTTCGCTTCATTGTGGTGTTCCTTTTGCGTTTTCACGGATGATATCAGAATATTCCGGGCTTGTAGTCCCGAAAATAGATGTGATCACATCAAGTGATGCCAAAACCAAAAACACGATAGTCGCAATTTTTGTGGTCATTTCAACACCCCGCCATTGGCAACAAAATCCCAAACCTGAGATGCCAGATAGGCAACAGCCCCCCAAATCGCGCGAATGCCCCAGATCATGGCACCTTTTACTTCCCCCAAATCGGTTTCAAGGTTTTTGACACGATTTTCCAATTCTGCGTCAGCCTTTGTTTCGCGTTTGATCCGCTCTCGCTCTTCATCGGTCACTATCTCGCACCTTTTTCTTGATGTATTCCCATATTGTGCGCGGCCTTATACCCATCGCCCATAGCGTGATTATCAAAATCCCATCTACTGCGATAAGGGCGCAAACCACGATAAATTCCAAAGCCCCACCCGCCGACAATTGCAACCTGCGCGAATGCAAGTATGTCTACTATCGTATAAATTGTGGCGGCTTGAAAGCCCGCAGTGACCATTATCGGATAAATTGGGATCATTACGGCATATAACGCTGCGATACATTGGCCGCGCCTGCCCATGCACAAAAGCGCAGACGCCGTGAGAATGTCCGCCACCCCTACTGCAACGGGGTTGTGCGCCAATGCCATGGTGGCGGCAAAATTGGCCCAAGCCGCATAGGCAAGCCGACGGTCACTTGTCGTGATCGTGGCAAGCAACAGCAAGCCCGCGAATATGGCTTGGGACCAATCCATTCTAGCGACCGCCGCCGCCACCAAATACAACAACCCCACCATCATCAAAGCAGTCACACAGACTGTCAGACGCATCGGAATGGGCTGCAATCAGCTTGCCCCGCAATGCCATTGCCTCGCCTTCAAGGCGCATGGCGGCGTTGCTGGCTTTGGCGCGGCCTGCATCACGGTTGACTTTTGCCAACTCACGCATGGCGTTTTGCAGCGCGCGCAACGCGGTCTTTGCGTCGCGGAAAGCATCCTGCCCGGATGCCACCAATTCGCGCTCTTTAGGTGATAGGTTCATGTCATTTCCTTTTTGTGGTCGTTATGGTTGTTTTACAGTCATTGCTAGTCAACGCTCATTCCCATGCAATATTCATAAGGCCCGCGTCGAAATTTGCAGTTCCAGACACTGAAATGAGACGAACGCGATCCAACGCTCCTGCAAGGGCTTTCGTCCCCGCTATTCGGTTGTTGTAAGAAAAATTTGACGCGCCGATGCCTCCGTTTGCCACCCAGAGATTTGTTGCAGCATTCATCAGTTCAAACGTTATTTTCCCGTGAAAAAGCGCTGCGGCGCTGTCTGACCTGAAAGCAAATCCGGCAGTGAAGTTTGTCGTTGCTGCCCCCCCTGTCGTAAACGTGTTGGCCCCTTCATACCCCGTGATTTCATACCCGGCAGAGGTTCCTATCTGGAATTGCAAATCGCTGATCGAGTCGATGGAAACACCTTGCAAAAACACAGTCACACGCTTGGCCCACGATGGGATGCCTGTAAATGGCACTTCCATGCCGGACGTTGACGCAACAGATGTTTGCAGAGCAATACGTGGAGTGTAAAGAACGTCTGTTCCGTTACTCCCCAAGATAAGGCCGTTTGCACCAACGGGCAATTCAACAGCTTTTGTTGCATCCCTTGTCAGTAATGCCCCGCGTGTAGTGATCAAGTCATCAACGGATGCAGTTACAACTCCATGCCACGTTGCCGAATTTGCTGCAAAGAAAAACCCGGTTTGCCCAACCGCCATCAAAACCGGAACATCGGCGGCAAGCGCATTCAGGCTGGAACCCGGCGGGGGGGTAAACGTTGATCGGATTGGTAGAACGGTTCACAATCCTGATATTCCGTCCCGCCGCAGTTGCGGGAAGCGTCACGCCAGACGGGTTTACAACCGCGCTTGTGACCACGTTCAAATCCAGCGTTAACGCACCCTGCCCTTGCGCATTAGTGCCCGCCGTAACCCCCGATGATGACGAAATCGACAAGGGCACAAACACACGCCGCGCGGTCTGTGTGCTTTCCCCGACTAGCGTGCCCAAGACGCTTTCGCGCACAGTGCCCGCACCTGGACGGCTCAATCCCGTGCTTTGTTCATTGGCAAACGCAAACCCCGGCAGAACAAGCGTGCCATCCGGTGCAAGGATATTTCCCCCACCCGTCGCTACCGCGTATTCAAACGAACGGTTCAACGCGCTGAATACAAGCACCCCGTTTTTATCCGTCACGGTGATCGAAAAATCTTCATCCACATATATCTGTGTGACCGCGCCATTACGCACCGCATAACCGCCCATCGTCCGCACCGCAGACCCGTTTGCCGTGCCCGTGGGGATGGTAAGGGCAGCGTCAAAGAATGATGCTTTGGGCAACGATCTAGCCTCAAAACCCGGCTGCCCGATGTAGACATGCCCCATCTCCAAAGGTTGCCCATTGGCATCAAAAAAGCTTGGGAAGGGCGGAATAACGGAATTGACGGCCATCAGCGAAGCCCTCCTAATTGAAACGGTTGAAAGACGGGCAGCTCTGATACACGGTTGCGTTGTGTCGCGGCGGCATAGATTGCCAACGGGTCAGGGCGCACAGGCTCTGGGGGCGGCTCTGGACGCGTTGCGCGGGGAAACACCCCTTCCGCCATACCACGCTCATACAAGGCCATATCTTCGGGCGTCATGCGGCCATTCGCATAGGCATATGCAAGGCGCGTGTAGTCTGTCTGCCCGCCGGGAGCTTGATCTGTGGCAACGGATTGCCCAGACGATGTGGGGACATTTTCCCCCGCATAGATCGCGGCTTCCCTGCGCCGCCTGTCCGCGTTTACACCGTCATTGTGCCCAGCCAAGCCCTCAATGGCCGAACGTACCGCTGCTGGATCGCCGGACCGCACCGCTGCCGCCACTGACCCCGGCAAGCTGCCATAGTTATAGGTGATTGATGCCAAGGCCGCTTGCTGGTTTTCGGAAAGCCGTGAATAGGCCTCTTGGCCCACCGCACTTTGCACGCGTGGCAAAAACTCGCTTTGAACCCGCCGCGCAAGATCGCGCTCTGCATCTTCACGGGTAACGCGTGTGCCTTCCGAAACACGTTGCACCGTACCATCCGCAAGCGTCACAGTATCAGACCCGTATCCAGTGCGAAGGGCGTTTACATCCCAATAAGGCGTTTCGCGAAACCCTTCAAATTCTCGCAAGATATCAAGAGCGAGCATCAATACCTCCCGATCATTTCGCGGTATGGGTCGTTATTCTCATTGGCGATGGCAGCAGGTGCAACCGTAGGGGGCGCAGCATCGCGCAAAGCCGCCTCCAATCTCACCATGGCATCGGTTTGCGCCGCTGGTGTCTTGGCCTGTGATACTTGCCGCAATGCTGACTTAACACCTGTGCGTTCATAGAGGCGGGCCGCAGTGCCGATACCGACGCCCCCGGCAAGACCCCCCATCAGGCCAAGGGCTTGCGTCAAGCCAATGCTCACCGCAGCCGGAAGCGTCTGAATGCCGGTCAACGGCGCGGCGGATGCTACAGAAGCCCGCTGTGTCAACCTCAAGGCTTCCGCAAGCCCTTGCGCGGCTTCAAGGTCCGGGCCGTCAAAAAATGCTTTCACTTGCGGCCCCAACTTATCCAGCGCGGTCATAAATTTCTGGGGGCTAAGCTCATCAAGCCCCCCGGCGCGGCCCAAAACCTCTTGCACAATTGCGGTGCGGGCCGATGCAACGCCTTCCGGCCCCAGGCTTTTGCGCAATCTCACAAGGTCGGATGGACGCGTGCTGAAAAGCGCGGAACGCACCACTTCCGGCGTTGCCTCGCCACGCCGCAAGATACTGCGAAGCGTTGTGTCCTTCAATTCGCCCGCCAAAGTGGACAATTCACGATTTGCAGCCCGCCATGCGGTTAGCGCGTCTGGCCCTGCCGTTGCCCCAACTGCATCCGCGATATCATCACGCAAAGGGCCATAAATCGCAGAAAGCGCAGCCTCGCCCGTTCCCCTGATCTCTGATGGCGTTGTCGGTGTGAACGTGTCACCAAACTGCTTGCGAATCATTTCCAAGTCCGATGCAGACTTTCCTTGAAGGTCTGCCGCCCATTGGCGCAGAATTGGAACGACTTGATCCGCGACCCGCGATGTCCCCCGTGAAATTCGCGTGATTTCTGCGTCAATCGCTTTCAGCGCGCGTGGCGTAGGGATTGCCGTCGTTGCGGCGTCTAGCGCCCGGACAATCCCGCTTTTAATGCCCGTCAATCGCCTGATTTCTTCGCTGCGCGTGGTCAACAAATTCGCGGTAACATCATCAATCGCAGGGATGATGCTATCGGCACCGTATTGCCTTGCAAAATCACGCGCCGCTTCAACGCGCGCGGTCGCTTGTTCCGCGCGCATCCCGCCCGTGCCAGCAAGCGGAATGCTTTCCCCTGTCCGTTGGGCAACACGTCCAATGAACGTCTCAGGTGGTTTGATATCTGTGCGGAATACCGGAATGCCAGCCTCTTGTGCGGCTCGCCCCGCAGCGATGCGCGGCCCTACGGGTGCTGCAACAGGCGCGGCTTGTGGCGCAACCCTTGGCGCAGCCGATGCCACCCGCATCGGGACGGATGACGCGCCCGACAATTCAGGGATGGCAAACATCAGCATCCCGTTCACGTCATCGGCAAAACTTCGCTCCTGACGGCTATTCTGCCCCGGAATAGCTTCCGATGCCAAGCCAATGCCGCCGCTGATCCCCGCGCCAATCGTGGATAGTGCCGCGCCGCCCAAATCCCCAATCCCACCCAATCCAGTAAGCGCAAAGCTTGGCAAGCCAGAAGTCAGTGGATCATTGGCAAGGAAATTGCGGCTTGGCGATTGACCTACATCAAGCAGGCCACCGCTGAACGCCCGCGCGGCCTGCATCGGCCCCTCAACCATTGCCGCTGCCGTTTCCCCGAATGTGTCAACAAGTGGCGGCGACGTGCGATATTCAGGCTGCCCCGGAATGTCCGCTGGCAAAGGGGCGTCTGCTGGCCCCTCTTCAAGGTCACCACTAACAACCGGGCGCATACGATTACCATCACGAACCATGGCTTGCCCGCTGGATCGGTCAATCGGCCTACCATCTATCGTTTGTGTCGGTTGGCCCGATGCGTCCACCATGCCGCCGATATCCGCGAGCGCTTGCGTCAGCGCGTCATAAGCCGCCGTATCCCCTGCCGCCTGTGCCGCCTGTGCTGCCGCCTGCAACCGCGTCGGCCCGGCTTCCATCGCCGCCAAGTGATCCGTCAGCACAGCAACGGCTTCTGTGTCCCCCGCCTCTTGGGCGCGGGCGATTGCTGCTCTTACTTCATCCGCCGTTGCCATGATGCGTTGCCGCCCTTATATTGTCGCCATGATATTAGCCGCTTTGTCTTGGATCGTCACCGCGCTTTATTTTGGCGCGATGTGGTTTGCGTTGCCTACTCCAACCGATGCAATTGCCGTTACGTCCATTTTCATCATAATATCAATTCGTATCACGGTGCGGGCACTCCATATCGAGACATTGCGTCACCTACAGATACGCGACCAGTTTGAGCCGGTCCATTTGAAGCCGGGGCAGCCTGTTGCGGCAAACCAGAACCGGCCTCCGCAGTAGTGCTTTTTTCTTCTAGCCAAGTTGCCAGCGTGTTGCCTGGCTTGCCCAAGTAAATTGCCGCTTGATACAGCGCATCCGCTGCTTTTTCCTGAGCGGCTTTTTTATCAACAAGCCACTGCCGCAAGGCCAGTTCATCAAGATTGCGCGGAACCGCTGTTTCCATGGCCAACCGCATTTCGCCTTCCGAAAGCGCCCCAAATGTTACCGATCCTATCACGTCAAGCCCAAGCCGGTTCATTGCGTTTTCCAAGCTTGCCGATGCCGCAGACACATTCGGAAAATATTTGGCAATCGCACCCGCGTTAGCCCCTTCATCAATAGCTGCAATCGCGGTGTCGATTGTGGAAATATTTGCATTAACTTTTCCAAGCGCGTCAAACGCCTCACCCGACTTGGCAATAGCCTGCCTGCCAGCTTCCGCAACCCCCGCCGCCTCACCCGCAAGATCAATCTCAGTCTCAAGGCGACCTGTTGCGGTCGCCGCAGCATTCTGCTCACGCACAGTCGCGCCGTATTCTTGGCCAGCCCGCACTGCGTCAATCGCCGCTTGCCCCTGCATGACAGTCCCGGACGCGTCAGACACTTCTTTCGTTCCATCCTTAAACGTTACAATTGTTGTTCCATCATCAAGCGTAACCGTTGATTGAACTTCCGAAACAGAACCCTCCCCAAGCAACAGCTTTGCCGCATCCTCATCCAGTGATGAAAGTATCAATCCGATACTCGCCAAGCCCGCATTCGGGTCTGCCTTGATAATGCCAGCCTGCGCCCGCGCAAGGTCAGCCTCCATCTTGTTGCCAGAGTTTTCAGCCGCAACCGCGTATTCTTCAAGCAACTCAATTGCCAATTCCGGCCGTCCCGCCGTAATGGCTTGCCCTGCCTGCAAAAGCCCCCGCACGTCGCTTGCCTTGCGCTCCGCTGTCTGCCCGTCATAAACGGACTGAATTTGTGTCGCCATGTCCGGGTATTTGAACATCAGCGCAGCGGCGCTTTCAAAGCCCGCCGTTCCATCCGCAAGCCCCTCCGCAAACCCCAATAGGTCGCCTTGCATAGCTTCGGCCTGTGCGCGTTGTTCCGCTGCCGCCTGTTGTTCTGCTGCAATGGCGCGCTCACGATCCTGCGCGGCGATTTGACGATCTTCGCCAGCCCATCCAAATGCGGTTTGCGCGCGTTCTTCGGCCCGCTGCTGAATGCCCATTGCCTGCTGACCAGCGGCAATGCCTTGCTCACCGGCCCGCAGGCTTTGCCCAAAAGCCTGCCCCTGCTGAAACCGCGTAAACGGGTCAACCGCGTTGATAGTGTAATCAAATGGGCTTGGCATCAGAACCCCCAGCTATTGCCGCCGAACAAACTGCCCGGTCGACCTATATTTATCCCGCCGCCTTGGCCAAAGAATTGACCTGCCGCGCCACCGATAGCCCCGAACAAATTGCTGTTTGCCTGCCCTCGCGCCAAGGCGGCACCAGCTTGCGCGGCTCCCTGATCACCCAAAGCGGCATTGACTTGCGCCCCGGTGTTTTGCGCCGCATTCCCGACACCCGCCGCCGCGTTCTGTCCCAAGGATGCAATGCCGCCGAGGTTGCCAAGCTGGCGGTCAATCAGACCTTGCAACATGGCGGGGCGATACTGCGCCAAGGCCCCCTGGACATTGCCGCCACGTAGGCCCCCTGTTGCTGCTGCGTTGGCAAGAATAGCCTCTTCGCCTTGCTGTGTAAGCGCGCGGAACTGCGACCCGTTTTGCAAGCCCTCTATCGCCGTGCGTTGCGCGTCTTGTCCGTTGATGCCGATCAAGTTTAACTGCCCCGATAGCGCGCCCGTGCCTGCGTCAACATAGGGCTGCATCAAGCCACGGATCACGTCAAACTGGCGACGGCTTTCCTCAATCTGCAATTGCGCGGCTTGTGTTTGTGCATTTGCCGCGCGACTTGCCGCCTTCTTTTGCGCGCTCGCCCCTAGAAGAGAAGCGCCAATCCCAAGAACTGCCCCCGCTGGCATTATGCAAATTCCTTTTTGTAATCGGCAAACGGCTCGCCATAGGCGTGAAGCCCAACTTCGCCATCAATGCCGCAAAGAATGCAAGCCGCCGCGACAACATCATAATAACCGGCACGCCACATGAATGATTTCTCATCCGCCAAGCCCGCATTTTCCGCCGCGTTTGCGGCCCGCCATTTCGCCAACTGCACCGCCAAAACAGGGATTAACGCCATGCGGTTTGCATCGTAAAACGGGTTCATTGGCATACGAACGAAAATAGCAGCGGCCGCATTTTCCGCCGCATCCGTTTTGTCACCGTCCGCCCGATCATCCAAGACTTGCGTCACAAGCCAAAGGTCACACAGCCATTCAAGGGCTGATGCTGGCAGTCCGATGGGTTCAAGAAGGGCTTTGATATCGGTCATGTCGATCCATTCCGGAATGACTGCTGGGAGCCGATACACAGCGCAGCAACCTTAGCCTGATATTGCGTGCAGGTCAATTGCATCACACAACCAGCACCGTGCAATCTTCAATCCAACGGCCATCGGTGACATATCGTCAATTACTTATGTCACCCAAGCCGTTCCGGTCCACACTTGCGGATGTCGCCAAGCCGTTCCGGTCCATACTTGACCGGGTCGCCACGCGGTGCCAGTCCAGAATTGCACCTTGGCCACGGGGGGGCTACCCGACGAAAGGGCAAAATCAAACCCACCGCCCGGATTGCGAAGTTCGAAATCAAAACTCATGCGGCCAGCTCAGGCGCAGATCGCCCGACATGGGTGCCGTCCTGATAGCCCGACACATAATAGAGTTCGGTGTTGTCATAGACGGTGAAGTTGAAAGACGTGACGCCTGCCGCCTTGGTTTCTCGCTGCATCACCTCACCCGTTGAGGCAAGAACCAGTTCAAGGTCGGTTGGCAGTGCTGCGTTGTTCAGTGTGAAATTCCCCGCCACACTCCACGTCATGCTGTGCAGGGTGACCGCTGCATAGATGCCGGATCGGGCGGCTCCCGGCGAATAGAGCCGATAGAACCGCGCTGTCTCGAGGTTAGCCCGCCCGGTGTCCGCGTCCTGAGGACACCGCTTGAACACGTCCTGGGCATCCGTCCATAGCTGACTGCATCCCAGTTCGGCGTCGCAAAGATAAGCATCGGCATAGATAGCGGCATACCCTGCACCTGCCCCCTCCCCGGCCAGCAAAGGCATGGCAAAGTTCACGGCGTTTGCACCAATCGTTTGCCACGATGTCAGGCAGAACCCGGCTGCGCTCAGCCAGTAGTTTGCGGGCGTGATCGCAAAGCCAAAACTCGGGGTTTCGACAACGTCCAGCGCAAGGGCGTCCCACGGCCGCGTATGTTTTAATACCGTGTGCGCCGCCGCGCCGACCCCCGCTGCGGGAACGTCACTTATATAATTCAGCAGGATATGTCCGCCGACGGTGGTTATTTCGTTGGCTGTGCTGGTGGTATATGCGTCCACCACAAGCGCGTTGCGGCCCCGCGCCAACGCAACCCCTGCGCCTTGGCTTGATGCGGCGTCAAACCTCTGCTGCACCGAAAACATGCCGCCAACTACACCAGCGATCAGCGTATAGGTTCGATATGCCTGCGCGCCCACCCGCAGGTTCAACGCGCTGACGCTGGCGTTGGTGTTCCAGTTCAGCCGCACCGACGACTGTTTCAATTCAATCGTGCCGGGTTCTTGCAGCAGATAGTCGCGCACCATCCGGCTGGCTTTGGCAGCGATGTTGCGCCCCATGGGCGATCCAAGTTCAAACGGCAACAGCACGGAATGCGCCATTCTGGTGGTGCCTGAAAGGGTGAACTCATAGGTCACATACAGCGTCACCACGACGTGGTTGAAACGGCTTGCCAGACTGGACCACAGTTGCAGGTTATGTGTCGTTGCCGGGTCAGGCACGGACGCAGGCTTGTAGACAAACCGACAGAACCTGTCCGAGGCCAGCGCCGCTTCCTGCGTCGTGAAGGTGGTCGTGGCACCCCCGTCAATGTTGGCTGACAGGGTGAAGTCTGTGGTCGCGCCGTTGACGTTTTCATTGCCCTCGATCACCAAAAACCAGTCACGGATGACCACGCCATTTTCGGGAAACATGCCGCCCGCGCCAGTCAGTCGCGGGATTTGGTCGGTGGCAAAGTTGGTGGCGGTTGTGGGCAGCGATGCGACCAGACTTTGCAGCCCGATCTTGGCCGTCTTGGCCTGCGTTGCTGCGGTGTCGTCGTAGGTGTAGGTCACGGTCAGGATCATGGTCAGGTTTGCCATGCCCAGCGTCGTGCCCGTGGTCTGGTCAAAGTACAGCTGCCCATCGCAGGTCATGCTTGTTCCGGTCCAGTTGGCGTTGAAATGCGCCGTGAAATCGACCGGGCTGATCACCCCTGCAAGGTTTTCAGCGGTGTTGATGATATCGTCTGTCTCGATGAACGTGGTATATGCCGCCGCGCCCAGACGCAGGCCGACGCGATGTTCGCCAATCGTGCCACCCGTGGCCGTGACCCGATCCTGAAAGCCGACCTCTGCGAAGACTGACACAAAGGTCGGGCTGGCCTCGGGGATGTAAATCGTCTTTTGGGTCAGGTTCCCAACCGTCGCATCTGCCAGCGTGGGCAGCATGTCAAAGGCGAAAGTCAGGGTTTTTTCCTGAATGGCCATTATGTCGGGTCCACCCATATGTCACCCACGACAGGCGATGCCGGGGCGGTTGCGCTGATTGTGATTGTTCGCAAGGCAAGGTTTCCCAAGACAGCCCAAGTTCCATCTGCCCGTAGAAAGTTTGTTGTCCCGCCACCGCTTGCTGGGGCTAAACCAGCGTCACCAGATGTGAACAACGGCAATGTGGCATCTGCCCCCGTGTCCGACGCCACAACGCGCGTAGCGGCTGTATATGACAGGTTTGTAGGCACGTTGACTTGCGCTCCGGCCGCAATTTTTTTTCCTCCCCCAGAGGTATTCCCGATGCGATGTTGAGGTGTTGGGCCCCCTCTTTTCTCTCCCCCCCCCTTCATCCTCCTGGGGCGTCTTCTTTATCTCCCCCCTCCCCCCTTTTGTTTCTTCTTTTGCCCTTCTTCCTCCTCCCCCGTAAACCCACCCCTCCCCTCCCCCTTCGTGGCATTTTTCCCCTTGCCTTTTCCTCCCCCCCCCCTTCCCACCCCCCTGGAAAATTCCCTGTTCGTGATTAATTTCCTTTCCGGTTTGTGGGGCGCTCCCCCAAGCCCCCTTCGGTTCGTTTCCCTACCCTCCTACCCCGTCCAACTTGGTTTTGTCCGCCCCTGTCATAAAGCCCGCTGCGCCCGCAGCAACCGCGTTGGCATGAAGCGTTCCGCCAGCCCGCACTCCATGCGCAGTATCATCAAACCGCGCCGCCGGAAGCGTTCCCGCAGAAAGGTCCGCCGCGCTGCCAGATGTGGCAACGGGAGCAAGGCCCGTGATTGTTGCAGCCGCTTGCGTCCCTGTGTGATTGTCGCGGGATAGCAAAAAAGCATCGGCAGCGTTTGCAGTGGCACCTGTTGCAATGCCAGACAGCTTGGTTTCTTGCGCCGTGGTGAAGCTGGCTGTGGTGTTTGTCAAAACCGTTGCCAGCGGCTGCTTTCCATCCAACTCGGATTGCAGATCAGTTTGCGCCGATAGCGTTCCAGTAATATCGCCCCACGCAACAGAACCCCCACCACCTGACACAGGAATATCACCTGCGCCCAAGATTGAAATGCCGCCAACCGTCTTGATATTTGTGCCGCTGACAAGGTTTGCTTGTTTACCGTTCAAGGCCGCATTCAGGTCGGTTTGCGCCGAAAGCGTTCCGGCAATACTGCCCCATGCCGCCGCACTTGTTTCAAAGCGGTAATCCAGCGCCGTCCACGCAGTGACGCCATTGCCAATCTTGATCCGCCCGGTATTCGTTTCATACCCAAGTTGGCCGTCTGCCAGAAGGCTATTTTTCGCGGTCCAATTTGCAGCGGTATCGCGCCGAATGAGGAATGTCATGCGCCGCCATCATCAAATTCAAAATCGCCGTCGTCCGTGGCGTCACCATCATCCAAGAAGAAATGATCCAGACCCCGGAACTACAACCTCATTAACCGTCATCGTAACACCTTCAAACCAACGGATTGCCCTCTGATCATTGTCAGTTATTCGCCCCAGGGTGTCGCGGGTTAGCTTTTCCACGGTCATGCTGCAAGCTCCTCTATCTGTAATTCAAGACGCGCAAAACTCATATGCGCCCTACTGTCACCGCTAAACCGTTGCACGCGCCAATTGCGGAAAATACCTTGACGATACCAAACCATGCGCTTCAACCGCTCACCGATCCGGCCCGCCCTGATCTGTTTCGTCTGTGACCACGTTCGGCCATCGGCGCTGTATTCCGTTGAAATCAAGGGATCATCGCCAATTGCCACATTGCCAGACAACGCCACCAATTCAATCTGGTGAACCTGCCCCGACATCCCGTTATTATAGATGATCGGAGTGGAAAACTGCCATTTGGTTAAATCGCCGTAATGGCTGCTGATCTTGTTTGTCAGTCGCCCGATCTTTGTCCCGAAAGGATCAGCAACGTTCCACTGTTCATAACACCAAACCATGCCGCGCGCGCGATAGCCCTGCATTACGCCGCTTTGCAAGATAAACCATATCGGTTGCTGCAACGCTGCGCTTGCATTTCCATCATAGACCAACGTTTGATCAGGCAGATGGATATACAGGAATTCGTGCCCACGGTCCAAACGGCTTTCTAGCACGGCATCCGCAAGCACGGCATCGCTGTAAGTGCGTAGAATATCGTCAATCTCGCGCGTGGACAATCGCACAGCTTGGCCGGGTTGCCCCAGCCATACCGCCGATGCCTCATTCGTGCCGCCCCCCATGAAAGCAAGCGACTGCATAAATTCACAACACGCGCGCGACCCGATTACGCCTTTCATGATTTGCGCGCCATCAATTCGCGCAAATGGGAACTTTAATCCCGGCTGTATAATCGCTGCAAAAACTTCAATTGTGTATCGGTTCAGCGCATAAAGTTCGTTTCTGATCTTTTGCAGCGAAACGATGGGGTCAGGACTGATTTCTGACGACTCATACCGGTTAGGGTTTACCGAAAACGGGTTCAGCAAATCCGTTGATACAATGAATTCCCCATCCGTTGAAAAGAAATAGCCATTGATCCATTCCACATCAAGCGAAACACCCAAATCAGGGTCAGTGATCTGTGACAAAGTTGTGCCGTTATACAGGTAGATTGCTCCACCCGAATTGATAGCCATGTAGTCAAAGCTTTCGGTAAACGTGGCGAAGTCAAACCCGGCAATAGTCCCGATTTCCGTCACCGCATTGCTGCGTTCAATTACCAAAAGCTTGTCGCCCATGATACGGTAATGCTTGTTGCGCCACCGATATCCGCCACGGTTAACGCCTGTCCCGGCGGCAATTTCTTCAATGCCATCGGCGGGACGCAAAAATCCTTCACTGATCCCCGTCGCCTTTGGCACGGGCACCATATTAACAGGGAATTGAGTTGTCCAGTCCGCGCCATTCGCGCCAACGCCGCTGACAATGGGCACTTGCACCATGGCTTAACCCGTCCGAAACCAGCTATTCAACACGCTACTGTAACGCATTTCAAAGAAACCGTTTTCCGCCGCAAGCGTTGTGGGGGCACCTGCAACCGCAGCACCAGCACCATTGATCGTCAAAGCCGTGATGATCTGCGTGCAATTCACCAAGACCGCCTCGCCGTCTGTCCGGTCACTTGGTAATGAAATTGTCAACGCGGCCAATGTGCCCGCCGGGGTAACCGTCAGCCATGTGTCGCCTTTAGTTACAGTAACCGTCTGCCCATTCGTTGGGGCCGCGAATTGCGCCACTGGCTTTGCTGCCGTGAATGACAAGGCATTTTGCATATAGGTTGTTAGTTGCGTGACCGATATCCGCTGATCGTCGCCTCCGCCCTGAGACCACATCGGAACCTGATCGCCAGATGCAATCGCCGTGGCCTGTGTAAGATCGCGGATGCCCATCAGTTATCCCTTCCATAGATTTGGGTTGTGCCCGTCTCAGCAGTCAATGGCTCTTGCGCAACAGGCAAATTGCCCCACCACGTCCCGCTACCAGCATAACCAATCAAACGACGCGGCAATGGGATGACAGTCCGGGCCAAAAGCATGTCATAGCTTTCCTTGGCCTGTGCCATTGTGCGGGGCGATGGCTGCTTTCCAAACCCTGCCGCCATGTCCATCGCCAGATTGAGGTATAGCGCCCGTAGCGCCCATTCCGGGACAGCGGTTTCTGCATCAATGTCGCCCTTCCCGTTCCCGCCGGAAAAGCCAATGCGAATGCCCGCCGTGGCCCACCCCGCAAGCAGCAAGTCAAGCTGACGCAGGCCCGATTGCAGCATTTCCGGTTGAAGGTCAAATTCGTAATCGGCGACACCGATTTCGGTATAGGCCTGATGCACGATGTCGCGTTTTGTCCAGGCCATGCCAGTCTCCAAGCAATGACGCGGGCCGATGTAGCCCGCGCCGATCTTATCAAGCCTTTACGGCTGGCCAAACATGCTCACGCCGTTCATTTCCGGGTTAACGTTCACCACCCCGAAAACAACATCCATGCGATACCGCGTCAGCAAGTTGCCGATGCCCGTTGATTTGGTCATCACCAACTCAATGCCCTGATCTGTGGTCGCACGCATGACGGCTAGGCCCGAATTTTGGTCAACCGCATAGCGCCCCGGCAGCAGTTCAATGCTGGACTTGTGCCAGAACGGGGCCATGTTACCGCTTGCCGTGTTCAAGAACGTCAGTGCTGCACCCGAGGCCGGGGTTGCCGTCACGTTTTTGTATTGGACTTCGGCCACCGTTGGGGAACTGTCTGCCGCAATGATCGGCGGGCTGATCCGCACCACGTTTGCGCCAGCCGTGCCGCCACCTGACACGATCCCAGCAATACGGAACGTTTTGAGTTGTCCCGTGTCTTGCTTGGTGATGAGATGGACAGAATTGACGCCCGCAATGGTGAACGCATCACCCACCTTGATCGCGCCCCCTGCGCCAACCGTCAAGTTGATGGTCTGCGTCCGGTTGTCCACGTTTGCAACCTCACCGGTGCCCGCCGTTGATGTGGCGCGGGGCACATATCGCTGGTTTGCACCGTTCACGGTAACACCAGCCCCGGGAACAGCCGCCGTCAGGCGCTGCGCATAGGCACCCTTGAATGTCTGGAACCCAGCGATATCACCGACAAAGGCCTTGTCATAGGCGGTCTGCACTTTGCCAACGACATTTTGACGCTGTGCCAAGTTGCCAGCCATGGCGTTGTATTCGCGCGGGCCAATATAGGCATACCGGTCATCCATCGGAACGCCGATTTCCGACATTGCGGCATCAGCGGCGGCAATATCATCAAACCCGGATGCAGCGGCGGTGCGCTTCACAAAGATTGTTGAAGTCAAAGACAGAACGTTCAACACCGCAACATTGATATCCGATTCCAACTTTTGCTTTGCTGCATCACCAAGACGGCCTTCCTGCAAGGCATCGCGCAATTCATTGGCATTCATTTGCCACGGCGAGTTTTTGCGAAATCCGATTGTTGCCGGAACGGAAAGTTGCGTTTGGTCGGCAAAGTTTGCCGTGGTGTCGATTCCGTCAAACGAGCGCGCGATATAGGGCATTGGTCGCCAAATCGTATCGGCGGACCTCTCCATTTGCTGTTGATCGGTTTTGTAAACCGCCACGTTTTTCGACAAAACCATCGCGTCCTGAAAGCCCTCAAGCAGACGATCAAACGCAACCGTTTCTTCTTTGGAAAATCCGTTAGCCACATTGGCCTCCTATGGTGTGTGTTTCGGTCAGGATACACAAGCCATTATCGGGGCTTGGGGCCGGGCAGATACACACCATAACGGAGGCGGGGCCGATGTGCGCATTATGCGACGTTGCGCGGGAAAGTCAACCGCCGTTAGCGCGCCGCATTTCGGCCTTGATCTGAATTACCTCGGTGCGATCACGAGTTTTTTCCGCGCGCGCTTCCGCCGCCGCAAGGCGACCGGCCAATGATCCGCCCATGGCAGCGCCACTGCCACCTTTTACGCGGCTTTCCGGTGGCGGGGGGGCTTTCTTTTCAACCTTCATTGACATGGCCTTTCGCAAAAGCATTGCTGTGAATTTGTCAGGGTCGCGCATCCCGTCAATAACCGAAAGTTCGGCCATGGCCTTTGGGGATTTGCCAAGCGCATAGACCACCTTTGCCGCCTCATCGGGTTCCATTACGCGCAAAATTATTGCTTGTTGCGTCGGACTGAATGCCTTGCGAACCGCGTCTTCTGACGCATCAAAATCACGGACGCGCAATTCTGTCTTTGCCGCCGAATATCCATCAAATTTGGCTTTGTATTCGGTTGCCGCTGCCTCTTTCATTTTGGCTTCTTGCTCGGCCTGTGCCTCTTGTTCGGCCTCGGCCTTGACATACGCCTTCATTGCCGCCGCATAATCCGCATCCCGATAGCCATGCTCTTCAAGCGTTGGCATCTTCAACGCAGCGCGGGCAGGTGCGGCCTGCACCTGCGCTTCAATCTTGGCCTCCGCCTCTTTGCGCAGACGCCGTTCCTCTTTCATCTTGTCCCGAATGCGCGCTACCAAGCTGCGGCCACGTTCGTCAAGCTCCGACTCATCTTCATCGTCATCTGCCGCCGTCTCTTCGCCTTCTAGCGTGATCCGCAGCTCCGCGTCATCTTCGCCAGCACCTTCCTCGCCTCCATCGCCAATTGGCGGAACATCAGCTTCACCAGTTTCAACATCATCAACCTGATCTTCAATCTTCGGGTCTTCAATCATCGTTGCCCCATCAGCCATTGGTCAATCCTTTTGCAATTTGCGCGGCCACGTCAACAGCCGCCTTGGCCCGATCTGCCGGAATTTGTGAGATAATCTGTGCCGTCTTGGCTTCCGCTTCCTGCACCCTCGCCGCAGATAGGGCGGCATTGGCTTGCGCCGTCATCACTTTTGCCTGCGCCTCTGTCTCCAGAGCCTGCGCCGCAATCAGGTTGGCATCCGGCTGTGGCGCTTCCTGCATTGCGGCGGCTTCCGCCATCTCTTCTTTTGTCGGCTCTTCAACACCCATCGCAATCAGCTTTTTGCGTGACCAATCTCGGGCAGGCTGCAATCCTTCGCCCTCCATGTTCATCAGCGCAACATGAGAAAGCATCGACTGCGTTTCAGGGTCCGGCACCAACGGCAACAGCGCCGTTACGGACCGGACAATCGCAGTTCGGCGACTGGCCGATGTGGGGCCTACGTCCACTTCAACTTCCATATCGGCACTGGCAAAATCAATTTCGTGTATGACGCCGCCCGTCTTTTCGTCCAAAATCTTGCGGCCAATCTCCACAGAACCGCGCTTGCCGTCCTCTGACATCGTTTTCAGCTTGCGCCCGGCTTCCACGTAGATTTCCGATGCCATGGCTTGCCAAATCTCTGCAATACGGCGCTCCGTATCGGCGGCTTCATCCATGTAACCATAGCTTTGCATGTCAATCCGGCCTTGGGCCAGTTCCATCGCTACGCCAGACACTTGCGGGCCGACACCCTCCGCGTTTTCCTGATTGCCAAGAAGATCTGCAATGCTGTCCCGCGTCAACTGCGTGAGTGCAACTACCGCTTCCGGCACAGATGGCGACTTTGTAAAGCCCAACGGGCCAGCTTGGACTACGTTACCCTGCATGTCCTTAATCGGGTTCACCAAGAGAAACGCATTGTTTTCCGTATGGTCGTTTTGCCACATATCAGCATAAGCGCCAATTTGCTCCGGGGAAAAGATCGGTTTTTCCACACCCGAGGCCATAGCGTTTTCCGCAATCTTGCTGACTTCCATGTTGAACACGATCTGCGCATCCATAGGTCTTTGCGCATGGCCGTGAAACCGTTCAACGTTGTTGATGATTGATCTATGACCGTATTGCGGGGCCAAGGGTATTTCACCGCCTGGGATTATCTGCTGTTTTTCAATTATGGCGCGGCCTGTCATCACATATTTTTCCACGCGATGCCCATCAGCAACCCGCGTTTCTGTTTCGTCATATCCCTTTGCCAAAAGGTCGGCGCGTTCGGCATCAACATCATCTTCATGGATTTCGATTACGTCGTCGTCGTATCCCGTGAAAACGTGGAACGTGTCCTTTTTTGCCCGCTTCACAAAGTATTCCGCCACCCGGACAACTTCCGGGCTAAACCATTCGTATTGAAATCCGCGTTCGCGCAATTCACCGGGCCAACTCGCTTCAACCTCGCCATACTTGGCCTTGAAAGCACGCGGCGACCACGCCGTGATGACAAAGGCGTGCTCTGCGTCTGACTTATCTTTGCGCTTGGCGTTCACATCAAAGAATAAGCACGCCTCCGCATCCGGGATTGGCTCCAAGCAAACCCGCTGGTGTTCCTTGCTGCGATGGTCATAGTCCGCGTAAAGCCTCACGCCGCCAAACCCGCCTTCCACCGCAGACATGAACGCAGTGCTTCGCGCTTCACGCCCTTGCGGGTCATATGTGTCTGCCCGATACCGCGCCGCCATTGCATCGCACAGGACATCGCTGGCGCCGCCATCCCGCGGCATGAATGTGGCGCTAATGCGGTTGCGCCTGAATTCATTCACAATCCGATCAATTGCACCGGCAACATGATTCAGTTCAAGCTTGATCTTGTTGCCGTATTGGTTTTCTTCATCCCAATCCCATTGGGCACCTCTGACCCGGACAAACCGACGTGCCGCCAATGCCCGTTCGCGATCTTCTTGTGTTGCATTAAAGCTATCTTCAAATTGCTGCAATGCCTCTGCGTGAAGGTCGCTTAGTCGCTTTGACGTTCTTACCATTTCCGGTTTGCCCCGATAGCGCGCCGCATTGGAATTGGCGCTGGTGGCGGCACAATAGGCGAAACCATGTCAGGAAACAAGGTTGTCATTGCCCACACCAGCGCGTCAAGCCGGTCAGGTGATCCTGTGCCGTCGTATCCGCTTTGCGTCATTTGGGTCATTTGGCTCTCCAACTCCGGGAATGACCCGACATGCACAACACGCCCCTGTTCATAAAGCGCCGCAATCGGTTCAGCGCGGACATGCTTTCCCCGGCTTGCCCGGACCTCAATGATTTGCACGTTAGGGTTTACGCTGCGAAGCGTGTGGGCAACCATGTCCCCGCCCTGATTTACCTCCACCACGATACCATCCGCTTGCCATGATTGATACAGCGATACCGCGCGCCTTGCCCATTCAGCAGGGGTTCCACGCATTGAGGCGTCTTCTAACACAACGCCGCGCTTATCTGGCGTCATCCCGGCCACAACTATCCCGTGTTCATCGCTTTCATCCGTTGCAGTTACAGCCGGGTCCACAGATACCACAATGCGCCCAAGAGGCGGGGCCTCTCGCAATCGGTAGGCATCAATGCTGGACAATGACCACAGCGCGCCAGGAAGATCGCCAAGGATTTCCGCATAGAGTTCCTGACGCCCCAAGCGCCGCCCCGCATATTGCTCAATCACATCCTTGATATACTGGGGCGCAAGATTGGCCCGGTTGTCCTCTGTTTTCCCCCGCGTCACGCTAACATTGCCGCGCTTGCCCCCCACCATATCCTTGATTAGGTCAATCGCCCGTGGCGTTGTGGTGACAAGAACCTTGGGGTTCAGCGCTGTCCCGCGCATGGTGAACTTCAGCATATCCCACAGTGCTGTTGCATATCGGTATTTGGCCAACTCATCCACCCATGCGGTATCAAATTCCGGGCCTCTCAATTGATCCGGCTCGGTGCCATTGTATCCGTATGCGATGGCCCCGTTCGGCCATGTAATCCGCACTGGCTTATATCTGACCTTTGGGCGCTGCGATGCGGGATAGATATCCAGCAAACGGGCAACCATGACTTCTTCAAGGTCCTTTTGGGTTTCCGCTACAAGTGCGATTTGCCGCGCCCCCGCCTCAATGCGCTCACGCACCCATTGCGCGCCCATTTCCGTCTTGCCAAAGCCGCGCCCGGCCATTGCTAGCCATGTATCCCATTCGCCTTCCGGGGGAAGCTGGTTGGGACGCGCCAAGAACCCGCGCCAATTATACAGCAATGCGCCTTGCTCCTCATCGGACAAAGACGCAAGCACCCTTGTGCGCTGTTCACTCGGAAGCTGTGCTAGTCGTTCTGCTGGCGATTGCATCTAATGCCGCCGCAAGCTTTGCGGCTCCTGATTGATCCGGGGTCATGCTGCCATCGGATGATTTGTGGTCAAGGTCTAGCTTGTCGCCATACATCATAGGCCGAACAGCTTTACCATGCCAGTCGCATTCGCAGTGATCAATCCGCAACTTAGCGCGGGCGATTTGTCGTCTTTAATCGCCAGCGCGCGCGCTTCATCATATTCCTGATATGCCTTTGATACACTGTAAAGCGAAAGCCGTTCAAAGCTTGTGTTAGCTTGGGCTTCGCGCGCGCGCAGGTATCGTTTCGTAAGGTTAGCATCAACCTGGCTAAGCCTCGACATAGAATCCAGCGATTTGCATGTATGGATGCCAATCATACGTCAGTATTGATCGCGGCGATGCGCCTTCGGCTACGTTTCCCGTTTCAACATAGGTCATGCGCAAAGGCTTCGCTTGTTTATTGTGTAAGGTTGTCCTGCCGAGTTTTGCCATGCGCGTGATGTTACCTTATGACGCCATCGCAATCAAGACGGGTGACGGTTACGCCTTCGGGCGGGTCAATCGTTAACCGCCGACCATCGTATAACATCCATTTTGGGAACTACTGCCCGCCACCTCTGGCGTTTGGCCATTAATCTTAATAAAGCACACGGTTACTGGATCATCGGCATAAACATCATCCAGCCATTCGCATGTTTGGCCGTCTGGTGCGGTCCATATGTCGCCTTTGCGGATCATGTCTCTGGCCCCGTGGGGAGTTTGCGCCAATAGTCTGGCAATATCGCTTCTCGACCGCCAACCCACGAACTGCCATGCTCTTTCATAAAGCAGTCCAATGCCGGAACGAAATCTGCCCACCATCCAAGTAGATGCACATCTTCCGGCGGTGGCTTGTCTGCGGTCTTGTGCCATTTGTCGCTTGGGCTTTCGCGGGGTGCGGGTTGCCTTGTCGGTGTCGGTCCATTCTGCGATGAGGTCGAATGCGTGCGATCATAAAGCGCTCCATATCGTCCTCCTTTAGGAAAGCCAATGTAGACAACATTCAAGCTTGCAATCAGCCGGTACCAATGCCCACCCCAGTCACCTAAGCGCGCGGCACCGACATCGGCCCCACTTTGCGACCATCGCGAGTGCGGTAGTATTTGCCGTTCTCAATCGTTAGGGTCATTGCTTTGCGTCCTTTCCATCATCTGCAATCGCGGCAGCTACAGCGGCGTTGACCTGATCAACCATGTGGCTTGGAACCCAATATTCCCGGCGAACAAGGCCAGCGCTTACCTTGCGCTGGCGTTCTGCTTGCTTTGCGGGTGGCGGGGGGCGTCATGCTGCAAAAACCACGCGGCCAGCAATTCAAAGGAAGCGCAAAAAGCTAATATATGAAGCCGCTGCGCCAGCATGGTCTTTTGAGACTTTGGCCATTGCCGCCACAAACCCCGCAGCAAAAATGGAGTGCCCTTGATGTCTCAAGGATCTTCGCGGATTTCTTTTGGTGCGCCTTAAGCATCTCATTCACCCCATCTTGCGTTTCGTTATCCCCTTGTAACCGATGTGACCGGGCACGTCAACAACAAAATGCGCGGGCGGCGGGCCGAAAGTCTAAACCCGCCCCCGCGCTGCCAATGTTTGCGGTGCCGGAACCGCGCCACTTTTTGGCTTGGCAACCCGCGCTTAAGCCGCGCGGTGGGCTATGCCTTTTTAGCGAACCCCCGCGAGGGCCTTTCGGTTGTCGCGGGGGCCTTTTGTCCAAGGCCGTATGCAAGCAGTGACGCGCCTTGGCGCATGTGTTTCATTTGTGGATCATGGCTTTGAACCACAGCTTGCGCTTATTGTGGATCGTCACTGTCAGCAAGCCCTTGGTCACCATGCGGTCAAGGCGCTGCCTTATGGCGTGGTCGCTGATGTTATCCCACACTTCTGCGGCGGCTGCAAAATTGATCTTCCCGTTTGGCAGCGCGTTGAATTGCGCTGTGAGCGCGTCCGGTTTGTCTTTTGGGTGGCCGATGCGTTCTTCGCCGTAGCTGTGTTGACCGTTATCACGCTTTGCGGCGCGGTGCCTTTCAACGGCCGTGAGTTGTTCGTAGGTCATGCCGTTTCGTTTGTCTTCGGTGGGGATGGGTTTCGGCAACGGCTGCGGGGCGCGGGGCTTGGTGATAAAATTCATGCCGCCACCTGTGGGTTGATGATTTTTTCCAGCAATGACCAAGGGTCAATCTGGCGCCAAATACCATCATCGGCGGCCGCAATGGCGACGTTGACGGCATGGACGGCATTGGCATCATCAACAGCGGCAGCGGTGGAGGCATCGGCAATCGGCATCAGCGGCAGCGGTAGCGGCATGGCGGCAGCATGGCAGCGGCGGTGGCAGCATAGGCATTGGCACGAGCCTTATCGGCGGCGACACGCGGCGGCATAGGCTGCACCGACAGTTTTGTCTTTACACATCAAGGCCCATTCCGCGCCAAAGCCGCCCTTATCCGCAACGTGTTGAATTGCAGGAAGGGTCACGCCCCACATGTGTTCAAGGATGATGCCAAGCCTCACCTCGTCACGCCCATCGTTTGTGCCAGCCAGCAAGGGGATCAATGCCGCCAACCTGCCATCATTGCGCAGTCCATCAGGCACAGCGTCTTGCATGGCTATGACCCATGCGTGCAGGACTTGGTGACATGCAGTCAGGTCGCTTGTCATTGACGACGCCAGATACGGCAAGGTTGAATGCTGCAATCGCACAAGCGCGATCTTTTCTGCCAACGCCATATGAAAGTTTGTGCGCGTCAAGCCATTCGGTCAAGCGCGCATATTTCTTGGGGCGCTTGCTCCAGAACTTACCCGCGGGTGTGTCTTTGTCGATTTCAACTGGAATATTCATTTTGCGGTTCCTTTGTTGCGTGTGCGGTGTGACCGTTTATGCCATAGTGGCAATCGGGTAGCAAGGTTATATTTGCACCCCCGCTGACTTGCACTGATCCGCTGTGACCATGCCGAGATGCACCATCTCACGCGCGGCGCTTGCTGGTATGCTGCGGCACAGGTAATCACGCCCTGACCGTATAGCTTCGGCCCACGTTGGTAGCTTGTCATCCGTGCCCCGATGGCGAAATGGCCGGGGGCGCTTTTCCATAGCAACCATCTTGAAATACCATTGCGCCGTTATGATGGTCTGCCATCCCGAGTTCTTGCGCCATTGCCAGCGCATCGGATGGAGTCACCCCCAGCCGCCTTGATTGCGGCAAGGGTCTTGATGATACGCAAGGCGCCACTCATTCAGTGGCGGCTTTCTTGGTCTTATTGCGCCACGCAATGAAACTGCGCGCCTGTTGCGGTGTGACGTAGTGTTCGAGGATTTCTGCGGGTGTTTCAATCATCTTTTGACCAAACGCCATCTTTGCAGCGATACACGCCGTCCAGAAATTCGCCGTTGACTTGATGCTGGCCGCTGTTGCCGCAACCCGCGGCTACGCCAGCGTTGCGCGCAATTGCCCACGCAATAGGCCAAGTATCCTTCTTTTGCTTTCTTACGCCCTTTACCTGGTAGTATTCAATCTCACGCCCGTCCGCGAATACAGAACCAGACGGACCAAACGGGTAATCTTTGCTATCCTTGAATTCATCGGTCCTTTTGCCAATTCCGACCAAACCCACTTTCAAGTCACTGCATGCTTGCAGAATGTTTGATGTGTTTTTTGCGGCCATCTGCAACCGCGTTTTGATGGCCTCAGCTTGAACAATCAAGTCTTTGACCCGCGTTATTTCATGTTCGATATTCATCTTGCCCTCCAAGCAAACTCCCCTGTTGCGCGCGGCAGGATCGGGGAGTGAACGATCCGTTCGGCCTGCATAGCCTAGCCGCGCAATTCACTGTCACAAGTTTACGATCAAATGTCTAATCACCTTTTATGTTTCAATAACATAGCGTTAGACAATACCCGGCCCCCGCTACTGCCCCCGATATACAGGGCAGCCCTATCCTTCCTTCACCGTATCCACGCGATGCACCATCTCACATGCCCGCCCTGTCATACTTCCGGCCTCTGTCATCCATCACAGGCTCACCCCAGTATTCAAGCGTTGCGCGGGCATGACTCCGAAGGTTAGGAAACATTCTCATCCACCGCTTGCATGTATCTAGATTGCTTTCCAGCATGCTCAATTCCATTCCAGTCAGCTTGCCCCGGTCCCCGCCTTGTGAACCCGGCGCAACCTCCCCCGCATCTTTCTTCTGAACCGCCCTAAGCGATGAATAGACCTGCGCCGCCGTTGGCCAAGCCCGGCTTTCGCTTGTGAATTTGAGATGCTGAAATGTGGCGTCAATTGCATCTGGCCAGCAATTTTCGCGGATGAACACTCCAACAATCGTGTCGATCTCCTTGGCAATTGCATCCGTGTTGCCCTTCATGCTTTCGACTTGGGAAAATGTTTCCAGCCATCCCACAACCCGCGCCCTTGTGTCTGTCATTGCATCGCCCTTTCCTCGTCGCGCTTTCTTAGAATTTCCATAGCCGCCCTAATGTCATCAGCTTGGCTTGGCCCTTCCCTTTTTCTCACTCGCAATCTTTTTCCTTCCCGCCCCCCTTGGGGGGCTAAGGGGTTTCTTCTTCTGTATCTGTATCTGTATCTGTATCTGTATGGTTGAACGGTCGTGGAACGGTCGTTGCGAACTGCCCTTGTTTTTGTTGCCTTTTTTGGGCACTAGCTTTCCCTGCCGTGGATGCAATTTTCAAGTCGTGCGCACGGTTTGAAATTTCTATTTCCGCGCGGTCGTTTGAAATCATGCCTTCATGCACCAAAATTTTGCCAAGTCGCACCAGCTTATCGAGAGTCTTTTCAAACGTCGCTTCTCTCATTCCGCAGTATGTGGCAAGGCGCAAAGTGTGGTTTTCGATAGGCCCGTTTTCCTCATACATTCTGCAAAGGAGCATTGTATAAAGCCCGACTTCCTGAGCCGACATGCCGCGAACGCCGCGCATGAAATCGCCGGGATAGAACCTAAAATATGGGATACGCTCTTTCGCCAATTTGCCTGCCTTGTATTGGCAAGGCTTGACTATCGGCACCACCCGCTATAGTCTGTCCTTGCGTTTCGTATCGCTACCTTAGACGCTCACCACGTCAAAAGTCCAACCCCCCCTTTCGTTTTTTTTTTTCCTCTTCCTTTTTCCCCCTTCTTTTCTTTCCTTCCTTCTCCCTTTCGCCCGTCTGGTCACTCAGGCGGGCTTGTTTATTTTGATGACTTTGCGCCTTCCAAGTAGACGCGCTCTAAATGCATGATCGTGGTGTGGTGTCTGCCACCCATGATGCGCCCAATTTCAGGGGTGGACATTCCAGCTTTCTTGGCCTGATGAATTGCTTTCCCCTGTAATATGCCAGGGGTTTGCTTTGTGATCGCCCAGTAAGCGCCAAAACGAGATATCCCATGCCCAACCGCAACGGCTTCAATAATTGATCGCGCCCGCGCCTCTACTTCAGGATTGCGAAAGGCATTCCGATCAGCAATTGCATCCTTGCGATCTTGGGCTTTTGCGCTTGTCGTTGACAGCCTCAAGACGGTCAACTCTATTTGTTAATGCAGAAACCAGTCGGGTCAGGGCAGTTATTTGCTCTTGCGGTGTCATGTTTCAAGTATCCTGTAACCCCTAGCCTCGGCCACACCTTTGCGCACCTCATAATCGCGCGTGGCGTATCCCTTGCTATCCTCAAAAACGGTAGCCCAATTCAACAGCCTGTCCTCGTAGGCAAAATCCACCGTCAGGCGCATCTGGCGGCCCGATCTGGCGCGCACAGGCCCGTCACGGCCCTCAAGCATGATAGGCACTTGCAGGCGTAGGTTTCTGATCTCACCCAAGCGCTGTAACAGCATCAATTCGGTGTATCGTTTTGCCTCTTTCTTGCTTGCAAACCTTATTCCGTCAATGATCTGGGGTTTGGCGCGGTATTTTGTTTGGGCAGTCATTTTGGTATATCCAAACTTTTTTCACGCCACCTACGCAGCCATTCTAACGTATCGCGCCTGCAATCCCCCTCGATTATGACCTGCTGCGACAACTCAAGCGCCTCGGCAAGCTGCATAAGCATGGCCAAGGCTGCGACCGTCAAACCGTGATCATCCATCATCTGGATAACTGTCTTTGACCCATCATTCATTCCTTCACCCATCCGTCTGCGGTGTTCGTGTAGCCTAACTTGTAAAGAGCCGCACGCGCTTCCCAAAGAAGCCGCACTGTGAAAGCAATGCTTTCCGCGCTGCGATAGACTTCATCAGGTTGAACCCAGATTGAGGCTGCACCATTCTTTGCCATGCTTTCGGCAATCGTTGCGGCATGGCGACAAACTGGCGTTGTGTATGCAGGTTCGTTGCGGGCTTTGTTCATAGCCCTGACTTCGGCCTTGGCAGCGCGTTGTTCATCACTCATTGCTTGCTTCCATTTTCATTGGCCCAAACGGATACGCAACGCGGTTTCCCCGCATGGTCTCCTCAATCACATATTGCTCCCACTCACCCCTGCTTTCAAACGGCGCGTGTGATGTGCAAAGAAAACCATCATTGTCACGTGACCATGCCGCCCAACCAGCAGCTTCCATTTCGGCATCTGTCTGCATTCTTGCTTTAGTTGTCATATCAGCACCCCTTGCGCAGTCGATTGTGTGTCTCCCGCTTGTATTTGCCGCGTTGCGCGTCTGCCCCTGTCTCGTGACCGCGTGACCGCGCCGCTATGTGAATAGTCCATCCTTGCGCAATCCAGCTTGCCAGCGGATTTCAGCGGCGGGAATACAGGCGCGGCAACTGCACAGGGTGGCGTTTGACTTTCGGTCTTTGCGGTGGCCGGGGTATCCATAGCCGTAACCGCTTTGCGCAGCGCCGCATAGATCGCACGGGGATAGCGCAGGATCGCCGGGCATTTCATTGCTTGCCCCTTGCGCGGATGGCGGCGGATTCTTCGCTTCGGGTCATATCGTCGTGGCACTCATGTTCAATTAATTGTGCACACGCTTCACGCTCTTTTTCCACGGCTTCGGCAATCATAGCGGGGATGGATGTCTGACCGGGTATACTTAGGTTCCGGTGTCGCTGATGGCCAGATTCCGCTTTTCATTGTGGCGTCCGGTGTATCGCAGTTATATCTTATCGGCCGGCGCTCATGGCTTGCCCCTTGCGCGGATAGCGTCAACAACTTCTGTGCATGTCCGATATGCCCAAAGACTTTCCACTGTTGCCGCACATGCTTCCCGCTCGCTTGCCACCGCCAAGGCAATTACGGAAGGGACAAGTTCGGTCATTGCGCTGTTTACAACCGTCGCACACGCTTCCCGCTCTTTTGCCACAGCTTCGGCAATCATGGCGGGGATGGTGTCGGACCGGGTGTATTGCGTGCGGTTAAACGGGTTTTCAGTCCCCTGTGTAACCCATCTGCCGGTTGAAGCCATGCCAAGATCAACGCTTGCCCATATCTTATCCGGCGCGGTCATGGCTTTACCTGCAAGGCTGCCAAACATTCATCAATAGAGACGGCAAGCGCCGCGTATTCCCGCTTTGCACGAATTACGTTGAGCGCGCCTTTCATAGCATCAACCGCGCCTACCGTCGCATCACGCAACACCCGTTCCCGCGCCTCTGCAGCAATCCGCTTGTTTTGCTCTGCAAGTCAGTTTGTACGTTGTTCTAGCAAGGCGTGCCATATCCATTGGCATATTCCCATAAAGCAATGGCCATGTCTCGCTATTCCTGCTGCGGTCCCTCAAGGGCTGCGATCAGGTCAGGCAAAATGCCGCGCGAAGTTGGAAAAATGCCACGTTGCGCACAATGGTTTTCCATATCTTGCACTTGTTTCTTGGCCCGTGTGATCAGGTCTGTGTCGGTCATTTACGTGCCTCCATCATGGCGTCTGCTCTTGCATAGGCTATTTTGCCAGCCCTAAGGACACCATCACTATCAAGCCATGTTTCTGGGTTTGCCATAATTCCTGCCAAAGCCTGCCCTGCAAACCAATCACGCAAGGTCATGCCTGTTCCGATTTCGCCAGACAAACCAAAGGTTGGCGGAAACGCTGGCCCGGCATCATCTTTCATGCCGGTCATGACGCCACCAGCGCAATCGAACGGGCCGAATTGGCCATACGTGTGATGTGCCCGCGCTTCTCAAGTTGAACAACTATGCGAACGTGCCCCACTTTGACGTAAGACCAAGATGGCAGCGATTTCGTCGTAGGAGGGCGCAAAGCCATCGCTCCCGTCAATATACCTAGCAGATGTACTTCCAGCGCTATCCCCTGTGTTGGCTGTTAGCCCGTGCTTGATCATTTTCTTGCCCTTTTCGCAGTTTGTATTGACAAGGTACCGCAATATTCTGTAGGCTGTCAACAGGCAAGCCGCAAAGGATGGATGAAATGAACGAACAAACCGTAATGACAATTGCTGAAGCGCAGATGGTGCAAATAGTTGACCCCATGGTTGCCATGATTGAGCGCATTGCCATGTCGCTGCAAGTATTCTGCCCGTGGCAGCGTCTGACGGACGCCTGACTGGACATGCGCTGAACGCCAGGTTGGCATTTCTAGTAGCGGCAACCTTTGTGATATTGTTGACAATGACGCCTTTGAAACAACGTTGGCTCTGCACGAAAGCGGCGAAGCGGCTTTCATGCGCTGATGCGCCGCTGATCGGAGGCCAAGAATTTGCACACGAGCAAGACGTATTCAACGCTTGATGACCTTATCCGCACGGCGCGACCTGTGCTTTCTGCGCATGGCCTTTCGCTCAGTTGGCAAACCGCAGCCAATGGCGATGAATACAGTGTGACAGCTATTGTGAGGCACTCACGGGGGCACAGCATCCAGACAACGCTTTCCGGCAAGCGCGACACTGGTAAGCAGATGAACGCACTACAAGGCGGCGGGTCAACAGAAACCTACCTAAAGCGATACACGGGTTTTTCCTTGCTTGGCCTTTCGTCTGGCGATGAGGTAGATGATGACGGCAGGGCCAGCACATCAAGCGCCACTATCACGGCGGACCAATACATCGCGCTGCGCGACAAGGCCGAGACCGCAGGCATTGCCGAAGAAGTCATTTGTAAGGCTCACGGGGTCGCAAACCTGCATGAGTTCTTGTCGAAGGATTTTGACGCGGCCATGAGGCGGCTTGATAAGAATATTGCAGAAAAGGTGGCGAAATGATCGCCGAACAGGGAAGCGCCGAATGGCTGGCAGAAAGGGCGGGGCGCGTTACCGCGTCTGCGCTGTCAAACGTAATGATGGCCACCACCACGGCGGGCTATCAAAACTATCTTGCGCAGATCGTGTGCGAACGCCTTACGGGTGAACCGACCGAAACCTTCAAAAGCGCGGCCATGGAACACGGCACGGAAACCGAACCGCAGGCGCGGGCGTTCTACGAAATGGAAAGCGGTTTGACCGTGCAAGAATGCGGGTTTTGCCGGCACCCCGTTCTGGAATGGTCAGGGGCGTCACCTGACGGCCTTGTGGCACATGACGGACTTGTGGAAATCAAATGCCCGCAACCCGCCAAGCACATCAAGAACCTCATCGGGAGCGCGATTGACAAGGCCTACATTCTGCAAATGCAATGGCAGATGGAATGCACTGGCCGGGAATGGTGCGACTTTGTTTCGTTTAACCCGTCATTCCCTGATCACCTAAAAATTAGCGTGCGCCGCGTTCAACATGACGCCGCGATGGTTTTGGAAATTACCGAGGCCGTTCGCAGTTTCTTGGGTGATGTGGATGCCATGCTGGCAAAATTGAACGCAAAAAAGGAAATCTAATGGCTGGATCGGTAAACAAAGTAATCATCATCGGCTCACTTGGCCGTGACCCCGAGGTGCGCAGCTTCCCGAACGGTGGACGCATAGTATCATTGCGCATTGCCACCAGCGAAAGCTGGCGCGACAAAGACAGCGGTGAACGCAAGGAACGCACAGAATGGCACGTTGTCTCGATCTTCAACGAACCCGTTGGCAAGATTGCAGAGCAATATCTGCGCAAAGGGTCAAAGGTTTATATCGAAGGCCAGCTTGAAACCCGCAAGTGGCAAGATCAATCCGGCGCGGATCGCTACACGACAGAAGTTGTGCTGCGCCAGTATCGCGGGGAATTGACGCTGCTGGACGGAAAGAAACCTGACAGCGGTGATGATGATCGAGACGGATATGGCAACGGCGGGCAATCCGGCGGCTACAGCAAGCCCCAAACGGGCGGCGGCGGGGGCGTGAATGATATGGATGATGGGGACATTCCGTTCTGATGGAATGCCCTGTTTGCAAGCGTCCCGTTGATAAGCCGCCATCGCAGATCAACAGATCAATTCGCAAAGGATCGCCAATCTATTGCGGCAGGGAGTGCGCTCGGTGCCGCTCGCCGCAAAGAAAAGACCGAAGATCAGCGCCGTGAGGAAAAGCGGCGGATACGATGCAGCGCGGCGTTAAGTTTTCTGATCAAATCAGAGAGGAAAAAGCTGCATATTACCAGCGGACGCGCGACCCCAAGAAAGAAGCTGAAAAGCGGGAAAGAAAGGATGCCACAGCATTTAGAATACCGCTGAAGGCCTGAATATCGTGCGTGGAAGTCCAAATACGATCAAAAGTACCGCGCGCAAAAACGTTACGGCGAATTCTGGGAAAGTGCCGTTTTGACTATGAAGATACGAGAAAATTGCCTTGCGTTGTTGGATGATACGGAAATCCGCAGGCAGGCAGGAACACTGAACAAACATCAACAAAGGAAACGTGAATATGCAAGAACTCACCGCAACCAATCTGAAATTGGCTCCTTGGGAAACCTTGAACAGCCTCTGCTATGGGCAATATGCAGTTAGCCGAGGGTGAGAAAGTGATAGCGTCACAGGCGCGCGAAATCTTGCGCACCACAAACACGCAATTGCGCATTTCGCAGCAATCAAAGCGGCCCGTTCCGGTCGATGTCATGAATTTCTCTGAAAAATGACAATCGCGCAAGCCACCTATGACCTGTGGCTTGCGGCAACTGCAATCATGGGGCCGGGATAATTCGGCGAAAGGAGACGCTATGACTGGAAGCTATGAAGTAACAGCCGCTGAACTGACACAATTCATCGAGCGGGCCGAGGCGATTGAAGGCGAAAAGCGCGCCTGCAATGGCGGCATTGCTGTTACACGCGGGCGGGTTTTTACGATATGACTGACTATGAACGCTATCTCATCCGCAAGGCTATTGATGCCGCCTTACACGGGAAAATTTTTCGAATAATGCGCAGCTTATCAACATAGGCGCAAACGCCATAAAATACGATCCTGATGCGATAGGCAAGGCGCGTCAGGTGTTTGATGAGTTTTTCAAAATCACACCACCAAACTGAAAGGAACAAGCCATGAAATTTCAAACTTTAAAACCAGTTACTTACGACGCAACTCACCTTCGGGCCGAACTTGGCGTTCGCTATTGGGAAGATGCTCAAGTGAACGGCGAAGATGAAGACAATGAAGCCCCCAAGATGCCATTTGCTAAGGATGGCGTTTGGCGGATCACTATTGACCTTGCAACGGGGGCAATTTCAGACTGGCCCAAAGGCAATACCCGTATCGACGCATTACAAGGTCTGCGATGATGGTGCTTACTCTTTGCTGAC
>JAXHON010000010.1:0-4084 GCA_034519315.1 Cypionkella sp. | reverse complement strand
AGTTACGTATTGCTGGCGCAGTGGCTGGGGGGGCTGGCGTGCGCAGCTACGACGTTCAGGTTGCTGGCGGACGGGTGCTGATTGATCTTATCCCCGCCGAAAGAGTGCCTGCCCTATGATCGAGCCCGTCCGCACTACATGCCCTTATTGCGGGGTAGGCTGCGGCGTGCTGGCGCGGTCCAATGATGCGGGCGGCTTTGCCATTACAGGCGATCCTGATCACCCCGCTAATGCAGGGCGATTGTGCGTGAAAGGCGCGGCTTTGGGCGAAACCTTGGCCACAGATGGCCGTCTAACCGCACCGCAAATTCACGGCGCAGACAGCACTTGGGATGCTGCGCTGGATTTGGTGGCAGATAAATTCGCCCAAACCATCGCCCAGCATGGCCCTGAATAGCGTGGCAATGTATGTATCGGGCCAGTTGCTGACCGAAGATTATTACGCCGCCAACAAGTTGATGAAAGGCTATATCGGCAGCGCCAATATCGACACTAACAGTCGCCTGTGCATGGCCAGCAGCGTGGCAGGCCACCGCCGGGCCTTTGGCAGCGATACCGTGCCGGGGCAGTATGCCGATTTGGAACTGGCCGATGTGGTCGTGCTGGTGGGCAGCAATTTGGCATGGTGCCACCCCGTTTTGTATCAGCGCCTGATGGCGGCCAAGGCTGCCCGCGGCACCAAGATTGTGGTGATTGATCCGCGCCGCACTGCCACCTGCGAAGGGGCTGATCTGCACTTGCCCCTTGCCAGCGGGGCGGATGGGCATTTGTTTAATCTGCTGCTGTGCCATTTGTTCGACAATGGACACGTCAGCGCCGATTTCATGCCTCATGTCAGCGGGCTGGACGCCGCCCTAACCGCCGCGCGCGCCAGCCGCCCCAGTGATACGGGGCTGGATGCTGCGCAACTCGCGCAATTTTTGGCGCTGTGGGCGGGTGCGGACAAGGTGGTAACGGTCTATTCCCAAGGCATCAACCAGTCCGATACTGGCACCGATAAGGTGAACGCCATCATCAACTGCCACCTAGCCACGGGCCGCATTGGCCGTGCGGGGATGGGGCCGTTTTCGGTGACGGGCCAACCCAATGCCATGGGCGGGCGCGAGGTGGGCGGGCTGGCCAATATGCTGGCCTGCCATTTGGATATTGAAAACCCATCCCACCGCGCGGGCGTGCAGGGGTTTTGGGCCAGCCCGCGCATGGCAGACCGCGCTGGCCTGAAGGCGGTGGATATGTTCGCGGCCGTCGGCACTGGCCAGATCAAAGCGCTGTGGATCATGCACACCAACCCCGCCGTTTCTATGCCCGATGTAGACCGCGTGGCGGCTGCGATTGCGGGCTGCGATTTTGTGGTGGTCAGCGATATTTGGGGCAATACCGACACGGCGCGCCTTGCCCATGTGCTGCTGCCGGCTGCCGCTTGGGGCGAAAAGGACGGCACGGTGACCAATTCCGAACGCATGATCAGCCGCCAGCGCGCCTTTGCCCCGCCTGCGGGCCTGTCCCGCCCCGATTGGTGGCATATCGCGCAGGTCGCCCGCCGCATGGGCTTTGTAGGGTTTGATTGGCATTCCCCTGCCGAAATTTTTGCCGAATATGCCGCCCTGTCGGGCGTTGCCGCCAGTTTGGGCAGTGATTTTGACATCAGCGGCTTACAAAATGCCGATTATACCGCGCTCGCCCCCGTGGTTTGGCCTGTGACCAGCGCAGGCCAAACCAAGCCTCGATTTTTCGCAGATGGCCGTTTTCAAACCCCGGACGGGCGTGCACGGATGGTGCCTGTTACTGCCCGCCTGCCTGAAAATGGAAAGGGCGATTACCCCTATATCCTGAACACAGGGCGGGTGCGCGACCATTGGCATTCGATGACGCGCACGAGTATGTCGCCGCGCCTGTCGCAGCACATGGGCGAGCCTTATTTGGAAATACACCCAAGCGATGCCGCCGATTTGGCCCTGTTGCCTGATACTTTGGCGCAAATATCCAGCCCCCAAGGCAGCGCCATTTTGCGGGTGATGATCAGCGATGCGGCGGCGCGCGGCACCCCTTTTGCCCCCATGCATTGGACAGCGCAAACCGCCCCCACGGGCAAGGTCGATACCCTGATCGCCGCCGCTGTCGACCCAATATCGGGCCAGCCTGCCAGCAAATCTACCGCCGTCGCGATTAGGCCCTTTGCCGCCAAATGGTTTGGCTATGCGATCAGCGCGCGCGATGTCACCCCAGATTGCGCCTATTGGGCCAAAGCGCGGATCAAGGGCGGCTTTCAGTTGGAACTGGCGGGCGCGGATAAGCCCGAAAATTGGCAGGCTTGGGCAGGCGCGCTGTTTGGTGTGGGCCAGCCCAGCATCATATTGCAAGACGCTGGCAAATATTTGCACCGCTTTGGCTATCTGCACAATGGCGCACTTGTGGCTGCGCTGTTCATTGCGCCAAACCCCGTTGACATATCGCGCGCGCATGTGGCCAGCTTGCTTGGCACTGACGGGATCGGCGCGCTGATCGGCCGCCCGCCCGCCGATGTGCCCGATGCAGGCGCAATCATCTGCGCTTGTATGAATGTGGGGCAAAACACGATTGCAAATGCCATTTGTTCGGGCGGGTTGCGCAGCGTTGCCGCAATTGGCGCAGCGACTGGCGCAGGCACAAACTGTGGATCCTGCCGCCCCGAAATTGCCCGACTTCTTGACAGCCACACAAGATTGGACGCCGCAGAATGAGCTATTTGCAAAGCCCCGAATCCCTTAGCCACGCATCCGAAACCAGCCCCAAGTCTGGCAAGATTTCCTTAGTCGGCGCAGGCCCAGGCGCTGCCGATTTACTAACACTGCGCGCCCTGCGCAGGTTGCAAACCGCTGATGTCGTATTCTACGACAGGCTTGTTTCGGATGATGTTTTATCGCTGTGCAATGCGAAAGCCCAACGTGTTTTTGTGGGAAAAGAGGTAGGCGCGCACAACTGGCCTCAGGCGCGCATCAACAACGCCATTGTGGCGGCGGCATTGCAAGGCCAACATGTTGTGCGGCTGAAATCTGGTGACCCTTCCGTTTTTGGCCGCGCCGACGAAGAAATCACCGCCGCTCGCGCAGCGGGTGTTCAGGTTGAGATGATGGCAGGCATTACGGCCGCCAGCGCCGCAGCATCAGAGCTTTGTCAACCTTTGACCGTGCGCGGTGAAACCGACAAGGTCATCCTGGCAACCGCGACATGCCGCGAGGGCGACTGTGCGCTAGACCTGAGATCGATAGCGGTTTCGGGTACAACGCTGGTATTTTATATGGCCATGCGCCAGTTGCAAGCTCTCTCGCAAAAGCTTTGCGCCGCAGGGGTGGAGGTAAGCCAAATTGTGACGATTTTGGCAAATGTATCCACCCAAAAGCAGCGCACTTTAACAACCACGGTCGAAAGGATGGCGCAGGACTGCGCTGCAGCTAGGTTTTCAAATCCAGCTGTACTGATCATAAGTCTGAAGAAGTCCCACGTGCCTACAACTGACGACGCGCCATTTATTCATCGGGGACTCGTCAAACGTTGACTCAGCGTTGACAAGAACTGCGCGCGCCGATACGTGAGTAAAACGCTCAACATTTAACCGTTTGATATCTAATATATATTTGGTTGCGGGGACAGGATTTGAACCTGTGACCTTCAGGTTATGAGCCTGACGAGCTACCGGGCTGCTCCACCCCGCGACGGTTGATCGCGTGTTTTGGTTTGCGATCTGGAATGTTTTGCGATCGTTATAGAGAGTGTGTGCTTCTTGTTAGGTTTGGCGGTGACCTACTCTCCCACGTCTTAAGACGCAGTACCATTGGCGTATTGGCACTTAACTGCCGAGTTCGGGATGGGATCGGGTGTTTTACCAGCACTATGACCACCAAACCAAAGAAGGAGCACGGCGGGGTTTTAGATTTCCCCGCCTAACATCAGCACACCAGTGATCGTGTTGCGATCACGGGTCTGTTCCAAGTTTTCGTGTGTATATGTGCTTTTGACTGTCGGTATTTTCCGACGATCCAGCGGCTTTACCCGTTACGGGATTGCTGCTTATTCCCTTTGGGAATAACAGCCACCTTGCTGTTTC
>JAXHON010000065.1:0-28397 GCA_034519315.1 Cypionkella sp. | reverse complement strand
AAATCCTTGGCGCAGCGAATCACCAAGGAGGTTTTCACCGCTGGCGACATTGTCGGCGGCCAGTAAGCCCCTCGGTCAGGAAATTCTGGAAGCGTACACAAATCGGGGGCCACGCATTTCAAAATAAAGTCAATCTCGCCGTTCAGCATATGGCATTCGCGCACCAGGGACCAAATCGCCTGCAGCGCTTCTCGAAGGCGCTGACAGGTCGGCCTCGGCCTGTGAGTGCAGGCGCACTATGGCAAAGACCTGCACCTCGAAGCCCAGTTCGCGCGCGTCCACATCGGCGTGGTAGCCGTGAATATAGCCCGCCTCCTCCAGCGTGCGCACGCGGCGCAGGCAGGGCGGCGCGGAGATGCCGACCCGTCTGGCGAGTTCGACATTTGTCATGCGCCCATCGGCCTGCAACTCCGCGAGGATTTTGCGATCGATCGGGTCGAGCTTTGCGCCAGGGCCATTGCGGATCACTCCCAGTTTTGCCGCTTATGCCAGGCGTACCCCGCCACCGAGATTGCGCAATATTGTTTCATCCGCGTGGCGCGAATTTCTGAAACAGCTCACGCCAAAGGGCGCAACGCGGGGTATCGGCGCGGCATCTTGCGCGCCGGGCGACGTGCGGAGGGGCTTTCGCCACCGCCCTGCGCGCCGTCTATACACAGCAAACACGCAACAGGAGACGCACTATGACCGCAGACCACGCCACACCCGCGTTCTGATCATCGGCTCTGGCCCTGCGGGCTATACGGCGGCGGTCTACGCCTCGCGCGCGATGCTGGAGCCGATTCTGGTGCAAGGGATGCAGCCGGGCGGGCAATTGACCATCACCACCGAGGTGGAAAACTGGCCCGGCGATACCCATGTTCAAGGGCCCGATCTGATGGTGACGGATGGAAGATCACGCCCGCGACGATGGGCGCGGAAATTATCACCGACATCATCACCAGCCTTGATCTGCAAAAACGCCCCTTCACCGCAATTGGCGACAGCGGCACGGTTTATACTGCCGATGCGGTGATTCTGGCCACGGGCGCGCAGGCGAGATGGCTGGGGATTCCATCGGAGGAGAAGTTCAAGGGCTTTGGCGTCTCCGCCTGTGCGACCTGCGACGGGTTCTTCTATCGCGGCAAGGAGATCGTGGTGATCGGCGGCGGCAATACCGCGGTTGAGGAGGCGCTGTTCCTCACCAATTTCGCCAGCCAAAGTCACGCTGGTCCACCGCCGCGACAGCCTGCGCGCCGAAAAGATCATGCAAGACCGTCTGTTCAAACATCCCAAGATCGAGGTGATCTGGAATCATCGAAGTGGACGGAGATTTTGGGCAGCGAGAGCCCCACTCGGCGTCGACCGGCGTGCGCCCGCGAAGATGTGAACACGGGCGACGAGACGGACCATCCCTTGCGAGGGGTTCTTTGTGGCCATCGGCCATGCGCCCGCCTCCGAATTGGTCAAGGATCAGTTGCCCCTGCACAATGGCGGCTATGTTCAAGTAGAGGCAGGCAGCACCCGCACCGCCATCGCGGGCGTCTTTGCGGCGGGCGATTTGACCGACCACACCTACCGCCAAGCCGTCACTTCGGCGGGCATGGGCTGTATGGCCGCGCTGGACGCGGAGCGGTTCCTATCTGGGCATAGCTGATCGACGCTGCCCGCCTTCTTTTCTTCAAAAATATCCTGCGGGGGTGAGCGCAGCGAGGGGGCCGCATAGGCCCCCTTTCGTCAGTGCAGCATCACGGGCGTCAGGTCATGCTCGCGTGCGACGGAATAGGCCAGCTCGCGGCTGACGACCAGCGCGATTTGCGCGCCGTCTTCGCCGTTCAGCGAATAGATCGTCTCCAGCCCATCGACCTGCGCGCGCAGGCGTTCGGGCAGGCTGACCACCGCCACGGGGCGGACATAGACGTTATGGCCCGTCCCGTCTTTGATATTCAATTTATGTGCCATGACACCCCCTCCCCTATTTGCGGCCAATACGGATGGTCTGCACCACAGCATCGGGCACAATGCGGTGCAAATCAATATGCAATAGCCCGTGTTCGACATCGGCGCCCGCCACTTCGACCCCGTCGGCCAGCACGAAACTGCGCTGAAACGCGCGCGCGGCTATGCCGCGATGCAGGAACACACGATCGCCAGCGTCATCAGGTTGGCGGCCGCGCACGACCAACTGGCGGTCTTCGATGGTGATTTGCAGATCTTCTTGGCGAAACCCCGCCACGGCCAGCGTGATGCGATAGGTATTGTCGGATGTCGCCTCGATGTTAAAGGGCGGATACCCTTCCGAGCCAGTTTTGGCGGTGCGTTCAACCAGTCGCTCCAACTGTTCAAACCCCAGCAAAAAGGGATAGCCCCCAAAGTTGATCTTTGTCATTCAAATGCCCTTTGCGCAAAGCGACATGATACGGCGGCCCCATATCGGCGGCCGCGTGTCCTGAATATGGGGCGCAGCTTGCCGCTGCGCAAGGGGCGGACGGATTGCGCGAAAATTCCCGCCTATCGCGCTGAAAATATGCTATGAATAATCAGCCGATTCTCAAGTTGCGGCTTTGGGGAATGCCAGATGAACGCCACCAATGAAATGTCCCATACCGAAGTATTGGCCAACCGCTTGGCCATGCTGCGCAGCGAACATCGCGCGCTGGACATTCAGATTGACGAATTGGCTGGCGCCTCGCTACTTGACCGCATCACTATTCAGCGTCTAAAAAAGGCAAAAGCTGGCGCTGAAGGATCAGATCACCGCCCCTATCAGCGCAAGCTTTGATCCCCAATATCATCGCCTAAGGCTTGCCCCCCAGCGCCTGCGCCTATATTCAGGCCCAAATAGGCGGGGGTGGGCAATGGCGCAGCGTATCGATGTCGGGATCATTATGGGCAGTCAATCGGACTGGCCCACAATGAAGGAGGCCGCCGACCATTCTGGCCGAGCTCGGCGTTGCCCACGAGGCGAAGATCGTCTCGGCCCATCGCACGCCCGGACCGGCTGTGGGCCTATGGCGACCACGGCCGCGGCGCGAGGGGTTCCAGGTGATCATCGCGGGCGCGGGCGGGGCGGCGCATCTGCCGGGTATGCTGGCCTCCAAGACGCGGATGCCGGTCGTCGGCGTGCCGGTCCAGACCACGCGCGCTTGTCGGGGGTGGACAGCCTGTATTCCATCCTGCAGATGCCGCGCGGCTATCCGGTGGCCACCATGGCCATCGGTGGCGCGGCCAACGCGGGCCTGATGGCCGCCGCGATCCTTGCGACCTCCGACACCGCCATTGCCCAGCGTCTGGACGCCTGGCGCGCGGCGCCGTCGGCCTCGATCCCCGAGGAGCCGCAGGATGACTGAGGCGCTGCCGCCGGCGCCACCGATCGGCATTCTGGGCGGCGGGCAACTGGGGCGGATGCTGTCGGTGGCCGCCGCGCGTCTTGGCTATCGCACCCCATATCTATCGACCCGGACGCGACGCCCCCGCCGGCGATGTCGCCCGAAGCGCTCACCACCGCGCCCTATGACGATCAAGCCGCCCTGCGCGCCTTTGCCGCCTCGGTCGATGTCATCACCTATG
Source organism: Cypionkella sp. (assembly GCA_034519315.1). Classification (GTDB taxonomy): domain Bacteria; phylum Pseudomonadota; class Alphaproteobacteria; order Rhodobacterales; family Rhodobacteraceae; genus Cypionkella. Next base: position 24,848 of record JAXHON010000065.1, on the reverse strand, counting down.
AATTCGAGAACGTCCCCACCGCCGCGCTGGACCTGCTGGAAAGCCCTGCAGCCCGATCCGCCCGAACCGCCGCGCGCTGGCGATCGGCCAGGACCGCATGGCCGAAAAGGACTTCCTGAACGAGGCTCGGCCTGCCGCTGCGCCCCCTGGGCCGCGCGTCGACCGAAGGCCGAGCCTGCACGCCGCCGTCGCAAACCATTGGCGCTGCCCGCCATCCTGAAGACCACGCGCCTGGGCTATGACGGCAAGGGCCAGGCGCGGATCATGACGCCGGCCGATACTGCCCGCCGCCTGGGCGGCGATGGACGATGCCGCGTGCGGTGCTGGAAGGCTTCGTCGCCTTCGACCGCGAAATCAGCGTCATCGCCGCCCGGTCCCTCGACGGCCAGGTCGCCTGCTTCGACCCTGGCGAGAACATCCACCACGAAGGCATCCTGCGCACCACCACCGTCCCCGCCCGCCTGACCCCCGGCCAGCGCAGCGACGCGGTGCTGATCGCCGCCCGCATCCTGAACGCGCTCGACTATGTCGGCGTGATGGGGGTGGAGCTGTTCGTGACCCCGCAGGGCCTTCGTGGTCAACGAGATCGCCCCGCGCGTCCACAATTCCGGCCACTGGACGCAGAACGGCTGCGCCGTGGACCAGTTCGAACAGCATATCCGCGCCGTGGTCGGCCTGCCCTTGGGCGACGGGTCGCGTCACGCCGATGTGGTGATGGAAAACCTGATCGGCGAGGATATGGCCCGCGTGCCCGACCTTTTGCGCGCAGGCCACGCCGCCCTGCATCTATATGGTAAGGGCGAGGCGCGGGCGGGGCGCAAGATGGGGCATGTGAATATCATCAAGGCGGCGACATAGCCGCGTCGTCGTTTGGCAGATCAGGCGAAAAGCCCCCCGTTTGCAAGAACTGCAAGGTTTGCGCAATCACCGCAGGATTGACTCATCATCAAGCGTATGGGTCACAGGCAGGGTCCATGATGGTCGCGTCATCCCCTGCCAGCATGGGTCGCGGCCGACGCTCGACCTTGCCCGTCATCCGGCCCCGTTAGAATGGCCGAGGTTAGGCGCATTCAGGCTGCGATTGCCCGCGATGATGCCCAAGGGATAATCGGGCGCGGGCAGCGGTTTGGCCAGCTCGGCCGCCGGTGCCGCAGCTGATCGCCCGCAGGGCCGTGGATGGCCTGAAACAGCGCGTAATCGCCAAATTCATCCACAATTTCAGACCCTTGGTTTGGCGGGGCCAGCATCACCACGCGGCCCATCTGGGCGGGGCGATGATCCACCAGCCATTGTCGCAGCACAATGCCGCCCATCGAATGGGTGACGAAATGCACCACCTTGTCGCCACATTCCGCCACCTGCGCGCCGATCAGCGGGGACCAGCGATCGGGGATGCTGGCGCGGGTCGAGGGGTAGCCCCTATTCACAACCACATATCCCGCCCCCTGCAAGCGCGCGGCCCATCTGCGCCATAGATGCCTTGCTGCGCGCCAGCCCATGCAGCAGCACCGCGCAATCGGCAGCCCCCGCGTCGGGCAGGGCAATGAGGGCGATGGTCAAGGCCAGTTTGCGTATCATCGCCGCAGTATCGCCCGCGCGCGCATGTTTGCAAAGGGGGCGCATTTGTCTGGACATCGCCGCGCGCGCTTTGCAGACTGGCCCCATGAAAAAGCCCATCCGCATTGCCGCCCGCGCGCTGATCCTGCATGATGACCGCCTGCTTTTGGTCAACGCCTATCCTGCGGGCAAATCTGATCTGTGGTGCGCCCCTGGCGGCGGGGCAGAGGCAGGGGCATCCCTGCCCGCCAATCTGATGCGCGAAGTTTTGGAAGAAACGGGCCTGACCATTTCCGTCGGCCCCCCTGCCTTGATCAACGAATTTCACGACCCCGCCACGGGCTTTCACCAAGTGGACATCTTCTTTCGCGCCACCATTCTGGCGGGCAAGGTCAGCGACGACTGGCGCGACCCCGAAGGCGTGGTGACGCAGCGACGTTTCTTTACACGCAGCGAATTGGACAGCGGGCGCTATCGCTATAAACCCGATAGTCTGGCCCGCGCCGCATGGGGCGATGGCATCGGCTATGACCCGCTAGAGGTGATCGTGCGATAAGCCGCGCGCGATGACGGGATTATGGTGACAAGCGGCTGTGATCTTGCTTGCCAAACTGCCACGCCGCGAAATCGGCGCGATTGGGCCTGTTTTGGATGCTCGGCCCACGGGCATTCGCGCCGCGATGACGCAGATACGGGGCGCCATTTTTTGACCCTGTGCAAAAGCAATAGCCGCTTAGCTGCGCGCGGGCGCGGTGGTGGCCCAGATCACCCCTGCCAATGCCACGGGAAAGCCGATCAGATGATAAGAGGCCAAGGTCTCGCCCAAAAACAGCACCGCAAGCCCCGCCCCGAACACGGGCATCAAGTGCAAGAAAAACACTGCGCGCGAAGGGCCAATGCGTGCCACGGCGGCGTTATAGGCCAGCAGGGCTATCACCGATGCAAACACCCCCGTATAGGCAACCGACCCAACCCCCGCCCATGTTAGCGGCACAAACTGCCCCCGCGCCATTTCCCAAACATGCAAAGGCAAGATGAACACTGCGCCGAAAATGGCGATGAAAAAGGTCAATCCAACAGGCGACAACTGGGCGGGCTTGAATTTCAGCAGCACCGAATACAGCCCCCACACCACCAGCGCCGCCAGTATCCACAAATCGCCCACATTCAGATGCAGCGCCAAGAGCCGCCCCACCTCGCCCCGCGCGATGATATAGGCCACACCCAAAAAGCTGATGCCAATGCCCGCCAATTGGCGGGGCGAGAACCTCTCGCGCAGAACCACGCCCGCGATAATCACCATGAACAGCGGCATGGTGGCCGAGACAAGCAGCGCGTTGACGGCCTCGGTGGAGTGCAATCCGATGTAAGTCATGGATTGAAACATCGACGCCGATAGCAGCGCCATGCCCAAAATCAACGGCGCATGGGCGCGCAAAATCCGCCAGTCAGCCACTAGCCGCGCATGCGCAAAGGGCAGCAAAATCACGCTCGCCAAGGCCCAGCGCCAAAAGGTCAGGCCAAAGGGTGGGACATCGGCCCGAATGGCCCGCCCCAGCACCCAATTGCCCGCCCAACACAGCGAGGCAAGGGCCGCCAGCCCCGCCGCGATCATGAAATTCCTATTCATGGCGGCACAGTAGCGGATGGCAAAGCAGGTGCAATGGGCAAGGCGCTATCGGCGCAGACCAAACGCCACCCCGCCCAGCACCAACGCCGAGGCGGCGGCAAAGCGCAGGGTCAATGGCTCGCCCAGCAGGGCCGCGCCGCCTGCAAGCGCGATCACGGGCACCGTCAGTTGCGCCAGCGCCGCCGTGCTTGCGGTGATCTGCGGCAAAACGCGATACCACAGCGCATAGCCAAGGCCCGATGTCACCGCGCCCGAGACAATGGCAAGCATCGCGCCGCGCGCGGTCATCGCGTCAGGCAGCAGAGCGAACAGCGCCGCCCCCGCCGGCACCGCCCACAGGAAACTCCACGCGGTATCGGCCAGAGGGTCAGCCGCGTTCCGCCCGCGCAGCGAATAGACACCCCAGCCCAATGCTGCCGCCAGCATCATGGCCGCGCCAATCAGATCAGGCGCACCGCCCCCTGTGGGCCACATCATCCACGCCAGCCCCGCCATCGCCAAAGCCGCGCCAATATAACGGTTCGCGGTGACCGCGTCGCCCCGCCAGAGCGCGCCCGCAAACATGGTGACTTGCACCCCGCCAAACAGGATCAGCGCCCCCACCCCCGCATCCAGCCAGCGGTAAGCCAGCGAAAAGCCCACCACATACAGCGCAAGGCTACCCGCCCCGCCCAGCGCAAAGCGGGGCCGCAAGCTGCGCCCATCGCGCCACGCCAGCAGCAACACCAACGCCCCCGCCCCCGCCACAAGCCGCACCAACGCAAAAGATGACGCCCCCGCATCCCCCCACGCCAGCGCCATCCGCGTCAAAACGGAATTGCCCGCAAAAGCCAGCATCGTGAGGGTGATGAGGAGGAGAAGTTTCATCAGGCAGATCTGCCCAACGGCGCGCGCAAATGCAATTGAAAAGGGCCGCCCTTTGTGTGCGGGGCGGCCCTATCTGCACAATCTGGCAGGGGTGATTACATCATCCCGTCCATGCCGCCCATTCCGCCCATGCCGCCGCCTGCGGGGGCTGCTTTGGGTTCTGGCTTGTCGGCGATCATCGCTTCGGTGGTGATCAGTAGCGAGGCTACCGAAGCTGCATCTTCCAGCGCGGTGCGGGTCACTTTGGCAGGGTCGATCACGCCAAACTTGAACATGTCACCATATTCTTCGGTTTGGGCGTTAAAGCCAAAGTTCTTGTCATCGCTTTCGCGGATTTTTCCAGCGACAACTGCGCCGTCAACGCCTGCGTTTTCTGCGATTTGGCGCAGCGGCGCCTCGAGTGCGCGGCGCACGATGGCGATGCCTGCGTTTTGGTCGCTGTTCGCGCCCGTCAGGCCCGCCAGCACTTTGCCAGCTTGCACCAGCGCCACGCCGCCGCCCACAACGATGCCTTCTTGCACGGCCGCGCGGGTGGCGTTCAGCGCGTCATCGACGCGGTCTTTACGCTCTTTCACTTCGACTTCGGTCATGCCGCCGACTTTGATCACGGCCACACCGCCCGCCAATTTGGCCACGCGCTCTTGCAGCTTTTCGCGGTCATAATCGCTGGTGGTTTCTTCGATCTGGGTGCGGATTTGGGCCACACGCGCGGCAATCTCGGCCTTGTCGCCAGCACCGTCCACGATGGTGGTGTTGTCTTTGGTGATCGAGATTTTCTTGGCGCTGCCCAGCATGTCCATCGTCACCGATTCCAGCTTCATGCCCAGATCATCGCTGATGACTTGGCCTGCGGTCAAAACCGCGATGTCTTGCAGCATCGCCTTGCGACGATCACCAAACCCTGGGGCTTTGACGGCCGCAATTTTCAGACCACCGCGCAGTTTGTTGACAACCAGCGTGGCCAAAGCCTCGCCTTCAACATCTTCGGCAATGATCAGCAGCGGGCGCTGCGACTGGATCACGGCTTCCAACAGAGGCACCATAGGGTCCAGCGAGGACAGTTTCTTTTCGTGGATCAAAATCAGGCAATCTTCCAGATCGGCGATCATCTTGTCTGGGTTGGTCACGAAATAGGGCGACAGATAACCACGGTCGAACTGCATGCCTTCGACAACGGTGGTTTCGGTTTCCAGACCCTTGTTTTCTTCGACGGTGATCACACCCTCGTTGCCGACTTTTTGCATCGCGTCTGCGATTTGGCGGCCGATTTCAGCCTCGCCATTGGCGGAAATGGTGCCAACTTGGGCGACTTCGGCGGTGTCTTTGACAGGGCGCGAAGCGGCTTTGATCGCCTCGACGACTTTGGACGTGGCCATATCAATGCCGCGCTTTAGGTCCATCGGGTTCATGCCAGCGGCCACGGCCTTCATGCCTTCTTTGATGATGGCTTGGGCCAGAACGGTTGCGGTGGTGGTGCCATCGCCCGCTTCGTCATTGGTGCGCGAGGCCACTTCTTTGACCATCTGCGCGCCCATGTTTTCGAACTTGTCCGCCAGTTCGATTTCTTTGGCAACTGTCACACCGTCTTTGGTGATACGGGGCGCGCCAAAGGATTTGTCGATGACCACATTGCGGCCCTTTGGCCCCAAGGTCACTTTGACAGCGTCAGCCAGAATGTTCACGCCGCGCAGCATACGGTCGCGGGCATCGGTGTTAAAACGTACTTCTTTTGCAGCCATGGTGCAAACTCCTATGTAACGTGTTCAGAGGGGAAAAGCGGGGCCTTAGGAAATGATCCCAAGAATGTCGCTTTCTTTCATGATCAGCAGGTCTTCGCCGTCCAGCTTAACCTCGGTGCCCGACCATTTGCCGAACAGGATCTTGTCGCCAGCTTTGACGGATGGGGCGATCAGCTCGCCGCTGTCTTTGCGCGCGCCGGGGCCAACGGACACAACCATGCCTTCAGCTGGCTTTTCTTTGGCGCTATCAGGAATGATCAGCCCGCCTTTGGTTTTGTCGTCGCCTTCGATGCGGCGAACCAGAACGCGGTCTTGCAATGGTGTAAATGCCATCTGGGTGAACTCCTTGAGTATCCAGGTTGATTGGGATTAGCACTCGCCCAATGTGAGTGCTAACGATGGCTATCTAGGCATCGGCCATGCACCTGTCAACAACAGGAATGTAAAAAACTGCGCCTACCCGTGACAAGGCGCAATCGCCGCCCTATAAGCCGCGCAAACCCCATTTACAGGTGACAATATGACAACGCTGGTTTTTGGCCATAAATCCCCCGATACCGACAGCACAGGCGCGCCGATCATCTGGGCGTGGTATTTGAACGAGATGCGCGGTGGGGCCGCCGAGGCCGTGCTGCTGGGCGAGCCGAACACCGAAGCCGCCTTTGTCATCAAACATTGGGATTGCCCAAAGCCGCGAATTGTGGCCGAAATTGAGGACGGCACGCCCGTGGTGATCGTCGATACCAACAACCCAGCCGAGCTGCCCGCCAATGTGAACGCCCTAGATATTCGCGCGATCATCGACCACCACAAATTGGTGGGCGGGCTAGAGACGGCGGGGCCGATTGACATCATCATCCGCCCGCTGGCCTGCACCGCCACGGTGATGCATGATCTGATGGGCGCGGATGCGGCGCAGATGCCGACTTGGGTCAAGGGGCTGATGCTGTCTTGTATCTTGTCCGACACGCTGGAATTTCGCAGCCCCACCACCACGGCGCACGATCGCGCGCTGGCCGAAAAATTGGCTGCCGATCTGGGGATTTCCATTCCCGATTATGCCGCGCAGATGTTTCAGGCGAAATCGGACGTGGGCGCGTTTTCTGATGCTGCCCTGCTGCGCATGGACAGCAAGGAATACACCGTTGCGGGCCGCGAGTTGCGGGTATCTGTTCTGGAAACCACTGCGCCCAAGGTCATCCTAGACCGCAAGGCCAGCCTCATGGCCAGCATGGTGGATGTGGCGCGCGAAGACGGCGCAGACCAAGTGCTGCTGTTCGTCATCGACATTTTGCGTGAAGAGGCCACGCTGCTGGTTCCCAATGATTTGGTGAAATCGCTGGCCGAGGCATCCTTTGGCGTGCGCGTTACGGGCGATACCGTGGTGATCCCGGGGCTGATGAGCCGCAAAAAGCAGATCATCCCTGCTTTGAAACTGTAAAGACTTGGGGGCGCACTGCGCGCGCGCCCTTTTTTACAGTTTGGGGCGCGCAATCTGCCCTTTGCCCGCAATCCATGCCGACATGCCGCCATCATAGGAAATGATCGGGCTATCGACCTTGCCCGCTAGGGCCGAGGCCGCCGCCGCAGACCGCCGCCCAGACTGGCAGATAATCACCAAAGGGCTGCCCGCTGGCACAGCGCCAAGCTGGGCCAAAAACGCATCGGCATTGGTAAAGGTGATCAGTTTTGCCCCTTTGATCACCCCCGTGGCCGCCCATTCTTCGGGGCGGCGGATGTCCACGATGACCGCCTTGGACTGCGCCATATCTTTTGCGCTGGGCGATGCCACCTCGTAGCCTTTGGGTTTTTGCAGTTGCAAGAAAACCAATGTCCCCGCAACCAGCAGCGCCGCTGTTCCAACCATTGCCCAATTTGTCATCTCGAACCCTTTCATCATATTCTTAAACCATAATATGATATGCGCCCAGATTGTCCAGCCCTTCCCTTTCGCGCGCAAATCCCGCAAATTGACGCAAAGGAGCGCTCCATGACCCAAATCATCCAAAACCTTGCCGAAATATCCGCCGATTATGACGCCGTTTTGTGCGATCTGTGGGGCTGTTTGCACAATGGCGCGCGCGCCTTTCCCGCCGCTGTGGCCGCGTTGCAGGCCTTTCGCGCGGGCGGCGGGCGGGTGATTTTGCTGACCAACGCGCCGCGCCCCAAAGTGGATGTTGTGGCGCATCTGGCGCATATGGGCGTGCCTGACGATTGCTATGACGACATCGTCACCTCTGGACAAGCGGCGCAGTTTGCCATGCTGTCGGGCGCAGTTGGCAGCAACGTCTATCACATCGGCGCAGACAAGGACGAAGGGTTCTTTTCCGCCTTTGACAGCACCCTTGCCGATTTGGCGGCAGGCGCGGGTATCATCCGCGTGCCCATCACGCAGGCGACAGGGATCGTTTGCACGGGGCTGGCCGATGATACAACCGAAACCCCCGCCGATTACCGCGCCACTTTGCTGATGGGCAAGACGCTGGGCCTGCCAATGCTATGCGCCAATCCCGACATCACTGTGCATGTGGCGGGCAAGCTGTTGTATTGCGCGGGCGCGCTGGCCGCCGAGTATGAGGCGATGGGCGGTGCCACCTTGTATTTCGGCAAACCGCATCCACCAATCTACGATTTGGCGCGCCGTCAACTGGCGGCGCTGGGCTGCGATGATCCGCGCATTTTGTGCATTGGTGACGGCATTGCGACCGACATCGCGGGCGCTATGGGCGAGGGGATGGATAGCCTTTACATCACCTCGGGCGTGGATGCCGCCCGCTTTGGCGCAAACCCCGCCGCGCCTGACCCTGCTGCCTTGCAGGCGTTTTTGGCTGAAAAACAGGCCAATGCGCGCTTTGCTATGGGCTTTCTGGGATAGCCGCGCAATTTTATTACCTTTTTTGCCACACAGGCGAATAAAAACTGCGCGAAGGATTGCGCTGCAATGCAGCATTTGCTATGCAGCGACATGGATTCGCATGACACAGCAGCAAAGGACACGGCCATGCTTGATAATTTTCCGCGCGGCACGATCTGCATCGAAGAATTGGCCGTTGGCATGGAGCGCAGTTTGCGCAAAGTGGTCACTGACCGCGATATTCAACTGTTTGCCGAGGTGTCGAGCGACCATAACCCCGTGCATCTGGATGACGCCTACGCCCAAGACACCATCTTTCAGGGCCGCATCGCGCATGGGATGCTGACGGCGGGACTGATTTCGGCGGTCATTGGTGAACAGCTGCCGGGCCATGGCACGGTCTATCTGGGCCAAAACTTGAAATTCATGGCCCCCGTCCGCCCTGGTGATATGGTCGAGGCGGTGGTGCGCGTGATGGGCATCGACCACGCCCGCCGCCGCGTCACCCTTGAAACATTCTGCCGCGTGGGCGATACCGTGGTGCTAAAGGGCGAGGCGCTGGTTCTGGCCCCCAGTTCGAAATTCGACTGACGCTGGGCCGCGCGCCCCGCGCCTAGGGGTAACATGCAGGTTTTCAAAGACTGGCGATCCGTTCCAAATGACGCGCGCGGCGCATCGGTGGCGATGGGCAATTTTGACGGGGTGCATCTGGGCCACCGCGCCGTCATCGACCTTGCCCGCCCCCATGGCCCGCTGGGCGTTGTCACCTTTTGCCCCCACCCGCGCGAGTTCTTTGCCCAAGGTGCCCCAGCGTTTCGCCTGAATAGCCCTGCCGCCCGCGCCCACGAATTGGCCCGCATTGGGGTTGATCGTTTGTTTGAGCTGGAGTTTAACACAGCCCTTGCCGCCCTGTCCCCGCTCGACTTTGCCCGAGATGTTCTGGCAGGCGGCCTTGGCGTGGCCCATGTCACCGTGGGGGCCGATTTCAACTTTGGCCGCGCGCGCGCGGGCAATGCGGCCGATTTGGCCGCCCTTGGCGCGCGCCTTGGCTTTGGCGTGACCATCGCGGGTATGGTGGGCGCGCAAGGCGCCGAGGTGTCCTCAACCGCCATCCGCGCCGCGCTTACCGCAGGCGACCCGCGCGCCGCCGCGCAAATGCTGGGCCACCCCCACAGCTTTGAAGGCGTGGTTATCCACGGCCATAAACGCGGGCGAGAGTTGGGCTACCCCACCGCGAATATGGATATATCGGGCCTGCATCTGCCCCGCTTTGGCGTTTACGCCGTGCGCGTGCAGGTGATGGACGGTGCGCATAAAGGCCAATACATCGGGGCCGCCAGCCTTGGCATCCGGCCGATGTTTGGCACCAATGCCCCCAATTTTGAAACCTATATATTTGATTTCACAGGCGATCTTTACGGCGCGACGATCAACGTGCAGCTGATAGACTTTCTACGCGACGAGGCCAAGTTTGACAGCCTGCCTGCCCTTTTGGCGCAAATGGCCGATGACTGCGCCCGCGCGCGTGAAATATTATCATGACCCTGCGTCCGCGTTTTTGGGAAACCATCCCCCTGACCAAAATGACCGCCCCCGAATGGGAGGCGCTGTGCGATGGTTGCGGCAAGTGCTGCCTGAACAAAATCGAATATGAGGACACGGGCGAGGTGGAATACACCCGCGTGGCCTGCCGCCTTTTGGATGGGGCCACCTGCCGCTGTGGCAATTATGCGCAGCGGTTCACCTACGTGCCCGAATGCGTGCGCCTAAACCCAAAAACCCTGCCAAAGGTCGCCTATTGGCTGCCCGCCACCTGCGCCTATAAATTGCTGCACCAAGGCAACCCGCTGCCAAACTGGCACCCATTGATCACGGGCGATCCAGACTCGGTGCATCTGGCAGGCCAATCCGTGCGCGGCATTACGGTATCCGAGGCGGCGGTCGATGAAGACGACTGGGACGATTACCTATTGGAGCAAGAGCTGTGATTTTCACCTCTGACAATGCCAGCGCCGCCAGCCCCGAAGTGATGGCCGCCGTTATAGCCGCCAACGAAGGGTTTGCGGCAAGCTATGGCGCGGAAGACGCCATGAGCCGCGTCACGGATATGATCCGCGACATCTTTGCCGCCCCCAATGCCGCTGTCTATCTTGTGCCCACAGGCACCGCCGCCAACGCCCTTGCCATCGCCGCGCATGTCCAGCCATGGCAGGCGATCTTCGCCCATAAAGATGCCCATATCGAGGCGGACGAATGCGGCGCGCCCGAGTTTTTCACAGGCGGGGCGAAACTGGTGCGCCTTGCGGGCGATCATGGCAAGATTGACGCGGGCGCGCTTGCCGCCGCGCTATCCACCACGGGCCAATCGGTGCATGGTGTGCAAAAGGGGTTGCTGTCGCTGACCAATGTGACCGAGGCGGGGACGGTCTATACCCCGTTTGAGACCGCCGCGCTGGCCGCCATCGCCCATGCGCATGCCATCCCTGTGCATCTGGACGGCGCGCGGTTTGCGGGTGCTGCGGTCGCTACAGGCGCGCATCCCGCTGATCTTACATGGCGGGCGGGGGTGGACGTTTTGTCATTTGGTGGCACCAAAAACGGCTGCCTTGGGGTCGAAGCGGTGGTGATGTTCAACCCTGCGAAAGCGTGGGAATTCGAGCTGCGCCGCAAACGCGCGGGGCACCTGTTTTCCAAACAACGCTACCTGTCGGCGCAGATGGAAGGGTATCTTCAGGGGGGCGCATGGCTAGAGCGCGCGCGCCATGCCAACACCATGGCCGCCTTGCTGGCGGATGGATTGACTGCACGCGGCGTCACCCTGCTGCACCCCGTTCAGGCCAATATCATCTTCGCACAGTGGCCCGCAGGCACCAGCGGCCGCCTGCGCGCCGCAGGTGCGACCTTTTACGACATGCCCGCAAGCCAAGGGTATGAGGCGGCGCGGCTGGTGGCATCATGGTCGACAACGGCGCAGGATGTGGAGGATTTTTTGGGGGCTTGGGTGTAGGCGTCTTGAAATACCACTTATTTGACGGTCAAAAACGCAACTGCGTCACTGGAGTAATCCCTCTAACACGAGGGGGAACCCGTGAGCGGTGGGTTGAAGGCGCGAGTTGCGACTTTATCAACAGCGTTTAGAACCCATGCCGCCAGTATTCAGAATTGGGCCGAAAATGTCCCGTGGCCTTCCAATTAAAAGCCGCTTTACATGAGCATCTAACGGGATCGAAACTGAGACAGGTCCAACTGCGCCGTTGTGGGCGTTAGGTGCCCAATTCCAACCATCTTACAAATTGTTCGAACCAGCCATCAGCGCTGGTGCCGGGGCGGCTGCGTCCAAACCCGTGATCGCCGGTTTCATAAAGGTGGAATTCGACGGCGCCGCCGGTTGACAGGACCTTCATCAGATCGAGCGTGCCGCTGCCATAAAGCGGATCGTTCGCGGCGATTGCCATGAAATACCGGGATTTCGGGACATCTTGCAGCGCATTTTCGGCGGTCGGATAGATCAGGGCAACCGAACGCCCGGACATGTCTTTGGCGGCGGTTTCCATATATGAGATGACGGTTCTCGCTCCGGCGGAAAACCCGATGACACTTGCGTTCGGATCGGACAGGCCCCAGTCTGCGGCCCGATCGCTGACAAGTTTCAGCGCCGCCCCAAGGTCAGCAGCCGCCTTCGGGTTTTGCGGCAGGGGCGCTTTGCCCAGATCGCGGAACAGTTTGCTCGTCTCTTCCAGAAAAGCCTCGGGCGGAACGGGGGTCGGATTGGTCCGATAGGCAAGCACCAGCGCAAGATACCCCTCGGCCGCCAGATCGCGGGCAATGGCAAGGCCCTCGTTGGTCATGGACAGGAATTGATAGCCTCCCCCCGGCGCGATGATCACGGCCCGCCCGTTCGAAGCCTCGGGGCGGATGACATGCAGGTGGGGCACGGTGACATTGCGCTGGATCGTCGAGCCAAGGAAATTTTCCCAGATCCCGTCGGGCTGAGCACCGCTATGCAGCGGCAGCGATTCAAGGCTTGGCGGATCAATGCGTTGGGGCGGCGCAGGTTTGAACGGAGGGGCCATGGTCACAGATGCCTTTCAAGGAATTTCAGCAGGTCAGGGGCCAGTTGCGCCGCAAAACTGGTCTGCTGTGACAGGTCATTGTCCGAAAACCAGAAATGCCCCGCTTCGGCAAAGATCCGGGTGCGCACATTGAACCCGGCCTGTTGCAGTGCCCGCGCAAAATCTGCTGATTGGTCTGGCGCGATAGCATCATCAAGACCACCCCAAGACAAGAACACTGGAAGGGCGCGATTTGATCTAATCTGCCGAAGAGGCGAGGCGCTGTGATAGATGTCAGGGTTATCAAATGGCCCGCATCCGATCATGTTTTCGGTCAGATTGTCGGCACGGTTTTGGAACTTTGCCAGATCCGTGCGCCAATGCCGGTGCAGATCATAGACGCCATATATGCCCACATAGGCCTTCAGCTTGGTATCCTGCAGCGCATCGGAAAACAGCGCCAGCGCCGTCAGATGCGCCCCGGCAGAGGTGCCCAAAAGCGCTATCCTGCTGGTGTCGACCCCGTACTGCGCACCAACTTGGCGCAGGGTTTGCACGCAATGGGCGATGTCCGAAGCATTATCGGGAAAACACGGGCCATTGTTGCAGCGCCTGTAGTCAATGCTGGCAAAGGCAATGCCATGTTCGGCAAAATACTGGCCCCATTGATCCAGATTGCTGCGATGCCCGCGCCGCCAACCTCCGCCAGAGGCCGCGATGACGAGGGGGGCCATTGTGGCACCCTCCGGGCGGAACAGGGTCGCATTCAACTGCTGGCCGCGATTGATGCCCAGATCAAGCGTTTCAACCACAACGCGGGTCACAGGTGTGGAATTGTGCAGGTTCATGCGATTGCTGCCTCGGCGCCCGTGATCCAGGCGACCACCTTGTTGTGATCCACCTCGGCCCGCGGGGCATCGGCGACCTTGCGGCCCCGGTTCAGAACGACCACGCGGTCTGACACATTCAGGCACAAAGGCAGGTTATGCGTCACCAGCACGATGGCAAAGCCTTCGCCTGCCATGCGGCGGATCAGCCCTTCGACCATCTGGGTCTGTTCATATCCCAAAGCGGCCGTCGGTTCGTCCATCAAAATCACGCCGCCGCCCCGTTCCAGCAGGCGCAAAGCCGCGCGGGAAATGGCGGTGACCTGCCGCTGGCCGCCTGACAACATTTCGACGGGGCGGTCGGCGGGGGCCGTGCGCACGCCAAGCCGGTCAAGCTGATCGACCGTATCGGTGTGCATCTTGCGGAAATTCACAAAGCCAAGCAGGTTCAGCGGAAAGGGCATCATCGGCTCTTTTCCAAGCTGCATGTTGGTGGCGATGTCCAGCATGTCGATCAGGGCAAGGTCCTGATAGACCATCTCGACCCCGTGGTTGCTGGCGACGGCGGGGTTATAGGCCCCCGCAATCTTGTGACCACCGATTTCGATAGTGCCCTCGGACGCGCCATGGGCACCGGACATGATCTTCATCAAGGTTGATTTGCCAGCGCCGTTGTCGCCCATCAGCGATACGACCTCGCCCGGATTCACATGGAAATCCACGCCGTCCAGTGCTTTGACATAGCCATAGTGCTTGGCAATTCCGGTAAGTTTCAAGGCTGGAGTCGTCATTGCTTTACGCTCCCATGAACAGTTGCATTGGATATTTTCACCAACCGGGCCGAGATCGCTTCGGTCAGGTATTTGTCAAAGGCCAAAGCGGCAATCATCAACACCCCGGTTGTGATCGTTGCCCAATATGGCTGGACCCCCGCGATGGTCAGCGCGTTTGAAATCGTCGCAAGGATCAACGCGCCGATCAGGACACGGGGCAAAGACCCACGCCCGCCGCGCAGGCTGACGCCCGCAAGGAAAACAGCCGTCAATGCCGTGAAAAGTACCGCTGGGTTTGCGGTGGGCGTGGCCTGCGTCACAAGTGCCGTTGACATCAACCCGCCCAAGGCTGCCAGCATGGCTGACAGGATAAAGCCGTAAAGTTGGTAGCGATTGGCGCTGATCCCGGCGCGCCGCACGGCTTCGGCGTTGCCGCCCACCGCGCGCAAACGGATACCGGTCCTCGTAAAGCTCAGAAAGATTGTCATGCCGCTATAGACGATGGCGACGATATAGGCATGCGACGGAAGCCCGAAATAGCGGGCAGAGCCCATGAATTGCAGTTCGGACAGACCCGAGATGGCATAGCCGCCCGCCACGACGGCGGCCAGACCGCCGGTGACGGACAAAGTGCCGATCGTGACGACCAGCGGATTGAGGCCCGACAGCACGATGCGCCCGTTGATCAAACCGCACAGCCCTCCAAAAGCCAAAGCTGCAATCAGCGATACCGGCACGCTGAAGCCCCATTTTTCGATCATCGCCCCCGCAAGGCAGGAACAGAGCGCCGCCACGCCCGGCACGGAAAGATCCAGGGCACCGGACAGCAAACCGATGGCAACCGACGCCGCAAAGATCGCGGTAAGCGAGGCTGCGGCGACGATCAGGATGGCATTCGGGACTGATGCAAAATAGGGGTGGTTCCAGATCGAAAAGAGGATCAGCAAGATCGCCCAAAGCACAAATATCCCCCGATCCCGCAGAAACACAAGGATCGCCACATCTGCTGGCAGTCTTGCCTTTGATGATGCGGTCGCTGTGCCAGAGGCGCTGGTGCCAGCGCCCCCTTTGTCTTGTGTTTCCACGCTCATCGGTTCGTCTCCTTAGTTCGAGTAAACCAGCGGGATATTGAGGATCGGCCCGGGCTCGGTCGGGTTGTCCATCATCTTCAAGAGCGTCTGGAAGTTCTGGATCGCATCGCCGGCAAAATCGAAGCCGACGTAGGAATACACTTTGCCTTCTTCGTGGAACCGCTTGACTTCGTCGCCGCCGCCGCTGGTCACGATGCACGGCACGTCGATACCTGCAGATTCGAATGCGGTCACCGCGCCCAGCGTTTGTTCATCGTTCAGCGCATAGACCCCCGCAATATCCGGGTTGGCCTGAAGCGCGGCCAGGACCTGCTGTTGCGCCTGTACCGGATCGCGCACATCGGTTTGATTGACGATCTCGATCTCGGCTTTCGAGTTGGATGTCAGTGTTTGAATTCCGAATTCACGGATAAGTTCGGCATTTGCACCGGTTTCGATAAATTCAAAGACTTTGCCGCCGACCGCCCGTTCGTTCAGGCATTCGGCCAGTTTCCCGCCCAAAGCGCCGCCAAGTTCCGAGTAGTCAATCGCAGAGAAGGCAATGCCGGGCTGCGGCCCGTCAAAACCATAGAACGCGGGCCGGCCAGAAACCACCAACGCGACCTCGTTGCGAATTGCAGCTTCGATCGCAGGCACCATCGGTGGCTCTGCGATGACAATGGCCCAGGCGCCGTTGATGCGGCGGGTCTCGATCAGGGTCTGCAACTGCTGGCTTTGCATGACCGGATCGAATTTCGGATCGAGAACCTGATAGGCCACACCGTTCTTCTGCTGCCATGCCTTCCAGCTTGCCGGACAGGCCCTGCATCGCGGGAATGTCGAGCGATAGCGCCGAGAAGGCCATTGATTTTTCTTCGGCCATTGCACCAGTGGCAATCACCGCAGTCATGGCCGCTGTGCCAAGCATTTGTTTGATCATAGTTTCATTCCTCCCGAAATATTTCAAAGGGCCCGTGATCCCAGCCCAGATACCACTCTGATTAAATCGAGTTTTCAGCTTCGTAAAATTGAAAAGTCGGGGCAATATACATTCATGGAATCTATATTCAGGACGCCGACCGATCATTCATCGGGCCAATATCAAAGGGTTGGAAAGATCAATTTTACCTATCTTATGGATGCCATTAGCAAGGCTAGCAGTTATATTGAAACAAGCGAGGGATACGTGACTCATTCTGTTTTGCAGGGCTTTTCTGGCGCACCGTTCAATTTGTCTGGCGATCAAATCGCCTGGGTCGCCACCACATTTGCGGCGCTTGATCAGCGCACCAAGGCCTCGCTTGTCATGTCCAGCATCACCATGGGCCCCGATCTTGACTTTGATGCGATCGCGGCTTGCCCGCCGGGGTTTCTCACCCGCATGGCGGCGGGGGATGCGGCGCATGAACAGGCGCAACTGGCGGCATTGAATGCGCGGCTGACGGTTCCGATGGCCTACAACACCGACCTAGAAGGATCGACCACCACCCCCAAGGGGGCCACGCCTTCGCCTGTCCCGCTTGCCTTGGCGGCCAGCGGCGATCCGGCCCTGACGCGCCGCGCGACCGAGGCAATGGCGCTCGAGGCACGGCAATTTGGCCTGCGATGGAGCTTTACGCCCTGTATCGACCTGAATCTTGCCTTCCGGTCGTCCATCGTTGGGTCGCGCTCCTATGGATCGGACGTGGACACCGTGCTGGCCCATACCGTCGCCACCACCCAAGGCCTGCAAGCCGCTGGCGTGGCGGCCTGTGCCAAGCACTGGCCGGGTGAAGGCATGGACCAGCGCGACCAGCACCTTGCCACGACCGTCAACACGATGAGCTTTGCGCAATGGGAGGCGAGCTTTGGCAAGCTCTACCGCGCCCAGATCGAGGCGGGCGTTCTGTCCGTGATGGCCGCCCATATCGCCCTGCCGTCCTATATGCACGAAAAGGCAGGGATAACGGGCCCCGACGCCTATCTGCCCGGATCGCTCAACCGGCATCTGAACGAAGACCTGTTGCGCGGTCACCTGGGCTTTAACGGGCTGATCGTGTCGGACGCTACGGCCATGGCCGGGATTACCGGGCTGCGGGATCGGTCGGATCTGGTGATCGACGTTTTGAACGCGGGCTGTGATGTGATCGTGGGCACATATGATCTGCCCGCTGACCGCGATTTCATCCTTGCTGGTCTGGCTGATGGACGGCTAAGCGCGGCGCGGCTGGACGAGGCCATCCTGCGGCAACTGGCGTTCAAGGCGGCCCTCGGGCTGCACCGCGCGGCCGACATTCCGTCTGTGTCCCCCGAACAAAGTTCCGCAATCACGCAAACCTTGAACCATGCGCCGACACTGGTGAAAACCTGCGAAGGTCTGTTCCCCGTGACGCCCGCGCGCTATCCGACGATCTATCTGGTCTGCCGCGGCCGCGGTTTCCCGCCGTTTTCGCCAACCAGACCCCTGCCGTTCGAATTCGCGGACAAGCTGCGCGCGGCGGGATTCACGGTCGTGGAACATAGTTGGGGCACCCCTGTCGAACCGGGCGAGGCCGACCTGCTGCTTTATGCCTATGCCGAAGAATGTCTGCTGGTTCGCGGCACCATCACCAATGACTGGGGCGGCATGACGGGACAATTCCAGCAGGCGATGAAACGGTTCTGGAACAAGACACCCACATTGATGATTTCGTTCGGTTGGCCCTATCATCTGTACGAGGCACCGGGTGTCTGGGGCTACATCAACGCCTATATGGCCCATCCAGCGATGCAGGATATCGTGATCGAGGCTTTGCAAAACGGCACCTTCAAAGGCCAGTCCCCCGTCGACGCGCTGGCGGGATTGCCTGCGGATTACTATGCCATGATACCGCCGGGCTCGGTGGTGAATTCCTGAGCATAGGCCACAATCTGCGAGCGTATCCATGCCAGACAGGCGTCGCTGTCCGCAAAGGCGCCCCATTGCACGATCAGGACGTTTGGCGGCACATCCATGGGCAAGGGAACATTGACCAGCCCCAACGCCTTGGCATAGCGCTGTGACAATGACCGTGGCAGCGTTCCGATCCAATCGGTATCCATGACCGCCCAGGGCACGGAGCTTTGATTGTAAACCTTGGCGCCGACCCGAAGCGGGCCGTAGCGCTGTTCGATCGCGCCGCGATCCGCCGTCGTCTTTCGCTCGGGCCCAAGTTCGATGACCACATGACTGGCAGCAAGATAGTCTGTCTGGGTAAGCCCGCCGTCCAGCAGGGGATGATCCCTGCGCAGCAGGCATTCAAAACCCTCGCGGTAAAGTTCGATCATCGGATGGGCTGACGAGGCGTATTGCCGGGGCATCAACAGAAAATCCATCTGCCCCCGTTCCAGCGACAGATGCGGCGGGTCGGTGATGGGATGGGACGCAAGGACGATGCCCGGCGCGATGGCTGAAATGTGATGGGCCAGCTGCGCAAAAAAGGTCTTGGCCATGACATCCGACATCATGCAGCGCACTTCGCGTTCCTGCGTTGTGGGATCAAAATCCGGCATGGTCATGATCCGGGTTTCGACCTGCCGCAAAAGATGGCGCACCTCAAGATGGATGGCCCGGGCGCGATCCGTCATCACCATGCGCCGCCCGACCCGCACCAGAAGGTCGTCGTCAAGGCTGATGCGCAGGCGGGTCAGGGCATTGCTCATCGCGGCCTGGCTCAGGTTGATCCGCTCTGCGGCCCGGCTGACGGAACACTCGTCCAAAAGCGCCTCCAAAGCGACAAGGAGGTTCAGATCAAGCCTGCGAAACCGCATTTTGCCCCCGAAGGTTCATTCATTTCCCAAATGAGTATGGACGAGTAGACATCACCGGACAAATAAATAAAGGTCTTGGCAAACAAAGGACCGCCAATGCCGATTGACCCCCGCCAGTTGAAGCTTTTGCGTGCCGTTGTCCAGGCGGGGTCGTTTTCGGCGGCGGCCGAAGCCCTGAACATGTCGCAGCCGACTGTGTCTGTTGCGATCCGTCAGTTGGAGGCGCAGGTGGGCAAACCGGTCCTGCTGCGCGAACCCAAAGGCGTTCGGGTGACGGAAATCGGGCGGCGGCTGCTTGGTCACGCCATCGCGCTTGAAAATGTGCTGAACGCGGCCACTGCCGAGATGAACAACGAACGGTTGGGCGTCACAGGGCCGCTACAGATTGGCGGAACGCCGGGTGCGGTTCTGGCCATGGTGCCCGGCATCATCCATGGTTTGCAAGACGATGGCGGGGCTTATGACATCTCGGTTCACTCGTATACCGACACCGAAATTCCCGGTGCCCTCAAGCGCCGCGAAATCGAACTGGGGTTCTGCACCGAGGCGCCCGCTGACCCCGCGCTCGAAGATATCGCGCTGCGCAGTGAACCATTTGTCCTTGTCGCGGCGCCGGGGGTTCTGGGCCGCGATGTTCTGACATTGGCACAAGCGGCGCAGCATCCCTGGATCTGGCCGCGCCAAGACGGTGAAACCCGCAAAAGGTTGGAGGCGGTCTTTCTGGCAGCGGACGTGCCCTTGCCGAAAAGTGTCATCCGCTGCGATTTGCTGGCGACGCAAAAGGCGATTTTGCAAAAGGGCTGCGCCATTGCGCTGCTCCCGCGGGCCGTGTTGCAGTCAGAGCTGGATAGCGGCCTTTTGTGTGAAACGGTGCTGCGGGGGGCGCCGCCCGCTCGGCGGCTGATCGCGCGCAAACTTAGGGGGCAGGACCTGTCGGCTTTGGCCCAGCGGGCCTTGTCGATCAGCTGCGGCGCTGCGGGCAGCAGCGTATAGCTATTAGCTATAGAGAAGGCCATTAATATTATTTCAAACGCAGGGCCAAGCCTGCTAGGACAGCTCAACTGCGGGAGGTGGGTCGTGTCTGAACCTTGGGATGTGATTATCGTGGGGGCGGGTCCCGTCGGTGTGTTTACCGCGACGGCGCTTGCAGGCAAAGGACATTCGGTCCGCGTGATCGAACGGGACACCGCGCCCTTCAGCTTGCCGCGCGCGGTGCATATCGACCACGAAATGATGCGCCTGTTTGCCGATATCGGCCTTGCGGATGACCTGTTGGCGATGATGCGGGCGGGCGATGGCCACCTGCACATCGGCGCGGATCAAGGCATGATCCGTCTGATGTCCGCCGCTGGCAGGCCCCGCCCCTTTGGCTATGCCAACGATTACTTCTTCAACCAACCAGAACTGGAAACGACGCTGCGGGTCAGGCTTTCCCAAGAAGCAACCGCGCAACTGGATACCGGGCTCGAAGTTGTCGATCTGACGCAAAGCGAGGATGGCTGCCGCCTGACCCTGTCGGACGGGTCCACAACGCGGGCAAAATGGGTGATCGGCTGCGACGGGGCGCGTTCGACGGTGCGCAAATCGCAAGGCATCGTGCTGGATGATCTGAAATTCGAAGAACCCTGGCTGGTTGTCGATGCCGAGGTCGAAGGGCCCCTTTCGCTGCCGCAGTTGACGGGCCTGCCAGAGGGCGTGAACCTGCAGAACCTTTCCATCATGCTGTGCGATCCGCGCCGCCCCGCCACGCTGGTCCCCGGTCGCGGCAACCATCGGCGGTGGGAATTCATGCTGCTGCCGGGCGAGGACGAACAGGTCATGGCCGCCCCGGCCAATGTGGCGCGGATGATTGCGCCCTATGTGGATGGCGTGCCGCACAAGGTCATCCGTGCCGCCACCTACAGCTTTCATGGACTGGTCGCACAGGACTGGCGGCGCGGCAGGGTCCTGCTGGCCGGGGATGCCGCGCATCAGACACCGCCCTTTTTTGGGCAGGGGCTGTGCCATGGGTTGCGGGATGGGGCAAATCTGGCCTGGAAACTTGATCTTGTCCTCAGGGGCGTGCGGGCGCGTCCCTGCTGGACACCTATCAGACCGAGCGGGACGCGCAGGTGCGCCACGTCATATCCCGCGCCGTGGATGCGGGGCGATATATCTGCGAACTGGACCCGCACAAAGCCGCGGCCCGCGATGCGCGTCTGCGGGCCGAGACGGGAATGAAAACCGCCGCCGAACTGATCGCCCCGCTGGCCTCCCCGATCATCGCGCAAGGCGCGGGAGAGCGGTTCATCAATCCGGCAATGGCCAACGGGGCCCTTCTGGATGCCACTGTCGGCACGGGATGGCGGCTGTTTTACACGGCGGATCTGCCGCAGCCACACCTGCCGCAGCTTGCGGCGCTGGATATTCGGATCCTCGCCGTGCCAAAAGACCCCGAGGGGCATCTGGACAATTGGTGCAAGGATCATGGCGCGGCCTATATCCTTGTCCGCCCCGATCATTATGTCGCCGCCTGCGCCCCGGACGCAGAAACCCTGCACCTTCAGCTTTCAACGCTTTTCGGGTCACATTTCGCGACCCTCGCCGCAGAATAGGATCACACCCATGCGCTTCATCAGTTTCACGCATAATGGCAAGGCAGGTTGGGGCCGGGACGAGGGCGATCATGTCATCGACCTGTCGTCCCATGCGCCGGATCTGAAATCGGCCATCGCCGCAGGGCAGCTGAGTGCCGCACTGTCCGGCCCGCAATTGGCCCGCAGCGAGATCCGGTTGCTTCCGGTCATTCCAAACCCCGCAAAGATCCTGTGCGTCGGTCACAACTACGAAGCACACCGTGTCGAAACCGGTCGGGTCGCAACCAGCTTTCCGTCGATCTTTACCCGTTTTGCGGACACATTGATCGGGGCAGACGATCCGATCGTCTTGCCAAAAGCCTCGTCCAATCTGGATTACGAGGCCGAACTGGCCGTGGTGATCGGCAAGGGCGGGCGCAACATCGCGCTGGCCGATGCGATGTCCCATGTCGCCGGGCTGTCCTGTTTCAACGATGCCTCGATCCGGGATTGGCAATGGCATTCACAGCAATTCACCCCCGGCAAGAATTTTCCCGGAACCGGCGCCTTCGGACCGGCGCTGGTGACCCTGGACGAGATTGACGATCTGGACGCGGTGCGCGTGCAATCCATCCTGAACGGCGCGGTGATGCAAAGCGCAACCCTTGACCACATGCTGTTTTCGATCCCGGTCATCATCAATTACATCTCGCAATTCACGCCCCTGTCGCCGGGCGACGTGATTGCCACCGGAACGCCGGGCGGCGTCGGGGCAAAGCGCACGCCGCCGGTCTGGATGAAGGCGGGCGACGAAATCGTGGTCGAGGTCAGCGGCATCGGCCGTATCGCCTCCCGGATCGTGGCGGAGGCCTGAGATGGCACGCCGTTTTCCCCTGACCGGGCTGCGTTCCGTCCATCTTCATGTGCCCGATCTGGCGCAGGCCAGGTCGTTCTATACCGAAGTCTGGGGGCTTGTCCCCGCGGCCGATGAAAACGGCACCCTGTATCTGCGCGGCTATGGGGATGATCCCTATCTTGTGGCCCTGTCCCAAGGGGATGCAGCCATTGCCGAGGTCTGCTGGCGCGCAGCCCCCGACACCGATCTGGCGGCCTTTCGGGACCAGTTGATCGGCGCCGGGGCGCGGCTTGAGGCCGATATTGGTGGACAGGATGAATTCTGCGGCGGCACGGGCTTTGCCCTGCGCGATCCGGTCGGGCGCGGCCTGCGCATCGTGCAGAATGACGCGCGCCCGGGGCCCGATTGCGAATGACGCGCATCGGCCCGAACGGCTTGCCCATGTCAACATCAATGGGGCCGATCTGGACGCCGAAATCGCCTTTTACGAGGCGGGAATGGGGATGCTGCTGACCGACCGGTCCAGCGCGATGGGGTTCATGCGGACCAATGACGATCACCATTCGATCGTTCTGGCCAATGCCGATGTGAACACGCTGAACCATATCTCTTTCAACCATGCGCATTACGATGACATGATGCGCGCTGGTGGCAAGATGTGCGATGCTGGCTTTGAAATCGGTTGGGGGCCGGGCCGTCATGGGCCGGGCGAGAATGTGTTCTTCTATTTTGTCGATCCGTTCGGTTTTGTCATCGAACACACCGCCGAAGTTCTGCAGGTCGATGACAGCTATCCGTTTCGGGGCCCGTCCGAATGGGTCTGGCCCAAGGGGCGGGTGGATCGCTGGGGGATATGTCCGCCCAAAACCAATGCTTGCAAGGCGGCCCAACTGGCCATCCCATTCATCTAGATTTTCAGGGAGGAAATCATGTCACCACAGCCATTCATCCGCAAAGCCGGAACAGCGCGCAAGCGGCTGGTTGCCGGCCAGATTCTGCATCTGCTTGCCGAGGGGCATGAAACGGCAAATGCCTTTGGCATGGTCATCTGCGACTCTGGGATTGATGGGCGACCGATCCCGCGTCACTATCATGAACGCGAACATGACACCTGGTTCTGTCTGCGCGGAAAATTGCAGATCTGGGCCAATGACACATCTCGGGTGCTGACCGCTGGCGACTTTGCCTATGTGCCGCCCGGCGAGGCGCATTCCTATCAGTGCAAATCGCCGCAGACCCAGTTTTTCGGCATTGTCTCTCCCGGCGGCTGGGAAGCCTTTTTCGACATGGCGGGCGACCCTTGGGAGGCGGACGGACTTCCCGAACCGGGCCATCCTTATGACTTTGCGAAAATGGGCCCTGCGATGGGCAAATACGATGTGCATCCCGTTGAACAAAAGTTCTGCGCGGCCGAGAATGGTGACGCCACCGACATGGCCCTGCCCTCGCAAAAGGCGTCCTACATCCTTCAGGCCGGGTATGGCCCCCGCGCGCGGCTTGGCGGACATCTGGTGACAACGCTCCTGCCCGGATCGCTGTGTGACAACGCGATTGACATGATCACGATCGAAGGCGGGCGCGGCGCGACATTGCCGACCATTCGTCACACCAGCACCCATGTCGCGCTTTTCGTGATGAACGGCACGCTGAAGCTGACGCTTGACGGAACGACACACGAACTCTCGGCCCATGATGTCGCAAACATTCCCGCGGGCGTTTCCTACAGCACGGAAATCACCTCGGGTTCCGCCCAGTGGATCGCCTCTGGCGGCAATGGCAATGGTCTTTCGATCTTTGCGCGCGCAGGGCAGGATACAGAGTTGACGCATTACCAGGCCGGCGCCGATCCGGCGGTCATCATGTGTATCGACGGGATCGACGCGGCGCCGACTTTGATAGTCATCGGGTCCGGGTTTCTGTCTTTCGACAAACCGGCAAAGTTCAGTTTTGTCGGACAGAATCTGAGCCGGATTTTCTATGCGACGGGAACCGCCTGCGCCGATGGATTTCGCATAGGCGGTTTGCCGTTAGAATTTCAGGCAGTCAAACAGTTGGCGGGGCAACATAAGCGGCCCGCGCCTCAGTGCGTCCAGCATCTCTATCCCTCGAGGCGCGAAAGGCATTGGCATCCGCTTGCCTCGGACAGGTAGCGATCGGGTTACCAACGAATGGATCAGTTCAGCGATCCAAGACAGATCAAGCTTGAGTTTATTGATCTTGGAAGAATCCGCCGCCAGATAAACGCGGCTGGCGGCCTTGATCATCGCCTCTTTCAGTTGCAGATCGGCGAAAGACGGATA
>JAXHON010000018.1:0-54551 GCA_034519315.1 Cypionkella sp. | reverse complement strand
TGTTGCATGTATTAAAACAGCAGACAGCGGGCGCGATCTGATTTTCTCTGCGCGTTGCCGCGGTCTCGGGTGGCATGCACTGATGCAACGGCATCAGAAAAGACGCCAGCACCCAGATTGGGGGAACTCGCACGGGCCGTAGTCCCGCCTGCACACGGGTCGCAGGCGCAAAGCTGGCGGCACCGATTTTGCCGAGAGCGAAAAACCCACAGGCGGACCGCCTGCTGTAGCGCGCCCGTGCCGCGCCATGATTACGGCCGCCATCGCGGCGGCATGCGGGAATTTCCTGGCGCATTTGCTGCGCTTGCAACGTTTCGGCGTAGGCTTGCTCACGCGGCAGGCCGGTCGCCGCAGCCGGGGCTTGCCGGCAGATAGACCACAGTGAGGTAACACCAGGGGTTGAGGCGGGCGGTATTTGATCCAGAATAACGCGTTGTTTGTTTCGGACCGAAATTCCGCCAGCCCCTGCCTCATAGCGCGGAATTTCCCGAAAACTGCGCCAATGCCACGCTTTGACCGAGCCGATTTTACTGGCGCCAAGAAGGCCTGCAGGGGATTATTGCGCGGGAAACGCCCAAGGGCCTGATCTGCGCATGGGCGGCAATGCGCTGGAAATCGATTTAGGCCGTACCTGGGTGCGGGCGAGAATCGATCACGGGCGAATATCCTGCGCGATAATGAATGGCGCAGCTGGTGGCGGCGGGGGCAATCGGATTGACCTCTCCCCCATGACGTGGCTGACGCGCTCACTTGGGCGCAGCCGGAACCGTTGCCCCTTTCATTTTTAAGGATCGAAATAACAATTCGAGAGCAGGCGAGGCGTTCAAATCCTCGCCCGCACCGGCCCATCCTAGATTTTCGTCAGCCGGAAGACCTGCCGACAGGGCCGATGTTGCCCGAAGCCCCCCGCCCAGCCCCGCGCCTGCAGAGACACGCGCCCAGCTTGCAGGAAATTGCGGCGCAAATGACGGGCCAGCCGGGCCGCCGGCGAACATCGGAGCACGGGCCTGCCCGAGGCGCGGCTGGCGGGCGGCGGGGTGACCACGGCCAGCTGCGCCTAGTTCGCCGCCTACGGCGGAGCGCCGAGGGCGCGGCTGCCTGCTCGGCACCGCGCCTTTGCCGCGCTCCCGACATTCCGGCTGATCCAGCCCATCGGTCCCGGGTGTTTGGCGCGCGCCGGCGATGATCTGCCCGGCTTCGCCAGCGGCCCTGCGGTCGTCAAGGCCACCCGCCACGAAGTGGTTCGCGCCGTGCTGGCAGCCATTGAAAACTGGGTCTGCTCGCGCGGCGCTTCATTGGCTGCGGCGCTGGTGGAAGACTTCGCCATCCGCGCCGCTACGGTTACCTGCGCCGCGCGTCTGATCCTTGGTGAAGCGTGCAAGGATGCGTCTGCTGCTTACCGCGCAGGCCAGTGCTGGGCGGGCAGTCAACCACGGCACCAACCCCGGGGATGGTCGACTCGACAGTTTGTTGCGCGGACCAGCCGCGCTGTACGGTTTCCGCTGCGCAGACCATGCCGACGATGGTATTGTTGATGCAGGCGCGGCCTGCATGGTACGGGCGCAGCTGCGTTAGAGCGCCCGACATGGCCGCCGCCTATAAATCTGAATGCATTAACCCTTCATTTGCTGGCCTCGTGCGCGCCAAAGACGCCGCGCAGATGCTGACTACCGCAAACGCGCTGCCAGCAGTTGACCTTCCGGATCTGGCGCTCCGCAAGCGCCACCGGGGCGCCGCCGATGTCGCGCAAAGCAGGCCGCCTTAATAATGGCTTTCATCAGGGTCGAGGTGCAGATGCCATGGTGACGGCGGCATCCCGCCTCGACCACGGCGCGACCCGGCGTAGGCATGATGGTCATCCGTCGTTGGTTGCGGCCTGTGTCCATTTCCGTCAGATTTGCCGCCCGAGGACAGGCTTCCGGGTAAGCGTCGTACGCGAAATTGAGATTTACGATTTAAAAAAGGGGCGGCGGCACGATCTGCGTCCCGACCCTGCAAGCAGCCACTTCGCCCCCCAGCAGATTAAATAAACTCCGCCCAGCGGACGGCAAGGCAAGCGCTTCGCCCGCCTGCGGGGTTGCGGGGTGGGCGCGGCAGCGCCGATGGATTTGTTCTCGGCAAAAACGGCGCGCGCATTTCACGCCTTTGGCGTAGACATCCACCGCCATGTTGACGTGCGCAGACAGCGATGCGCTGGCCTCTGCCGCAGCAATTGCCGTTCCTTGACGCCGATCGTCGTGGGCGGCTGCCTGAATTGCTACTGCGTGGGGTGGTGATCGTGACAATGCCGGCCGCAGGATTTGCGAACCGCGCGCCAGCGCCTTTGCCTTTATCGCCCGTAGAGACGAGCTTGCGGTAGAGTTGCGCAGCCCCGTTAACACCGCCGCAACCCGCCAGTTGATCGTGATTTGGAATGAATTGCCGGGCCGGCGGCACTGGGCGTGGCCAATGGCGTTCTGGCGAGCCTTTGGGAGTTGGCGCCCGCGCCACACGGTGGACTATCTGGATTCTTTGCCTGTCATCTTCGGGCGCTGATCTGCGCGATATTCCGTACAGCCAGACGACGAGGCGCGGTTTGCGACCCTGGCATGTCTATGCCGCCGTTGCGGGCAGCCTCTGGCATCCTGAACGCACGGCCCGCCTGCGCGAATGCAGACGCGGATTAAGCTTAATCCAGATAGCGTACATGGCGGCGGGAGTGGGCATCAACTACAGCGGCTTGATCGGCTCGCCGCCACCCGCATCGCCAGCCCGTCAACGCCGCGCCAGCCAGCAGTGCCAGCCTCATTACGCACAGGCCAACGCCCACCACGCCGCCCCAGAAAGGCAAACACGGCAAAAAGCCGCCGATATTGCCGGCAGTTCAGCGTTTTGGTAGGCCGGCGCGCAGCAGGCCATAACCCGCCAGCACCCCAGCATAAAGAACGATCCCAACCCCTCCAAAGAACCCATAGCAACGGCATCAAACAGCGCAGTTAGAGACGCGCGCACGGCTGCCGTCTCGCTGTCCAGGCTCCTCACAGCGTGGTAGACCGCGACAGCACAGAACGACGCGGCGTGCAGTGCATCGGCGGGTACCAAATGCGACCAGCGCAGCGACGGTCGCCGCCACACCCGCCTCGTGCCTTAGGTCGATGTACCTGCGGGCATAGGTGATCATCGCGGTGCTCCGAGCAAAATCGCCCTGCGCCAGGCTGTTCACCGGGTTGGCCCACAGCAGGTAGGCATGGCGATCGCCCGCCGCCGCCCGCGATGGAATCGACAAATCCTGCACGAAAGGCGCATCATGGCGATGCGGGACAACTTCGCCACCCGCAACTCGTCGGCTGGGATACCTTGCAGCGTAAGCTGTCACCGTGGCGCAATGCATGCTTGCACCGATGCCCTGCGGGCGCCTGCGCCCCGCCAGCCCAGCATGCCCAGAGGGTCATTCGCGCCGTTCCAAGGGTCGCGCCCAGGCCCTGGGGTAACTCAACGGGCCGAGATCTGATGAGCGCCTGCACCTGGGCCTGCGCCCTGGTCGCCATCGCGCCCGAGGTACGCCCCGTCGGCGCGCGCATTGGCGATCAGCGCGCCGCAACGCCCCAGGCAAGGCGGTGAATCCCGCCCGATACCGCGCGGCATGTCCCATTCGCGCATGAGCCGCCAGCAAACCAGGCCGCCCCGGAGGAGGGGCTTGCATCGCTGAGCAACCTTGGGGCAGGGCGACCTCGCTGCAGAGTTCGGGGTGCGCGCTCGCCCGCGCGGGTGGTGATGGCGGCGACGCGGGGGTTGCGCCCGCCACATCCGGCCGCTCCGTCGACTTTCCGCTATACCCCACGGATCGCCTGCTCGTCCATGGCGCCTGCGGCGGCTTCCGCGGCCCGAATGCGTAGATCCACCAACGCCGATATTCGGCCCAAATTTTCCGCGGCCTTGGGGCAGGGCCGCACCCGCCGCGTCCAATACCGCTCCGCCCCAGCGTTGCGCAGCGCCTCGTCGGCGGCACGGTCAAGGGTTGGGCTCAGGGGCCCAGGATCAGGCCGGCGATACGGCAACCTTGATGTTTTCCGATAGCGTGACGGGCGCGAAAATTTGCCCACCTGCGGCAGCTTAGTGCGATTTTGCACTTGCTCTTCCCGTATTTGCGGCGGTGCCCAACGGGGGGGGGGTACCGCCCGGAAGCGATGTAGGCCATGTCTGATTTGCAAACACGTCTACGCGGCCGGCTAACCCGCGTTTTTTCCTCTGGCCTCTGCGCCAAAATCCCCTGTTGGGCTCCTCGCTGGATAGCGCCAGCGGATTTCGTCGGTACCGTCGCGCTGCGCCACTAGGCCTCGTCGAGGCGACCCCGCGAGGTTTTGGGTGTTCCTTACGACTAGCCGTACGTGTTGCGGGTCGGTAACACGGGCGCAGTTGAAATGGCGATGTAGCCGCCGGGTGCGCGGCGTGCGGGAGCTTTTGGCGAGGGTTGGGTGACCGATGTTACCGGGGCCCGGTTCGGTTGGATGCGGTGGTGAAAACGTTTCTTACGGCCAGAGATGACCGTCGATTTCAACCGCGATGCGGTTTTCACATGGAATCTTACCAGCGGCTGCCGCTTCGTTAAATGGCGACGAGTACCGCCCCGACGCTGTGCGATCTTCTGCCGCCTTTGCGATGGATAGCCCGGCCGTGGGATCGTTGGCCGCCCGGCCACCTTTTCGTATAGGCAGCTTGGGCGGCGCATGGCGTATCATTTTGGCGTCCCCGCGCGGTGCAAAGCGGTGCTCGGTTTCGCATGTAAGCGCCCGCATGACAAAGGCAACTGGATATGAGACGATCACCGCCTTGCCGATGTTGGCGAGCCGCCTTGCCGCCTGGGCGCAAGTACCGGCGGGCAAAGGTTGATCGCCCTCCGCGCCGCCGCCACGTCTGGGTGATCTGGGATTTCGGTGCTGCGAATTGCGGATCGCCACCCACCTCGGTTCGGCAACCCGATGCACGACCGCAGGCCAAGCCGCCAAGCGGCAGGCTGCGATATTGAGGCCCATCGCGACGTTCCCCGGGCCCGGTGCATCTGGCGGATCGGCCCGCGGGAGTCGCCCGAGCCGCCCACGGTCGTGGAAATTGCCGCGACCTTGGCAGCGCGCGCACCTGAATTTCGCTAGAAGTCAATAATGGCACCGTTTGGGACGGTCCGAAATCGCCGCACGCCATGATCGCGGTAGACCGGACTACATGCCGCTCGGGCAAAGAGCTGCTGCCAGGGCGACGGCCTCGCTGCGCGGCCACCGCGTCACCGAAAGCCGGAAAGGCGACCCGCCTGGGGCGGTGATTACCGCGCAAGAACTGGCGCTGATAACGTCGATTCCGCCGTGGTGATCTGGGTCCGACCACTGCATCCGCGCCGTTACGAGCGTTCGCCGCCGCCTGAGTCAACGCCGCAGCCCAGCGGGCAGTCGCGTTTCACGGGGGTGGAAGCTGTTCAGCAAGACTTCGGCGGATTGGCGCGGCCGGCGGACAACCGCGCCGTAATAAGATGAGTGATCGCCTATGACCTCTCGATGAATCGCGCCGCGGACCAGCGCGGGTCTGGACGACATGGCGCGCGCCGATCATCGTCGCCCTGGCCGAGGAAACCCGCAACACGGCGGAAAACCTGCCAGCAGGCGACAGTCAACTGCGCGCGCGGCAGTTTGATTGACGAGGTGGCCTTGGCCGAGGCGTTGAAACCGTCGCCGCCGCTGCGTTGATGCTTGAATTGGTGAAAACTCAGCTGTTTGGCCTGCCGGTACCGTCTGCACCTGGCGCATTCACCACCGAGGCGCAGGAATGTGGTGTTGCAGTGGCCGAACAGACGTCGGATTATCTGCTGACGGCTGGTTTCAACGCAGCCGAACATGCCCACGTCACGGTGCGGAAGAGTGCGGCTGGGCTGCCTGATCAACTGGCGGGCCATCAGCGGCAGTTCATCGGCCAGAGATGAGGGAAATATCTTACCAAGGCGATCACGCTCTGAGTTGGAAATGCGCGAAACTGGCCGCGCTGAATTGCGGCGGGCTGCGGGTGTCCAAGACGCAGAATTTCGATGCAGCATCCCTGCTCCGATTGTCGCTCGCGATGTAGCGGGCATCCAGCGCCCCACCACAGCCGGCGGCGTGATAAAATAAGTACGGCTTGCGCCTATATCAAGGTGACAATGGTGACACGCGTGGTTTCCCGGTGGCTATACCTGTACGTGCTTTGCCGCACATCGACGCCGAAGTCCGGGCGCATAGGCTAAGGGGCGTAGGCCGGGTACTACCTTTTTGGGCATGACGATGGGTAGAACAATGTTACCGTTAACTTTGCGCTAAGAGCGCTGTGTGGGGGCAAGACGTGCGATTGCGATCTTTGCACTGGGATCAGGCGATTGACCTCGCCGTCTTGGAAACGGCTAAGGGCCACGGGTGTATGGGGCCCTACCGCGTCGTGGAAACGGCGGTGGGCACTACTGGGGCCAAGGCCTTGATCTCGGGCGATGGGTGCCGCCACGGGCGCAAGCCCATCGTGTATATTTGGTCGTTCCCGACCTGGCGGGGGTGGTGGGCGGGGTGATTGACGGTGTCCATGACCGTACGTTTTCGGTGTTACCTTAGCGCGATGCATCACCACGATGCCAGGCGATTTAACTTTGGTTGCACTGACGCCGACGCTTACGGGGTGCAGCCGGACGTTCCTAAGGGCGGCTTCCGGGGCCGACGTGCGCAAGAGCGCCGTCCATGCCGAGCTTTGGCCTGGCCTGCCGACCCATCGCTTGGCAGATGTTTGTACGTGGGCACTAAGCCTGGCCGCACTGGAAAATCAAACCGAAGATCTGGTCTGGATCAGAGCTGATTTTCCGGACGACCCCTGCATAACAGGCCTCTAGTGGTCCATGGCCATACGGTGATTGATGCCTACCCATTGGCGTAAACCGTCATCGACAGCCTAGCCGCCTATGGCGGGCTACCCGCCATCGTGACCGAAGTGAGGTTTGCAGATCACGAAACCGACCCAAAGCCCAGAACGTAGGGCCACGCCAGCGGTGCCCGCCAGCGCCCAACCACCAGAAAAAGCCTGACACGCCCATGGCGGCAGCAGCGCCATATACCGGCCCCCACCAACTCGCCGGCGATAACCGCCACGGCTGCGGTAGGCCCCGATGCGGCCACGGGATCGTAAAGACGCCAGCGCATAGCCTCATCATCACAAAAAAGCCAGCGCTGGGCGAAGGTGGCATCGAGCCGCACTGCGCGACCGCGCTTTCAGTTGTGAACAATATCCAGCGATGTGCGATGCGCCGATAAAAAGGCCGACAGTACAGCCGCGTGCCGCGCGCGGACAGCGGTGGGGTCTGTGTCGATCAGGCATGTTCACCGCTATCGCCAGTTCAGAAAGAATAAAAATCGGCACGCGGGCGGTGGTTGCCCAGTTCGTGCGGCCCGCTGTTAGCCCCTGCACAGGCCGGCAGCGTGGTAAGTCGCTGGACAGGGCGACATAAACCAGGTAATGGTGCCAACAATGCCGTGACGACGTAGCTATAGCGGTATCGCAGGCCTGCACTAAAGGCATGCAAAGCGGGTTGACCACAGTTGCCGTGCCATGTTTCCCGCACCGCGAAAATCACCCCGCCAGCGCAGAATGCCCAAGCGCGTTGTATCGCCGCAGAATATGGCGCGGTGATTTGCCAGTAATTATTCCACGGGGATGATATTGTTCAACGACACTCTACGAAGGCGCTGAAGACGGCCTGCGGTCAAAATGAAACTGGCAAGCCCCGCAAACAACAGGGCATGGGTTCCCAGTAATCGCGCATGGCGGCTCTGCCTGTGCTGGGCGCCGCAATGGCTGGGTTGCGTGTTTATCAACGGGCAAATAACGCCAGCAGCCGCACGCGGCTTTGTTGATGTGCCTCTGTTCCAGCAACAGCTACAAAACCGCTGGTTAGGCCTGCTTTGGGCACCCGCGCGAGGGGGAAGTGCCAGCTGCGCGATTGGGGCAGCGCCGCTGATGTCCCGCAGCAACAGCCCGCGTGCAAGTGCTGCATTCTCGGCCCCCATCCGGGGAAGCTGGCGCGCCTGCCCTGGGCGTCAGCGCCGTGCCGCGCGGCGGAATTGGCGCAGGGGTTCACGCCCATTGGCCAGCAGCAGCAGCTTGGGCGGGGGCAGGGCAAAACGTGCAGGCGCTCTTGGTAGCCGCGCAGCGCCGAAAATCATACGGGCGCCAGACCAAGCCCAGCACGGCCGGTGCGTACATCGGGGCCGCGCTCCACCCAAACCCCACCACATGGGGCGCCATCATCAATCGCCCACCGCGGCCAGCCACGTGCCGGTAGCCAACCGATTGGGCGGCGCACCTGCGGGCGGCGGCAGGCCCGCCAGAACACTTGGGGCCGCACCCGCGCGCGACATCACGCTAGGGCGGTGGTTCCCGCCCGCGCGCTTGCGCCGCATGGGGAGCCGCACCAAATCGCGCAAGGCGGTCACGCCACGGGGCCGCCCAGCACGTTGGGGCCTAGCACGCCGCCCGCCGGCACCCGCCCCGCCGCCTCGCGAGGTCGGCGCTGGGGGCCCACCGCCGCAAAGAATCGATTCGACCGCGAAACCCTGCGGTCAAGTTTTGCGGGATGATAGCCGCCAGTCGGTTGACCTAGCATCAGCGCCTTGATGGATCGCCAGTTCGGGGATCAGCGTCGATCCCCGCCGTTGGGCGCGGGTCATGCTCCACGAACTTCGCCGATATAAAAGAGGTCGCGCCCGCGGCATGATCGTCACGACCGCCGGGTCTGCACCCGATCGCCAAGACCTCGCCACCGACGGTGCGCAAGATCATAGCGATCTAACCAGCGCGGTGGCGGTGCTGCCCGCAGCCGCAGCAAGCTGGTCGGCCACCGCGGGAAGCAGAGGTGCGGGACGCCGTAGGCGGCCGCCTTGTCGGAACAGACCATCGCGCTGGGCACGTACCAGCACAGTGGGCGCGGGCCGACATACATCGGGCGCGGCTGCAGGTGGCGATTGCGGCAGCAATCAGCAAGCGCTTCGGCAGGGGACAGGCGGCGCCCCGCCGTGCAGGGCGGCTGGCAGCCCTTCGATACGCCGTCGCCATAGGCGATGTCTAACAGCTGCGCGTAAGATGTCCGATTTGTCGGCCCCAGCGCCCAAGTCAGCCGCATCTGCCGCACCCTGCTCCTGCATCGCCCCGTGCGGCGCCCCTAGCAGCCGCGCGGCTGCACGTCGGGCGCCGGAGGCACAGACACCACCCGCCCTGGCGAGCGCCTCGGCTCCCCGGCACGCCAGCGCGCGCGCAGTCAACGCTGCTGTGCGGGGGTCGCCCGCCCCGGGGCGACCAGCCCGCGGCCAAAGCGGGGTCAACCTGATCAAGCGGCAACCCTCTTGGGGCGTCAGCGCCTCCCGCCACGAAGCAAGGCGACCGCCCAACCTCTTCCCCACGGTGGTGACAGGGCTTGCGGGCGCGCGGCGTCTACCTGTCGTCCGTCACCAAATGCGGTCAGGCCCCGCGCGCGGCCAACACCGCGCCCCTTGGTCAGTTCATGCACCGGGAACCCCCGGGTACTTGGTCGCCGCGTGCCGACAGGTCGGGGCGACATAGCCCCGACCACGGTAGGGTGGCGGGAACGGCGACTTGGCGCACCACCCAATCGGAGCGGGCCGGGTCCATGCGACCGGGGCCGTCGCCGGTGGCGATCTTGACGCCATGCTGACGCTGCTCGGTGACGGGGTGTCAATCTCGCCCGTGGGCAGGGGGATCATCCACCATCGCCCAAAGGGGGTGATTTCCAGCACGGCCACCATGCGCTGTACCGCCGCGATGCACCACGGGGCCAACAGAGGGAGGCTGCGCGTGATGGCATATTCGCGCCGCCGGGGCGACGCCGATGGTGATTAGTCACAACAGACACCCCCA
This sequence comes from Cypionkella sp., assembly GCA_034519315.1. Classification (GTDB taxonomy): domain Bacteria; phylum Pseudomonadota; class Alphaproteobacteria; order Rhodobacterales; family Rhodobacteraceae; genus Cypionkella. The sequence goes on along the minus strand of JAXHON010000018.1, from coordinate 44,645 downwards.
TTGGTCACAGCTCCCGGGAGGTCGTCGTCGCGGCCGAAGCAAGGATGGCCGTGCCATTCAGCAAAATATCGTTGCTCGCCTGCCTTCGAGCAGCGGCCAGGGTCCAAACCGATCCCTGCACAGACGGCAGGCGTCAGCAGAACGTTACGATCTGGCCCGGTTTCCTGCACCCTGCCTGACGCCCGCGCCACCGCCGCATCGCGGGTTGGCCGCCATCCGTGCGCCAGATATCCGGCAGCCGCGTCCAGCCGCCGCCGCGACAGAGGCTGGTCGCCGGCGAGCGCCGCCCCAGCTGCGCCATCGCGGCGGGAGTGGCAGCGCACCGCCTTTGACATCGGCGTAATCAGCGCAAATCGCCACCGCCGTAGCCGTGCTCTCGCCCGTCAACGCATAGGCCGCTCGCCGAAATCGGGGGTGATAACGATTCCGATTGCTGTTCAAGGCGCTGCGAAGGCGGCATCGGGAACTGCAGGCTCCGCACGCGCGCGGCTGGTGTATCATTACAGCCCCGCCACTTCGCCGTCACAGGCCGTGCCTACTGCTGTTTTGGCTAACACATTTAGCGCCGCATTTATTTTTGAGTGCACACCGCCCAAGGTTGCCAGCGGCATCGCCTTGACGCTTTCCGCTGGTGCAGCCATCGAAAATCGTGTGCGCACCGGGTTGTGCCGACAGTTGCCTGCGTGCTGCTGCTCCGCACCACCCAACAGCGCCGCATCGGCGGCGTTGAACTGCGCATCGGTGCATCGTTGATTTGTACGGGCAGCGCTTGGTCAGCACTTGCCGTCTGGGTGGTCAGCGCTATTCACCGGCCTGCGGCCCAGTTGTTCGCTGTTCGGGCGTCATCCGTCAAGGGCTTTTTCGGCCAGATCAATATTTCGCGGGCACGTCGCCTCAAACTTAATTTTCGCCGAGGAGTGCCACTATTTCGCCGGCGCCCTGCGGCAGGTGATGTCTGCCAGCTATCGCCCAGCGCCACGCTGGGCAGCGCACCGATCAGCACGCACACCGGCTGTTCCGATACCCGTCTGACCACGCCGCGCCACTGCGCCGCCAGCAGGCAAGCGCAAAAGCCGTCGTCCGCCTCACTTGATCGGGCCACTGAAAACGCCACAAGCTCTTCGTGTGAGTGGGCCCGCAGGCGCGCATTCGCCCCGCATCCTCGCCCGAGCGCACCATGCATTGCTGGTGTCGATCAATCGGGCCGGATCGCGTACCCACGCCTCTTTTTCGCTGTAATGCGCAAACGGGCACAGGGGTACGCGGCCTGTTAGCCTGCAACTTCAGAGGCGATGGTGACGTTGCCTGCGGTTATAAGCTCATCCACCTTTCACGCCCACGTAACCCGGCGGGCAGTGCCTGTTGCGCGGCGGCTGATTTGCGCTATATCCAGCGCACAGGCGCACACCTGAAATGAATGGGCGCAAAGGCAACACTGCCCCATAGGCCCCTGTGCTCCCATTCGTTCACCACACGCATCAATCACATTTTTCACCTTCGGTCACATCAACGCCCGTTGATGTGACCGAAGGTGAAAATGTGATTGATCTGCCTGTGACGGACGACTGGGGCACGGGGGCCTATGTGACGGTGTCTGCCCTGCGTCCATTAGGTCAGAACGATGGCATACGCACGCCTGTGCGCGCCTTGGGCATTGCCCATGCGCAAATCGACCCCGCCGCACGCGCGCTGGCCGCAAGCCTTGAACTGCCCGCCGAGGCAGACCCGCGTGGGCCTTTGGACGTTGCGGTGAAGGTGGATGGTATAACCGCAGGCGAGAGTGCCTTTGTCACCATCGCCGCCGTTGACCAAGGGATTTTGAACCTAACGGGCCACCTGCCCCCTGACCCGTTTGCGCATTACTTTGGCCAACGAAAATTGGGCATGGGGATACGCGATATCTATGGCCGATTGATCGACACCAGCAATGGCGCGATGGGCATGGTGCGCTCGGGCGGGGATGCGGGGGCGAATGCGCGCCTGCAAGCCCCCCCTCCTACCGAAGAGCTTGTGGCGTTTTTCAGTGGCCCGATCAAGGTGGGGGCGGACGGCTATGCCCGAACGAGCTTTGCGCTGCCCGCCTTTAACGGCACGGTTAAGGTGATGGCGCTGGCGTGGTCGAAGACGGGTATCGGGCAGGCAAACGCCGATGTGCTCGTGCGCGATCCTGTTGTAATTGCCGCAGCGCTGCCCCGCTTTATGGCGCTGGGCGATAGCAGCCGTTTGGCGCTGGACATCACCCATGCCACGGGGCCAGCGGGGGCGATGGGGCTGAAAATTTCCTCGGCAGGGTTAAGTTTGGGCGACGTGCCCGCCAGTATTGATCTGGCCGAAAAAGCCATGACGCGGATTGAGGTGGCGCTGACGGCGAGGCAACTGGGCCCGCAGACCGTTGAGATAGCGCTGACCACCCCAGACGGCAAAGTGCTGACCAAAACGCTGCACTTGCCCGTACAGATCAACGATGCGCCGATTGTGCGCAATGCGCAGTTTGAACTGGCCAAGGGCAGCACCTTTACCGCCGATGCGGCGCTGTTTGACGGGCTGGTGCCGGGCAGCGCGCGGGCGACTGTCTCGGCTGGCCCGATTGCGCGGCTAAACGCGGCGGGGCTGCTTTCGGCGCTGGACGGCTATCCTTATGGCTGCACCGAGCAAATGACATCCAAGGCGATGCCGCTGCTGTATCTATCCCAGCTTGGCGAAACCTTGGGCATTACCACACCCGATGATCTGCCCTCCAAAATAAATGCGGCACTAAATGGCGTGTTAGTGACGCAAAACGGCAATGGAGCTTTTGGCCTGTGGCAGGCGGGGGATGGCGGAGATATGTGGCTGGATGCCTATATCACCGACTTTTTAGGCCGCGCGCGTGCGCAAGGCTATTCGGTTCCCGATGCCGCCTTCCGCAGCGCCTTGGACAATCTGCGCAATCAGGTCAATTATCACCCCGATTTCGACTATGGCGGCGAGGGGCTGGCCTATGCGTTGATGGTTTTGGCCCGCGAAGGCGCGGCGGCGATTGGCGATTTGCGCTATTACGCCGATGTCAAAGGCGATGCCTTTGCCACTCCCGCCGCAATGGCGCAACTGGGGGCGGCGCTCGCGATGTATGGCGACCAGCCACGGTCTGATGCCATGTTTGCGCGCGCGGCGGCAGCGGTTGACGCACTGGCCCCCGAAGCGGGCGAGCAAATCTGGCGCACAGATTACGGCAGCCCAACCCGCGATGCGGCGGTGGTGCTGGCACTGGCGTCAGAATCAGGGTCTAAAGTAGTAGATCGTAACGTTCTGCTGACGCGCCTTGCCCCGTCTAGGGCGCTGTCTACGCAAGAATCGGTTTGGACCCTAATGGCCGCTGCTCAGCTGTTGGGAACAGGCGAGGCCAGCGATATTTTGCTGAATGGCGCAGCCGTGGCCAGCCCTGTGGTGCGGCTGACGGATGCCGACACGTCCATCCCACAAACTGTGACCAATAGGGGTGATGATACGGTTGTGACTGTCACCACCATCGGCATCCCTTCGGGGGCCGAGGTGGCGGGCGGCGCGGGCTATGCCATCACGCGCAGCTATCTCGATATGGAGGGCAACCCCGTGGACATCGCGGCGGTGCAGGTGGGCCAGCGCATGGTGGCCGTGCTGGAAATCACCCCCTTTGGGCGCGGCGAGGCGCGGCTGATGGTGAATGATCCACTGCCCGCAGGCTTTGAGATTGACACCCCCAGCCTGATCACCAGCAGCGTCGAGGCGCTGGCGGACTTGGATTTGGTGCCCGATGCCGCGCATAGCGAGTTCCGTCAAGATCGCTTCCTTGCGGCGGTTGATCGCATGGATGACCAGCCCTTCCGATTGGGCTATGTGGTGCGCGCCGTCTCGCCCGGCACGTTCCACCACCCTGCCGCAGTGGTCGAAGATATGTATCGCCCCGACCTGTCGGCACGCAGCGACCAAGGCAGCGTTACGATTGCACCATGAGGCTGACCTTGCCAGGGGCGCGGTGGTTATTTGCCCTTGCCTTGGGGCTGGGCCTGACCGCATTTGGCCGCGACCAGTTTGACGACTGGGTAGACGCCACGCGCCTGCCAAACCTGTCACCACCGATGGGGGCGCAGGTTTTGGGCAGTCGCGGCGACTTGCTGCGCGCCTATACCGTGGCGGGAGGGCGCTGGCGGCTAGAAGTGCCGCTTGATCAGGTTGACCCCGCTTTTATCGCAGGCCTGATCGCCTATGAGGACGGGCGATTTTACACCCACAGCGGCGTTGATCTGCGCGCACTGGCGCGGGCAGGGGTGCAGGCGCTGCGCCAAGGGCGGGTGGTGTCTGGTGCCTCAACGCTGACGATGCAGACCGCGCGGCTGCTAGAAGGGGGCACCACGGGGCAGATGCAGGGCAAGTTGCGGCAGATGCGGCTGGCTTGGGCGCTGGAACGCCGCCTGACCAAATCAGACATATTGCACCTGTATTTGAACATCGCCCCCTATGGCGGCAATATCGAAGGGCTGCGCGCCGCCAGCCTTGCCTATTTTGGCAAAGAGCCGCGCCGCCTGACCCCTGCCGAAGTGGCGCTGCTGATTGCGCTGCCGCAATCGCCCGCCGCGCGCCGCCCCGACCGCGCGCCCGATGTGGCCATGTCGGCCCGCGCCCGCGTGCTGGCACGCCTTAGCCGCGATGGTCTGATTGACAAAGACACCGCAGCGGCCGCCCAGCGCGAAGCTGTCCCGCGCAATCGCAAGGCCTTTCCCGCCCTAGCCCCGCATTTGGCCGACCAACTGCTGCGCGAACAGGGCGCGGGCGTGATCACCACCACGCTGGACAAATCGCTGCAAATCGCCTTGCAAGATTTAGCCGCGCAATCGGTGGCGGGTCTTGGCGATCAGGTGCAGATTGCGCTGATCGTGGCCGATCATGCCACGGGCGCAGTTTTGGCGCATGTTGGCTCATCGGGCTATAATGCAAACGCGCGCGGGGGGTTCATTGACATGACCCGCGCCCAGCGCAGCCCAGGATCAACGCTGAAACCGATGATCTACGCACTGGCGATGGATCAAGGGCTGATCCATCCAGAAACGCTGATGCAAGATCAGCCGACCGATTTTGGCGGCTATCGTCCGCAAAACTTTGACCGCAAGTTTCGCGGCCAGATCCGCGTGCGCGATGCGCTGCAACAATCGCTGAATATCCCCGTTGTCAGTCTGACCGACGCGCTGGGCCCCAGCGCCGTTTTGGCGGGCCTGTCGCGGGCGGGGGCGGAATATGCCCTGCCAACGGGCGAGGCTGGGCTGGCGATTGGGCTGGGCGGGATTGGCGTGACCTTGCACGATTTGGTGCAGCTCTATGCGGCACAAGCGCGCGGAGGCGAGGGGGTTTCCCTGCGCTTTACCCCCCAAACTGGTCAACCCCTACGCCGCGTGATGTCGCGCGCCGCGGCGTGGCAACTGGGAGATATTCTGGCGGGCCTGCCACCACCCGCAGGTGCGCCGCCCAATCGGCTGGCCTACAAGACGGGCACCTCTTATGGCAACCGCGATGCTTGGGCGATTGGGTATGATGGCGCCCATGTGATTGGGGTGTGGATTGGGCGGCCCGATGGCACGCCGATGCCGGGCGCGCTGGGCGCTGATCTGGCCGCGCCCGTGCTGTTTTCGGCCTTTGCGCGCCTAAAGCCTGCGCTGACGCCCCTGCCCCCTGCCCCGCCCGAAACGCTGCTGCTGGCCAATGGGCAACTGCCCGAACCCCTGCGTCAATTCCGCCCGCGCGGCGCAGCCTTTGACGCCAAGGCAGGCGCGCCAAAGCTGATCTTCCCCCCAGATGGGGCCGAGGTGCAGCTGCTGCGCGCGGGGCTGTTGCTGCGTATCGAAGGCGGCGCACCCCCCTTTACAATCCTTGCCAACAGCGCCCCCCTGCGCGCAGGTCTGGCCCAAAACGAGGTTTTAATTGAGAGCCTAACCAGCGGTTTTGTGACGCTTTCGGTGATTGACGCCAAGGGCGCATCCAGCCAAAGCCGCGTGCGGCTGCTGGCGCATTGACTGCCACCCGTTGACATAAGCACACAGCCCAGCCATTGCAGCGCCCAACACAGGCAGGAGCCGCCATGCGCGATTTACTAAGAACCCATGCCGCCCTGTTGTTTGCAGGGCTTGCCAGCTTCATTCTGATGGGCGCAGGCCAATCGCTGTATGGCCCTGTTCTGCCCGCCTTTTCACGCGCCTTCGACCTAGAGGTGTCAACCGTTGGGCTGTTGGTATCATCCCATTGGGTAGGATGCGCTGTGGGTGTAGGTGCGATGTTTTTGGCCCCAACCAAAATCACGCCGCGCCATGTTCTTGCGGCGATGCTGGCAGGGGCTGTGCTGCTGGCTTGGGGCGCAAATTTCGCCATTGCGCTGGCGGGTGGGTTTTTCTTTGGCGCGGGCTATGGCGCGGCAACTGTGGTGTTCAACCCGCGCGTTTTGCATGCCTTTGGGCCACGCGGGCCTGCGATGCTATCGCTGATGAATGCGGCATTCGGCATTGGCGCCATTGCGGCCCCCTTGGTTTATGTCGCCCTGTCCAGCAACCCCGCACCCACCTTTGCCATTAGCGCCGCGCTGATTGCGGGGGTTTGGCTGCTGGCGGGCCGCGCGGGTGAAAACGGGGCAACCGCCGCCCCTATTGCCGCCGCACCCTTTGCGCCTCATTGGCCGATTTTGATCTTTCACGGACTGGCGATAGCGATTGAGGCATGCCTGATCGGCCTAGGCCCCACCGCCCTGATCCGAGCCGGCCTAAGCGAAGTGCGCGCGGCCGAGCTACTCTCGGCCTTTTTTATCGGCTTTTTGGTGGCGCGCCTGATCTTGACCGTCATCGCACATCGCTTGGATGTGTTCACAACGGGCGTGGCGGCGCTGATCGCTTGCGGTGCGGCATCGATCTATGCCGCCACCGCCTCGCCCAGCGCTGGCTTTGTGGTGATGGGCCTATGCGCTGGCGTCTTTTTTCCCACGATCTACGTGGCCGCATCGGGCACAATGCGGGGCCACCCGCGCACAGCCGTGGCGATTATCGCGGCGGGGATGGTGGGGGGTATTTTCGCCCCGCTGATCCTATCGCCGCTGCTGCCCTTTATGGGCGATGTCGGGTTTTTCTGGGCGTTTGGCGCGCTGGCGCTGGCGATGGGCACCGCTGGCGTGGCCCTACGTTCTAGGCTTTTGGGGTCAGTTTCATCCGACCCTGTGGCGTGATCTGCCAAACCTCGCGCCCCTCGATCACGATGGCAGACAACGGCCCGCCATAGGCGGCAGAGCTGTCGATATTCACGCGGTTGCCGTAATGGGTGGGGGCATCAATCGCCGTATGGCCATGGACCACTAGGGGGCCGTGATCGCGGGGGTCGTCCAGAAAATCAGCTCTGATCCAGACCAGATCATCTTCGGTTTGATTTTCCAGTGCGATACCAGGCCGAATGCCCGCATGCACAAACAACACCTCGCCGCGCAGGTGATAGTTCGGCAGGCTGGCCAGAAAATTCGACATGGGTTTGCGGAACGGCGTCTTGCGCATCGGCCCAAACCGCTGCCAAAGGGCGGTCGGCTGGGCTGCGCACCCCGTAAGAGGCCAGCGTCTCTGCCCCGCCCAAACGCGGATGCAGCCAAGACAAATCGTGCCGCAGGCCCGCGTCGTGGTGATCTATCGCGCTAAGATAGCCCGAAAACATGCGGTCATGGTTGCCCTTTAGCACCGTCCAATCCGCCCCGCCCGCAATGCCCGCGCGCAGATAGTCCACCACCCCCGCGCTATCGGGGCCACGATCGACCAAATCACCAATATGCACGATGGGGGCCGCGCCCGTGGCGGCCATATCACCCGAGATCAAGGCATGAATGCCCTGCAATAGGTTCAAATGCCCGTGAATATCGCCAATGGCGTAGGTTTTCATGGCGGCGTTCATCCTTGGCTAAAACAGTATTTTTCCGCTCCAGCGGTATCACAGCCCTGCATCTCTTCGTAAAGCGGCGTTGACCCGCGTCTGCCATCCTTTTCCACTGGCGCGAAGCTGCTGCACAAATCCGCGTCCAGCATGATGTTGACGCGCTGTTTGCGCAACGGTGCGGGCAAGGACGGGCGTCCCCGTTTGGCCCCTGCGGCCCAAGCGCTGTCCAACTCTGCCACCTCATCATCGGGGCCAATATAGGGTTTAGGCATTGTCATATATTTTTACCTCTCGCGAATTGGCCTTGCGCAGACTGATGACTCGCAGCTTTTGACCGCGCCAGCACCACGCCAGCACATGCAGCCGCCCTCCATCATGCCCAATGTCACAAAGCGCGGCGTCTTGCCGAAGGTCTTCGCGGGCAAGCGCGTTGCCCAATTAGCGCCAACATCGGCAAAATCAACACCGCGCGCCCGCAAAGTGGCGCACGCTTTACCTCGTCCCATTTAACGCCTCGCATAAATTCCATATTTATATACACAAAAAATCGCCAGAGAGGACGGGCCAAAGCTACCTGCCCGCCGCAATGGGTATACGCCACCTCGAACTGCAACGCTTTGACCGATTGGAACATGCCCGTGGCCTCCAGCGTTTCCAGAACCTTGGGGTCAATCGCCTGATCCAGATACAGAATCGCAATCGCGTCTTGCCCCACGCCCGAGCGGCCCAGCGTAAAGTTGGCAATATTGACGTTGTTCTTGCCCATCGTCATGCCCAAAAGGCCGATGATGCCCGGCACGTCCTCGTTGGTGGTGTAGAGCATATGCGCGCCAATTTCGGCATCGATGTTGATGCCTTTGATCTGGATAAAGCGCGGCTTGCCATCGCTAAAGCAGGTGCCAGCGACCGAACGTTCGCGCGTGTCCGTCACCATCGTCACCTTGATATAGGCGTCAAACGCGCCCGATTTGTCCTGCCGCGTGGTCGAGATCTGGATGCCGCGTATCCTTGGCGACAATCGGGGCGGAGACTAGGTTCACATCCGGGTTTGCCGCCTTCAGGACGCCCGCAATCACCGCCGAATTCAGCGCGGCCAGGTTCATGCCCGCGACCGACGCCATCATAAAGAATGTTGATCGCCTTGATCGGCTCTTCCGTCATCTGGCCGATGAACGCGCCCAAATGGCCCGCCAGTTTGATCCAAGGGCCCATTACAGCCGCCTCTTCCGCCGTGACATTGGGCATGTTCAGCGCGTTGGAAACAGCACCCGTCAGCAGATAATCCGACATCTGTTCGGCCACTTGCAACGCCACATTTTCCTGCGCTTCGGTGGTGGATGCGCCCAGATGCGGGGTGCAGACCACATTCGGCAGGCCGAACAGCGGGTTTTCGGTGGCAGGTTCCACTTCGAACACATCCAGCGCCGCGCCGGCGACATGGCCCGATTTCAACGCCTCGGCCAAGGCCGCCTCGTCAATCAAACCGCCGCGCGCGCAGTTGATGATGCGCACGCCTTTCTTGGTTTTGGCAAGGTTTTCCGCCGACAGGATGTTGCGGGTTTTATCGGTCAGCGGCACATGCAGGGTGATGAAATCGGCGCGCGCCAGCAGCTCGTCCAATTCCACCTTAGTCACGCCCATTTGCTTGGCGCGTTCATCGGATAGGAAGGGGTCATAGGCGATGACTTTCATCTTCAGGCCCAGCGCGCGGTCGCAAACGATGCCGCCGATATTGCCCGCGCCAATCACGCCAAGGGTCTTGCTGAACAGCTCTACCCCCATGAAACGCGACTTTTCCCATTTGCCCGCTTGGGTGCTGGCGTTGGCCTCGGGCAACTGACGGGCGGCGGCAAACATCATGGCGATGGCATGTTCGGCAGTGGTGATCGAGTTGCCAAAGGGCGTGTTCATCACGATCACGCCCTTTTTCGACGCGGCAGGAATATCGACGTTATCAACGCCAATGCCCGCGCGGCCAATCACCTTTAGGCGGGTCGCCTTTTCCAGCAGCTTTTCGGTGGCCTTAGTGGCGCTGCGAATGGCAAGGCCGTCATACTGGTCGATGATGGCGGCCAGCGCCTCTTTGTCTTTGCCCAGCTTTGGCATGTAGTCCACGTCTACACCGCGATCGCGGAAGATTTGAACGGCGGTTTCGGATAGTTCGTCAGATACAAGAACGCGAGGTGCCATTGTGGCCTCCTATGAAATGGGGGGTAGGGTGCGCTGCGCGCGCACCGAAATTATGCTTGCGCGGCAATTTCCGCGTGGAATGCGTGATCCAACCACGGCATCAGGGCGGCGACATCGGCGGTTTCCACTGTTGATCCGCACCAGATGCGCAGGCCCGCAGGGGCATCGCGATAGGCGCCAATATCCAGCGCAACGCCCGCCTTTTCCAACCGCTTGGCGACGGCTTTGGCAAAAGCCTCGCCATCTTTGATGCGTGCATCGGTGAATTTCAGGCAGACCGAGGTGGTGGACGCAATGTCCGCCGTTTCGGCCAAATTGGCGATCCACGGATTCGCGGCGCAGAAATCCCAGATCACTTGGGCATTGGCGGCGGCGCGGGCGATCAGCGCCTTTTGCCCGCCGATGCTTTGCGCCCATTTCAAGGCAACAAGGTAATCTTCAACCGCCAGCATCGACGGAGTGTTGATCGTCTCGCCCTTGAAAATGCCCTCAATCAGCTTGCCCTTGCTGGTCAGGCGGAAAATCTTCGGCAGCGGCCATGCGGGGGTATAGGTTTCCAGCCGTTCCACCGCGCGGGGCGACAGGATCATTACGCCATGCGCGCCTTCGCCGCCCAGAACCTTTTGCCACGAAAAGGTGATGACATCCAGCTTGTCCCACGGCAGATCCATCGCAAAGGCGGCAGAGGTGGCATCGCACAGCGTCAGCCCTTGGCGGTCTGCGGGGATGTCATCGCCATTTGGCAAGCGGCAGCCGCTGGTGGTGCCGTTCCATGTGAACACAACGTCTTTGTTGAAATCGACGGTTTCGAAATCGACAATCTCGCCATAGGGCGCGATTTTCACCACCGCATCCAGCTTTAGCTGTTTGACAACATCGGTCACCCAACCTTCGCCAAAGCTTTCCCAAGCCAGCATTTCCACGCCGCGCGCGCCCAGCAGCGACCACATCGCCATTTCAACCGCGCCCGTATCCGAACCCGGGACGATGCCAATGCGGTAATCGTCGGGCACGCCCAAAACCTCACGGGTCAGATCAATGGCCTCGGCCAGTTTGGATTTGCCAACGGCGGCGCGATGACTGCGACCCAAGGGCGCATCCGACAGCATATCCAGCGAGAAATTGGGGATTTTGGCGCAAGGGCCAGAGGAAAAACGCGGGTTAGCCGGCCGCGTGGACGGTGTTTGCAAATCAGACATGGTATCCTTCCAGATAATTGCCCCCCGTTGGGGAGGGGTGTCCCGCCGCCGCAAATACGGGGGCTTTGCGTCTGGCACAAGTCGCAAAATCGCGCTAAAGCGCCGCAGGTGGGGCAAATTTTCGCGCGCCCGTCGCCTATCGGAAACATCGAGGTGCCCATGTATATCGCCAGCCTGATCACAAACCCCGCAAACCCAACCCTTGACCGTGCCGCCGTTGAGGCGCTGCGCAACGCTTGGGGCGGGAGCGATGCGGTTTGGCTGGACGTGGGAATTGCGGCGGAGTTTGCACTGGAAGCCCTGCCCCAAAACCGCTGGGAAGTTTGGGCCGATTATCAGAGGTTGGGGGTGGATCTGTGCATTCAGCCCGCGCAGGGCCGCCGCAAACGGCTGCTGATTGCGGATATGGACAGCACGATGATCCATCAAGAATGTATTGACGAACTGGCGGATGTGGCGGGCTTTGGCCCCCGCGTCGCCGCGATTACCGCCCGCGCGATGAATGGCGAGTTGGATTTTGAGGCGGCTCTGCGCGAGCGGGTCGCCCTACTTAAAGGATTGCCTATCTCGGTGATACAAAAGGTGATCGACACCCGCATAACCTTGATGCAGGGCGGCCCTGTTTTGCTGGCAACTATGCGCGCAAATGGGGCCTATGCCGCACTGGTATCGGGCGGATTCACCGCCTTTACGGGGGCGATTGCGGCGCGCTTGGGCTTTGATGAGAATCGCGCGAATACGCTGCTTGCCGACGGGGACATTTTGTCGGGCGCAGTGGCCGACCCAATTCTGGGGCGCGAGGCGAAGGTGCAGGCGCTGACGGAAATTTCGGCCCGTCTGGGGATTACCCCCGCCGAGGCGATTGCCGTTGGGGACGGCGCGAATGATCTGGGGATGCTGGGGCTGGCGGGCGCAGGCGTGGCACTGCACGCCAAACCATCAGTGCAAGCGCAATGCGATTTGCGCATCAACCACGGCGATCTGACAGCTTTGCTATACTTGCAAGGTATCCCAGCCGACGAGTTTGCGGATGTTTGAAGTTGTCCCCCACATCGCGCTCGCCCTGATCTTGGCAGCCTTCGTTGCGGGATTTGTCGATTCCATCGCAGGCGGCGGCGGGCTGATCGCCGTGCCCGCCTTGCTGCTGGCTGGGGCCAGCCCGATTGAAACGCTGGCCACAAACAAATTGCAAGGCAGTTTTGGGTCGGGCACCGCGATGATCACCTATGCCCGCAAAGGGCACATCGACCTAAAGGCGCAGGCGGGTATGGCGGCGATCTCGGCCATCGCGGCGGCAGGCGGGGCGCTGGTCGCGCATTTGATACCCGCCAATGCACTGCGCATCATCATGCCCGTGGTTCTGATAGCTGTAGCGATTTACTTTGCTGTAAAACCTGGACTAACGGACAACGACAGTCGTGCGCGCGTCTCTAACACGCTGTTTAGTGTCACATTCGTGCCTGTTATCGCGGCCTATGATGGGTTCTTTGGGCCAGGGACGGGATCGTTCTTTATGCTGGGGTTTGTGCTGCTGGCGGGTTATGGCCTGCTGCGCGCCACGGCCCATACCAAAACGCTGAACTTTGCCAGCAATATCGGCAGCTTTGCCGTGTTTGCCTTTTCTGGGGCAACGTGGTGGGCCGTTGGCCTGTGCATGGGGCTGGCGCAACTGGCTGGCGCGGCGATTGGCGCAAGGCTGGCGATGCGTATTGGCGGCAGGCTGATCAAGCCTTTGCTGGTTGTCACCTCCACCGCCATGGCTGCGCGGCTGCTATGGCAAATCTGGAGTTAAACCCCAATCCGCCCCCCACTCCGCCCCCTGCATTTCGCGCAAACGCGAGGCCGTGCGTTCAAATTCAAAACTGCCCGCGCCTTCGATATACAGCCGCTCTGGCACATCGGCGGCGCTGCAAATCAGGCGAACATGCCCCTCATACAGGGCGTCGATCAGGGTCACAAACCGCTTGGCCTCATTATAATTACTGGCTGAAAGCTGCGGAATATCGCGCAAGATCAGCACCCGAATGACACGAGCAAGGGCCAGAAAGTCCGCCGACCCATTGGCGCGGGCGCATAGCTCCCAAAAACTTGCATAGGCTACGCCATTGGCTACGCGGGGCAAAACAAACTTGCGCCCGTTCACCGTCAATTCCAATATCTCGCCAGCGACATGGCCCGTGAGGTCATTCCAAATCTGATCCAACTGCGTCCCTGCCGTGCCTGCGGGGTGAAAATACACCTGCATCCCCGTCAGTCGGTGTTGGCGATAATCGTTTGGGCTGCGCAGCTCTACCACATTGAAATGCGTCTCTAACTGGGCGATAAAGGGCAAAAACAGCGCGCGGTTCAGCCCGTTCTTATACAAATCCTGCGGCGCGCGGTTAGAGGTTGTCACGATCACCACCCCCGCGCCCAGTAGCAATTCAAACAGCCGCCCTACGATCATCGCATCGGTGATGTCGGTGATTTGCATCTCGTCAAAGGCGAGCAGGCGCAGGTCAGCAGCGATTGCTGCGGCCACAGGGGCCAGCGCATCATCTGCCCCTGTCTTGCGCACGTCAAACATGGCGCGGTGGATGTCCTGCATAAAGGCGTGAAAATGCACGCGCCGTTTTGCCGTGATTTCGGTGGCGGCAAAGAACAAATCCATCAGCATAGATTTGCCGCGCCCAACCCCGCCCCACAGATACAGCCCCTTGGGCGGGGCGGGCGGCTTGCGAAACAGCTTACCCAGTCCGCTTGGGCGGGTTTGGTGCTCCTCTAGCCACAGGCGGAGCATCTCTAGCTGGGGCAAAGTGGCTGCCTGCGCAGGGTCGGGACGCAGATCGCCCTGCGCCACCTTACCATCGTAAATCTGCCCTAATGTTTCGCGCATACGGCTGCATACCAAGCGGCGGGCGGCGCGGCTAGAGGCTGCGCAATTCTTCTGGCAGCAAATCTAGCGGCAAATTTTGATAGGACACGGGCCGCAACCAACGACGGATCGACATCGTACCGACCGAGGTCGCGCCAAAATTGGTCGAGGCGGGATAGGGGCCGCCGTGCACCATGGCATCGCACACCTCGACCCCTGTGGGAAAGCCATTGGCCAAAACGCGGCCTGCTTTGCGCGACAGGATCGGCAGCAGGTTGGCGGCTTGCGGATGATCGGAGGCGTCCAGATGCAGGGTGCAGGTCAACTGCCCTAGCAGCGCGTTTGCGATGGTCAGCATCTGCGCGGCGTCTTTGGCGCGCACGAGCAGGGCCAGCGGGCCAAAAACCTCTTCGCCCAAATGGGGGTTTGCCAGCCATTCATCACCTGTGACCTGATAGACATAGGGGCTGGCGCGGCGGCCATCTTCGGGGCGCTCTAGCACAGCTTTTGCGCCCGCATTTGCCATGCGGGCCGCGCCTGCACGGTAGGCATCAGCAATGCCATCGGTCAGCATGGTCTGCGCGGAAACAGGCTCTAACGCGGCAATTAGAGACGCAACAAAACTGTCGAGATCGGGGCCTTCGACCACCACGCCAATCCCAGGGTTGGTGCAAAACTGCCCTGCTCCCATGGTTAGGCTGCCCGCCCAACCGCTGGCAATAGCGCCCCCGCGCGCGGCCAAAGCGGCGGGCAAAATGAACATCGGGTTCACGCTGCCCAGCTCGCCAAAGAATGGGATCGGATCGGGACGCGCGGCGCAAAGGTTGAACAGCGCGCGCCCGCCCATCAGGCTGCCCGTAAAGCCAACGGCGCGGATCAGCGGGTGCTGCACCAGCGCCTCGCCCACATCGCGCCGCCCGCCTTGAACCAATGAAAACACACCGCGCGGCAGACCCAGTTTTTCAATGGCGGCCAGCACGGCGCGGGCCACCACTTCGCCCGTGGCGGGGTGGGCAGAATGGCCCTTGACGACCACAGGGCAACCAGCGGCAAGGGCCGAGGCCGAATCGCCCCCCATCACCGAAAAGGCGAGGGGAAAGTTCGACGCGCCAAACACACCCACGGGGCCGATGGGCTGCTGGATCAGCCGAATGTCGGGGCGCGGTAGGGGCGCGCGGTCTGGCAGGGCGGCATCATGGCGTAGGTCCAGAAAATCCATTTTGCGGATATGGGCGGCGAACAGGCGCAGCTGGCCCGTGGTGCGCCCCCGCTCGCCCACCAGCCGCGCCTCGGGCAGGCCCGTCTCCGATGTGCCAGCGGCGGTAATTTCATCGCCGCGCGCGTCGATTTGCGCCGCGATTTCCTCTAGAAACTGGGCGCGTGTCTCTCGCGGCAGGGCGGAATAGGCGGGGAAAGCATCCTCGGCTGCGCGGACGGCGGCATCAACATCGGCAGGTGTTCCGACGGCGAAATCATAGGATGGGCCAGTTGCGGGCGAGGATTTGAACACCTCGCGCCCCGAAACCCACGTGCCTGCGATCAGGTGTTGTCCTGTGATCTGCATAATTTTTCCTTAGAAATGAAAAGGGGCAACAGTTTTGCGGCTGCCCAAAGTGAGCGCGTCGGCCACGTGGATCATGGGGGAGAGGTCAACATCCGATTGCCCCGCCGCCACCAGCTGCGCCATTCGGGTATAAAGCGCGGGATATTCGCCCATGATCGAATTCTCGCCCGCCTGAACGCGGCCATCAATTTCCAGCACATTGCCGCCCATGCGCAGATCAAGCTGGCCCTTGGGCGTTTCCACCGCAATGTCCCAAGTCTGCGGCCCTTCTTGGCGCCAATCAAAATCGGCAGTCACATTACCCGAAAAGGTCAAAGCGGCCGCAATTGGCGTGGCGCGGTTTTCGGGAAATTCCAGCACGGCGGCGCGCATATGAACGGGGGCTGGCAGAATTTCGGTCAGGATCGACAGCGCGTTGATGCCTGGGTCAAACACACCCATGCCGCCCGCCTCGAACACCCAATCCTGCCCTGGATGCCATTTGCGCACATCCTCGCGCCACGTGATATGCGCGCGGGTGATGGTGGTATCTGCCAGCCAAGCCTTGGCTGCCGCGACCGCATGGGCCATGCGGCTATGCCACGTGGCAAACAGTGTCAGCCCCTTGGCCTGCGCCAGACGTTGCAAAGCATAAACCTCGGCCAAACTGGCGCCGGGGGGTTTTTCCAGCATCACATGCCGCCCCGCCATTAGCGCGGCATGCGCATAATCATAGCGCGGCACGGGCGGCATACACAGCGAAACAGTCCCTATATTGGGGTTTTTCGCCAACATGTCGGCAAAATCGGTATAGCTTTGCACGCCTGCGACCGTGCCAGAACGGGACACGGTTGCGGCGAGTTCCCAATCTATGCTGGCCGCCAAGGCTGGCACATGCTGATCTAGGGCGATCTTGCCGATGCCCACCAGTGCAATGTTTTGCATCAGTGCGAATCCTTGCCCACGGGGTTGCCTCGGCAGCCCTTAAGGAAATCCAGATCCGCGCCCGTATCTGCGCCCTGCACATGGCGATGGTGCAACATGGCATAGCCCGAAGCGGGGCCTTCATCGCGCGGTGTCCATTTGGCCAAACGCGCGGCGAGTTCCGCATCGGAAATATCCAGATGCAGGCGGCGACTTGGCACGTCAAGCTCGATCATATCGCCGTTTTGCACCACGGCCAGCGGGCCACCAGCGGCGGCTTCGGGCGAGGTGTGCAGGCAGACGGTGCCAAAGGCGGTGCCCGACATGCGCGCATCAGAAATGCGCACCATATCGGTGATGCCCTTGCGCAAAACTTTCGGCGGCAGGCCCATATTGCCCACCTCGGCCATGCCAGGATAGCCCTTTGGCCCACAGTTTTTCAGCACCATGATGCAGGTTTCGTCGATATCCAAGCCCTCGTCATTGATCTTGGCTTTGTAGTCGTCGATGTCTTCGAACACGACCGCGCGGCCACGATGCACCATCAATTCGGGGGTCGCGGCAGAGGGTTTCAGCACCGCGCCTTTGGGGGCCAAATTGCCCTTCAACACAACAATGCCGCCCGCCTGCGTCAGCGCCTTATCCGTGGGCAAGATCACTTCGGGATTGTGGTTTTCCACGTCTTTGACCTGATCCCACATTGCCTCACCAGAAACAGTCAAGGCATCTTTGTGCAGCATCCCGCCTTCGCCCAGACGTTTGATCACCACGGGCAGGCCGCCTGCGTAGAAAAACTCCTCCATCAGGTATTTGCCCGATGGCATTAGGTTGACGATGGTGGGCACATCGCGCCCGCAGCGATCCCAGTCGTCCAAGGTCAGATCAACGCCCACGCGCCCTGCAATCGCCAGCAGGTGAATGACAGCATTGGTCGAGCCGCCAATCGCGGCATTGGTGCGAATCGCGTTTTCAAACGCCTCTTTTTTCAAAACGTCCGAAGGTTTCAGATCGTCCTTAACCATCTGAACAATGCGCCGCCCTGTCATCTGCGCCATCACGCGGCGGCGGCTGTCTACGGCGGGAATGGCGGCGTTGCCCGATAGGGCCATGCCCAGCGCCTCGGCCATAGATGCCATCGTGCTGGCCGTGCCCATGGTGTTGCACGATCCAGGTGAGCGGGACATCGACGCCTCGGCCTCGACAAATTCTTCGCGGGTCATCGTGCCTGCGGCCACGGCGGCAGAGAATTTCCACAAATGCGTGCCGCTGCCAACGCGTTCGTTTTTGTAATAGCCGTTCAACATCGGCCCGCCTGTCACCACAATCGACGGGATGTCTGTGCTGGCGGCGGCCATCAGCAGGCTGGGGGTGGTTTTATCGCAGCCCACCATCAAAACGCAGCCATCCATCGGCTGGCCACGCATCGCCTCTTCCACCGCCATAGCTGCCAAATTGCGAAACATCATCGCCGTGGGGCGAAAGGCTGATTCGCTGGCGGAAAATACTGGCACCTCCACAGGGAAACCGCCCGCCTCGTAGATGCCGTGCTTCACCCGCTGGGCCAGATCATTCAGATGCGCGTTGCAAGGGGTCAGTTCCGACCAAGTGTTCAAAATGCCAATCACAGGGCGACCATCGAACAAATCAGGCGGATAGCCCTGATTTTTCATCCAGCCACGATGATAGATCGCGTCTTTTGTTGTGCCGCCAAACCATTCCTGCGAGCGCAGTTTGCGGGGCCAAGGGGCGGGTTTGAAGGTCATAGTTTCCTCACAATGCGGTCACAGTAATCATGCCGCGCTCGGCGTCTTGGCCCAGCGAGTTGCGCAAAGGCAAGCCAAGCTGCGGCGCATCAATTTCAAACACATCGCCCGTTTGGGTTTGAAATCCATCTGCAAAAGATAGCGTTGCCGTGCCAAACATATGCACATGCAAATCGCCCGCTACGCGGAACACATCATATTTGAAATGATGGTGTTCAAGGTTGGCAAAGCTGTGCGACATATTGGCCGCCCCCGATAGGAACGGCTTTTCCCAGACCACCGCCCCGCCGCGCAGGATGCGGGAGGCGCCGCGAATATCTTCGGGCAGATCGCCAATCAAAATTTCGGGGCCAAAGCTGGCAGGGCGCAGTTTGGAGTGGGCCAGATACAGGTAGTTGATCCGTTCGGTCACATGATCGGAAAACTCATTCGCCGCCGCCCAGCCCACACGGCGCGGCGCGCCTTCGGGGTCGATTAGGTAGATGCCTGCAAGCTCGGGTTCCTCGCCGCCATCCAGCGCGAAAGCGGGGGCATTTAGCGGGGCATTTGGGGCCACCGCATTGTGGCCGTTGCCTTTGTAAAACCATTCGGGCTGCACGCCAATTTGCCCCGCGCTTGGCTTGCCATCAGCAAGGCCCATTTGGAACATCTTCATCGAATCAGACAGATCGGCGCTTTGCAATTTCGTATGCATCGCATCGCGCGCAGCGGCAGAGCCCAGATGCGTCAGCCCCGTGCCTGTTAAATGCATATGCGCAGGGTCGGGGTGAGTGATGGGCAAATCCATCCGCCCCGCCGCCGCCAAAGCGAGCAGATCGACCGCCGCGCCAAGGCCGTGCGCCATGATCACCTCGCGCAGGGGTTTGGCCTTGGCGGCGGCCTCGCATGGCCAATGCATAGGTGCTGTCTGCGCCATTCACCAGCGCAGCCTCGGCCCCTTCGCGCAAGACCACCGCGCGGCGGCCCGTTTCGTCTTTGATTTGGCTGATAAACATAAGGCTCTACTTATTTTTATTGTAAACGTCAAAGATCACGGCGGCCAGCAGCACCAGCCCTTTGATCACCTGTTGGTAATCAATGCCGATGCCAAGAATGGACATGCCGTTGTTCATCACGCCCATAATCAGCGCGCCAACGACAACGCCGATGATCTTGCCCACCCCGCCCGACATGGAGGCACCGCCGATGAACACTGCGGCAATAACGTCCAATTCGAACCCACCGCCCGCGTTGGGGGTAGAGGAATTCAGCCGTGCCGCGACGATCATCCCCGCCAGCGCCGCCAGAACGCCCATGTTGACAAAGGTTAGAAACACCAAACGATCGGTCTTAATCCCCGACAGTTTTGCCGCCTTTTCATTGCCGCCCAGCGCGTAAATCCGCCGCCCCATCACGGTGTTTTCGGTGAAAAACGCATAGATCACCGTCAGCACCGACAGCACGATCACCACATTGGGCAGACCGCGAAAGGTGGCCAATTTATAACCCACGAAAATCAGCGCTGCGGCGACAATCGCGTTGCGGATGGTGAACATTGCCAAAGGTTCGGGCGCCATGCCAAAGGTGATGTCGCTTTTACGCGCGCGCCAGCCCAAGTAAACGATGATCACCGCCGCCAGCACCACAATCGCCAGCGCGGTCATATTGGGTTTGCCCACCCCAAATAGATCGGGAATGAACCCCGTTGACAGCGACTGGAAACTTTTTGGAAAGGGGCCGATGTTTTGCCCGTTCAGCAGCCATAGCGTCAGGCCGCGAAACACCAGCATCCCCGCCAACGTCACGATAAAGGACGGAATGCGCCAATAGGCCACCCAGTAGCCCTGCGCCGCGCCAATCAGCATCCCCACCAGCAAAACAGCGGGGATCACAACGTAAACAGGCAGACCCATGTTCACCGTCAGCACAGCTGCCACCGCGCCTGTAAAGCCAACAACAGACCCGATCGACAGGTCAATATGCCCCGCCACGATCACCAACAGCATGCCCAGCGCCATGATGATGACGTAGGAATTTTGCAAGAACAAGTTGGTGATGTTCTGCGCCGATAGGAAATCTACGCCCAAAACCACCTGCACCACGATGGTAAAGAACAGCACAATAGCGACCAGTGCCATCAGCATGCCGTTTTCGCGCAGATGCGCGCCCAAACGCGCGCTAAGATCGGTTTGCTGTGCCATTTATGCGGCCCTTCCCTTGGTCTTTTCTTTGCCCTTGATGATGAGGGCCATGATTTTTTCTTGGCTGGCCTCATCGCGAGTCAGCTCTCCCATAATCTCGCCCTCATTCATCACATAGATGCGGTCGCACATGCCAAGCAGCTCGGGCATTTCGGATGAAATCATCAAAACGCCGCGCCCTTGGCCTGCCAACTCGTTCATGATTGAATAAATTTCGAACTTTGCGCCAACGTCAATTCCGCGCGTGGGTTCATCCAAAATCAGCACCTGCGGATCAGTGAACAGCCATTTGGACAGCACCACCTTTTGCTGATTGCCGCCCGATAGGTTGACCACTTTTTGAAAGACGCTTGGCGTGCGGATTGTTAGCTGGTTGCGGTAATCCTCGGCCACTTTGGTTTCCCGCCGCGCGTCCAACATGCCGCGCGTGGCGATGCCTGCCAGATTGGCAAGCGAGATATTGCGCAAGATCGGCTCTTCCAGCACCAGCCCCAAAGACTTGCGATCTTCGGTCACATAGGACAGGCCCGCGTCAATCGCCGCCGTCACCGTGCGGCAATCCACCGCGCGCCCGCCGATGCGCACGGTGCCGCTGATATTCTTGCCATAGCTGCGGCCAAACAGGCTCATCGCCAGTTCGGTGCGCCCCGTGCCCATCAGGCCCGCAATGCCGACAATCTCGCCCTTGCGCACATTCAGGGACACATCTTTGATCATTTGGCGGCCAACCTGATCGGGGTGCCAGACGTTCCAGCCCTCCACTTCTAGCAGCACTTCGCCCAGATTGGCGCTGCGGGCGGGGTAACGGTTGGCCATATCACGGCCCACCATATCGCGAATAATGCGATCTTCGGTGATGTCGGATTTATCCAACGTAGAAATCGACGCGCCATCGCGAATCACCGTAACGCGGTCGGCCACGCGGTTAATCTCGTTCAACTTATGCGAAATAATAATCGAGGTGACGCCCTGCGCCTTTAGCTCCAGCAGCAAATCCAGCAGCTTTTCGCTGTCATTTTCCTGCAAGGCGGCGGTGGGCTCGTCCAAAATCAAAAGACGCACGTTTTTGGCCAGCGCCTTGGCAATCTCGATCAGCTGTTGTTTGCCAACGCCCAGCTTTTCAACCTTTGTCGCGGGGGCATCTGTTAGGCCAACCTTGGCAAGCAAAGTTTCGGTTTTCTGAAATGCCTCGGGCCAATTGATGACGCCGCGCCCAAATACGCCTTTACCTGCGACCTCGTTGCCCAAAAACAAATTCTCGGCAATCGACAGCAGCGGCACCAGCGCCAGCTCTTGGTGGATGATGATAATGCCCTTGGACTCGGAATCGCGAATGGATCGGTTTTGCAGCGGCGCACCTTCATAGATGATCTCGCCGTCATAACTGCCATGGGGGTAAATGCCCGATAACACCTTCATCAGGGTCGATTTGCCCGCGCCATTTTCGCCGCAAATCGCGTGAATCTCGCCCGCCTCGACAGTGAGCGTCACATTGTCCAATGCGCGCACGCCAGGGAAAACCTTGGTAATTCCGCGCATTTCCAAAATTGCAGCCATATTCCCCCCCAGATATTTGTGCCCGCCCCCATAGGGACGCGAGCGGGCACAAACGTAGTGTTACTTGATCTGATCAGCGGTGTAATAGCCCGACCCAACCAGAATCTCTTCGTAATTCGCAAGACCCACCGAAACGGGTTCCAGCAAATACGATGGCACAACCTTGACGCCGTTGTCATAGGTCGAGGTGTCGTTGATTTCAGGCTCGCCGCCCGACAGCAGGGCGTCAACCATCTTCACCGTCACGCCAGCCAGCGCGCGGGTATCTTTGAACACGGTCGAATACTGCTCGCCCGCGATCATCGACTTGACCGATGGGATTTCAGCATCCTGGCCCGTGACGATTGGCATCTTCAAATCGCCCGAACCATAGCCCACGCCTTTGACCGATGACAGAATGCCAATCGACAGCCCGTCATAAGGCGACAGCGCGCCATGCAGAACCTTGTCACCGTAGTTTGCCGACAGGATGTTATCCATGCGGGCCTGCGCAACAGCGCCGTCCCAACGCAGCGTGCCCACCACGTCCATACCCGTTTGGCCCGACCCGATGACAATGTCACCCGAGGCGATCAGCGGATCCAGAACCGACATCGCGCCATTGTAGAAGAAGAAGGCGTTGTTGTCGTCGGGGCTGCCGCCGAACAATTCCACGTTCCAAGGCTTGGTGTCGGGGAAACGCTCTTTCAAGCCA
The DNA here is from genome assembly GCA_034519315.1 of Cypionkella sp. Taxonomy (GTDB): domain Bacteria; phylum Pseudomonadota; class Alphaproteobacteria; order Rhodobacterales; family Rhodobacteraceae; genus Cypionkella. The sequence continues at coordinate 21,836 of JAXHON010000018.1, read as the reverse complement.
GCAACCAAGCTTTCCGCCTGCTGCACGCCGACCTTAAAGTTGTCAAAGGTGGCATAGTAGTCAACGCTGCCCGAATCGCGGATCAGACGGTCATAGGCGATAACTTTAATGCCAGCGGCGGCCGCGTTGTCCAAGGCGTTCGATAACGTGGTGCCGTCAATTGCTGCAATCACCAAAACCTTGACGCCTTTGGTGATCATGTTTTCGATCTGCGCCAGCTGGTTTGGAATATCGTCTTCGGCATATTGCAGGTCGGTGCCATAGCCTGCTTCGGTGAACTGCTTTACCATCGAATCGCCGTCCGAAATCCAGCGGGACGAAGATTTGGTTGGCATGGAAATGCCAACGGTGCCCTTATCTTGGGCAAATGCGGGTGCGCCGATCATGGATGCAGCAACGCCCAGCGCCAAAAGCGCGCGTCTGGATAGTGTCATGGTTCCTCCCATTGTCGCGATGCGACTGACAATTAACCTGCGGGCCTAGCGCCCCAAGGTGCAATAGGATTGCCATTGCTTTATATATCGGTCAAATTATGTTTTGCCATGAAGCCATACCCATATTGATATGTTAAATCCAAATTTGCAAAACAGCCTTTTAGCGCGGGGTTTGAAGTTGTCGCATCTGCGGATGATGGCGGCCTTTGCCAGCACGGCGCATATTGGGCAGGCCGCCCATGCGCTGGGCATCACGCAGCCCGCTGCCTCGCGGCTGCTGGCGGAAATCGAACGGATTTGCGGTTATCGCGTGCATACCAGATCAGGGCGGGGCGTGGAATTGACCGAGGTGGGAACGGCGCTGGCGCAGCGCGCTGACCGTATCCTGACCGAACTGCGCGATACCGCCCGCGAGGTGGACGAATTTGGCAAAGGCAGCCTAGGCCAAGTGACAATCGGCGCGGTGACGGCCCCCGCGCTGGACATCGTTCTGCCCGCCGTGCGTGAAATCCGTTTTGCCCATCCAAATGTCCAGATTGATGTGTCCGTAGCTCCGTCGAATTTGCTGTTTGACCAGTTGCTCGCGGGGCGGCTGGATTTTGTCATTGCCCGCATTCCAACGGGGGCAGATGCCAACGCCGTCACCGCCGTTGAGGTGGCCCCCGAACCCATCGCGATCGTCGCCCGCAGCGCCCATCCGCTGGCGCGCCGCGATAATCTGACCTTCGCAGATCTGGCCCCCTATGACTGGGTGCTGCCATCGCGCGGCAACCCGATGGCAGATGCGGTGTTGGCACGATTTGCCGAATTGAAACAACCAGCGCCAATTCAGCGGATGACGACATCTTCTTTCTTGCTGACGATGTCTTTGCTGCAACAGACCAATGCCATTGCTCCGCTGTCATCGGCTGTGGCGTCGCAGTTTGCAGATACCGATGGTAGCGATCTGGTGCGCCTGAAATTAGAGACGCAAATCGCGGTTTCCCCCTATAGCATTTTGCTGCGCCGCGCGGGGGTTCTGCCGCTGGCAGCGCGCAATGTATTGGGCGTTGTGCAAGGATTGGTCGCGCGGCAAAAGCGGGTCTAACCTAGACGATAGACACTGTTTTCTAAGATGCGTATCGCCTCGGGCAGTCCTGCCGCGCCCAGTTTGGCATAAAGCTGTTTTGAATAATACCGCGCTGTTTGCAGGGTGAAATTCAGCGCCTCGCCCGCCTGCGCGATGCTGTCGCCACCAGCGATTCGCGCGGCAAACCGCGCTTCGGTTCGGGTGAGATCGAACAAATCGCGCAGCAGTGTTTCATCGCCTGCGGACGGGGTGTTGCGGCCCATGAAATACAAAATTGCCGCCGCGCGCGATATTGAAAGGGGCACAAGCAGCGCCTGCATATCGGTCAAGTTCAGCGCCAGATTGCTCCCTGTTTCCAACGACATCATCAGCCGTTTTTGGACAGCCGGCGGCAGGCGTAACCGATCGGCAACAACATAGGCTGGCGGGGCGTTATGGACGGCCAGCACCTCGCCTTGCGCCGACAGCACTGCCCAGCCTATACCCACCCGCCGCGCCAAATCCTGCATCGCCGCACGCGCTGTAAGACTGTGCTGATGCATCCAGAACTGCGCCGCGGCCTGCGCCAAATGGGGGGCCAAATCGCCCAGCAGCACCGACACGCTGGCCGAAAGATCGCCGCCCGAGCGCGACAGAATGATCCACGCCTCGCCGTTGCTACCCACGCGCGTGCGCAGGGCACGAAATGGCATTGCAGCGGGAAAATCATCTGGCGAATAGGCACGCAGATAGCGCATGCGCTGCATATGATCTGCGCCAATCGGCAAGGGCCCAGCGCCGAAATGCGCACTACCGCCCGCCTCTTGGTGCAAGACCAAATGCGCCGCCTCTGCGCCCGAATGGCTGGCCAAATCGCGCAAAAACCCTGCCCAAGGCAGGTTGCTCCCTAGGTTGCGATACAGCGACAGAAGAACTTCGGAAAAACCCTGCTTCATGCCGCAGCTTTAACACATTTACCCACCATATGGGAGGTAAATGTGAATGCCGCACCCGCTATCTGGGTGAAAACACCATAAAGCCGAGCAAGATATGACAACTCTCCTGACCCATCTGCGCCGCCTAGAGGCGGAATCGATCCACATCATGCGCGAAGTCGTCGCCGAGGCGGAACGCCCCGTGATGCTGTATTCGATTGGCAAAGACAGCGCCGTGATGCTGCATTTGGCGAAAAAGGCCTTTTACCCCGCGCCGCCGCCCTTTGCGCTGTTGCACGTAGATACAACGTGGAAATTCCGCGACATGTATGCGCTGCGCGAGAAGGCCGCGCGCGAGGCGGGGATGGAGCTGTTGGTTTACCAAAACCCAGAGGCCAAGGAAAAAGGTATCAACCCCTTTGATCACGGCCCATTGCACACCGATATGTGGAAAACCGAAGGTCTGAAACAGGCGCTGGACCTGCACGGCTTTGACGCGGCCTTTGGCGGGGCCCGCCGAGACGAGGAAAAGTCCCGCGCCAAAGAGCGGGTGTTTTCGTTCCGCACAGCCGCCCATCGCTGGGACCCGAAAAACCAACGGCCCGAATTGTGGCACCTGTATAACGCCCGCAAAGCACGTGGCGAATCGATGCGGGTTTTCCCAATTTCAAATTGGACAGAGCTGGACATCTGGCAATATATCCACCTAGAAGGCATTGAAATTGTGCCGCTTTATTTCTCGCAGCCGCGCCCAACGGTGCAGCGCGATGGGCTGACACTGATGGTGGATGATGACCGCTTTCCGCTGCACCCTGGCGAAGTGCCTGTGATGAAATCCATCCGTTTTCGCACGCTGGGCTGCTATCCGCTGACGGGCGCAGTGGAAAGCACGGCGACGACGCTGCCCGAAGTTATCCAAGAAATGCTGCTGACCACCACGTCCGAGCGGCAAGGCCGCGCGATTGACAAAGATCAGGCCGCATCCATGGAGAAGAAAAAGCAAGAGGGGTATTTCTGATGTCGCAGATTTACAAAACCGACGATCTGATTGCCGCCGATATTGACGCCTATCTGGAACGCCACCAGCACAAAACCATGCTGCGGTTTATCACTTGCGGGTCGGTGGATGATGGCAAATCCACGCTGATTGGCCGCCTTTTGTATGACAGCAAAATGATCTTTGAAGATCAGCTTGCCACGCTAGAGGCCGACAGCAAACGCGTGGGCACCCAAGGGGCCGAGATCGACTTTGCCCTACTCGTCGATGGCCTTGCAGCCGAGCGCGAGCAGGGCATCACGATTGATGTGGCCTACCGCTTCTTTGCCACCGAAAAGCGCAAGTTTATCGTCGCAGATACGCCGGGGCATGAACAATACACCCGCAATATGGTAACGGGCGCCTCGACCGCCGATCTGGCGGTGATCTTGATTGATGCGCGCAAGGGCGTGCTGACGCAGACGCGCCGCCATTCCTATTTGGTCAAGCTGATTGGCATCAAGAACGTGGTGCTGGCGGTGAATAAGATGGATTTGGTCGGCTATGACCAAGCCGTTTATGACCGTATCGTGGCCGATTATACCGAATTTGCGACCTCGATCGGTATCACGGATTTCACCCCCATGCCGATTTCGGGCTTCAAGGGCGATAATATTACCGCCCCCTCGTCCAATATGACTTGGTACGCGGGCCCTGCCCTGCTGCCGCATCTGGAAACGGTAGAGCTGGACGCAACCTCTGACCAAGCCAAGCCGTTCCGCATGCCCGTGCAATGGGTGAACCGCCCGAATTTGGATTTTCGTGGCTTTGCGGGGATGATCGCCAGCGGGGTCATTTCGACGGGCGACGAAGTGCGCGTGCTGCCGTCGGGCAAAACCAGCACCATCGCGCGCATTGTCACACTGGACGGAGATTTGCAGCAGGCTGTGGCGGGGCAATCGGTGACGCTGTGCTTTGAGGGTGAAATCGACTGTTCACGCGGGCAGGTGATCACCGCCGCTGCCGCCCCTACCGAAGTCTCGGACCAGTTTGAAACCACGATCGTATGGATGGACGAAGCAGAGATGCTGCCAGGGCGGCCCTATTGGTTGAAAATCGGCACGCAGACGGTGTCGGCCACTGTGGCACAGCCGAAATATCAAGTGAACGTCAATACAATGGAGCATCTGGCGGCGAAAACGTTGGATCTGAACGCGATTGGCGTGTGCAACATCACAACCGACCGCGCTATTCCCTTTGAGCCCTATGCCGACAACCACGATCTTGGCGGCTTTATCCTGATTGATAAGATGACAAATGCCACGGTCGCGGCGGGGATGATTCACTTTTCCTTGCGGCGCGCGGCGAATATCCACTGGCAAGCCACGGATATATCCCGCGAGCATCACGCGGTGTTGAAAAACCAAAAACCCGCCGTTTTGTGGCTGACGGGTCTGTCGGGCGCGGGCAAATCGACGATTGCGAATATTGTCGAACGCAAATTGGCGCGGATGAACCGCCATACTTTCCTATTGGACGGCGACAACGTGCGGCACGGGTTGAACAAAGACCTCGGCTTTACCGATGCTGACCGCGTCGAAAATATCCGCCGTGTGGGCGAGGTGGCCAAACTGATGACGGATGCGGGGCTGATCGTGATCACGGCCTTCATCTCGCCCTTCCGCGCCGAACGCGACATGGTGCGCGCCATGATGCAGCCAGGTGAATTTGTGGAAATTCACATCGACACCACGCTGGACGAAGCAGAGCGGCGCGACGTGAAGGGCCTTTATAAAAAGGCGCGGGCGGGACAGCTAAAGAACTTTACGGGTATCGACAGCCCTTATGAAGCGCCCGAAAACCCCGAAATTCGCATTGATACCACCGCCATGACGGCAGAGCAGGCCGCAGATGCCATCATCGCGCGGCTGATTCCCTAAGCGGCGCGAATCACCCCAAATGAAAAAACCCGCAAGGAAACTTGCGGGTTTTTTCATATGCTAAACAGGGACTTGGGCAATAGAAAAGGGTGGCTGAATGAACAGCCACCCTTTCTATAATTCAAGAATGAATTAGGCCTTGGAAGCAGCCACTGCCAGTGCAACCAGCAACAGCAGGGGAACCAAGTAGCCACCGCCCGAAGAGGACGACGATTTTTTAACCATTTCTGGTGCAGCCATTGGCTCGGCAACGCCGCCAGCGAAAGCAGAAGTAGCAGCAACCGACAGAGCGGCAGCAAGAGCGATCTTTTTCATAGTGTATCTCCAGTTATCAGCACATCGTCGATTTTTGCAGAGGCGACGACACGCACCCAAGACTATTCCTCGTAATCAGTGCTTAACCCGCCTAACGCGCTAAATGCAATGCGGAATTCAGCAAGTTTTGTCCGTTACGCCATCTTGTCGTCAAATTAGCAACACTTGTGTGCCAACTTTGGCCAAACCGAATAATTCTTGAATGTGTTCGTTATACAAACCAATGCACCCGTTAGACGAACGCCGCCCAATTTTGCGGGTATCATGGGTTCCGTGGATGCGGAAATACGTCCAACCCAGATATAAAGCGTGTGTTCCCAAGGGGTTCTCGGGTGCGCCGCCTTCGACCACATCTGGCCAATCTGGGTTGCGCAACCGCATTGACGGCGTTGGCCGCCAAGATGGGGCGACAACCTTTTGCACGACAGTTGTGTTGCCTTTACGCGTCAGTTCTTCGGAAAGCGGCACAGAGGTGGGATAAAGGCGGTAAACCGACTGATCTTCTGACCAAAAATGCAGCGCGCGCGACGTGATATCCACCAAAATCGCGCCGTTCTTCGTGCTGGCAAAATAATTTTGCCAGTTCAACATTCGAAAGCTGGAAATATTGTTCTTAGCCGCATCGCGCTGCGCATCGGCTTCGGTCGTGCTGCCCGAAAAAACCGATTGCGCCAGTCCCGGCTTTGTTCCCAAACCAAGGCCCACTGCGCCCAGTGCAACAGTGATTTGACGGCGATTTAAGCCGTTTTTGTCAACGCTCATTCGTTGATCTCCTTTTCTGCTCTGTGGCTCGATACCATTTTTTTCTTGCTTTCGCAATTCTTGGCTGCGCAGTTGCAATCACAATGATTTGCAGGCTTGCGCAAGACCCGCTAAACAGACGCAAATGCGGTAAATACCGATTTGCAGGTGATTTTATGAACAGACGCAACGCGCTGGCTTTTGGTTTGGCCGCCCTATCCCTTGCAGCCTGCGGCGGCATCGGCGCCCCCGCGCTGGGGGCGTCGACCAGTCGGCGCACGGGGATTTACAAAATCACCGACAATCAGGCCCAAGCCATTCCCTTTCGTGCGTTGGATGCGATCAACGCCATTCGCCGTGCGACAAACTTGACCCAAGTGCAGTTTAGTGCCGAATTGAACGCCGCCTCCCTAACCCATTCGCGCGATATGTCCGTGCAAAACCGCCCTTGGCATTTTGGATCAGACGGATCATCGCCTCTGCTGCGGGCCCAGCGCGTGGGTTATCGCGGTCGCTTTTTGGGCGAGCTGATTTCGGAAACCTTTGAAACCGAACTGCAAACCATTAGCGCATGGATGAAAGATCCAAACACCCGTTCGGTTTTACTAGACCGCGAGGTCATGCAAATTGGGTTTGCGTGGTATCAGGAATCCAATGGCAAGATTTGGTGGACATTAATGACAGGCGCCTAGGCCGCGCAAGATTTATGGGTAAATGTTGATCGGCGTGCCTGGGTTGACCATCGCGAAAATCTCTTCCATTTCGTTGTCACGCACAGCGATGCAGCCCGCCGTCCAATCGCGGCCAGCAAACAACTTTTTCGGCCCGCCGTGGATGAAAATATCGCCGCCCGGCTTTTTGCCCTGCGATTTGGCATAGGCGCGGTCGGCGTCATTGGGATAGCTGATACCCAGCGACAGATGGTAGGTCGAATTCGGGTTTCGGTGCGAAATCAGATAGGCCCCTTCGGGCGTTTTCTGATCGCCTTCAAACTGTTTGTGGCCAATAGGATTGCCGCCCAGCTTGATTTTGTAGGTCTTTAATACCGTAGGCCCACTTAGCAAATACAATCGCCGCGCGCCCTTATGCACTTCGACTTTGGTCACGCGCGGCCCCGTATATCGACGAAATTTCGCGCCGCAGCCCGCCAAAACCGCAGTGCCTGCCAATAAAAAAGTTCTTCTGCCTAACATGTCGCTGCCCATTTATTTTGCCCGCACATACAAAACCCAGCCCCCGATGACCAGCATTTTATGCGCGGGAAAAGCCTGCCACCAGTTCAACATGATGCGACCAGCGGAATTGATCGACCACTTGCACGAAATCAAGACGGTAGCCGCCTGCCAGTAAAATCTTGGCATCGCGGGCAAAGGTGACGGGGTTGCACGATACCGCAGCAATCAGCGGAACCGCGCTGGCCGCCAGTGTGCGCATCTGCGCCTCGGCTCCTGCACGGGGCGGGTCGATGACCACGGCATCAATGCCTTTGAATTCGTCTGGCTCCAAAGGGCGGCGGAACAGATCGCGCGCCTCGGTGTCCACCTTATGCAGCCCTTCGGTGTTGCGGGCACCATGGCTAAGCGCGGCCAGCATTTTGGCATCGCCCTCCACCGCCAACAGATCGGCGCGTTCGGCAAGCGGCAGGGCAAAGGTGCCAAGGCCCGCGAACAGATCGACAATGCGGCGCGCGGGTTTCGTGATGTGGCGCACGGCAGCCAACAGCGCCCCCTCGCCCTGCGCAGTGGCTTGCAAAAAGGCATTCGGCGGAGGCGCGACCAAAGCGCGCCCCATGCGCAGCATCGGCGCATGGCGCATCGCCACAATTTCACCGTTCCAAGTCAGCCGCGCAAGGCCCGCGGTTTCGCACAAACGCGCCAGCTCCATCTGAGATTGAGCGTCCAGATCTTTACCATCCGCCACCGCCACGTCTAGCCCGCTGGCGGTGGCCGTGATTTGAATAGAAATCGCTGCCACCCGCGTGGCCCCAAGGCGCACCAAGGGTTCCAGTTGTGGCAAAGCGGCCAAAATCTCGGGCAGCAAAAGCTGGCAGTTTGGAATATCGACCAGCACATCCGATGCGCGGGCGTGAAAGCCGATCAGAACCCCGCCTTTGGTGCGGCGGGCGGCGAATGTGGCACGCCTGCGCGATCGGGTTGGCGATGTATGCTGGGTCAAAAACCGCGCCTCGATCCCTTGACCGCGCAGGGCCGAGGACACAACTTCGCCTTTCCAGCCCGCCACGAAATCATCGCTCGCGTGCTGCAACATGCACCCGCCGCAGGCGCGGGCATGCTGGCATGGCGGGCGCACACGATTGGGCGAGGGGGTGGTGATGCGCATCGCCTCTGGGTCATCACCCTCGATCTGCTCGCCGGGAAGAAATCCTCTTAGAAACAGCGGCCCCTCTGGCCCTGTGGCCACTGCATCGCCCAAATGGCCTAGGCGTTCGATCGTCAATTTCATGCCTTGGCCTTTTCATCCACGCCGATAAACCCGCCCGATTGGCGCGCCCAATAGGTGGCATATAACCCGCCCTTGGCCAGCAAATCGCTATGGGTTCCCTGCTCGACAATATGGCCCTGATCCATGACGATGATGCGATCCATCGCGGCGATGGTGGACAGGCGGTGCGCGATGGCAAGCACGGTTTTGCCCGCCATCACCGCGCCCAGCGCATCCTGAATGCTGGCCTCAACTTCGCTGTCCAGCGCCGAGGTTGCCTCGTCCAGCACCAAGATCGGCGCGTCTTTTAGGAACGCGCGGGCAAGGGCGATACGCTGGCGCTGACCGCCCGATAGCTTCACCCCCCGCTCGCCCAAATGGGCGTCATAGCCCGTGCGACCAGTATAATCCTTTAGCCCCAAGATAAACTCATGCGCGGCAGCGGCGCGGGCGGCGGCGAACATTTCATCCTCGCTGGCATCGGGGCGGCCATAAAGGATATTCTCGCGGGCGGATCGGTTGAACATCGCGGTTTCTTGCGTGACCATACCGATTTGGTGGCGCAAACTTTCTTGGCTGACATCGCGCAGATCGTGCCCGTCAATCACAACGCGGCCCGTTTCGGGATCATACAGCCGCATAATCAGCGCCACCAAAGTGGTTTTACCCGCACCCGAGGCGCCCACAATGCCGATCTTTTCGCCCGCGTTGATGGTAAGACTGATGCTATCCAAACCCCCCATTTGCCGACCATAGGCAAAGGATACGCCATCCAGCACAATTTCGCCGCGCGCGCGGGGCATGTCGATAGCCCCCTCGCTATCGGCCAAAGTATAGGGCACGGCTAGGGTGCGCAGCCCGTCCTCGACTTCGCCCAGATTTCCAAAAATTGACATCAGACTAAAGGATACCCAGCCCGTCATTTGGCTAAGGCGAAAAGATACTGTTCCCGCTGCTGCAATATCGCCAACACTCGCACCGCCCATCGACCACAGATAGACCGCACCGCCGACCAAAAGAACGGGCAATACCCCCGCAATCGCCGTCAGCGTAAAACGAAACCAAGATGATATAAGGCCATAGGCAATCGCCTTTTCCCGAAAGCTGGCCATTGCGCCCAGCGCCACACGATCCTCGTGGGCGGCATGGGCGAACAGTTTGACGGTTTTCATATTGGTGACAGTGTCCACGATCTGCCCCGTCACCATGGCCCGCGCCGCAGCCCGCGCGCCCGATGCCCCCCGAACCCGCCGCAGCGAATATTTGATGAAAACGCCGTAAGCCAGCACCCAAACCGCCAACAGCCCCGCAATGCGCCCGTCAATCGTGGCCAAAAGCAGCATCGAACCGACGACAGACGACAAGGAAAACGCTGCAGTTTCGATCATAGAGGCGACAACATCCGTCGCCGCCCGCGCCGTTTGCATCTGCTTTTGCGCAATTCGGCCCGCAAAATCATTGTCGAAAAACGTCACCGCTTGGCCCATCGTATAGCGGTGCAGGCGCGACAGGATCAGCGGAAAAATATTCGGCTCTAACCTGATCGAGGCGGCGGCAGTGTTCATCCCGAACGCAATCGGGCGCAGCACCAGATAATAGGCGGCAAACAGCACCAGAACCCACAGATGCTGGGTAAAGACTGTGGCTGGATCGGCCTTAGTGAGGGTATCAACCACAAGGCCCAGCAAAGTGGCGGTTATCGCCTCCATCGAGCCTGCGGCGATTGACCAGATTGTGGCCCAAACCACGCCCCAGCCCGCACCTTTCAGTGCCCAGCGAAAGAATGCCAGCGTTTTGGGCGGCGGCGGAGTATTGGCCGGGTCGAAGGCGGGGATTTCCGGGCCTAAAATTGGCGAGAACGTCATACATCTGCTCCCAAAAATCCACCCGAGTGGCGCGCCCAAGAGGCGTCGTATAACCCTCGCTTGGCCAAGAACGGCCACAGCCGCGCGAGCGGTGTGTTTTGGGCAGTAGAGGGTTGATAGGGGTCGATCAGGGATTCGAAAAATTTCAGCATGGATGCCTTCCTTAGCGGCAATATACCGCGCGGGCGGCAAAGAAAAAGGGTAGCTAAACCAGATCACCCTTATTGGCACGCAAGTCGCTGTCCAGCCACGCTTTTTTAGCGACCTGCAATGCGTGGCCCAAGGCGGGGCCAGAAAGGTGCGGCATGAAATCTGCCGCTGTCACGGGGCATGTGGCGGCGATGCCCCGCGCAATGTCATCTTGCCAATTTGCAGGCAGATCACCGCCCAGCGCAACTGCGCGCAGGGCCAGAATATCGCCCGCCATATCCCCGCCAAACTGCCACGCCAGCGCAGCGGGAGAAAACATGCCCCCCATCTGCGCGCGCAAGGTTTCCAGATCCGCCGCCTCGCGGTTTGAAAGACGCAGGGCGTTTGCCACGTCCTGCCCGCCCAGCGCCGCAAGTCGCGCCAGCCAGTTTGGCGCGCGCCCCGCCTGCACATGCCCCAAAGGCGCAATCAGCCGCACGTCCGCGCCAGGCAAAATGCGCAGCAATACCCCCGTCGCCGCCATCGCGGCCAAGGCGGGGGCAGGATTTTCGGCGGCCAGCAACTTGCGCATTTCGCTGCCGATACGCTCGCGCGAAAGACGCGCCAAACCGTCCAAATTTTCCGAAATTGCGGCCAGTATATCCGCGTCAAACCCGTGTTGAGGATCAGCATAGACCGCGCTAAAGCGGAAATATCGCAGGATACGCAGATAATCTTCGGCAATCCGTGCGGCAGGATCGCCGACGAATCGCACGATCTGGGCGGCAATGTCAGGCAAGCCTTGGACGGGATCATACACCGCGCCATCTGCCCCAACATACAGCGCATTGATTGTAAAATCACGCCGCGCGGCATCTTGGGCCATGTCTGCGCCAAAGCGCACCAGTGCATGGCGGCCATCGGTAGAGATATCGGTGCGAAATGTTGTAACCTCGTAGGCTTTGCCATCGCAAACCACCGTGACCGTGCCGTGATCTATTCCCGTAGGAATGGCGCGATACCCCAGCCTAACTGCCGTGTTAGTGACTGTTTCGGGCGGCGCGCTGCTGGCCAGATCCACATCGGAGATCGCCAGCCCCATCAGTGTATTTCGCACACAGCCCCCCACAGCAAAGCACGGGTGCCCCGCCGCTGCCAGCCCCGCCATGAGGCGTTGCAACCCCGCCCTGTCCAACCAATCTGCCTTAATCTTCATCCGCCAGCCCCCGCGCCAAAGCGTATAGCACGCGCGCCGTGGCGCCCCAAATGTAATAGGGGCCATAGGGGCAAGTGTAGAAATAGCGGGGCTGCCCCTGCCAGCGGCGGCTTTCCACGCGGTAATTGGGCAGATGGCGCAGATGGGCGAAGGGCACGGTAAAGGCCTCGGCCACTTCGGCAGGATCCACGGTGAGCTTCGGCTCGCCCTGCACCACGCCCACCACGGGCGTCATGCAAAATCCTGTGACGGTTTCATGATCGGGCAAGCGGCCCAAAATGCGCACGGCATCGATGCTGAGCCCAACCTCTTCGCGTGCCTCGCGCAGAGCGGTCGCCTCGCGCGAGGAATCGGCGGCATCCACCTTGCCGCCTGGAAAGGAAATCTGCCCCGGATGATGGGCCAAATGGCTGGCGCGTTTGGTGAAAATCACCGCTGCACCCGCAGGACGCTGGACGAGCGCCATCAGCACGGCGGCGGGGCGCAAATCGCGCGCTGGCCGCGCCACATGGGCGTTCAGATCAAAATCGGACGAGCGCACCCGCGCGCGCGCAATGGCCTTTGTTATGTCGGCAATGTCATTTCTCATCCGCCGCTTTCACAGCCTCGAACCCCAGTGTTTTGGGATCGAATTCGTAATGCTTGCCGCAGAACTGGCAATCTGCTGTCACCACTCCCGCCGCTGTGGTCATCGTGGCAATATCTTTGGCCGAATAAATCGACATCGCCTGTTCCACTTTTTCCGCCGAACAGGAACAGCCAAATTGCACTGGCTGCACGTCGAACACGCGGGGGCTTTCTTCATGGAATAGGCGCACCAGCAATTCGGTCGGCTGCACGGTGGGGCCGATCAATTCGATCTGCTCGACTGTGTCCAGCAAGGCATTGGCGCGCGTCCAGTTTTCCGCCTGCTCGCCGCCCAAAATATCAGCGTGGGTCAAAAGACCCCCTTCGCCCGACCCAGCCTCGGCAGCGACGCCTGTATTAGAGGCGACGGGCATATGCTGCAACATCACGCCGCCAGCGCGCCAGCGCGCCCCCTCGCCCGCCATTTGGCTTTTGCCAAATGACAGCGAAAAGCGGGTAGGAATCTGTTCCGATTGCGCAAAATAGGTCTGCGCGCAATCAGATAGGGATTTGCCTGCGATAGGCGTAAATCCCTGATAAGGCTGCATATCTTGGCCTTGATCAATCATCACCGCCATGTAACCCGACCCAATTTGCGAAAAGGGCGCAGCGTCATGATCCAGCGTGTCCGCGTTATAGCTGGCATAGGCGCGAATGCGGGCAGGGCTGCCATCTGCGTCGGGGCCATAGTAATCGGTTGCAATCAACCGCGCAGGCCCGTTGCCGCGAATTTGCAAGGACAGTTTCCAGCGCAGTTTCACAGACTGGCCGATCAACGCGGTCAAAATCGCGGCCTCGGCCACCAAAGCCTCGATGCTGGGCGGATAGTTGTGCTGACGCAGAACATTGTCCAGCACCCCATCCAGCCGCGCCACGCGGCCGCGAATGTCTGAACGATCCAACTGAAAGGGAAGAACCGTATCATCCCAAGCGATCTGCAAAGCTGTCATTGGTATTTCCTATTGCTGCCAGTCTTGGCATAAGGCGGTTATATATAGCGCCAAAGCCGCGGCACCAAGGGGGCAAGTGGGTGAAAAATATCGGGATCAAACGCTATGGCGAAACGCCAACTGCTGGTCAGCGCTATCGCAGGCGCGCTGGGGTTTACGCGGTGCTATTCGATGGCGCGTCGGTTTTGCTGACCCATCAGGCCCAGCCGATCCCTGAATATCAACTGCCAGGCGGCGGGATTGATGCAGGCGAAAACCCAATCCCAGCCCTGCACCGCGAGGTGATCGAGGAGACGGGTTGGCATATCGCCGCCCCCCGCCACATCGGAACCTATCGCCGTTTTACCTATATGCCCGAATATGATATGCATGCCGAAAAGGTCTGCGCCATCTACGTTGCCCGTCCGGTGCTGCGGATTGGGCCGCCAACCGAGGCGGGGCATGTTGCGGTATGGGCCAGCCCAAATACGGCGCTGCGCATTTTGGCCAATGAGGGTGATCGCGCCATGCTGCGACGCGCGATCAATCTTTAGGGACATAATCAAAGATCAATCCAGAGACGTCATCGGCAAATTCGGCCCCTGCCCGTAGTGTTTGCAGCTCCCATACGATGGCCTCCAATAGGTCTGGGCTGGCCAAGTTCTGATTCGCCGTCACGATTTGGGCAAGCCCTTCTTGCCCCAATTCCTGCCTTGCTGCATTTTCGCATTCGGTCACCCCATCCGAGGTGATGATCAGCCGATCCCCCGCAGCCAGCGTGAAATGCGTTTCGTCAAACTGCGCCTGCGGAATCAGCCCAATGGGCAGCCCACCATCGCCCAGCTGTTCCAGCGTGCCGCCTGATCGCAAAATCATCGGATGCGGGTGGCCCGCCTGCAACAAAACACCCGCGCCGCTGATCACGTCAATCTGCGCATAAGCCAAAGTAAAATATTGATCCACCTGCAATTCATCTAGCATAAGGCTGTTCAGCCGCGCCGCCACCTCGACGGGGGGAAAGGCCCTGCGCGTGCCGTCCGCACTGGGGCGCAGCGCGATGTTTTGATCGGGCGAGCTGCCCGAAAGCAACCCCGCCAGCCGCGCCGTCATCATGGCAGAGGCCACGCCATGCCCCGAAACATCGACCGCGAAAACGGCGATCCTGTGGTCGTCAATCGAAAAACTGCCGACCAGATCGCCACCAACATGGCCCGAAGGCCGCAGCATGACATGCACGCGCCCCCGCCCATAATCGCGCCGCTTTTCCCGCACTAAAGCCAGTTGCAGCTTGCGCGCCTCGATCAAGTCGCGATCAAGAGAATCATACACCTTTTGTAGCTGTGACAGCGTATCGCCGACCAAGGCGTTTTTTTCAAACAACTCTTCTTGCATTTGCAAGATACGCTCGCCCGCGCGAAGCCGTGCGCGCAATTCGTCACCGTTAAAGGGTTTGGTCAAAAAATCATCGGCCCCGCTTTCCAACCCTTTGGCGATTTCCGCTTTTTCTGATTTAGAGGTGAGCAGCACAAAATATCCATAGCGGTCTTTGACCAAATTGCGAAACTGATTGCAAAACTCCAGACCGTCCATCTGGGGCATCACCCAATCGGAGAGGATTATTTCAAATTTCTGCGCGCTGCACAGCGCCAGTGCGTCGGCCCCTGACTCGGCCTCGGTCACCAGATAGCCCCAGCGTGTTAATTGTAGGCGCAAAGCAGTGCGCTGCGCGCGCGAATCGTCAACAACCAAAACCCTACGCTGTTTGATTTCGGGCGTTTTAGGTGCGAAATTCGCTGATACGGTACTGAAATGCGGCAAAGTTATCCCCTTTTGCCTGCATCATCGGCCCAAGACTTTAACGCCAAATGAAGCCTAAAACTTTCAGCGTTTTGCCCTTTTGCTGCAACTTCGCCTTAACCCTGATTGGCCATAGTGGGGCATCGAAAAGGGGATTGGCGGCAATGATTGATTGGGATCGCGTGCATGAGCTGCGCGAAGAAATTGGCAACGACGAATTTGCCGAGGTTGTCATGATGTTTCTGGAGGAGGCGGATGAGGTGTTGGCACGCATTTCGACCAGCGCTGGCGCGCCCGTTTTGCGCGATGATTGCCACTTTCTAAAAGGGGCGGCACTGAATTTGGGGTTCAAAACCCTGGCCGTGCTGTGCCAAACAGCCGAAAAACGCGCGAGCGATGGCGATCTTGGCGCAAATTTGGACGAGTTGCGCGCCTGCTACCGCACCTCACGCGATCACTTGCTGGCAGGGATGGCGGATTTAGCGGCTTAGATGAGAAATTCTGACAAGGCATCGTCATTCGTTATATCGCGATAAGTAAAATTCGCCGCTTTTAGCTGCGTTGTCAGGGCCGCGAAGTTATCGGGTGATTTCGTTTCGATCCCAATCAAAACCGACCCGAAATTGCGCGCTGACTTTTTCAAATACTCGAACCGTGCGATGTCATCATCTGGGCCAAGCATACCCAAAAATTCTTTCAGCGCGCCAGGGCGCTGTGGCATGCGCAGGATGAAATACTTCTTCAACCCTGCAAAACGTTGCGCACGCTCCTTCACTTCTGGCAGGCGCTCGAAATCAAAATTCCCGCCAGATGTCACACAAACCACGGTCTTGCCGCGCAAGCTGTCACCCAGAACAGACAAGACATCGACGGCCAGCGCGCCAGCAGGTTCCAAAACAATCCCCTCGACATTCAACATTTTTAGCATGGTCACGCAAATGCGGTCTTCGGGGGCCAGCAGAACCTGCGCGGGATCGGCCCAGTTCAGGTTGGCAAAAGTTTTTTCGCCAATCCGTGCCACCGCCGCCCCATCGACAAAGCTGTTCACCGATGCCAGCGTTTCGGGCCGCCCCGCCGCCAGTGCCGCCGTCAGGCTGGCCCCGCCCATAGGTTCGACAAAGATAAACTGCGCGCTGGGGGCAACCTCGCGCATATAGCGGGTGATGCCCGCCGAAAGGCCGCCGCCGCCCACAGGCAAAATCACCAGATCGGGCGCGCGGCCCAGTTGCTCCAGCATCTCAACCGCCACACTGGCCTGTCCCTCAATGACATCATCATCATCGAAGGGGGACAGAAAATGCGCCCCCTGCTGCACGCAATAGGCCTGCGCCGCCGCCAAGGTCTGATCAAAATAATCGCCCGTCAGGACGATTTCGACGCTGCTGCCGCCAAAAGCGCGGGTTTTATCTATCTTCTGCTGCGGGGTCGTCACGGGCATAAAGATGACCCCCTCTACCCCGAAATGGTTACAAGCAAATGCCACGCCTTGGGCGTGATTGCCCGCAGAGGCGCAAACAAAGACGCGCAGATCGGGATTTGCCGCCCGCACCTTACGCATCGCGGTAAAAGCCCCGCGCAATTTATAGCTGCGCACAGGGGTCAAATCCTCGCGTTTCAACCAAATCTCCGCGCCGAACTGCTGCGACAGATGCACATTCTGCTGCAACGGCGTGCGCGGAAATAAATCGCGCAGCGCGCGGGTGGAGGATTGCACGGAATTTACAAAACCAGCCATCACAACACGATCAACACAATCGCCGCCACGAGGACGATCAGCGCCGCGCCGCCAATTACCGATTTGAACATGACCGCCTCCATTCAAAAGACGCAGCACATCGCCGCCACCTTGCCCTTACCCCCGTTTATGGGTAATCGCGAGGCAAAGCAAACGGAGGCCAGCCATGTCCGCACCCAAAAAAGTCGTCCTTGCCTATTCGGGCGGGCTTGATACCTCGATCATCCTGAAATGGTTGCAAACGGAATATAGCTGCGAGGTGGTGACCTTTACCGCCGATCTGGGTCAGGGCGAGGAGTTGGAGCCCGCCCGCGAAAAGGCGATTTTGCTGGGGATTAAGCCTGAAAATATCCACATCGTCGACGTGCGCGAAGAATTTGTGCGCGATTTCGTCTTTCCGATGTTCCGCGCCAATGCCCTGTACGAAGGGCTGTATCTGCTGGGCACGTCGATCGCGCGGCCGCTGATTTCGCAGCACTTGGTGCGCATCGCCCATGAAACGGGTGCCGATGCCGTGGCGCATGGGGCCACGGGCAAGGGCAACGATCAGGTGCGTTTCGAATTGTCGGCCTATGCGCTGGACCCATCGATTCGCGTGATTGCCCCTTGGCGCGAATGGGATTTGACATCCCGCACCAAGCTGCTGGAATTTGCCGAGGCGAACCAAATTCCGATTGCCAAGGATAAGCGCGGCGACGCGCCGTTTTCGGTGGATGCGAACCTCTTGCACACCTCATCTGAAGGCAAAGTGTTGGAAAACCCAGCCGAGGAGGCGCCAGAATTCGTCTATCAGCGCGTTGTGCCCGTGGAAAAGGCCCCCGATACGCCCGAATATGTGGAAATTTCGTTTGAACGCGGCGATGCGGTGGCGATCAATGGCGATGCGCTGTCGCCCGCGACCATCCTAACCCGCCTAAATGAAATCGGCGGCAAGCATGGGGTGGGCCTGCTGGATCTGGTCGAAAACCGCTTTGTGGGCATGAAATCGCGCGGCCTGTATGAAACGCCAGGCGGCACGATCCTGCTAGAGGCGCATCGCGGGATTGAGCAAATCACACTGGACGCGGGCGCTGGGCATTTGAAGGACAGCATTATGCCCCGCTATGCCGAGCTGATTTACAACGGCTTCTGGTTCTCGCCCGAGCGCGAAATGTTGCAGGCGCTAATCGACAAATCCCAAGAGCATGTCACCGGCACAGTGCGCGTGAAGCTGTATAAAGGGTCGGCCCGCACGGTCGCCCGCTGGTCGGATCACTCGCTGTATAGCGAAAAACATGTGACCTTTGAGGAAGACGCGGGCGCCTATGATCAGAAAGACGCGGCAGGGTTTATCAAACTGAACGCCCTGCGGCTGAAACTGATTGCCACGCGGAACGCGCGGGTGAAGAAGGGTTAAATGCAGTGGCGGTGCAGCCGTTCAAAATACGGCAGCGCCGCCGCGCATAATTCCTCAAACTCACCACTTAAAACGGGCAATTCCCCCTCGGCAGCGCCAAACCCCGTCGATTTCCAAACCTCGTCATACCAATGCGGGGCCCAGATGCCGTCATAGGGTTTTGGGCCAGCGGGCCAGTGCAGCATGTTTTCGGTAAAGGGGATGCCCAGCGCCGAACACAGGCGCGCGAGTGTTTCGCGCGGCGCGCGGCGGATGTCAGAGGAATCGACAACAATCGGCGCTGTGCCTGTCATATCCGCCACTTGGTCATAAAGTTCGGCCTGCTGAACAAAGCCAATATCGGCCAGAGTCGGCGCTTCGCGCTTGCGGGCGTAAGAGGCAATCACGCGGGCAGGGTGGCGGATCAGGAAGACATTGGTCAGGCCCTTGATGAACCCCCGATCAAATTCGGGGATCATGTGCATGGTCATTTGTTTTTGGTAAAACAGGCTTTGACCCGCAGGAATAGGCCCCAAACACTGCGCCGCCACTTGCGCGGGATCGCGCGACTGGCTGGAAATGACAGCGTCCCGCATCGGATGATCTATCCCCGTGGCGTGCAAATACGCGCCATAAAACGGCTCGTCCACCACGGCGCAATCGCCCCGCGCGGCAAAGGAATACATCAGCGCCGTTGACAGGTTGCGCGGGCCTGACCACATTGCAATTCTCATGCGCCCACCAGCCCCTTGTAAAGATCACGCAAGCGTTGAGTCATTGGCCCCATATCGCCGCTGCCAATCACGCGCCCGTCAATGCTACCCACGGGCGTTTGCGCGCCAAAGGTTCCTGTCAAAAACGCCTCATCCGCGCTGTAGGTATCCACCAGTGTAAAGTTGCGCTCAAAGACGGGAATGTCATTCGCGCGGCACAGATCAATCACTTTTTGCCGTGTGATTCCGTTCATGCAATAATCCCCCGTGCTTGTCCAAACCGCGCCTTTTCGCACGATAAAGAAATTGCAGGCGTTGGTCGTGTTCACAAAACCGTGGATGTCCAGCATCAACGCCTCGTCCGCACCCGCCTTTTCGGCGGCGATACAGGCCAGAATGCAGTTCAGTTTAGAATGCGAGTTCAGCTTTGGGTCTTGCGTCATCGGCAAGCCGCGCAGATGCGGCACGGTGGCCAGCTTGATCGGGCGGGGCAATTTTTGACGCGAATGCTCCATAATAATCGCCACTGTTGGCCCCTGCTGCGATAATTTCGGGTGCTGAAACGGGCGCGTTTTCACCCCTCGCGTCACCATAAATCGGGCATGCACATCGGTCGTCATTCGATTGGCCTTTTGCGTCTCTAAAATGGCGTTTAGAGCCGCATTTTTGTCCATTCCAATGTCCAGATCAATCGCCTTTGCCGCCTCGAACAGGCGGTCAAAATGCTCATCGGCGAAGGCCCAGTTACCGTTATATAAACGCAGCCCTTCCCACACACCATCGCCCAGCATGAACCCGGCGTCATAAACGGAAACCAGCGCCTCGCGCTTTGGCACGATGCGGCCATTCAGATAGATCAGGATGTTTTCGTTACGGGCGTCGTCCTCGGCCTGATGGGTGGACACATTGTCGGTCATGGTATTCTCCTTTGCGCGCCACACTACCCCCGCCCGTCTGTGTCACGCAAGCGTGTCTTGCTTGTGATCAACTTTCGCTAGATGAATTTGTAAACACGAAAGGAAACCGACATGATCCGCGCCTTCTTAACTGCCCTGTTGCTGATTGCTCCGCTAACCGCCCGCGCCGAAACCGCCATTGTCGCGGGAGGGTGTTTTTGGTGCGTCGAATCCGATTTTGAATCTGTCAAAGGCGTCAGTTCGGTCGTGTCTGGCTATTCAGGCGGGGATATGGCGAACCCCACCTACAAAAACCACGTGGGCCATTACGAAGCCGTTGAGATTACCTTCAATCCCTCGGTGATCAGTTACGGTGAAATCATTGCCAAGTTCCTGCGCTCGGTCGATGTAACGGATGCGGGCGGCCAGTTTTGCGACCGTGGCCCCGCCTATCGCACGGCGATTTTTACGAAAAATGCCGCGCAAAAACAGGCCGCGCAGGCCGAATTGGCCAGTGCCGAGGCAGCCTTGGGGCAAAAGATCGTCACACCTATCAAATCAGCCAAACAGTTCTGGGTGGCGGAGGATTACCACCAGGACTATTACAAAGGCACAAACATCGTGCTGACGCGCGGTGGTCCGAAAAGACAATCCGAAGCCTATAAATTCTACCGCAAAGGTTGCGGCCGCGATGCGCGGGTGCGCCAATTGTGGGGCAAAGCAGCCGCCTTTGCGCATTAGAACGCATAGCCCCTTTCGGCGGGGCGCGGGCTTTTGTATCCTGCGTCCAGCCGAAAGGAAGCTGGATGGACGCCGTCACCCCGATGATGGCCCAATACCTTGAAATAAAGGCGCAAATGCCAGATGCGCTGTTGTTTTATCGTATGGGCGATTTCTACGAGATGTTCTTTGACGATGCCATAGCGGCAGCGGCGGCGCTGGATATTACCCTAACAAAACGCGGCCTGCATAAGGGCCAGCCGATTTCCATGTGCGGCGTGCCCTATCATGCTGCCGAAGGATATCTGCAAACCCTGATTCGCAAAGGCTTTCGCGTGGCGATTGCCGAGCAGATGGAAGATCCCGCCGAAGCGAAAAAGCGCGGCTACAAGGCGGTGGTGCGGCGCGAAATTGTGCGCCTTGTCACCCCGGGAACGCTGACCGAAGAGGCGCTACTGGATGCCCGCCGGCACAATTATTTGGCCGCCTATGCGGTGGTGCGGGATATGGCGGCGCTGGCGTGGTGCGATGTATCGACGGGGGCGCTGCACGTGACCGCTTGCCCACCCGTGCGCCTTGGCCCCGAACTGGCCCGTCTATGCCCAAGCGAGCTGTTGTTGGTAGAGGAGGACGCGGCAAAGCTGCGCGACATTGCCGTTGAATCTGGCGCAGCCGTGACCGAACTTTCCCGTTCCAGTTTTGACAGCGCCTCCGCAGAAAAGCGGCTCTGTTCGGCATTTAGGGTCGGATCTTTAGATGCCTTTGGCACGCTAGATCGCGCCGAAGTTTCCGCCCTTGGCGCGGTTTTGGATTATATTTCCCTAACGCAGCGCGGGCAGTTGCCACTGCTGCGCCCGCCCGTTCAGGAAAAGCCAGGCGGCACGATGATGATCGATGCCGCCACACGGCGGAATTTGGAATTGGTGCAATCGCTGTCGGGTGGGCGCGATGGATCGCTTTTATCGGTGATAGATCGCACGCTTACGGCAGCGGGCGGGCGGCT